>NZ_JAJOZB010000001.1:8463147-9119197 GCF_023701745.1 Streptomyces sp. RKAG293 | reverse complement strand
GCCGTGCCTGAGGTGCTTGCCGTGCCGGGTGTGCGGCGCAGGTGCGGTGGCTGTTGTCAGTGAGGTGACTGTCGCCGGTGCGACGCCTGCGCCGGCACGGCCGGTGCCGCCCGCGCGGTGGGGCGGGCCGGCACGGCAGGTGTCGCCCGCGCGGTGGGCGGGCGGGGCGGGTCAGATGTCGCCGGTGTGCGATTTCAGGATGGCCAGTTGGAGTTGCTGGAGCGGGTAGCCCGGG
This sequence comes from Streptomyces sp. RKAG293, assembly GCF_023701745.1. Lineage (NCBI taxonomy): Bacteria > Bacillati > Actinomycetota > Actinomycetes > Kitasatosporales > Streptomycetaceae > Streptomyces > Streptomyces sp. RKAG293. The sequence goes on along the minus strand of NZ_JAJOZB010000001.1, from coordinate 9,118,962 downwards.
TCCGATCCCGATCTCCGCCGCGAGCCGGACCCGCAGGTCGCTGAAGACCTCAGCGCCTCCGCGCGGCGTCCGCTCAGCGCCAGGGCCCGCATGTACTGGCGTGCAGCCCTCGTGGAGCTGATGCTCGCTGGTGAGCCGACCAGTTGGGCCGTGACCTCACGGTGCATCCCCTTCCTGATGCGTGCTTCGCTCAGTACGCCGATGGCGCCCAGCCGGGACTCCTCCAGCAGGCGGCGTTTGGCCTCGATGACCGGGCCGCCGGCACGTCCGCCAGGGCGTCGCCCCGCCATAGCTCCAGGGCCTGTTCCATGAGCTGGATGCCCGAGCGGTCGTCGCCGGCGGCGATCGCCTTGCCGCCGCGGTCGGTCAGGCCTGGAAGTCCAGCCAGTCCACCGGGCCGCACGCGCTGGTGAAGCTGTATCCGCCGGCCCGGGTCACCAGCGTGTCGCGGCGATGTCGGCCGACGGTCTGCCGGTGAGCTGCGCGAGGAGCTTGCGGCAGTTGAGGATGTAGGTCTGCAGGTCCGCAGCCCGGTCGCCGGTGGCCGCTCGTTCCACAGATCGCGCATCAGCGCGGGCACCGGGACCACCTGGTCGGTGTGCAGCAGCAGCATGGCCAGCACCGTGCGGACCTTCGGGGCGACCGCGACGTCGGCGGCCGATCCGGCGACCGCGATGCGCAGCGGGCCCAGCACCCCGAATTGCACGGGGCTACTTTCCTTATCCTTCTCATACAAGAAGCCGCGCTGCGGCAATTTGTCCGTCGGATGCTTGGAAACGTACACAGATACCCCCGTGGTGTGGACGCCCAGGCCGATCCGGCCGTCCGAAACTCAACGTGGTTTCAACATACGCATCGAATTCTCGATTCCTAGGGCGAAATTCGGCCATGTATACGTGAGGGAACTCGCGGCGAGGTCGAAGTCCGGTCGCGTGGAATTTCTCTTCAGTTGCACACGGCCGCGGACGGTTCCGCGCACCGGTAATTCTCTTCAGTTGCACACCGGTTGCCCACCGGGGGCGTGTCGAATTTTTACTATACGTTTCCCGTGGGGATGGTAGCGCAGTTCCTCCGCCCCCCACGGGGGTTCAGGAATTTCGCCTTCCGGGCTGCTCCGGGCGGCGCTCCGGCGTCCTGGTCTGGTGTTTGAACGTTTGTCGGGCGTTTCTTGTACAGCGCTTGCGAGGCTTCGGAACGTGCCGGGGGGAGAAATCGCTCCGCGGTGTAGCGGATGAGTTACGCCGTTGCGGCCCATTCGTCCTGCAGGACCCCCGAGCTCCCGACAAGGAGTGCCTGATGGTGCGATCCGCTCTTCCCGGTACCTCATTGCGATTGGCCAGACTGTCCGGACACGGGGATGGCCGCCTCCTCCTCGTTCCCCTCGATCATTCCGTTTCCGACGGGCCGATCGCCACGCCCGGCGGATTCGACAACCTGGTGCGTGACATCGTCGCCGGCGGGGCGGACGGAATCGTGGTGCACAAAGGGCGGGCCCGGCAGATCGACCCCCAGCTGCTGGCGTCGTGTTCGCTGCTGGTGCACCTGAGCGCCAGTACCGCCCACGGCCCGGACACCGATGCCAAGGTTCTGGTCGGCGACGTCGAGGAGGCGTTGCGGCTGGGGGCGGACGCGGTGAGCGTCCACGTCAACATCGGGTCCGTCACCGAGGGCGCCCAGCTCGCCGACCTGGGGCGGTGGCGGCCGCGTGCGGCCGGTGGGGCATGCCGCTGCTCGCGATGATCTACCCGCGCGGGCCGCGGATCACCGCACCCATCGCGCCGCAGCTGGTGGCGCATGTGGCGAACATCGCCGCGGACCTGGGCGCGGACCTGGTCAAGACGGTGTTCGCCGGATCCGTCGAACAGATGGCCGAGGCGGTTGCGGCCTGCCCGGTCCCGGTGCTGGTCGCCGGCGGCCCGGACACCCGCCAGAGCCTTCCCGACTTCGCCCGCACCGCGCTGGGGGCCGGCTGCCAGGGCCTGGCCGTGGGACGGCGGATCTTCACCGCCCCCTCGCCCGCGCAGGCGGTGCGCGAACTCGCCGACATCCTCCACCCCCGCTGACCGCGACGCTCCCCCTCCCTCTTCCCCTCCCGTCCTCACGATTGACAGGTGTGCTGTGAAGCTCAGTTGGATCGACATCCGCACCGTCGGCTCCGCGAAGCAGGCCATCCTCCAGGAGGCGCTGCACGCCCGGGTGGACGGCATCGTGGCCGACCGGCCCGACGACCTCGCCGGCCTGCCGCCCACCGTCCAGAAGATTCTCTTCCCGCAGGGCGGGGCGCTGCCCGAGGACTTCGGCGCCGCCGACATCGTCGTGGTCGACCCGGCCAAGCACGGCGAGCCCGCCGAACTGGCCGCCCGCCACCCCCAGATCGAGTTCGGCGCTTCGTGGAGATCACCGACGCGGCCACGCTGGAGGACGCCTGCCGCAGCGGGCGCACCGAGAAGTGGAGCGTGCTGCTGTTCCGGGACCCGACGAAGATCCCGCTGGAGATCGTGATCGCGGCCGCCGCGGCGGCCGAGGGCAGCCTGATCACCGTCGCGGCGGACGCCGAGGAGGCGGCGATCATCTTCGGGGTGCTGGAACTCGGCTCGGACGGGGTGATGATGGCACCGTCCCGGGTCGGGGATGCCACCGCGCTCAAGGCCGCGGCCCGCACCACCGTCCCCGACCTGGACCTCGTCGAGCTGGAGATCACCGCGACCGCGCATGTGGGGATGGGCGAGCGGGCCTGCGTGGACACCGCCACCTACTTCCGCCAGGACGAGGGCATCCTGGTCGGCTCGCACTCCAAGGGCATGATCCTGTGCGTCAGCGAGACGCACCCGCTGCCCTACATGCCCACCCGCCCGTTCCGCGTCAACGCCGGCGCCATCCACTCCTACACGCTGGCCGCCGACGAACGCACCAGCTACCTCAGCGAGCTGAAGGCCGGCAGCAAGGTCACCGCCGTCGACATCCACGGCAGGACCCGGCTGGTGACCGTGGGCCGCGTCAAGATCGAGACACGCCCGCTGCTGTCCGTCGACGCCGTCGCACCCGACGGCCGCACGGCCAACCTGATCCTGCAGGACGACTGGCACGTGCGGGTCCTGGGCCCCGGCGGCACCGTCCTGAACAGCACCGAACTCAAGCCCGGCGACAAGGTACTGGGCTACCTGCCGCTGCAGGACCGCCATGTCGGCTACCCCATCAACGAGTTCTGCCTCGAGAAGTGATCCCCCGCGGTCCGGGGCCGGGGGCAAGCCCGCCCCGCCCCGGACCGCGCCCGGCCCGAAGGGAGGACGCCCCGTGAGCGCGACCCAGTTCACCGTCCGCGTGGATACCCCCGTGAGCCCGCACCGGTTCACCGTCCGGGTGATGCCCCCGTGAGCGCGACCCCGTTCACCGTCCGGGTGGATACCCCCATGAACGCGACCCCGTTCACCGTCCGCGGGATGCCTCATGAGCGCGCACCGGTTCACCGTCCGCGGGGATGCCCCGTAAACGCGCACCGGTTCACCGTCCGCGGGGTCGGCGCCGTGAGCGCGCACCGGTTCACCGTCCGGGTGGATGCCCCCGTGAGCGCGACCCCGTTCACCGTCCGCGGGGATGCCTCATGAGCGCGCACCGGTTCACCGTCTGCGTGGTCGGCGCCGGACCACGCGGCCTGTCCGTACTGGAACGGCTGTGCGCCAACGAGCGGGCATCGGCCGCGAAGACGGCGCTGAGCGTGCACGTCGTCGACCCGGCCCGGCCCGGCGCCGGCCAGGTCTGGCGCACCGACCAGCCCCGTGACCTGCTGATGAACACCGTCGCCTCGCAGGTCACCCTCTACACCGACGACTCCGTGGAGATGGCCGGGCCGGTCACCACCGGCCCCAGCCTCCTGGACTGGGCCCGCCGCCTGGCCGCCCTGGACCGCCTGCAGGAGATCCAGGGCGGGTACGACGACCGCACGCTGGCCGAGGCCCGCGCCCTGGGCGCCGACTCCTACCCCACCCGCGCCCTGTACGGGTGCTACCTCGAGGACGCGTTCCGCCGGGTGGTGGCCGCCGCGCCCGCGCACCTGAGCGTGACCGTGCACCGCTCGCGCGCGGTGGCCCTGGACGACGTCGGCGGCGAGCACGGCGGTCTGCAGCAGCTGACGCTGGCCGACGGCACCCGCCTGCCGCACTGCGACGCGGTCGTGCTGACCCTCGGCCATCTGCGCTCCACGCGAACCGAGGCCATCGCCCGGCAGGCGGAGCAGCTGCGGCTGACGCACCTGGCGCCGGCCAACCCCGCCGACGTCGACCTGTCCGTGCTGGCCCCCGGTCAGCCGGTGCTGCTGCGCGGTCTGGGGCTGAACTTCTTCGATTACATGGCGCTGCTGACCACCGGCCGCGGCGGGGTCTTCGAAGACCACCGCACCCACCTGCGCTACCGGCCCTCCGGCCGCGAACCGCACCTGATCGCGGGCTCGCGCCGCGGCGTGCCCTACCACGCGCGCGGCCAGAACCAGAAAGGTGTCACCGGCCGCCACACCCCCCGGCTGCTGACCCCGCACAGGATCGGGGAGCTGACGTGGCGTCACCAGCACGAGGACCGGCTGGAGTTCCTCGCGAGCCTGTGGCCGCTGATCGCCCAGGAGGTGGAGAGCGTCTACTACGAGACGCTCCTTCGCGCCCAGGGCCGCACCGCGCACGCCGCCGGCCTGGTCACCGCCTACCTGCGGGCCGCCGACGGACCCGAGCGCTGCGCGGTCCTGGACCGGTTCGCCGTCGCACCCCGCGACCGCTGGAGCTGGGAGAGCATCGCCCACCCCTTCGGCACCGACACCTTCAGCGGCCCCGCCGCGTTCCGCGAGCGCCTGTTGGCCCACCTGGCCGACGACATCCGCCGGGCGCGGGCCGGCAACGTGCGCGACCCGCACAAGGCGGCGCTGGACGTGCTGCGTGACCTGCGCAACGAGATCCGGCTCGTGGTGGACCACGCCGGCCTGGACGGCGACTCCCACCGCGACGAACTCGACGGCTGGTACACCGGCCTCAACGCGTTTGTGTCGATCGGGCCGCCCGTCTCCCGCATCGAGGAGATGACCGCCCTGATCGACGCCGGCGTCCTCGACATCGTCGGCAGCAACATCCGCGTCACCCTCGACCCCACCGGGCCCGCGTTCCTCGCCCACTCCCCCGCCGTGCCCGGCGCCGTCCACCGGGCCACCGCCCTGATCGAGGCCCGCCTCCCGGAACCCGACCTGCGCCACACCGCCGACCCGTTGCTGCGGCACCTGCTGGCCACCGGACAGTGCCGGCCCTTCCGCATCCCCGCCGCCTGCGGGCGCCTCTACGAAACCGGCGGCCTGGACGTCACCCGCCGCCCCTACCGGCTCGTCGACGCCCAAGGCCGCCCGCATCCGCGGCGCTTCGCGTTCGGCGTGCCCACCGAAGCCGTCCACTGGGCCACCGCCGCGGGCGTGCGCCCCGGCGTCAACTCCGTCACCCTCGGCGACTCCGACGCCGTCGCCCGCGCCGTGCTGGCCCTGTCCCCGGCCCGCCCCCACACCCACGACCACGACCCGCTGCCCGACCACGCTCCCGCGAACGGACGGCGCACCAACCACGCTCCTGCGGACGGCCAACTCACCGAACACGCTCCCGCGGAGGGACGGCGCACCGACCACGCTCCCGCGAACGGCCGGCTCAGCGACGGCGCTCCCGCGGAGGGACGGCTCAGCGACCACGCCTCCGCGAACGGACGGCGCACCGACCATGCTCCTGCGGAGGGACAGCTCACCGAGAGCACTCCCGCGGACGGACGGCTCACCGAGGTGACGACATGACCCGGCACCCGCACCCTCGACCACCGGCGGCGCCCACCGGGCCGGACACCCCGCAACCCGCATCCGGGACGGCAGCCGCGCCGGGTGCCGCGCCGAGCACGGCAGACGGCCGCAAGGCCGCGCCCGGATCGGGGCGGCGTCCGGAGCAGTGGCCGCAACGGGGCGGTGCCGGCAACGGCAGCCGCGGCGGGTGCCGCGCCGAGCACGGCAGACGGCCGCAAGGCCGCGCCCGGATCGGGGGCGGCGTCCGGGGTGGTGGCCGGGGCCGTGTCCGCAGCAGCGCCTGCGGCGGCGTTGGTCGTAGGGTCGGGGCAGGTGGCGCCCGTGGCGGCGGCGGACCCCGGAGAGCCGCCGGGGTTGGATGCGGGGTTGCTGTCTCCCGTCCGGGCGGGCACTCCCGCCGAGGCCGCGGTGTGCGACACCGCCTGGCTGCAGGCGATGCTCGACGCCGAAGCCGCCCTCGCCCGCGCCCAGGCCACCACCGGCACCCTGCCCGCGACAGCGGCGAAGACCATCACCGACGTCGCGCACGCCGACCGCTTCGACCTGACCGCCCTGGCCCGCGGCTCCCGGCTCAGCGCCAACCCCGTCGTGGGGCTGGTCAACGCACTGACCGCGCTGGTCGCCGCGCAGGACCCCGCCGCGGCCGAGTACGTCCACCACGGCTCCACCAGTCAGGACATCCTCGACACCGCGGCCATGCTCGTCGCCGACCGCACCCTGCGGATCATCCGCGGCGACCTCACCCGCGTCATCGACGCCCTGACCGCCCTGGCCCGCGAACACCGCGACACCCCCATGGCCGGGCGCACCCTGGCCCTGCACGCCGCACCCACCACCTTCGGCCTCAAAGCCGCCGGCTGGCGCCACCTGGTCAGCGATGCCCGGCTGCGCGTGGACCGGCTCCTCGACGGCAACCTGCCCTTCAGCCTCGGCGGCGCGGCCGGGACCCTGGCCGGATACCTTCCGCCCGGCCCCCGCCCCGCACCCGACGACCCGCTCAACCAGCTGGACCGGCTGGCCGACGCGTACGCCGGGGAGACCGGCCTGGCCCGGCCCGTCCTGCCCTGGCACACCCTGCGCACCCCCCTCGCCGACCTCGCCGCGGCCCTGGCCTTCACCACCGGCTCCCTCGGCAAGATCGCCATCGACGTGCAGGGCCTGACCAGGACCGAGGTGGCCGAGGTCACCGAACCCGCCGCCGCCGGGCGCGGCGCCTCCTCCGCGATGCCCCACAAACGCAACCCGGTCCTGGCGACGTTGATCCGCTCCGCGGCCCTGCAGGTCCCGGTGATCGCGGCCGGCCTGACCCAGTGCCTGGTCTCGGAGGACGAACGCTCCGCCGGGGCCTGGCACGCCGAATGGGCCCTGCTGCGCGAATGCCTGAGACTGGCCGGCGGAGCCGCGCACACCGCCGCCGAACTCACCGCGGGCCTGGTCGTCGACCCCGCCCGCATGCACACCAACCTGCACCTGACCGGCGGCCGGATCGTTTCGGAACGCCTGACCCGGACCCTGGCCCCACACCTGGGCGCCCGCACCGCGAAGGACCTCATCACCCGGGCCTGCCACACCGCCGAGAGCACCGGTACTCCGTTGGGCGCGATCCTGGCCGGCGCCCCCGAACTCCACGGCCTGCTCGACGCCGCCGACCTCGCGGACCTCCTCGACCCCACCACCTACACCGGAGCCGCCGCCGCCCTGGTCGACGCCGCCCTCACCACCCCACCCCCGCGCCCCGTCACCGGACCCACGCCCTGAGGGGAATCTGCCGCCATGGACGCCACACCCAGCCCCCCGCGCGGACGCCCGGCCCTGCACAGCCAAGGACTGGCCCTGCGCTTCGCCCTGATCATCGGCGACACCCTCCTCGCCGACGCCCTCCACGTGTCCTGCCTGCTCGACACCATCGCCGTGCACTTCCCCGAGACCCGCATCCTGATCGGCCTGACCCGGCTGCCCCCCGGCCTCGACGCCAGCGTCCTGTTGGAATACCGCGCCGAACACCACCCCACCGCCGCCACCGGCCCCCGCCCCGACACCCGATGGCAACGCGTCCTGCCCGGCCGCCCCGGCAGCCCCCAACAACGCGAACACCTCCTACGCGAGATCCTCTCCGCCCGCACCCCCACCCCCCACCGCATCCTCCTGCCCCCCGCACCGACCGCACTACGCCTCCGCGCAGCCGCGATCTAACACCCACCACCCACCCCCAAGCACCGGACCTGGCACCGCTCCGGGCGGTAGGCGGGGTGGCGGTCCTGGATCCGGCCGTGGCGCCGGTCTTGGCGGCAGGACGGGGTTCCGGTCATGGCGGGAGGCGGGGTGCCAGTCATGGCGGGAGGACGGGGTGCCGGTCCGGACGCCGGTCGTGGATCCGGTGGTGGCGCCGGTCGTCGGGGGCAGGCGGGGTGCCCGGCGCACGACCGCGCAAGGACACGCATCGCACTGGCAGGGGCCGGCCGAGCGGGAGTCCGCGGATTCCACGGCCGCGTAGCCCCGGCGGATTCCACGGCTCCGTAATCCCGCGCCGGCAGGCCGGTCAGGCCGGTCAGGCCGGTCAGGCCGGTCAGGCCGGTCAGGCCGAGCGTTGAGCAGGCCGAGCAGGTCGAGCAGGGTCGGCCGCCCGGCCCGGCCGCCCCCACGACATCACCGCCGCCCGCCGCGACCGCATCCTGGCCCACCCGCATGCGGCCGGCCCCGGCGCCCTGGCCGGCCCGGGCTTCCTCGGCCTGGACGACGCCGGGGACGATCCGGTGGTCGTCACCGGCTTCCCGGCCACCCGCACCCACCGGCCCGCATCCGCCCAGGCAGAGGCCAACCGGGTCCTGGCCGCCGGACGCGTCCACGTCGAACGCGGCTGTGCCCACCGACCTCGCCACCGCCACTCGACGCGTTGGCAACGTGAGGGATCTAGCGGATCCTCACCAAGCCCCGTACCGGTCCCGCCCGCGCCACCCACCGGCTGCGCGCGCTGCTCGTCCGGACGAACATCGAGGCCACTGCCGACCATCGACCTCTACCGCAGGCAGTAGCCCACGAGCAGCACACGCCCCTGAACCAGCGTCACCGGAGCAGCGTCACCGGGCCGGGATCGGCTGCGTAAGGTTGACCGGGTTGCCGTCGGGGTCCTGGATGTGGGCGACGCGCTGTCCCCACGGCATGTCGTTGGGGCCGGAGCGGACCGAGCCGCCCAGCGCCTCTACCCGGCCGAGCGTCTCGTCGACGTCATCGACACCGATGCTGAGCAGGATCCGCGACGCCGCCGAAGTCCCCGCGTCCGCCTTCGCCACCAGCCCGAGGTCGGTGTCACCGATACGCAAACCGAGGTAGAAGGCCGGGCCTTCCGCCGGGACCCGGAAGACCTCCTCAGCGCCGAACAATTGCGTATAGAAGCCGACCAGAACGTCCTGGTCGGCAGTCATGATCACTGGCTGAACCCGGATGCACCGGTTGATGCCTGCTGAGCGTGGGACGCGGAAACAAAGAGATGCCTTGTGACCTGCGAGGATGGGACTTCTCTAGGGTTCCATCCGGCAAGTACAGCAAGGCATCTCTCACGTGCAATCCTCCCATGCCCCCGCAGCGGTCCTGGCGGCGTTCGATGACCCGACCCTGGTCGCCTACGGCAGTCTGGAGCCGCTGGTACGCCTGGCCGAGCGGTGCGGTCTGCCCGGCCTGGTCGGTGTCCATGAGCACCGCCGGGCTGTCCGTCTCCCAGGTTCCGCACTCCTGCTGCCCGCTCGCTGGGTCTGCGAGGACATCCTCGGCAGCCGCGAACAGGTCTGCCTCAGAATCGGCGGCGACCCAAGGGAGGAGGCCCGATATTCAGGGCAGTAACAGCTGCGAGCAGGCTCGTCGGCCTGGACAAGGGCTTGTGCGCTTTCCTCGCCTACGCGAGCCGGCGTGCGAGCACCTGGCCCCGCAGCGCTTTGCCTTAACGCCTGCGTCAAGGCTTATCTTCGTGGAAGCCGCTGCCACACACCCGTGGCAGTTGCTCCCTCGCAGAACGGAACAAACAATCATGCCCACTGCTGATCTCGGTGACCGTGCAGCGCTGGTCGAGCACGACCAGCGCTTCTTCAACGCGCTGGTCTCCGCCGACACCGCCTGCCTGGGCGAACTGCTGGCAGACGACTTCATCCTGGTCAGCATCGAGGACGGTTCGGTCGTCCCCCGATTCGCCCTGCTCGCTGCGGTCTCGTCCGGAACCGTCACATTTCCCGCCGTCGAGTCCTTCCCCGAGGAGGCTGTTGTCCGTCGCCACGGCGACGTTGGCATCGTGGTTGGGCGGACCAACATGAACTTCGCCAACTCTGATGGCACCACCTTCACCGCCGGAAGCCGCTACACCCACGTCTTCACAGCGGACTCTGCTGCAGGATGGCGCCTGGTCTCTGCCCAAGGCACCCGGATCACGTCCGCCGACGCGTGAAAGTGCAGCGGAGGTGGCCTGGCCGAACCTCGGCTGCGAGGGCAGGGCGGCGCCGCCGCAATCCGGCTATGACCGCAGACATGAATGACCTAACCGGCCCTATGCCTGCTCGGGCTTTGTCGCCGGTCCACGGGGACCTGCCAACAGGCCGAGCACGTGGGTGATCCGCTTGCGCGCCTCCGAATCGGCAATGACTCCGTCCGAGTCAGCCATCCTGTGGTCCACCGGAATTTTCGCGCACGCCTCCTCCACGATGTACGCGCCGGTGTAGCCGAGCACCGTCCGCAGCGTGGCCTCCGCACCCAGGCCACGGCCAGGAGCAGCCGCGTTCACCCAGGCCACGGGCTTGTCGCAGATCTCAGTACCGCCGACCGTCCAGTCCAGCAGGTTCTTGAACGAGCCCGGCAAAGTGCCTGCGTACTCCGGGGTGCAGATCAAGACCGCAGTTGCCTCGGCGATCGCCGCGCGCAACTCGGCCACCGAAGGCGGCAGCGGATCGGTGTCATCATCGGGATTGAAGTGCGGAAGCCTCCCCAGGCCGTCATAGAAGGCCGTGCGCAGATGCGACGGCGCCACGGCCTGTGCCGTGCGCAGCACAGTCTCGTTGGAGGAACCAGCACGCAGGCTTCCGGATAGCAAGAGAATCACAGGCGGCGTAGACATTCACCCAACCTACCGACCCGATGCCGTGAACCGAGCAAACAGCGAGTTCATGATTCGCCATGGACGTGGTCTGAACCCGGACGCACCGGTTGATCATGCCTGCTGAGCGTGGAACCCGGAAACAAAGAGATGCCTTGTGACCTGCGAGGATGGGACTCCCCTAGGGTTCCATCCGGCAAGTACAGCAAGGCATCTCTCGTGCAATCCTCCCATGCCCCCGCAGCGGTCCTGGCGGCGTTCGATGACCCGACCCTGGTCGCCTACGGCGGCCTGGAGCCGCTGCTGCGCCTGGCCGATCGGTGCGGGCTGCCCGGCCTGGTCGGCGAGCGAGTGCGTCTGCCCGTCACCGCCGACGGGGTGGGCGCGTTCCCGGCCGCGAAGGTGATGGCCCTGGTCGCGGGGATGGCGGCGGGTGCGGACAGCATCTCGGACATGGGCCGGTTGCGCCACGGGGCAATGGACCGCGTCTTCGGCGGCGTGCGCGCGCCCTCAACCCTCGGCTCGTTCCTGCGCGCGTTCACCCACGGACACGTGAAGCAACTGCACGCTGTCGGCCGCCGACTGCTGCCCCAACTCGCGTCCCACACCCCGTTGCTGCCCGGCGCGGCAACGGTGGCCTACCTGGACATCGACGACACGATCCGCCGCACCTACGGCTATGCCAAGCAGGGCGCGGGCTACGGGTACTCCAAGGTCAAGGGCCTGAACGCGCTCCTGGCCGTGCTCTCCACCCCACTCGCGGCCCCCGTCATCGCCGCCACCCGCCTGCGCAAAGGAGCCAGTGGTTCGGTGCGCGGGGCCGCCTCGTTCGTCGCCGAGGCCCTGCGCACCGTCCGCGCCAGCGGCGCGACCGGCCTGCTGGTGCTGCGGGCAGACTCCGCGTTCTACGCCAGCGAGGTCATCGCCGCCTGCCGCGCGCTGGGCGCCCGGTTCTCGGTCACCGCCCGGATGAACGCCTCGATCAAGAAGGCGATCACCGGCATCGACGAGGACGCGTGGACGGCGATCCGCTACCCGAAGGCGCTCTGGGACACCGAGGGGCAGTGCTGGGTCTCGGACGCGGAGATCGCCGAGGTCCGCGACTACACCGCGTTCACGTCCAAGCCGAAGAAGCAGCAGGTCACCGCCCGCCTGCTCGTGCGCCGGGTCAAGCGCCTCAACGCTGACGCCCAAGTCCAGGGCCAGGGCGAGCTGTTCAGTACCTACCGCTACCACTGCGCGTTCACCGACTCGCCCCTGTCGCTGGTCGACGCCGAAAGAGATCACCGCCGACACGCCATCGTGGAACAGGTGATCGCGGACCTGAAAAGCGGGCCGCTGGCCCACCTGCCCTCGGGCGACTTCCAGGCCAACGCCGCCTGGCTCGCCCTGGCCGCGATCACCCACAACCTGATGCGCGCCCTGGGCACCCTGGCCTCCACCTTCCACGCCAGAGCCACCACCGCCACACTGCGCGACCAGCTCATACGTGTGCCGGCCCGGATCGCACGCGGAGCACGACGGCTGACGCTCCACCTGCCCGTGAACTGGCCCTGGGCCGACGCCTGGTCGCAGATGTTCGCGGTGCTGCACGCGCCTCCACACCGCTGACGACCCATCCGAACCGCCCGCAAGGGCCCGAGACCTGTGGACATGTGGAAAAGCTGGGCAGACCAGCGGCTACCCCACACCCTCCTGCAACCGCCGGGCCAGCAACCGGCCACAAGACCCCGAAACGATCACTCGGAAATCAGACCGGTGCATCCGGGCTCAGTCACAGTCGCGCGGGGAGCCTTCTTGAGGGTCCGTCATGACCATGGCCGCTGTCACAAACAGTTCTCAGAAGTACCCCGAACGCACCTTTGAGTGAGAACGGTTTCTGCGAACCGAACCGGGGCTTCGCGGCCTGCGCGCGACCCTTTCTGATCTTGCTCCGGGAAAGGACCGTTTGTGAGAGCTGGCGCTCTCACAGCACAGCATGATCGCCGTCTCTCTCACCGGTGAAGTCCTTGGACGGCCGGGGAACCTTCGGCGCGATGCGCAATCCTGTCCGCCCCCGTCGTCGTCCTTGTCCAGCTCCGGCGCGGGCTGGACAAGGACGAGACCGACGCCGAGTGAACCGAGGCCGTCAGTCAACGGCACCAGAGCCGTGTCGTCAGCGTTGGCCGGAACGGTCGCACCGGCTCACGTGCGTCTAGGGGAACGGGATGAAGTGCCAGCGTTGGTGGGCGCGGCCTCGGGGCAGCATGCCGATTCGGGGCTCCGTGTCGCGGTCCATGATCGTGAGTACCGAGTCGGGCTTCTCCGTATGGAAGAGGTATCCATCGTCGGCCTGCCAGGTCGACACATCGCTGCGTCCCACGCCCCACATGTGCAGGGAGTCGTGTTCGGTTTCCCATTCCGTCTCAACCTGCAGGGCGAAGTGGCCCATGCTGGCCGCCTTCATGCGGCTGACGAGGTAGTTGTTGGGGGGACGATATTCCAGGTGGCTGGTGTCGAAGTACCAGCCCTGGAAGGCGTTGCCCGAGGGGGGCTTGGGGGTCTCCAGCCGTACGACCGGTGGTTCCGTGGTGCTGTACTCGATGGTTCCTCCTCCTGGGCCCAGTGATTGGGTGGAACTGGTCCCGCCGGGATTGGCGGCCAGACACAGCATCGCGTCCCTGTTCAGGAGGTAGAACTCTCCCTCGGGAAATCCGTTGGCCATACTCACCTTCCACTTCCTATGCGCTGGGATGGAACAGCGAAGAGGGCACGTCCGATCGAGCCGCCCGGCAACACGGGTCCCCGGCATGCAAACAACGGGATGCCATGACGGACGGGACCTTCCTGCGGAAGCTCCCGCCTGGACGGTACGACGCCCCGACACGCGATTCCCGCCGAAAGATCGAAAAGGAGCAGGATGGACGGCGGCCTGGGACAATGCCTCGCGGCAATCACGTCCAACTGTCGAGAAAGCGCCTGCCCTGGTGCGCCGGCCGGCTGAGCAGGCTCGTCCGCCCGCATCGTTCGGCACCGACCGCGCCACCAGAGAGCCCGGGATGCTTCGGCGTCCCGGGCAACGTCGTCTTCACGCGGGAATTGCAGCTGCCTCATCCTTCGGGACACGGGGGCCGAGCGCCGCCGCCCGGAGGGTCAGGTCCAGATCGAGGTGGCTGTTCATGTCCAGCTCGAAGCGGCCGTACGGATTCACGTGCGTCCAGAACAGCGGGGACAGCGCCCTCCGGTCCACATCGGTCAACCTGTCCGCCCACTTCGGATCGGCCAGGACCTCCTGCAGCAGCAGCGTGTTGACGTGCACCAACGCGGACTGGAGCAGGTGCAGCGCGAGCATGCTGACCTCCTGGGACTCCACATCCGCGCCAGCCAGGTCGCCGTCCTTGCCGTAGAAGAGGTCCTTGTTCGCTGAGTTCCAGTTCTCCACGACCTGGAGCCCTTCATGGATCTCGCGCCGCATCTCGACGTCCGCGAGGTAGCCGCACACGAACGAGGTCCGTACCGCCCGCCCGAGTTCCTCGATGGCCTGGTACGTCGGGTGTTTGGGACCGCCCCGGGTGAAGCAGCGCAGGACCTGCTCGGCCTCGGCGGTGCCCAGGCGCAGGGCGGTGGTGTACTTCACGATCCGGTCGTGCTGCTGGGAGATCAGCTCCCAGTTGATCGTCTTGGTGGACAGCACCGGCGCGAGGTGGGGCCAGTTCTCGTCCTGCCCGGCCGCCGGCCGGTAGAGCTTCGCGGAGCCGATGTTCTTCAGCCGGGGCATCAGCTTGAAGTCGAGCATGTGGGCGAAGGCGAAGCCGACAATGGAAGCGCCGTGGGTATCGGTGTATTGCCGGTCCACCTCCATGTCGGTGCAGTGCCGCAGCACGCCCTCGATCATTGAGGCGACCTCGGAGGCCGAACAGCTCTTGAGCTGGGAGTAGATGCAGACCGACTTCCGCTCCACATGCCAATAGATCATCACCCCGGGGCCGCGGTAGCGCTGGTGCCACTCGGTCATCAGGTTCGAGGACCAGGCGCCGAACTTGCGGCTATCGGAGGCACACGCGGTGCCGGCGCCCCACAACATCTCGTCCCGGACGGCGAAGGTGGCGTTCACCAGCTTGCGCAGGGCGCCGCGCATGTTGGCCCGGTTGACAAACAGGTGCCGCACCCGCCGCAGGGTCGCCTCGGACTCGCCGTGCTTGCCGGTCACCGCGACCAGCTTGATGCCCATGTTCGTGCCCAGCCCGAACAGCACCAGCAGCAGGCGGCGCCGCAGCACGTCCTTGGACAGGTTCTCCCTGGTGGCCACCGAGGTGAACTCGGCGATGAAGTCGGTGTCGAACTCGGCGTACTTCAAAATGATCAGGAGGTCGATGGTGCCCCAGCGCCGCTCGATCTCGCCCTTGATGGCGACCAGGGAATCCGGCTCCTCCTGCTTCACCCGCGGGCATCGCCCTGGACACCGGCGACCCCGCCGCAGCCATCCGCTCGTACGCGCCGCGGGGTGTCGACCGGATCATCGAGGTCGCGCTGTCCGACAACGCCGATCTCGACAACGCCGTCGCCGCCAACAACGCTGTCATCGCCGCCTATGCCACCCGCGCGGACCGCACTGAGATCCCTTTCTGGCCTCTGCTGTTCAACAACGTCACCCTGCGGCTGCTCGGCAGCAACGACTTCCCCGCTGAGGCCAAGCGCCAGGCCGCCCGCGACCTCAGCTCCGCCGCCGCCGGCGCCCTTACTGTCGCCGTCGGCGACTGTTACCCGCTGGACGACATCGCCAAGGCCCACGATCACGTCGACGCTGGCAGTGGCCACGGCCGCATCCTGGTCACCATCCCCTGCTAGCGCGGGTCGTAGTCCATGAGCACGAGACGGTCCCGTTCCAGCCACGACTCGAAGCCGACGTGCTGCCCGGTCGTCGCCGCCCAGCGCCCATCCGGTGGCCACCGAAACGGCCGTACAGGACGAGCGTCCTCGAACCTGACCGACACGCAGTCCAACAACAGCCGTCGTCGACCCTCGCGCCTGCCCTCCACGCATCACACCACGGCGTACGGCACGGCTCTGTTGGCCTCAGCCGATACCGGCATACGGCACCCCCAGCCTGCTCACCCCGCACGACTGGATTCACCGTCAGAGAAGTCAAAACGGCTGGCTTCGATGTCAAACGACTCGATCGGATGACAAAGGACAGGTGAGTTCTGGGGTCTGGCACAGATCTTGGGTGTTCCGTCTCAGTGAATCGTGACCGTTCTCATCGATTCCTAATGCTGTTTGTCAAGCCGCAAGGGCCGTCGGCGGCGTGAGTTCGTAGCACCGTCCGTCGCGCAGGAGGGCCCAGAGAACGTTGACGCGGCGACGTGCGAGAGCGAGGACGGCCTGGGCGTGGCGCTTGCCCTCGGCTCGTTTGCGGTCGTAGAACCGGCGGGACTCCTCGCACGTTCGGATGCTGAACAAGGTGGAGGTGTAGAAGACGCGTTGGAGGCGGCGGTTGTATCGCTGGGGGCGCCGCAGGTTGCCGCTGATCTTTCCGGAGTCCCGCGGTGCCGGCGCGACGCCGCCGAAGCCGGCGAGCCGGTCGGGAGTGCCGAAGACGGCCATGTCGCCGCCGGTGGCGGCCAGGAACTCGGCACCGAGGATGACACCCAGGCCGGGCATGCTGGTGATCACTGCGAACTGGTGGTGCTCGCGAAACCTGACCTCGATGAGCTTGTCGATCTCTGCGACCTGCTGGTTGAGACCCATCACCTCCGACGCCAGCGTGTGCACCATCCGGGCCGTCAGCCTCTCGCCCGGCAGGCTGGTGTGCTGGCGCTCGGCAGCCTCGACGGCTTCCTCGGCCAGCTGGTCGGCGCGGTAGACCTTGCGGTTACGCAGCCATGTTTCCAGCCTCTTGCGACCGATCCGGCGGAGTGCCGCCGGCGTCTGGTAGCCGGTCAGCAAGACGAGCGGCCCGGTGTTGGTGAGGTCGAGCACGCGCTCCAGGCCGGGAAAGATGCCGGTGAGCTGGGCGCCGAGCCGGTTGACGGTGCGGGTGCGGTCGGCGACCAGGTCCATGCGACGCCCGGTGAGGATCTTCAGATCGATGGCGGTCTCGTCACCAGCTCGTAAGGGGTGCAGGTCGCGGCGGATGCGGGCCTGGTCGGCGATGACGGCTGCGTCCTTGGCGTCGGTCTTGCCCTCGCCGCGGTAGCCCTCGGAGGCGCGGTGGATCGCCCTGCCGGAGAGGTAAAGCACCGGTTGGTCGTGGTTGAGGAGTATCGCGATGGCAAGCGCGGCTCCGCCGTCGGCCAGGTCGATGCCCCAGGTCACCTCGTCGCCCAGGGCCAGGACGTCGGCGAGCAGTTCGAGGAGTTCGGGTTCGTCGTTGACGACGCGTCGGGACAGCAGCCGATGGCCGCTCCCGTCGATCGCGACGCAGTGGTGATGGGCCTTGCCTGCGTCGATGCCGGCCCAGATCGCTGCCAGTGGTGCCTCCGTGCGGTGGGTGCTGATGCCTCCCGACGGACGACTTCGCTGTCGATTCCCTACGGAGCGATCATTCGCAATTCCTAATTGGCAGCCGAGTCGTCGTGGGACGTCGGGCGGCCAATCGAAGTGGAAGCCGCCACTCTTGGCTGTGATCCGCACAGATGCCTGTTCGAAACGGTGCTCTCGTTCCTGAGCCGCAAGGTTCGCTGGGCCGTCAGGAAGGCCGACGTGCACTGCTCGTTCTTCTTCATGCGCGCCAGCGGTGAACAACTAGCCCACCTCGCAGGCCGTCAGGAAGGCCGACGTGCACTGCTCGTTCTTCTTCATGCGCGCCAGCGGTGAACAACTAGCCCACCTCGCCGACCTGTACAACACCGGTGCACTCCATCCGGTCACCGACACCGTGTTCGCATTTGCCGAGACACCTCAGGCGATGGCGCCAAACTGGTCATCAGCCGCCCACCTACCCAGCAAGCAAGTCGGCCAGATCCTCACCCGACAGGACAGGCGTAACTTCTGCCGCAGGGGCGTCAGCGCGGGTCGATTGCTGCTTCGGCTGCTGCTTTGATCCGGGAGCCGTATTTGTCGGCGTCCTTGCGAGCAGCGGCGAGCGCGAGGCCGACGAGGAGCTTGCCCACCCCGTGGCCTTCCAGGACGTTGAAGATGCGGACCCGGGTTCGGCCGCCGGGCAGCGGCTCCAGATCGTAGCCGCCTTCGCGTGCCGTCACGTTGTTCTTCGACACCTCAGCCCACCGGATTTTCACCGGGGCTTCGAGGGCGGTGATGCGGAATTCTCTGGCGGTCTTCATTCCGGCGTCCTTGACGGTGCTCCGAAACATCGTGCCCTCGGCGGTCAGGGTGTCGGGGAACCGTTCGATCTTGAGCACACGGGGGCTGAACTGCGGATCGTTGCGTCCGTCGGCGAGGTAGGCGAAAACCCTTTCGATGGACCTGTCGACCTCGACCGTCGCTTCGAATTGTCCTGACATGACACTCCTGATCGGTCGACTCGGAGCTCGTCCGGCCGTCTCCTTTGGTAGACGGCCGCCGTACTGCGAGGCTGTGTGGCACGTGCCCCGCGCACGCGCGGAGCAGGGTGTCGTAGCGGCAGTGTGATCCTATGCAGTCACCGGGTATCTCGCGCGGTGATCAGCGCGGCCGCGAGTGAGCGGCCGTGCGAGGACAGGAAGCCGCCCTTATACGTGGGTGCGGCCTGGTCTCGGAGTGGCAGGTGGCCAGCGTGGCGTCGAGGTCCAGGACGCAGTACCTGCGCGCCGATGTCGGGGCCACTTCCGCAGCGAAGAACTACGCCAAAAGATGCCTTCCCGCGCGACCGGGGGTGGTCCGCCGGGTCAAGGCCCTGGCCCCCGCCTGCTCCTACACCCATACGAATGTTGCGAACTGGACCGTCAGGGCGCTGATCCCCCGTACTCGGACCCGGCCTGTCTTGCCATTGCGCTGGGCAAATGCCTGGTGCGGCAGGTCTCCATCGCCGAGGTGGGCATGAGCGCGATGCCCGCGCCGGACCCCGAAGTCGGCTTGGATTTCCCCCGATACCCATGCCTCCGCCCGGTGAGCCACCGCCGAGCACGGGAGCACCGTGGACCGCCGAACCTTCGTTCACAGCAGGCCGTTCGCGATCGGCGCGTTCGCGACCCCGACCCGCTGGCTCGCCAACCCCGCCGACCCCGGCCCCGCCGCCCGGATCAGCCGCCGCCCGACGAACGTCACGTCGGCCGCGCCGACCTGACCGACCTGCGGGAAGCCGCAGAGGAAGCCCGCCGAATGTGCCCTCACCGCACCGGGCGAGCAGCCCCGGGCCGCTGCGCGCCGACTGATGAACATGATCTGGATCAGCCTCGACACCGGAACCCTCAGCTCGCCAGGTGTCGCCCTCACTCGCCAGCTGAAGCGCTCAGGCACAGAAGGTGTGACTGAGCGCTTCAGCTGGCCCCAGGACAGGTAGAGCCCTCAGCTCGCGAGCCTCTGCCCAGCGTCCAGCGGCGCATCCATATCCGGAAGGTGGAACTTTGCGGAGACTGCGGCCTGGGAGGGCGTATGTGGGCTGACCTGCGACAGTTCAGGGCCAGGTGGGCCGGGCGTCCTGACGTTGGCCGATCGCCCCCTCCTAAGGTCTTGCCCCGCGCCCGTCGGCGCCGGCCTGGCAACCGTCCAGGCCGGCGGATGGGGCGAGGTCACGCGGGGACGCCGAGCGGCGGTTGCTCGAGCACGCGGGGCTTGTACTCGACCAGCTGGATGCGGCCGTCGAAGGTGCGGTGCTCGATCATCTCGAGGGCAACGTCCGGATAGCCGTCGTAGATGCGTTCTTCGCCCGTGGCCCCGGTGATCACCGGGAACATCACGACCCGGAAGCGGTCGACGAGTCCGGCTCGTAGCAGGGACCGGCACAGGCTGAGGCTGCCGATCGTGCTGAGGAGCCCCGAGCCACTCGACTTCATGGCGCGGACCGCCTCGACAGCGTCGTCGCGGACGAGCGTGGAGTTGGCCCAGGTCAGTGGCTCCTCGAGGGAGGAGGAGAACACCACCTTGGACGCTTGGGTGAGCTCGTCGACGGACGCCTCTTCTTCAGGCCTGAACTCGTCTTGGCCCTTCGGGACCTCGCCTGCGGCGAAGCCCGACATCAGGCGGTAGGTGTTCGCTCCCATCAGGTGGGTGGCCTCGGGCTGCTCGCCGAGCCATGCGAGGTACTCCGGGCCCTCGAGGCCCCAGAACCCGGGCCATCCCTCTCCCGACGCATAGCCGTCGAGGGAGGTGATGAAATCGACGAGAAGCTCCGACATGGTGGTGTCCTTTCATGGGGTGTCACGAGCTTGGACTGCCCGGGAGCAACAAACTCATCGGCCGCGCTGTCGCGTAACGAGGAAACGGCCCGGGCCACCTCCTGATGGACGCGGGCTGCGGAACCAGCGGCATCGGCCTGTGGCTGGCCCGCGCCCTCGCCCTGCGCCTGCGCCTGCGCCTGCGCCTGCGCCTGCAAGGCTTCGACCTGTCCCCCATCGCCGTCGCCCAGGCCACCGGCCACCGCCACCACTTCGGCATGTCCGCCGACCGCGCCACCTTCCGCGTCGCTGAACTGGAGGACACCGGCCTGCCCGACTCCATCACCCGCGGCATCGTGTGCGTGGACGCCCTCGGAGGAGCCACTGATCGGGGCGCGGCGGTGCGCGAGCTCGGCCGCGTCCTGGCCCCCGGTGGCCGGCTGGTCCTGACCCCGGCCACACGGCCCGGCAAGAACCCCGTCTGGCAAGAACAGCCCCGCGCCGCCGGCCTCACGGTGGAGCACCTCGACGAGCGCCCGGCCGAGCCCGCAGTGTGGGACCGGCTCTACCGGCTGTGAATCGCCCACGCCGACGAGCTGCGCCACGAGCTGGACGAAGCCCCGGCGGGGAACATGCGGCGTGAGCCGCACCATGTGCTGCCCACGCTGCCCGGCCGCTTCCCCGGCGACGGGCCTGTGCCCGATGAGGGGACCTCGAGTTGAGTCGGCACCGTTCCGCCCGCGCGGCGGTGTTCTCGGCCGGGTCCTGGGGTACCGCCGTTGCCAAGATCCTGGCCGACGCCGGCACCAGCGTCATCGTGCACGCCCGCCGGAACGAGATCGCCGACGCGATCAACACGGTGCACCGCAACCCGGGCTACTTCCCGGATGTCGAGCTGCCCGCCTCCCTGACGGCCACGACCGACCCGGCCGTCGCGCTGGACGGCGCGGACTACCTCGTGCTGTCCATCCCCGCACAGTCCCTGCGGAGCAACCTCGCCGCGTGGGCGCCGCACATCGGTCCCGACACCGTGATCGTGTCGCTAATGAAGGGCATCGAGGTGGGCAGTGGGGAGCGGGCGAGTCAGGTCATCACTGAGGTGACCGGCGTGAGCGCGGACCGGGTCGCGGTGTTGTCGGGCCCGAACCTGGCGCGCGAGATCATGGACGGCCATCCCGCCGCCGCCACCATCGCCTGCACCGGCGAGGGCGCCGCCCGCCGCTTCCAGCAGGCGTGCCACACCCCCTATTTCCGGCCCTACGCCAGCACCGACGTGATCGGCTGCGAGCTGGGCGGTGCGGTGAAGAACGTCATCCTCGACGAGGCCGCCGCCGCGCTGATGCAGCGGCCCCCCAAACCCGAGCGCTGACCCCCGGCGCCCCAGATCACGGGGCCGCTCACCCATCACTTTCACCTCCCACCCGGAGGCTCCCGCCCATGCACGTGTCCGTGCTGTCCGCTGCCCAGATCGCCGTCACCGCCGCCCTGGCGGCGTGGATGATCACCGGCTTCACCCGCCTGCCCGCTGCGCCTTCTCCGGCGCACTGAGCGCGGTGTCCCGGATCTCGAACGCGCCGCTGGGCCCACGTCCGTGGCGCACGCTCAGGAGAGGGCTGGGCCGTGGCTGCGGGTCCTGCCCCTGGGTGTCGTTCGCCGTCGACGCGTTCGGCACGTCCAGACCCCTGCCGAGACCTACCCCGTGCAGCTCTCCCGTGCCCGACCCGGTGGCGGAGGTGCCGTGATCGACCGATGTGATGTTGGCCTGGACCGCGTTCTCGGTGGCGTCCGAGGGGTGGCCGGAGGTCATGACGCCCTCGTAGAACAGGCCGGCCGCGCCGATGCTGAGGTCACCGCCGATGCCGAGGGTGATGGCACCCTGCTTCTTCATCGGGTGTAGCCCGCGACGTCGGGACCTGGTTTCGGCACCTCTGTAGTGACGGTCATGACCGGCGGCCCCCACGGCCACCGGTCATGACCTGGCAGTGGGTCCTCAGACGACGATGCGGTCGAGGTTGGGTGCCCCGGCGGAGGGGTTGGAGAACTTGATGGTGTTGTTTCCGGCCTTGAGCTGGACGGTGACGTCCTTGGTGACCACGGTGTTGTAGTCGGGTGTCGCGGGGAAACTGACGGTCTGGTTCACACCGTTGACGGTCACGACCGCGGAGCGGGACTGGCCGACACTCATGAAGGAGACGCTCATCGTGTAGCTACCCGCAGCCGCCTCTGCGACGTTGTTGAACGTCGCGGTGCCACCGCTGCCCAGGTAGCTGAGCTTCTTCCCACCCGAGCAGTGCGCACAGCTGGTGATCGTCGTCCCACCGGCCAGAACCGACGCCTCTGCCTCGTACGACTTGTTCCCACCGGTCGGCGGGTCAGTGGGCGGGTCGGTCGGCGGGTCGGTGGGCGGCGTGCCGCCGTTCATGCTGGAGCCGAGGGTGTCCAGAGCCTTTTGGACCAGGGCCTGGGCGTTGGCGTTGAGGTTGGCGTTGGTGCCGTTGACGACCCAGGACGGACCCGAGAACATCGCCAGGGTCACGCCGTTGTCGACGCCACCGGTGGTGCCGCTGCTGGGTATGCCGAGCAGCTGGGCTGCCTTGACGGACGCCTCGCCGAGTTCGCGGGAGTCGTTGTCGGAGGTGTCCTGGCCGTTGGCGGTCTGGGTGTCGCCGAAGATCGAGCCGATGACCTTGCCGTTGTAGAACATCAGCGCGAACTGACGCCCTGACATGCCGTGTTCCTTGAAGTAGAAGTGCGGGCAGGGGGTCTTGCGGTCCCAGCAGTCGTCGCCGAGGACGTAGAAGGGGACCTTGTGGGCGCCCAGCGCCTGGCCGTTGCTGTCCTCCCAGGTCGTCTCGCCCTGGTGGTCGGGGTCGGGGTCGGGGTCACTGCCGTCGGTGTCGATGGCCATGCCGGAGCTGTAGGTGTAGATACCCGGCGCGACCTGGAAGACGTTCACGTCGGCGTGGGTCATGGTGTTGATGTGGGGCTTGGTGTTGACCTTGTTGGCGGCCGTCGAGTTCTGCTGGATGCCGGCCAGCACCTGGGCGGCGGTGTAGGAGGTCGCGGCCGGTGCGGCCTTGACCGTTGCGGATGTCGTGGCGGCGTCGGCATGGCCGACGACAAGGGGGATGGTGAGCGCGGTGGCTGCGGCGGCTGCCACAACGAGGCGCGTACGGATCGATGACATAGGGGTGTGGGACCTCCATTGTGTGGTGGCAAAGCCTCTTGACGAGTCAGAGCAAGTGCGACTCTCGTCGCGCAGTTGCCTCGCCTCATCAATCGGCCATGCCAGATCGATACTTCCGAGGGACAACCGACTCGTGATCTTGAGCGGAATCGGTCCTCGCATGGATCCTGTGCCGGCCGCGGTGGTGATCCTGGCTCCGGCTCCCGTTGAGCTGTCAGACGACGATGCGGTCGAGGTTGGGTGCCCCGGCGGAGGGGTTGGAGAACTTGATGGTGTTGTTTCCGGCCTTGAGCTGGACGGTGACGTCCTTGGTGACCACGGTGTTGTAGTCGGGTGTCGCGGGGAAACTGACGGTCTGGTTCACACCGTTGACGGTCACGACCGCGGAGCGGGACTGGCCGACACTCATGAAGGAGACGCTCATCGTGTAGCTACCCGCAGCCGCCTCTGCGACGTTGTTGAACGTCGCGGTGCCACCGCTGCCCAGGTAGCTGAGCTTCTTCCCACCCGAGCAGTGCGCACAGCTGGTGATCGTCGTCCCACCGGCCAGAACCGACGCCTCTGCCTCGTACGACTTGTTCCCACCGGTCGGCGGGTCAGTCGGCGGGTCAGTCGGCGGGTCGGTCGGCGGGTCGGTCGGCGGCGTACCGCCACCGGTGATCTTGTTGAAGATCCGGGAGTAGGCGTAGCCGCTGGCCTTGTCGTAACTGTGGACTTCCCAGAAGGACAGTTCCTGGACGCCGTTGGTGGCAGCGAAGGCTTCCAGCGTGGCGGCGTCGGCCTGGGTGAAGTTCTCGTTGTCGTCGTTCTTGCCGGCGATGGGGGTGAGGCCCATACGTCCGTATGCCTGTGCGGTGGTGATGCCGTAGAGGCTTGCGAGTTGTGCGGCGGTGCCCTTGGCTGCGGACAGGGAGTCGTTGAGGGCGTTCTCGCCGTCGCCGAAGTCCATGGTCATGATGTTGACGAGGTTGATCTTGACGCCCTTGCTCTTGGCGTCCTTGAGGAGGTTGAGGGTGTCGGATTCGAGGCCGGAGGGGTCCACGGCCAGGGTGTAGTCGACCTCGATGTTGGGGTTTTGGGTTTGGAGAGCGGCCAGGGCCTGGTTGCGGCGGGCGTTGACCGCGGTGTTGCCCAGGGTGCTGCCTTCGATGTCGAAGTCGAGGCGGGTGATGCCGTAAGTGCTGGCGACGTTGGCGTAGGCGGCGGTCAGTGAGGAGACCGAGGTGCAGGTCTGCGCCAGTTCCCCGCCCTCGGCGCCGCCGAAGGAGATGATGACGTTGCCGCCGGCCGCCTTGAGGTCGTTGACCTGGGAGGTGAAGGCGCCCAGTGCGCTGTTGCCGGCCTCCCACTGCGGAGTACAACCGGACTTGGGAATCAGGAAGGCCAGGGTGTAGTTCTTCAGCCCGGTGGCCCTCATGTCTGCTGCGATGTCGCCGGCTGTGTCGCCGGCGAGCTCCAGGTAGGGCGCGGCGTAGTGGGCCGGGAACGTGTTCATTGCCTGGGGGCTGGCGTTGGCGGTCGCGTTGATGCCCATCGCCACCGCTGCCACCGGCAGCGCGGTGGCGATAAGCCCCTTGGTGAGTCGTGACCATGTCACGGATGTCCTCCAGGTGAGGTCGGGACGGGGCATCCCCCAAGGGGGTCGGGCTCCCGGTCGGTGTCGCGGGACCGGAACGTGTGCGGAGCGGATGCTCCGAGAGAGCCGATGGAGCACGGTGTCCCAGCGAGGGGAGCTGCGATATCTGGTGCCTCGACGGAACCGTTGGGCTTGCGGACGTAGCTCGGGAGGACGCCTTCAGCTGAGTCGAGCTGACGAGTGGGTAAGAAACGGCGCGGGGCCGGGTGTAGTGGAGTTGACCCCGCGGCGCGCAGTCAATCCCTCCCGGGCAGCGCCCGTCAAGCAGTTGGGAAGGAAACTTTCCTAATAATTAACCCCCACTGCGCCCCAGAGGTGGACCAGGGCGGAGGAGCAACTGCCTTCATGGGCGTTTCGACGCCTCGCCGAGGCACTCGGCCTCCCGCCCTCGCATCACCATCGGCGGGCGCCCGGCATTCCGCCGTGGAACCGCCGACGGAATCCCCGCATCCACGGCCGAGGCGGTTGCTTTGGAGAAAAGGTGTTCATGTGGATGAATCGTGTTCAACCTCTTGACTACCGCAGGGCCTGGGAAGACTCTGGGCGAGATACCAGTTAGGAAAGTTTTCTTACCATCCATCAGGCGCTCGCGTTTGCGCGGTCGATCGGCACGTGGCACGGGCTGCTCCACCCTGCTTCAGCCGCCGGAACACGGCGGGACCCACCTCGACACGTCGATCCCGCAGCTGTCGATACGGCCCGCCCGCGCGCCCGGCACCGCGTCCAGCCGTGCGGTGCCCGACCCCTACGTCCGCCCCTCGCGTTGGGACACCCCCATGCCATCGAACAGAAGACGCCGACTGGCATTCGGCGGAACCCTGGCCCTGTTGGCCGCCGGCGTCGCGGCGGCCGGCTGGACCGGCGTCGCTGCCGGCACCGCCGGTGCATCCGCCGCGCCCCCCGGCGTCACCCCCGTGCCCGTGCAGCGGGCACTCGACCTGTCGGCTGCCAACCGCCGCGCCCCGCTGCCGGGCATGCCCGACTGGAGCAAGGCCGGTTACCTCGGCGGCCAGCCACTACCCGGCGCTTCCGAGATCAACCCGTCGACGTCCTGCCAGATCACACCGTCCCAACTGGCTTCCGGCTACGGTGTGGTGCCGAGTGACAGCAAGGATGATACGAACGGCATCCAGGCCGCGATCGACAAGCTGAAGAGCACGTGTTCGCCGACCGGCTCGTACACCAAGCTGTCGCTGATCTCGTTCCCGGCCGGCGTCCTCAACGTCTCCCACGAGATCGCAGTGGACGCCAACTACACCATCCTGCGGGGCGCCGGCAGCGATCCGACGACCGGTACGTCCTTCGAGTACCGGCCGGATGCCAACACTCTGTACGACACCCTCACCCCGGACGGCACTGACTCCGACGGCGACAACATGACCTCGGGCGACGGCAAGATGGGCTGGGCGTGGCCCGGCACCGGCCTGTTCCGGGTCAGTTCCCGTACGGTCGATCCCTCCTACCAGGCGGAGTACAACGCCGCGCCGGCGAACCGCAAGGAGATCTTCCTAGGCTCCATCAACCAGCAATGGAAGGCCGGCGCCAAACTGCGGGCCAAGCCGGGCGAGACCACGTTCGCCGCTCGGCAGGGCGACACGGTCGTCTACCTGGCGACCAGCGCCAAAATGACCGGTTTCAAGGTCGGCGGCTTCGTGAATATGATGGCCGCCAACTCACAGAAGTTCTACCAGTCGATGGACGCGGTCAGCACGACCTTCCCCGAAGAGAACCTGCAGATGCGGCAGCAGATCTTCACGATCAGCGCGGTCGACGCCACCAACCACACGGTCACGGTCGACAAGCCGCTCGAGTACGACATGCCGATCGACTCCACCTCCGACGGCTCGGCACCGATAGACGGTGCGGTCTACGCCAGCAAGGCATCGCCGCTGGTCGAGCCGGTCGTCGGAGTCGGCCTGGAGAACTTCTACATGACCCAGCCGATGTCGAACCTCAACCAGGCCGCCTCGGTCCAGAACTACGGCAACATGGACCCGCACGCCGAGATGAACGGCATCGTTCTCAAGTGGGCGGTGAACGACTGGGTCCGGGGGGTCCGGACCTACATGACCGGCTCGCACCCGATCGTCACCGAAGAGGCCAAGAACCTGCAGATCCAGGACAACTTCCTGGACGGTTCATGGAACAAGGGCGCCGGCGGCCGGGGCTACTTCCGCGGCTCACGGGTCTGGGACTCGCTCTACGCCAACAACGTCACCCGCAACCTGCGGCACTTCACGTTCCAGTGGTCGGCGTCGGACAACGTGGCAATCGGCAACGACATCGACTCCGACTTCAACCTGCACGGCGGGTACGAGCGCCGGAACCTGATCGAGCTCAACACGCAGGCCGTGCCGTACGACCACCGCGCCGGCAACTGCCAGTCCAACTGCGGTGACGACGGCGGCGCCAACACGACACCCGACACCTCGAACTGGTACCCGATCTACTGGACCGCAGGTCAGAAGGGCGTCAAGTGGTCGGGTGCAACCGGACCGCAGAACGTCTTCTTCGACAACACGATGACCAAGCAGTTGTCCACCGGCGGTCCGTACCAGCCGTACTACCCGCTGAAGAACACGATCTACCAGTTCGGCGTGGCCGGCCCGTCCGGCGGCGCCTACCACCCGCTCGACGTGGGCGGCACGCCGATCGCCGACTGGGCGAAGAACGAGCAGAAGGACTACACCGGCGGCCACGGCGTCGACGCGTCCCGGACCGACACCGGTCAGTCGCTCTTCCTCAAGACGGTGGGCCCGGTGATCCCACCCACGGGCACGCCCACCCCGACCCCGACGGACACGCCCACGCCCACGGATACTCCGACCGCGACGCCGACGACCACCCCTTCCCCCGGCAAGTCCTACGAGGCGGAGAAGGCGACCCTGGGCACCGGCACCACGGTCACCAACTGTGCACACTGCTCCGGCGGTAAGAAGATCAGCTTCCTGGGCAGCAGCACCTACTCGGTGACCGCACCCGCCACCGGCACCTACCCGATGACCATCTACTTCATGAGCGTCGGCAGCATCCACACCGCGACCGTGACCGCCAACGGCGCCACCCAGACAGTGAACTTCCCGGCAACGCCGGACTACAACACCGTCGTCACCCTGAGGGTCCAGGTACCCCTGAAGGCCGGCACCAACTCCATCGCCATCACCAACGCGGCGGGCACCGGCCCCAACCTGGACCGCATCGTCATCTGATCCGCGGACCCCCCCAGGGTCACCCGCGACCTGGGACCGTTTCCGAGGCGTGCGGCTGGTGCCGACGGCGGCTCCGACAGCGTGACGCTGAGGGCGGCGGTCGCAACGCATGAGCGGGCAGGACGACGAGATCGCGTTGGCCTGCCGGCCAGGCGTGCGGGCTCCGTGCAGGGGAGGCACCGCGATGAGGACTCCCCCAATGACCGGGTTCCTACCCGCGCCAACCGGCGCGGTCGGCCAGGTCGCCGGTGTTGGCGACCTGGCCGGTGGAGCCCATATCGGTACCGGTACTGCCCGACGGTCATCCCGGCGTGGCGGAGAGCAGGACCGCAACGAAACAAGGCGCCTTATCGTACGGTCGTTGGGAGCGCGGCGTCAGCCGAGCTGCCCGGTCGGCCGCATGGTGATGTGGTTGATGTCCACGCCCGCGGGCTGGTTGACGGCGAAGACGATCGTGTCCGCGATCTGCTCGGCGGTCATCGTCGGCGTCGCCTCGGGGGTGCCGCCGCGCTCGTCCCAGAACGGGGTGTCCACCACTCCGGGGGCGACGACGGTCACGCCGACTCCGTCCTTGCCGACCAGCAGCCGGGTGTTCTCGGCCAGTGCGTGCGCGGCCCACTTGGTGACCGAGTACAGGTTGCCTGGCGTGTTGCGTACCCCGGCGACCGAACCGATGATCACGATCCGGCCCTTGGACTCCCTGAGGTGCGGCAGGGTCTCCCGCACCAGCAGGGCCGGGCCCAGGACGTTGGTGAGGACCATGGCGCGCATGTCCTCGGGGGCGTGGCTCTCCAGGTTGCCGGGCAGTGAGAACCCGGCGTTGGCGATGACGTTGTCCAGTCGGCCCCACGCGTCCACAACGCGGCGCACGGCGGAGGCGACGTCGTGGGCGTCGCTGGTGTCTCCGGTGATCGTCAGCAGCCGCTCTCCCGCTGCGGCCGAAGCGGCGAAGGTGGTCAGCTTGTCCGCGTCACGTCCGGTGACGGCCACGCGGTGGCCCTGCTTGAGCAAGGCGCGGGCGGTGGCGGCACCGATTCCGCTCGAGCCACCGGTGATCAGCGTGACGGGTTCCATGGGACGGCCTCCTCGGCGATATGGTCATCGGGGCGCCGCCAGGGTCTGGATGCCGATGAACGCGAGGTGGCGTGTGAGGTCGGCCGACTCCGGCTCGCCGGTTCCCCGAAACGCCTGCAGTATACCCAGCGATCTTCCTGCCGAGCCGGTACGCCATCGCTGACCGGCCACGATGCCGTACGAAGTGGCCGAACCCGCGCTGCCGGCCCTCATGTTGGGCCCTGCGCGGCGCGGAGGGCCCAAGCTGCGCTCACGCTCCCGGTCCGGCAGGCATGACGGAGAGGAGTACGCGAGGGACCAGGGGTTGGCTGTGATCATGTCTCGCGTGTTCTTCGCGGAGTCTCGAGGTGCCGTTCCCTCATCTGGCCGGTCTCGTGATGGAGTTGGTGGATCGGGCTGCGGCCGGAGTTGTCACGTTGCATGCGCGGGCCCGCTCGGCGGGTGCGTACTGTCCCCATTTCGGTGTGCCTCGGACCGGGTGCGCCCGTCAGGGCCCGACGACGTTGATCGTATGATTGATCGAGGTCACCGGCGCGATTACCTTTTTCATACCGAGCAGCCGGGAGTCGGTGCTCCCCGTGTTCCAGCACCATTCGAATGCCTGGTCCGGAGCTGGGGTGAAGAATTCGCCACCCCAGCTCAGACTTCTGTCCTGATTCTCCGCGAAAAAGAAGTACTTCGCCCCGTTGACCGGGCCGGAACGCACCTTCAAATCTGTGTGCGGAGTGACCATGAACCATCCGGTCTTCGACCACTGGTCACCCTTTGACGCGCAGTCGCTGTCCGAATAAGCGTAAGCGAACCAAACAGTCGTCGACGTGCTGTTCTGGAAGTAGAGTCCCACGGTCATCCCTCCTGCGGTGTGGGGTCGTCACCGCGGCCGTCGTCGTCGGCGTGGTCGCTCTCCACGCCGGGACGGTGGTCCTCACCGCTGGAGACTTCCGTAGTCCGATCCATCGGGACCGCCGCGTCCGTCCGGTCCGGACCGCGTGATCGCTGGTGTTCGGCAGCCTCGTCCGCAGTCCAGGCCCGCGACAATTTCTCTGCCATATGCGACACCCTTCCATCTCTTGATAGGCCGAGAGATGCTCAAGTCGCCATTCTGCAGGAGTTCCGTTGATAGCGTTCCGCATCGCTTCGGTTGAGGCTGCTGGGAACGGGCGTGTTGTCGGTTGATTCTGTTTCACCAGAACCGAAGCGCCCGCCGGGCTCGCCGCTCCACCAGCGTTGTGGGCGCATCTCCCATATCCAAACTAGCTTCAACGCATTCGCGTCGCATCTGGACGCGTGATCAGGGGAGATCCGACCCCGATTACAGGACGTCAAGTCGCCAATCCCAAGAAGTGCGAGCGGGGCCTTGGAACGTGCCACGCGGTGCTCGTGCGCGATCTGGAGAGGCGGCGTTAGCGGTCACTGCAGCGGTCGATCTCCGGGGTCCAGAGGACCTCCCCGTCCTCGCCTTCGACGAACAGTGCCTCGTGGCGCTCGGCACCAGAGCGTTTTGAGAATTCGTGCGCCTGGGATGTCGAGAACGGGCGGCCGGCTCCGTCCCGGGGGCACGAGCGGCCTCGAGCCGGCCGCTCCACGACCTCGACGAAGGAGCGATCACCATGCAGCCGACCGAGATCACCGGGATCCTGAACCGCCCGATCAGCCAGGAGCTGCTGGCTCGCGACCTGACCCGGCTGGCCTATGTCGCCACGGACGGCACCCCGCGCAGTATCCCGATCGCGTTCACCTGGAACGGCTCGCAGATCGTCCTGTGCACCACGAAGAACGCCCCGAAACTGCCCGCACTGCGCAAGAACCCGATCGTTGCCCTGACCATCGACACCGAGGTCCACCCGCCGAAGATCCTGCTCCTCCGCGGGCGGGCCGAGCTGGACGTCGTCGACGGCATCCCGGAGGAGTATCTCCAGATGAACGGCAGTTACGCGATGACACCCGAGCAGCGCACCGAGTGGGAGGCCGAGGTCCGCTCGCTGTACGACGGCATGGTCCGCATCGTCATCACCCCGACCTGGGCGAAACTCATCGACTTCGAAACCACCCTGCCCACCGCCGTCGAGGAGCTGATTCGGCAGCGCGCCGAACGTCAGTGCGCCTGAAATCACCGCGAGCCAAACAGAATCGCTGCTTGAGGCCACCGCCTTCGAAAACAGCGTGGCAGCTCTGCGGTACGAGATCAGGAAATGGGCCGAGACTCCGCTCGATCGAAGAATCCGAACGCCTGCGAAGCTGCTCGTTTCGAGCAGCGGCCGGCGGCCGCTCTTCCGCTACCGGCCATCGGCCCTCACGTCGGGCTCCGCACATCGCGGCTCCGCACCGACACGGGCACAATCCCGATTCCAACTCGACCGGACAGGCCCTAACGTGGCGGAAATGACGGACCAACTGACACCCATGCCCGATGACTGGCAGCGCGCACTGGCCATCGTCGCCCACCCTGACGACCTGGAGTACGGAGCCGCCGCGGCGATCGCCCAGTGGACCGCGGCGGGACGAGAGATCACCTATCTGCTGGTCACCCGCGGCGAAGCCGGGATCGACGGCCTCGAGCCGAAGGAGTCGGCCCGAATCCGCGAGGCCGAACAGCGGGCCAGCGCAGCCGTGGTCGGTGTCACGGCGGTGGAATTCCTCGACCACCCCGACGGCGTCATCCAGGACGGCGTCGAACTGCGCCGCGACCTGGCCGCGGCGGTCCGCAGGCACCGGCCCGAGCTGCTCATCACGCTCAACCACCACGACACATGGGGCGGCACGGCCTGGAACTCCCCCGACCACCGAATCGTCGGCCGCGCCACACTCGACGCGGCGGGTGACGCGGGCAACCGCTGGATCTTCCCCGACCTGCCGGACGCGCCGTGGGACGGCGTACGGTGGGTGGCCGTGGCCGGGTCCCCCCAGGCCACGCACGCGGTGGAGGCCACACCTTCGGGAGCGGAGCGGGCGGTGGCTTCGCTGGCGAAGCACCGGGCGTACATCACGGCGCTCTCCGACCAGTCCCCGAAGGACTACGCCCAGTCCTTCCTCCAGGGCATGCTCGACATGGCCGCCGCACGCTTCGGGGGCGTCCCAGCGGTGACGTTCCAGGTCTACCCCCGATACTGAACTTGATTGAGTGATGCCGGGGACCGTTGCAGGGTGGTGGGAGGCTCAGCCCACGTCTTCCCAGTGCGCCGGCGCACAAGGATGATGTTCACGTGATTCGAGATCTGCCGCCGTTGCCGTCGCCCCGGTACGCCGTGGTCCATATCGGCTGCTCATCAGAAGTGCCCGCCGAGATCGCCGCCGATCTGCGGCAGATCGGCGTCCCGGCAGGGCTGATCGGTTACGAGTACCAGCCGCTGACCGAGACGGTGCTCCTGGGCGGGGATCGGTGAGAGCGGGTCGGTGGTCTTCGGGACCAGCGGCCTGTTCGGCCACATCGCCATCGATGTGGCTTCGCGTCGCGTAGTACAGATCCCCACGACCGAGTCGGCGACTGCCTGGCATGTGAACCGGGACCTCGCTTGAGCCGACGTTTCACGGCTCGGGTGATCTGAGCGAGGTCCGCGGCGGCCAGGTTGTCGATCTCGCGTTTGACCAGAGACCGGATGCCTTCCTGCGGTTGAGGTCGGGCGCGTAAGGGGGCAGGTGAAACTCCTTAAGCCACTCGGCGTTCGCCTCAATGAACTCTCGGACACCTGCAGTCAGGTGACGGCGAAGATTGTCCCTGACCAGCACGATCGGGCCGCAGAGCTGGATGCGGGCGCGGACGATCAGGTCGCGGAAGGCGCGCCGGCCGAAGCCCTTCGGCTTGTCCTTGCGGCCCCGGTACTCGCGGATCGGGTAGATCAGCCGGGACCGCTCACCGGACTTGCAGCAGGCCATGCCCGACATCGAGACCCGGCCGGAGCCGCGGCCGCGCACCCGGACGACTGGTGTCGTCGCGAACAGACCGGCGGACCGGCGCGTCAGACGCCGCCCTCACCGTACGCCGCCGCGATCTCTTGCGGTGTCGCCCAGCGGCTGTAGGTCGGTGACTGGGGCCAGCCTTCGGGGGAGTCCTGCCATTCCTCCTGGCGGCCGTAGGGCAGGAGGTCGACGAGGGCGAACAGGTAGCTCAGCTGCTCGGTGCCGCGGCCGTCGGTGTGCCAGGTGCGGTACACCGTGTCGCCGTCGCGCAGGAACACGTTGACCGCGAAGCCGCCGTTCGGCGGGGCGCCGATGTCGCTGCCGAACGTGCTGTTCGCCGTCGAGTACCACGTCATGGTGTTACCCACCTTGCGCCGGTAGGCGAGCGCTTCGTCGATCGGGCCTTGGGTGACGATCACGAACCGGGCGTCGAACTTCTCCAGGCCTGCGAGCCGGGTGAACTGGGAGGTGAAGCCGGTGCAGCCCCCGCACTGCCACTCGGCGCCCTCGTGCCACATGTGGCTGTAGACGATCAGCTGGGGGTGATCGCCGAAGATGTCGGCGAGCGGGGTGGGTCCCTCCTCGCCCTCCAGTACGTAGCTGGGCATCTCCACCATCGGCAGCCGGCGGCGTTGGGCCGCGACGGCGTCGAGCTCGCGGGTGGCGGCCTTCTCCCGCACGCGCAGAGCGGCCAGCTCCTTCTCCCAACTGGAGGAGTCGACGACGGGGGGCAAGGCGTTGTTGCTGGTGGACATGTTTCCTCCGAGTGGTCGGGTGCCCTTCTGGAGGTACCGACTCCCCGTCCGACCAAAACTCATCGGCGATTCGGAAAGAGCGGAGAGATGCGTTTTGGTACCCGTTGGTGAGATCAGGCATGGCGCGGCGGACTTTGTCCTGGATCTGTAACGGCGTCGAGCGAGTTGTGACGGGCAGGGTGGCCGGCTCATCTGGGTAGGCAGCGAGGCGCACCGGGCGCCTCGCAAAGGGTTGGGTCTCGCCGAACGGAGGAGATCCACGGGAGGGAAGTCCATGACCAGGACGGAGAAGACCGGGATGAAGAAGACCGGGATGAAGGCGCGGGGCGGCCGGGTGGCTGTGATCGGTGCGCTGGGTCTCGTTTCAGTGGCTCTGGCCGCAGCGCCGGCGTTCGCCAAGGGCTCGGTGGACATCACGGCGCCGTCCACGGCCCACGTGGGCAAGACCATCACGGTCACGGCGCAGGGCGGCGACGACAGCGCCGGCTACCTGCATCAACTGTGTGTGGAGGAGAACGGCTTCGGCGAGGGGTGGCACCAGGAAACCTGCAGCGCCGCGGTCAAGGGCGATGCGCGGGTCACCGCACGGGGCACGTCCGCGCGTCGCGGCGATCTGCGATTCCGCGCGGTACTGTACGGATTGACCAGCACGCACGACCGGAAGCCCGTGCGCCTGCACGCCTCCGACGTGGTGACGGTCCACGTCCGCTGAGCGGGCGGCACAGCCAGTCGATCGGTCGGTGGCAGCCCCGTGGGTCGAGCTGGGTCGGAAGGCCGCGACCCACGGCGCTGCCATTCCTAGTCACCGCCACCGGAGTTGCTGTTCAGGCTCCGGCGGCGGCGCCTCCTGGAGCGGCGCAGCAACCCGCCCGCGGTGAGCGTCATACTCGCCACGGCGCGTACCCACCGAGGCCCGCCGCGCTCGGCCCACACCACACAGACGCATCCCACGGCAGCCACAACCAAGAGACCGACCAGCACCACCGGAACCAGCACGTTCCCCACCTCTGCATCCACTCGAACGGTCACGATCGGGCGACACCCGGCGCAAGGCCTCGTCGACGACACCCCTTCACACCGCCCAGTCTTGCAGCTCACCGCCCCACGACCCTGATCGGCCTTGCCGCGACCGGCGGCGCCGCCTCATCCGCAGCGTGGTTGACATAGAGAGCACTTCAACACCGAGACTCCTGCTCACTGCCTCGGCCCGACAGGCCGAGCGGAGAGGGGACAGCCATGAAGTACCGCGTCATCGGACAGAACCCGGACACCCGCCGTAAGGTGAGCGTGCTGAGCCTGGGGGCGATGCTGTTCGGCACGGCCACCGACGAGGCGACGTCGTTCGCGATCCTCGACCGGTACGTCGAAGCCGGCGGCACGTTCATCGACACGTCGAACAACTACGCGTTCTGGGTCAACGGCAGTCAGGGCGGAGAGAGCGAGCAACTGCTCGGACGCTGGCGGCGCAGCCGCGGCATAGGGGACGAGATCACTCTCGCCACGAAGCTCGGCGCCCGGCCACTCGCGGCCGGCACCAGCTACGTCGACAACCCGGAAGGGCTGTCGATCAAGGCGATCCGGGAGGCGGCGGAACGCAGCAGGGAACAGCTCGGGATGGACACGCTGCATCTGCTGTACGCACACATCGAGGACTCGACGGTGCCACTGCAGGAGACCGTCGAGGGCTTCGCCGAACTCGTCGCCGAAGGCACTGTGGGCCTGCTGGGCGTGAGCAATCACTGGATGTGGAAGGTCGAACGCGCCCGGAACATCGCCCGGGCGGCCGATCTGCCGGGGTACGAGGTCCTGCAGTACCAGCACAGCTACCTGCGCAAGCGCGCCGACCTCCCGGGCCAGCTCTCCCAGGACGGCGATCAGGGCGTCGTCGCCGGTGACATGCTCAGCGCTCTGCGGGAGGATCCCGAACTCACGTTGGTCGCCTACTCCCCGCTGCTGGGCGGTGCCTATGTCCGTGCGGACAAGCCGCTGGGCCCGGTGTTCGAGCACGCGGGCACTCCGGTGCAGCAGGCGGTACTGCGGGAAGTGGCCGAGGAGGCCGGGGCGACCGTCAACCAGGTGGTGCTGGCCTGGCTGATCGGCGCCGAGATTCCAGCGATCCCCCTGGTCGGCGCCTCATCGGTTGCGCAGCTGAACGACAGTCTGGCCGCGGTGGACCTCGAGCTCACGGTGGAACAGCGAGCGAGGCTGGACGCGGCGCGCTGAACCGCCCCCGAGCGGTATCCGCTCGCACGGGCCGGCGCGGGTGGGAAGTGCGCCACCGCCGCTCCTCGGATACAACGGTGCGGTCCCCGGGAGGCGTCCGGGGGCCGCAGGGCTCCTGCCTCCTTGTGAATGGCGTAAGGAGTCGCTGCCACGGTTACCCCATAGGGCCATCACGACCACCATGTGTAACCGCGAAGGATCGAGATGGGCGCATCTGACGATGGGCAGGGACCGCGCCGGCCGCCTCCCCAACCGCACGATGCCCGGGTGTTCGCAGGATCTGCAGCCATGACCGTCAAGCGGAACGCCACCTCGCTGGAGACCGTCGGCATCGCACTCGGCTGCAGTACCGCCGAAGCCGGAACCCGGCTGCGGGCGGACTACCGTGACTACTGACCGTGTCGCCCCGGAGGTCCCCCGGCCCGATTCCTACCAGGGGCCTCCACACGCCAAGGCCGGGAACGCCGAGTCCGCTGAAACGTGGGCGGTTGTCGGGTGGGAGGCTGCGAGCGGTTCAGCTTCCGGTCAGGCAGAAGGGATGCCCGGCCGGGTCGGTGAAGATCCGCCACCTGTCGCCGCCCGGTTGGTACTCCGGCTTGGACGCGCCCAGCTCCAGCAACAGGGCCTCGGCCTCGTTGAGATCATCGACTGCGAAGTCGAGGTGGGACTGTTGCGGCACGTCCTGGTCCGGCCAGCTCGGGGCCCGGTAGTTGTCGACCCGTTGGAAGCCGATGAACAGCCCGTCCTCACGGACGAGGCCCGCGAAGTCATCGTCGGACTTGGGGTGAAGTTCGAGCCCGGTGGCCTGCCGGTAGAACGCGGCCAACGCCTGCGGATCAGGGCAGTCGAGTGTTATCGCCGTCAGTTTCATCTGCGGGGGCATGGCTACTCCGTCACGGCCATCACGCTTTCGAGTACAGGTCGCGTCACACCATACTGATCAGCTTCACCCCTCGTGACCTGGCTCTGACGTCATCGACGGTTCCCACGCCCACGCAAGATCACGAAGCCGCACTGGAGTGCTC
The DNA here is from genome assembly GCF_023701745.1 of Streptomyces sp. RKAG293. Classification (NCBI taxonomy): domain Bacteria; kingdom Bacillati; phylum Actinomycetota; class Actinomycetes; order Kitasatosporales; family Streptomycetaceae; genus Streptomyces; species Streptomyces sp. RKAG293. Next base: position 9,081,840 of record NZ_JAJOZB010000001.1, on the reverse strand, counting down.
ACGCCCGTCGTTCTCGGCATCGATTTCGGCGACCGCATCCCTGTCCAGAAGGTCGACGTCTGCGCCCATGCCATCCTCGCGCGACCCGCGCTTCTCGCCCAGGAGGGTACCTGTCAGACCTTCGACGAGGTTCACCACCAGCCCGTCACGGCCTTTGGCGTGGCCCGTCGGAGTGCCGTCTCAGCCGGGGTCACGAGGAACGGATCCTCGTCAACGGCCAGGAACACATCATCAAGCTCGGCGTTTGGATCACCGACACCAAGAGCCGCCGGAACAAGCTGAACCGTGGAGCAGCGCGCCACCCTGGTGGAGTCGGGGATGCAATGGGCGTGACATCAGCCGTAGTTGCCGGTCGCACAGGAGAGTTCTTGCCTGCCGAGCAGCAGCGGCCTGGCAGGGAAGAGACCCCATGCTTCAGAAGGCCGTCAGAGTGGTAGACGGTGGTCGGGTCATCCGGGTTCACATAGAGGTCGCCGTGTTCGTGGCCATCACAGCCGTCAGCACGCTCAGCGGTGGTGGGGGCCTCGGTAGTACTGCAAGTGCGGTCAGGTTCGTGCTCTCGCGGTACTCGAGCAAGGGGGGCGACGCGCCGAAATGGTTTGTCGCGAGGTCGGACGTCGACGACGATCACCGCATGACGACCGGAAAGGGCCATGCCCTCTAGGCGCCCCGCTCCCCTTTCCAGCGCTCGCGCGCCGCCGACCGCGGCTCACCGCAGCGCCCGATGGCCGTGACCGCTCACCCAGGAGAGCCCGCCCGTGCAGAAGACCGCCCTCACTCCCTACGCCCGCCTCCCCCGCCGCGGCTCGCGCCCGCCGGTACGGGGAGCACGTCCTTCCCTTTCCAGCTGATCTCCGCGTCCGGGCGCGGCCTGCGCGAGGTCCTCGGCCCGATGGGCGTCACCGCACAGCAGGTACGCCGTCCGGTACAGAGCCCGCCCTCGCTGCTCCGCAGCCTCCTCGAAGGTCAACTGAGTCATGTCTGCGCTTTCACCTCGGACTGGGTCGGCCCTTCTCCTATCCAAATCTGCGAGCCCGGGGAAAGGTTGAGCTGATTCGCCAGTTGATCGGCGATGCGCCGGCGTAGTCGCGCCAGGCCCTGCACCGGGTGAACGGCGGGTGGAGCCGGTCTCAGGCCGGTGCTGGGGCTGCGCGTCCGGGACACCGGACCGATCCGGCCGCGCTGCCGGCGTTGATCAGCGGGAGGTGTCCGTCGGCCTACTACTGGCGGTGCTCGTGACCGCGGCCAGCGGCCAGCGGCCAGGACTCGATCGCCGCCCAGGCCCTCATCGAGCACGTGGCAGCAGAGCATCCGACCGTCCGCAAACCCTGGGTTGACGGCGGATACCGCCAGCAACTCATCGAACACGCCGCCGCCCTCGGCATCGACATGCACATCGTCCGCCGCGACCCCAACACCAGAGGACTCACCGTGCTGCCGCGCCGGTGGACGGTCGAGAGAACCCTGGGCTGGCTCATGCAACACCGCCGACCGACCCGCGACTACGAAGCTCGCCCACACCGCTCCGAAGCCATGATCCACCTCGCGATGATCAACCTCATGACCCGCAGACTCACCGGCGAATCCACCCCAACATGGCGCGGCGCATGAACCAGACCCAACCCGGCAATCCAGGACGAAAGTGCGGGACGAGACACCCTCTCACCTCTGATGGGGTGCGGCGAGTTGCACGCCGTACGCCGTGGGGAATCACACCCGGGTCCATCCGGCCCGCGGCAGGGTGATGCGGTCGACCGGCCCCTCAACTCGCAACCGGGGCAGCCGCCGCCAGGTCTGCCCGATACGCACACAGGGAGCGGTCACCCGGTGCATCTGCTCGGTGGTGGCCATCCGGTACTGCGTCACTGCGCCAGCACCCCCAGCAGGGCTTTTCAGCCATTCCCCTATAACGTCGCGGCTCGGAAAGGTACTTCCGTACAGGAGGACCCGTCTGACATCTTGCATTCACCACTCGTTTCGTACGGCCCGGCCGGTGCTCTCAGCACGACCGGGCCGTCTCCGGAGGACGCATTGATACCCCACATATCCAGCCGCCCCAGACGCACGCTGGTGCTGGCGGCCACGCTCGGCGCCGCCCTCGCGTTCGGCGCCACGGGCGCCCTCGCGGGCACCCTCCCCGTCGCCCCCTCCACCGCGCCGGCCGCCAAGGCCCACGTTCCGGGCGCCGTGCCGGCTTCCCAGAGTGCGACCTGGGTGGCCGGCACGCGTGCCTACCTCGTGATCACCGCCCCCGGTGACAGTTCGGCGGTCCGCTCCGCGATCGCGGCCAACGGTGGCACCGTCTTCTCGAACTTCGACGCCATCGGCGTGATCGTCGCCCACTCGGCGTCCAGCGGATTCGCCGCCACCATGCGCGGCGTCGCCGGCGTGCAGCAGGTCGGCGCCACGCGCACCTCGGACGTCCCGGCCGACGCCTACAACCCGGCGCTCCCGGCCAATCCGGCTCAGGCCTCGACCCCGGCCGGAGAACCGGTCCGGGCCGACATGAGCCAGATCAAGGCCGACCAGGCCTGGGCCGTGAACCCGGGCTCCGCCTCAGTCAAGGTCGGCATCCTGGACACCGGTGTGGACGACCAGCACCAGGACCTGGCGCCCAACTTCGACGCGGCCGACTCGGTCTCCTGCGCCTACGGCAAGCCCGACACCCGTGTCGGCGCCTGGCGGGACGTCGACACACACGGCACCCACGTAGCGGGCACCATCGCCGCGGCCAAGAACGGCAAGGGCGTCGTCGGCGTGGCCCCCGGGGTGAGGATCTCCGCGGTCCGGGTCGCCGAGCCGGGCAACTCTTTCTTCTTCGCCGAGAACACCATCTGCGGCTTCGTCTGGGCCGGTGACCACGGCTTCAAGGTCACCAATAACAGCTATTACACGGACCCGTGGCAGTTCAACTGCCCGGACAACATCGACCAGGCCGCCATCATCGAGGGCGTCAAGCGCGCCCAGGAGTACGCCGAGGGCAAGGGCTCCCTCCAGATCGCCGCCGCGGGCAACGAGAACTACGATCTCGCCCACAAGACGACCGACTCCGCGAGCCCGAACGACTCGACGCCGGTCACCCGCACCATCACCAACGCCTGCCTCGACATCCCGACCGAGCTGCCGGGCGTGGTCACGGTCGCGGCCAACGGCACGGGCGTCACCAAGGCCTCGTTCTCCAACTACGGGCAGGGCGTCATCGACGTCGCGGCGCCGGGCAGCAACGTGTACTCCACCGTCCCCGGCGGCGGCTACGGCAGCAAGAGCGGCACCTCGATGGCCACCCCGCACGTGGTCGGCGTGGCGGCACTCATCGCCAGCGCCAACCCGGGCATCACCCCGGCGCAGATCCGCGCCAAGCTGGCCGCCCTGGCCAACGACATCGCCTGTCCCTCGGACAGCCGCTGCACGGGCACGACGGCAAACAACTCGTTCTTCGGCGAGGGACAGGTCGACGCCCTCAAGGCCGTCGGGACCACCCCGCCGCCCGGCAAGTACTTCGAGAACCTCGCGGACTTCGCCATCAACGACAACGCGACCGTGGAGAGCCCGATCGCCGTCACCGGCGTGACCGGCAACGCCCCGGCCACCCTCAAGGTGGGTGTGGACATCAAGCACACCTACATCGGTGACCTGAAGGTCGACCTGGTGGCGCCGGACGGCACCGTCTACACGCTGCACAACCACGCCGGCGGCAGCGCCGACAACATCGCCCAGACCTACACCGTGAACGCCTCCTCGGAGGTCGCGAACGGCACCTGGAAGCTGCGCGTCAACGACAACGCCGCCTCCGACACAGGCAAGATCGACGCCTGGAACCTGACCTTCTAGCGCAGGGCCCGGCAACGCCCGCGTACAGCACGCACTGCGCCGGCGACAGCTCCGCGGCCGCGGACAAGGCGGGCTGCGGTCTGTACAGCCATGGCTGCGAACTGCTGGGCGGCAGAGGGCACATGGGCCCCGACCGCGGCGTACTCCGCGGTCGGGGCGACCCTGCCGGAGGCATCCAGGAAGGCCGCGGACGGCCTGGGGCCGGTGTCCAACTCACCGTGCGCCTCCCTGAGGAGTTGCAGGGCCGTGTCCGCGCTGCCCGTACGGTCAGCGCGGACACGGCTGCGCGCGCCGCGGCCCCGAGGAGTGGCGGCCGGCTCGACCGCGCGGACCATCTCGGCGCGGATGCGGGCGCGCGTCCGCGTCACCGATGCTGTGATCGCACACCCCGTCCACGGATCCGTTGGCTGGCTCGCGGTGGTGAATCCGGGCCGGCGGACCGATGCGGCAGTCCGCGAGCTGCTCCGCCAAGCCCACTACCTCGCACGTTCGCGCTATGAGCGTCGAACGGACTCGACGACGAGCGGATAGGAAACATCGCCGTCTGAGGCAGGGCCCCAGTCCTGCTTCGTCCGCAAACGCTCTGCTTCTTGAGTGTGGGCCGTCCGTCGCGCCGTCAGTCCGCCTCGGCCGGCTGCGGTGGTGATGGGGCGGGCTGGGCCGCCAGGGGCTGCTTCCGGAGGTCGGGGATGTGGCGCAGGCTGCCGCCGAGCGTGCTGTAGAGCGCGAGCGCGGCCAGCAGTGCGGCGTTGGCGAGGAGTGCGGTGGCGGGGGGGAAGGTATTGAGGAGCACACTCGCCGTCAGTGGCCCGAAGGGCATGATCAGCGCCGGGATGATGCCGCACGCGGTCTGCACCCGGCCCTGGAGGTGGTCGGGGATGCTGTGCAGCATCGCGGCGGAGATCACCGTGTTGGCCGCCGGAGTCGCCAGACTGCACAGGGTGATGATGAGGACCGTGGCCGGCAGCCCGGCGTCGAGGGCCAGCAGTGGGGTCAGTGCGGCGGTACTCCAGCAGACGGCGAGTACCAGAGTGCGCGGCGAGAGCGTTCTGCCGGCGCGGGGGCTGGCGAGCGAGCCCAGCAGGTTGCCGGCCCCCGACATGGCGATGATGAGGCCGTTGTGGAAGCCTGCTCCGCTGCTCGTCGAGCCCTGGGCGATCAGCACCAGGACGATGCCGCTGAAGGCGAAGTTCACAATGGCGGCGTTGACCAGGGTGTATCGCAGGAACGGGCTGCGGCGTACCTCGGCAAGACCGGTCGTCAGGTCGCGCAGGAACGCGGGCCGGGCCGTCGGGCCGTCACCGGGGGCCTCGCGTGGCAGCCGGACCCCCAGGAGGCAGGCGGCGGACGCAATGTACGACGCCGCGTCGACGATGAACGGCAGCGCAGGCGCGATGGTGTAGAGCAGGGCCCCCAGCATCGGGCCGGCCAGCGTGACGGCCGCGGCACGTGCCTGGCTCAGCGAGACGGCCGTCATGAGTTGCCCGGGGGGTACGACGTGCCGCAGCGCGGCGGAGGCGGCGGGGCCGAACGGAGCGCTGAGCACGCTGTTGACCACCGCGAGCAGCACGGCCGGAAGCAGCGACACCTGGTGCAGCACCACAGCGAAGGTGAAGGCGGTGAACGCGAGCGCCCGCGTCACGTCGCAGGCGAGCAGCACCGCCTTGCGCGGCAGCCGGTCGACGAGGACGCCCGCAGGCAGGCCGGCGAGCAGGGACGCGGCGGTCTCGGCGAAGGTGACGAGGCCGAAGTCGGTGACGGAGTGCGTGGATGCGAGCAGTACCAGGGGCAGTGCGATGTACGAAGCCTGCGAGCCGAATGCGGAGAGGGCGTGCGCTGTCCACAGGCGCTGGTAGTCACGGTTGCGGTGAAGCGGGGTTGACGCGGCGTCTTCCACGACGGCCTCTCCTCGGACGGTGCACGGCACGGGCCACGACCGGGCGGCCGGTATCCGGGGATACCGGCCGCCCGGCAGGCGGTTCGGGGTGGATCAGAGGACAGCGAGGGTCGGCTTGGTGTCGTTGCAGTGGTTGCTGATGGTGCTCCAGCCGGCCAGCTCGCTGCCTTCCGGCTCGTTCACGGACAGGTTCTGGAGCTCGAGGATCTCGGACATGACGGTGACTCCTTGGGTGATGGAAATGTGCTCTCTCCGACGGTCGTCGGGGAGTTCTGAGGACCCCTGAGGGTCAGTGCACCGGGCTCGGTGCGGGGAGCGGCCCGCCTGCGGAGGCGTGCGGGCCGGGCGGACGGGCCACGCCGGCGGCGGCACCCCGGCCCAGTGGGCCGCTCGGGGCCGGCGGCCCGCTCCGTCCGGTGCGGGTCAGGTGGGGCAGGCCGGGCAGCCTCAGCGGAGCGCCGCTCGCGGCGTGCAGGGCCAGCAGCACCCCGGCGGTTCCGGTGGCGAGGTCGGTGGACAGCCGGTAGAGCTGGTCCCCGGGGAAGGCCGGGCCGTCGGGGCCGGGAACAGCGTGCCAGGCGAGCAGCCGCTGGTGGCGCGCCGGCGCGGGGTCCGACTGCGGGCTGTGCGCGGCCAGTACGGCCAGCAGTCCGGCCCGGCCGTTGAACAGCCCGCCGCACAGCACGAATTGGGCGCGAGCCGCCAGCAGGATGCCGCGCAGCGCGGTCGCGAACTTCTCATCGTGCCGGTGACGCAGGTAGTGCCCCAGCACCAGGCCGATGCCACTGCCGCCCGCGGCGAGATAGGGCAGCATTCGCGCGCCGTCCCGCAGGTTGACGGCGCCGTCCTCGCTGGTGTGGCAGTGGGCGAGGTCGGCCCGCAGGGCGGTCGCGGCGAGGTCGAGGTGGGCGGGGTCGCGGCCGGACTCGTACAGCTGGAGGAGGAAGGCCGCCGTACCGGTGCTCCCGTGCATCAGCCCGGCCCGGCCGCCCGGAGTACCGGCCGCGGCAGGTCCGGCGTCCGTGGCGTGGCGGGTCGTCGCATCGGCCTGGAGACGGTTCGTGAGCAGCTCCGTGACGCAGTGCAGCTCGTCGCGCAGCCCTCCGTCTCCGGTCAGTTCCGCGAGCTGGAGCAGGGCCGAACCGACACCGGCCAAGCCGTCGTGCAGTGCCGGCGGCAGGTCGGCGCCGGTGGCGTCGACCGCCCTGGCCAGGGTGTCGAAGGCCTCGGAACGCCGGCCGAGCACGTGCAGCGCCAGCGCCGCGCCGTGCAGCCCGTCGTACAGGCCGGGGCGCGCGATGTCCGTGCGGCGTACGGTGTTGCAGAGCCATTGCGTGTGCTCCTCGTCCACCGGCTGCCCGGTGACGGCCAGCGCGTACAGGACACCGGCCGCGCCGTGGGCCAGGGTGTAGCCGCCGTCGTGCAGGGCGCTGGGATCGCCCGGGAAGAGCCGGTCGGCGCGTGCCGGGGTGGCGCAGGCGCTGATGGAGCGGCCGAGTGCGGTGCGCAGGGCGGCGGTTGACTCACCGGTGAACAGTTCTGCCACGGAAGGACGTTGGGGTCCTGGACGGCGCAGGCCCCGTCGGACCTGCGCGGTGTAGCCGCGCGGCACCGGGAACAGGCCGGCCATCGCGTCGCTGAACTCGTCCACCTTGCCGGGGTCCAGGTCCAACAGCACCGTGAGCGGCAGGAACAGCGCGAGACGCATGCTGTCCAGGGCGTACTGGTCGCGGTCGGTGCCCGTGACGGCGTGCGGGGCTATGAAGCCCGGGCAGCCCATGGCGGGCGGCGGGTCGATACCGGGGCGGTGGGCGACCTCGAAGTCGATCAGGCAGACCCGCCCGTCCGGGCGGAGCAGCACGTTGGCCAGATGCAGATCGCCGAAGACGTATCCGCGCTGGTGGATGGCGTCGAGGGCGCGCTGGAGCTGGTCGGTGATGTCGACAACGCGGGCGGTGTAGCGGGCGACGCGCTCCGGCGACGGATCCGGCCGGGTCATGGGGTTTTCGTGCGCCAGGAACTGCCGCAGGTCGATGCCCTCGATGTACTCCTCCGCCAGGTAGTGGTGCTCCCAGACGGTGAACCGGTCGAGCAGCCGCGGCACGAAGTCGAGCCCGTCCAGGGCTTTGAGGGCCGCGGCCTCTTGGCGCAGCCGGCTGACCGCGTCCACTCCCGCGCCGTCCAGCCCGGCCAGCGGGCGCGCTTCGCGCAGCACCACGTTGCGGCCGGTCTTCTCGTCGCGCGCCAGATAGACGCCACCGCCGTTGGAGAAGTGCAGAGCACGCTCGATGCGGTACGGCAGGTGCACTCCCTCGCTGGCGGCTTCGTCGGCGCGCAGTTGGGCTGCGACACAGTCCGGCGGCGTCAGCCAGTCCGGCAGCCGGAAGAACGGGTCGCGGCGGTCCGGGACCAGGGTGCCGTCCGGCCGGGCGATGGCCAACACACGATCGCCGTCCTCGTTGGTGCACCAGCGCTCGGCGAAGCCGCCGTAGCGCAGGTAGAGCGGTCCGTCGTGCCAGCGCAGGTCACCCAGGATGTACGGGCCTCGGCGGCCGGCCAGCAGCGGACCAAGCGTGTCCAGGATCCGCCGCAGGTGCCCGCTGCCGGTGGGGTAGAGCGCGAGCAGCTTGCCGCTGCTGCCTCGGCGGGCGTACTTGCTGTTGTTGAGCAGGTGGATCCGCGGTCCGGCGAGGAACTTGTGGGCCACCGCGTGCTTCACGCAGTACGCGCTGACCAGGTCGATGACCTCGGCCGCGTCCTCGGTCGTCGCGGAGACGTGGATCTTCCAGCCCTGGTCGGGCAGTCGAGCCCCGGTGGGCGTCAGATGAATCCAGGTCTCCTGCTCCACGCGGCGCCAACCGGACGGCACCGGCCGGTCGGCGGCGGCGAAACGCCCCTGTGCGGCGCGGTCGGGCCGGTCATAGAAGTGCGGATCGGCCCCGGCGTAGATGTGGTGATCGCGGATCACTGGTGACACCCCCGGTTCGACGGCGCCCCCACCGCGTTGGCCGGTGGCGGGCTGCCGACCAGAAGCATGGGACGGCGTACGGGCGGCTGTCGCGCACCGGTCCGCTCAGCGGACCGGACGACCTCGGCCTTGCGGGTGCCTGATGATGTCGGGCGGTGTGAACGGAATGCCGGAGCGAGGCTCCCCGGACGGCTCTGTGGTGGAGCTTGGCCTCTGAGCTGTTGGAGCGTTCGTCCCTGCTCACCGACCTGGACCGCGGGCTCGCGGAGACCGGTTCGGGTGGCCGGATCGCCCTGGTGTCGGGTGAAGCCGGAATCGGGAAGTCAGCGCTGGTAAGGCGCTTCATCCAGCGGGGAAGGTCGCTGTGGCGTCGGTCGGGGTGTCGATCCGGCCCCGTGAGGTGGTTGCGGCGGCCCCGAGGTTCTCCGCTGCGTTCGTAGCGGTCAGTACGCCACTGCCCCGCCTGCGCCCAGCCCCTGCCCGACTCCACGGGCCGGCCCCGCGAGTTCTGCAACCCGGGGGTGCCGAGGCCGGGAACAGACCCTGAGCCACAAGGGCCCGCTCCCCGGCGGGCCCCGCTCCAGTGCTGCCCCGCCCGTCCAGGGAGCACCTGGAGCCCGCCCAAGGCGGCCGGTTGGGGGCATCACACCCCGTCTCGGCAGATAGATGCGAGCAGCAAGTGTCCTATTCATGCCATTACCTGACAATTAATCATTATGGGGCAATTTCCCGTGAGACCTCTATATGTCCCGGACATGATGCGCTGTCATATTCTTGCCAGTTCGCCCCGTTCATCTCGTTGCACCCATCAAGGGAAGGCAGGAAAATGGGCAGGTTCAGGTACGGAACCACGGCGTCGGCCATCGCGCTGTGCGCGTTGGGATCGCTCGCGACCGCGGGAGGCACGGCTCACGCGGAAGCGGGCCAGGACACCATCAGCATGCTGAAACAGGAGAAGACCCAGTGGTGCTGGGTCGCCTCTGGACTGACCATCGCCAAGTTCCAGGGCTTCGACTCCACACAGACGGACTTCTGCAACCGGGCCCAGCCCTACTACGGCTGCAACAACCAGCCCGCCACGCTCGACGACATGGCCAAGGGCTGGAGCAGCCTCGGCATGGCCCACACCGGCTCGGGCCTGAGCAGCGCGGCCACCTTCAACCAGGTGTACACCGACGTCAAGGCGGCCCGGCCGATCGGCGCCCGCATCGGGTGGACGGCCGGCGGCGGCCACATGAACGTGGTCTACGGCTTCGACACGTCGAACAGCACCATCGCCGTGGCCGACCCGTGGCCGGACACCACCACCTACACGTGGTGGAACTACAACGACTACGTGAGCAACAGCTCCTCCAAGTGGACTCACTCCCGCATCGGTATCTCCCGCTAAGGCAGGCGACATGCGCGACACCAACGGCACCAACATGTCCAGCAAGCGGACGGCCTCCCGCTTCCCCCGCCTGTCCATCGTCATCGCAGTGAGTGCATCCGCGCTGCTGTCCGTCGTCGGCCCGACGCACGCGGCCCCGGCCAAGGACCCTCTGCCGGCCGACATCCCCGACTACCAGGCCGCCCTCGACGCGGTGAAGTCCACCGATGTCCGCAACACCGTCTGCCGCTTCCTGCGCACTCCGGTGCCCAACGATGGCGCCGGCGAGCCGGTGCAGACGATCCCCGAAACGTCCGAGCCCTGCCAGGGCCTGCCGGTCTTCACGATCAAGGACCCGGTGGCACGGAACGAGATCACCCCCGGGTTCGTCGCGGGCACCGCTCAGCCACTGCCCACCGAGGCCATCAGGCTCACACAGCTGGTCTCCTCCCTGAGCGTCACGGTCAACGGCCGCAACGCCACCGTCATGCTCGCCCCCACCCAGGGCGGCGGCTGGCACCTGGCGGCCGTGCGCGACGGCGACAGCGACGCCACGTACGCCAGCAAGGCGACCGCGGGCACGATGGTCTTCACGGAGCCGCAGATCCGCGGCTGGTACCAGCTCAGACTCCTCACCGTCGAGCCGCTCAACGAGCAGGCCCGCCAAGGACTGGGCGGCCAGGCGTCGGTGTCGCTCAGCGACTACCAGAAACTGCTCAAGGCCCGCTACGCCGACAAGCTCCCCGGCTCGGAGTACGCCACCAAGGGCTACTCCAGCGGCTACAGCTCCCAACGCGGGGTGCACGAGGCCTCGTCCTCCACCCCGTTGCTTGCCGGCGGAACCGGCACAGCCATCGCCCTCGTGGGCGGAGTCGCCGTGCTCCGCCGGCGCCGGCTCGCCAGCACCGGCTGAGCCGGACCCGTACGCCCCTTCGCTCCGCCCCGGCAGCCGGCCGGGACGGAGCGAATCCCGTCCGGCCGGACCGGCACTGCGGTCCGGCCACCCAGAGGAGCTACGGGTTGTGCATGTCCCAGCGCGCCCTGATCGCCGTCTCCATCCGCACGGGCGGCCTCGCCGGCTTCGAGATCGGCATCGGAGCAGGCTCGAGTGTCGTGGATCCGGCCCTGCGTGGTGTCGTGTCCGTGGTCCGCTCCCGGTCGTCGCGCCAGGTGCATCGCCGCCTGCCCCGGCCCTGTTTCGCGGGCCGTTCGGGCGCAGGGGGCATCGTCCGGCGCGTCGCCCGCGGGAGCACTTGCAGCCTCCCCGCAGCGGGAGGTACGCGCCGGGCGCGGCACGCAGCGGACGGGACCGGCGGGCAACGCACTGCGGCCCCCGGCAAACCGGGGGCCGCAGCGGAGTGACTGCGCTCAGTACTGGCCGGGGGCCGGGGTGAACGGGGGGCCGTCCGTGTAGCCGGGACCGGCCTTCGGGTTCGGGCCGTACTGGTTGTCACCCGGCGTGCCTTCGGTGGCCGCGAACACGATGAGGATGATGCCGCCGACGCACGGGATCGCCCCGAGGAGGACGAACCATCCCGACCGGTCCGTGTCATGCAGGCGGCGCACGGTCACGCCCAGGGTCGGCAGCAAGGTGGCGAGGACGTAAAGACCGTAGAGCAGCGGGAAGCTGCCGATGATCAGGTCCAGCGTATACAGCACGACGATGATGATGGTGTGGATCAGGGCGTACATCCAGTATTCCTGGCGCCGCGCCCGTCCGCTGAAGTTCACGTACTGCTTGAGCACGTCGAGGTAATAGTTCATTGTCCCCCAAGGACCACGATGGGGTCTGTCCCAGCAGATCAGACCGAGAGAGGGGAACGTATGTGCTGGCGGGGCGGGGGTCAAACCGTTACCTCGCCGGTCCGTTGTCCGGTACCTCCTTCCCAAGGCGCCGTGCGCGCAGCAGAGATACCGTCACCCCCTGCCACCGCCTGAGGGCACAGCACTTCTGAACGGGGCGAACTCATCCCCGCCGCACGCCCGCAAGGCCGGGAGACAACCATCCGATCGCGGAAACGCACGTGCGGGACGAGGGCGACAGACAGGCCGGAGCGTGCCGGAGAACGCCCCTCGCGAACGGACCGCATTCGCTGCGGTGATGTTTGCGGGCATCACGGCACTGCGGCGGCTTGGGAGTTCGGTGGATCCTCCACAGCACAACAGGGTGCGGCGCGATGCACGCTCAAGGGACAACAAAACGCCCTAGCGAGGTCACCGACGACATGCGGGCCGCCAGATAACGAAAGCCGACCGGTAGGCCAGGTTCGTGTGAGCTCGGGTCAGGCCATACGGCCGCCGGCCGGCCACCCTCCCTCGATGGCCGGGCCACTGCCCGCAGGGACATTCGCGGCCACCAGTGCCGCGGCCTCGCGAGCGCTGAGGCGGCTACCGAGCACCCGTTCCGGTGTCTGCGGTGACCACGGCGTGACCACGTTCCACAGCCCATCCCCAGCCGGATTCACGCGCGGTACCTCCTCGTGGAACGGGTCCGCGGTACTGCTGAGCAGGCTGAAATGGCCGTGCGACGGCCAGGGGAAGAACCTGCGCAGGGCCGGCTGCGCATACAGGGCCTCGGCCAGTTCGGCGTTACCCAGTCTGATCACCGGCGAGCGTTCCAGAGTCAGCCGCCAAGCGGTCGACACCACCCTTCCCGGTGGTGCCGCGTCCAGCGGGGTCGCCGCGAGCAACGTCCACTCGCGTCGCAATTGAGCGATGGACGCGCCATCACGCCAGGCATGCAGAATCGCGGCAACCACCGCGAGGTCCTCGGTGCTGCCGAAAGCACCCCACAGCCAGCCGGAGGGCCCGGAGATCTCGATGCGGAACTCGCGTTCGTCGATGTTGGTCGCATAGACAGCGAACCGTGCCTGCCCACGCGCGCAGCAAGCCGCGACCGCGGCATCGAACCCCTCAACACGATCCAGCGGCTCGCCACCACACCCGCGGCGAGCCGCCTCGCGACCCAACGCCTCTCTCAAACCGCCTGGGACAGCCAACTCCGGATAGAGCTCGCTCGACACCTCACCGGAACGTTCGTTCATGCACACACCGTCGGCCGTGGAAGTTCAGGAGCCGTGATGGTACGGCCCTCAGCCCAGGACCCGCCATGCCTCCCGGCCGTCCTTACCGGGACCAGATCGTGCCACCGCCGCACGATCGAACTGCTCGTACGCCTCCTGCAGGTATTCGGCCGACAGGTGGGATCCACCTGCCAGAGACTCGAAGCTCTGACCGTGGGCGAGCGCCTTCTCCACTGCTTCGTGCAGGCTGAGCTGCGTACGCCGGTTGGCCTCGACCAGGTCCGCGACCAGGTCCACCCAACGGCCATCGCGCAGGCTGGTGGCCGCCTTGCCGGCGATCAAGTCAGCAGCCAGGGCCAAGTCGGCATCCAGTACCTTCAGATCCTCGGAAAGGGGCTTCTTCTTGCCGGAAGTCTTCATGACGGCACAGTAGGCGCCGCAACCCTCCGCCCGCAGGGGGTCCGCCCCTAGAACACCTCTCCGAGGCCCGCCGCCGCGGTTTCACCGTGCCGATGGCCGAGATGCACCCGGTGGTGCCCCTCGCCAGGCTGAAAAGTCCGGCCTCGACTCCATCGCGAAGTTCGCCGCGCTGGTGTTGGCCAGACCTGCTCACCACGGTTCGCCTTGACGCCGGCGGCAGCTTGCCCGCCCTGCGGCCAGCCGCTGAGAGCCGGCTTGGTTGGATGACCGCATGACGGATTGGTCGCAGTTGAAGCACGCGTATGGCACCGCCGATGACATCCCCGGGCTGTTCGAACGGCTTGGCACCGAGCCCAACGACGAGGGCTGGAGCGACCTGTGGTCACGGTTGTGCCATCAGGGCAGTGTCTACTCGGCGAGCTTCGCTGCCCTCCCTCTACTTGCCGATCTGGGAAGCGAGGCGGGCAAGGACGGCGACAACGCGCTGCTCCTGGCCGGAGCGATCGCCGCTGCTGCCGATGACGAGACCCGAAACCAGCACGACGCCCTGATCGAGCGACTGCGGGCCCTGGCCCACGCTCGGATCCGCCGCCCGGCTGAACCCGCCTTCTACGTCTATCTGCTGCAGAGCGTCATGGCGTTTGACGGCGTCCCCGTCTGGTCCTCGGCTCTGGAGGGCTTGGCCGACGGGACCATCGAGGTGTTCTGCCCTGAATGCGAGATGGGGGTGTTCGTCTCCATCGGTGAGGCCGGCCACTTCTCCGCCGTCGGCGACTGGGAGCCCGGCGATCCGGAGGGCTCGCCGCTTCGCGCCGCCGAGTCGGACGACTTGTCGGGGCCCGCGCGCGTGCTCTACGACGCGGCCAGCGAGGCCGGGGTCGACACCGTCGCGCTCGCCCTGACCTACCTGTTCGGCGAGGGAACGTCCGGCGAGTGCGGCGCCGAGTTCTCGATCGCCGAGCAAGCGGCCGAGCAGTACTGAGACTCCCTGCGAGCAGGTCGGCCAGCGCTCGGCCGTCTGCCCGGTGTCCCCCGCTGCGGAGAGTTCCGTGACCTGACCCGCCGTCAATCCTCGGACCCCGCCGACCGAGGTCGGCGGGGTCCGACGCTCTCTCCCCACTCCACGCCCTCCCCAGGCCGTTGAACGGCTCAACCAAATTGGGACACCGAGAGCGGACCTGGTCGTTTTCGCGGATCCCCATCACGAGCCAGGTGGGGCCGCAGCGCAGGTCGCTCATCCGTTTCCGGCACCAGGGTGGGTTCGTTGGCCAACGAGGACGGCGCTGATCGGGCCGCTGAGGAGAGCGGGGTCGTGGTGGATGTGGGGGGGTGTTCCGGGCCGTCCCGGTGCGGTGGTCGGGGAGACGACGTGGTCGTTCGTCGGGCGGGATCGCCGCCGCCTACGAGATCGCACCCTTGGACCTTCTGCCGGGATGGAGGATCTCCGGGTCCATGGTGTGGAAGACCGATCCGGTGTGGCGGACGGATGTCGAGGTGGCCTTCAACCGCTTTAGGCAGGACACGCCGGCGCGGTTGTGCGGGGCCGGACCACAGAGCCTTACGCGGCTGGGCCCGGCCATCAGACCCGGGCCGGTGCACTTCCGCTGGATGGGTCAGCGACAGGGGTGGCCCGGGCCCGCCGGGGCACTCCCCTCAGCCCCACCAGTGCGGCGGCGGTTCGTCACGGGCGCAGCGATCCGCTCCGCCTGACGGTGCGGGCAGGACCCACAGGTCCGGATTCCTGTGCCGGTGGAGCGGCGGACCGATAGCTCGGACGACAAGACCCGCGCGAATTTCGACGCCGAGCACAGTGACCGAGTCAGGACGAAGCGGACGGCACGCACCGCATCGGCGAAGGCACCCGCATTGCGCCGGGCCATTCGGCCCACACCACAAAGCCGGAAGCGTGTTCCGGTTCGTGGACGACGCGAAGTGAGCCACCGCTCCCTGTAGAACCCCTGGCTCAGACGACACCCACAGTCGGGCCCGAAGGCGTCAGACTCACCCGCATCGCACCCACCCACGCAGGCCGGCCGGCCCAGGGACTGCTGCCAGCCCAGCTCGCTCAGTCCAGGCATCGCCCGCCCCCACGCCCTGGTCCCGGCCTCGGCGGGGCAGGCACAGGCCTTACAGGCCGTCCTGAGGACGCGCAGAACCATGCGGGCGGCGCGGCGGGTGTCCGCGCGGCGCGATGACCGGCCGGGCCCTATCGTGGAGATCACCAGGGATGGGACAGGCGCTGAGGCAGGCTGGGCATGACGGATCCTGAGATCGACTATGCGGCAGTGTTCCAGGCACTGCCCGGCATGGTGGCGCTGCTGACCCCCGAGCTGGTGTACGCGGACGCGAACGAAAAGTACCTGCACGCCGCCGGGCGCACCCGCGCACAGGTGATCGGCCGCTATCTGTTCGATGTGTTCCCCGACAACCCGAACGATCCCGGCGCCAGCGGCACACGCAACGTGCATGCCTCGCTCCAGCGGGTCCTCGCCACCGGTGAGCGCGACACCATGGCCCTGCAGCGCTACGACGTCCAATCCACGCAGCGGCCCGGCGAGTGGGAGGAACGGTACTGGAGCCCGGTCAACGCCCCCGTCCTCGACCAGGACGGCAAGGTCGTCCTGATCGTGCACCGGGTGGAAGAGGTCACCGAACTCATCGCGGCCCGCAGCTCCCCCGACGGCAGCCGAACCAGGGTCCTGGAAGCCGAGCTCTACACCCGCGCGAGGGAACTGCAAGAAGTCAACGACCGACTACGCCAGGCTCACACCCGCGAACGCAAGATCGCCCTCGCCCTGCAAGAAGCCATGCTGCCCGCCCCCGGCAACATCGGCCACCACCGCGCCGCCGTCCGCTACCGGCCCGCCGTCGGCTCCCTCAACATCTGCGGCGACTGGTACGACCTCGTCGCCCTGCCCGGTGACCGCATCGCGGTCGCCGTCGGCGACGTCGTGGGCCACGGCCTGCACGCCGCCGGCATCATGGGCCTGCTGCGCAGCGCCCTCAGCGCCGCCTGCCTCGTCGCCGACGGCCCGGCCCAGGCCCTGGAAGTCCTGGGACTGTACGCCCGCTCCGTCACCGGCGCCGAGAACACCACCGCCGTCGAGACGTACATCGACTGGGAAACCCACACCCTCACCTACAGCAGTGCTGGCCACCTTCCACCGGCCCTGCTCCACACACACGGCGGCGTCGAGTACCTCGACCAGGCCACCGATCCCCCGCTCGGCGCCCGCCCGGAACACGTCCCGCGCCCCCAGGCCGTCACCGGCTTCAGCGAAGGCGACACCCTCGTTCTCTACACCGACGGACTCGTCGAACGCCGCCGCGAAGACATCGACACCGGCCTCGCCCGCCTCACCCGCTCCCTCACCCGCCACCAAGGCGCCGACCCCGAAACACTCGCGGACGCCGTCCTCCTCGACCTCCTCCCACCCGGCGGGGCCACCGACGACACCGCCCTCCTCATCATCCGACTCTGAACACCACACAACTGACCAGGACCACGGTGACCGCGGTCGAGCCCATCGAACCGGCCGAACCGGCCGAACCGGCGCCGAACCACAGCGGCCACGAGAAAGTGCGGCGCCAGGCCGAGGGCCGTCACCTCACCCGGAAGCGACCACGAGCTCCTGCCGGAAGTATGATCGAGAGGGGTTTCGGCAGAATGGAGACCTTGTGGACGGGCCCGGTTCCGATGCGGTGTTCGCAGGCTCGATTCCCGAGTTCTACGACGACTACCTCGTGCCGCTGATCTTTGAGCCTTACGCCGAGGATCTCGCCCGCCGCGTGGCGGAACTTGTTCCGGCCCGGGTCCTGGAGGTCGCTGCCGGCACGGGCGTCGTCACGCGCGCGGCGGCACGAGCGCTGCCCGGGTCGGTGGAATTGGTGGCGACCGATCTGAACCAGGCGATGCTCGATCATGCCGAGGCCGTCGGCGCCACGCGACCGGTGCGGTGGCAGCAGGCCGACGCCATGCGGTTGCCCTTCGCGGCCTCGAGCTTCGATGTGGTCTTCTGCCAGTTCGGCGTGATGTTCTTCCCGGACAAGAGTCGCGCATTCGCCGAGGCGCGACGCGTGTTGCGTCCCGGCGGGACCCTGCTGTTCAACGTGTGGGATCGCATCGAGGAGAACGAGTTCGCGGACATCGTCACCAACACGCTGGCCGGCGTGTATCCGGACCGCCCTCCGCGCTTCCTGGCACGCACACCACACGGACACTCCGATCTGACCGCCATCGCCGGCGACCTGGCGCGTGCCGGATTCACCGCCGCACCGCGCCACGAGACGGTCACCGCGCGCAGCCGTGCGGCGTCGGCGCAGGTGCCGGCAACCGCGTACTGCCAGGGGACGCCGTTGCGTAGCGAGATCGAGGAGCGCACCGGCGCAGATCTTGCCGAGGCAACTGCCGCGTGCAGCGCGGCGATCGAGAGACGATGCGGCCCAGGTCCGGTCAACGGCAAGATCCAGGCGCACATCGTCACCATCGTGAACGTGTGACGGTCCGATCTCCAGGCGAAACTCATCATCCTCGAAAGCACGGTCACCGAGGATGCGATTTTCAGTGATCTTCTGGACGGTGGGAGACAGAGTAGGAGAGGCTGCAGCTAGTGCCTGGAACGAGCAGGCGATAGACCCCTCTCCCAGCGAAGTTGAGGCTCATGCCCGTGACGGTCCCCCTGGCATCCCTGCCCCCTGGCGTTGCTGAACTGGCAGCACAGCACGAACTGGGTGCGCTGGTTGCCGCCTTCAAGCCCCAGCGGTTCGGGGTGATCGTGAAGGCGTCGTTCTACCTGACGCTCGCGGTACTGCTCTTCCTCTTTGTGGTGCCGGCCGTGGTCTTCTACTACGTATCACTACGCCGCCATCCGGACTTCAATCGCCGGCAGGCGGCGAAGCGGCTGTACCTGTTCGAGCACGGCATGATCGCCGATCAGGAGACCGGTGCGGGGACGGTGGCCGTGCGGTGGGACCGGGTCCGGCTCTACGAGGAGCAGGTGCAAAAGATCATCAACGGCATACCGGGTCCGATCCTGCACACCTGTGTGGCGATGGCACCGGGAGCGAACGTGACCGTCACCAACTTCTACCAGGACGCCAACACCTGGGCCCCGGCCATGCAAAGAGCGGTCCTGCGGGCCCAAGGCACCACGGTGCAGAAGGCGTTCCTGGCCGGCGAAGTCCTCGACTTCGGCGAGTTCGACCTCTCCACCGCCGGGATCGCGCACCGGAAGCAACTGCTGCCCTGGACCCAGGTGGGGCAGGTCAAGCTCAGCGGCGGCGCTGTCGCGGTGATGAAGACCGGCGCATCGGACTTCTGGGCCCGCGCCATGGCCAAGAGCGTCCCGAATCTGCAGGTGTTCCTGGCCATGGTGGACAAGCACCGCAGCTCGTGAGCATTCATCTCGCGCCACTCAGCGGGAGAGCACCAGCACCGCCGCCGTGACTTCGGGGCGGGCCCGAGCAGGTTATGGAAGGCCTGCGGCGGGGCCGGGCCGCGCAGTTCGCTGCCCGACCCGGACCCGGGTCCGAGAGCCGCCCCGAAAACCGGCCCGAAGACGCCCTCAGCGGGCCTTGTACGTGTAGACGGCGGTGGAGGCGGCGCACTCGCCCGGCGGGATCATCTCGACCCGCAGGGTGCCGGTACGGGCGTCGTAGTCCACGCCTTCGGTCTCGAAGCCGGTACCCGCGCAGGCGGAGCGCTGCGGGAGGGGACGAATGACGGAGACGCGGCCCGTGACGGGCTTGCCGTCGAGCGCGCGGTCGAGGTCCACCTGGAACAGCGGGCGCTCCACCGGCCACAGCGACAAGGTGCTGTCGTCGGAGGCGCACACCAGGCGCCTCGCCGAGACGAAGTCGCAGCCCTGGATGTCCCGGACCGGGTGGTCCAGGGAGATCCGGCCTGCCTCGGGAAGCTCGCCGCCGCCCGCGGGGGCCCGGGTGTTGAAGACCGGGGCGGGGAAGACCAGGAGCCGGTCCTGCTGGTCCCATTCGCCCGAGACCAGCCACTGCGCGTCAGGGGAGACGGCGGCGAAGGAGTTGTTCATCCGCTCGTCGCCTTGGAGCTGATGCGTGTAGACGAGGCGCTTCCCGCCCGGGGTGGTGACGGCGAACATCTTGGCTGTCGCGCCGCCGTTGCCCTGGTAGGCGTCGAAGATGTGCTGGCGGGAGATCTCCGGGTCGCCGACGTGGGTCCAGCCCTGGTCTCTGAGGTCCTGGGGGATGGAGCCGTTGCCGCGGAACAGCAGGCTGCGGTTGCTCCAGGACGCCAGGCCCTGGCCGCCGGCCTGCGAGTTGACGTACGAGACGCCGGTCTCGGTCCACCTGTCGGGAGACGGGGAACAGGAGGCGACGGCGGTCGCCGTTCCACTGGCGGCGGCCAGGGCGAGTGCCCCGAGGAGTACGAGGAACTTCTTCATGGCTTTTCAGCCCTTCGGCTCAATTGAGATGGGGTTGGGGTGGAACCACGTGCCGAGCCAGGGGTTGCTGTCGCCCGGCACGTACGGAATCGGTCCGTTGGGGTCGATCGAGGCGCCCAGCCAGCCGCCCGCCCCGCTGCGCTTGCCGTCGCTGCCGCGCAGCCGCAGTCTGCGGATCGGATCATGGGGGG
This sequence comes from Streptomyces sp. RKAG293, assembly GCF_023701745.1. NCBI lineage: Bacteria > Bacillati > Actinomycetota > Actinomycetes > Kitasatosporales > Streptomycetaceae > Streptomyces > Streptomyces sp. RKAG293. Next base: position 9,061,722 of record NZ_JAJOZB010000001.1, on the reverse strand, counting down.
CAGGGGGTGACGCTGTGCGGGCATGGCGGATGCGCCTCTTCAATTCGGCGGAAGAACGGGCCCCGGCGCGACAGGGCAGGCCGGCAGAAAACGGGAGCCGCATGGGGCGGGTGCTGAAGTCACCGTCGGAGACGCGGGTGTTCATCACCGACAGTCGCGCGATGTCGGTTCGTCGTGGTGTGTGGCAGCACCGTCACACAAGTGCCGTCGAAGAGCGCCGCGGCCGCACCTGGAGCGTCTCGCATACGAGCGGGTCAGTACCTGTCACGAGAGCGCTCCGCTTGAGCACTCAGTGGGCCGCTGCCGATCGGTGCGTGCCATCGGTTAAGACTCGGCCGGGAGACTTCATGTGATGCACACCTTGCAGTTCGGTTGTCCAATCGGGGTGGAGCAGCCTGCGCCCCATGGGGACGCCGACTTCGGGATGCCGCCCGAGTCCCGCCGCATGTCCGGCGGTGGCCTCCGACAGCCGCTCCCTCCCCGTACGCGCAACGCCCGGCCGCCCCACACAGGGGCGGCTGCCGGCCGGCGTCTGCAGCCTCCCGTAGCCCCGTACCTTCTGAGTGAATCCGCCCTGACTGTCAGGGGCGAGCCAGATGGCCGTCCGGCGCCCGCCGGAACCCCGTTTGAACTCCCCGGTGTACCGCTTCGTGTACGTGCTTCCGACCTGGCGCTACTTCCACTGGACCTCAAGTCCCACCCGGCAGGTGTCCACGAACAAGAGGCCGCTTCCGGGCCCGGACCGCCGCCTGCGCCGACTCGGTGCGTTGGCGACGGCCCCGGCGACCGGCCCCGGCGTCCGGCCCCGTTCAGCTGCGAACGGGCGCGGCCACAGGGGTGGCCGGGACCAGCCGGTACGCGCCGTTCTCACGTCGCACGTGCCCGGCCGTCGGAGGCGCAAAGTGGCTACCGAGCAGGAGGGTTGACGTGTCAGCGAGCGAGTCGAGCAGTTCGTTCCGGGTTCTGGCGGCGAGTTCGGGTGCGATGTCGACGCAGCTGCCGACCGCCGGATGCGACAGCTGGACCGGGTGGTGGATGCTGTCACCGGTGACCAGCGCGGTCTCACCACGGCTGCTCAGCTCGACCGCTACTTGCCCCGGGGTGTGGCCGGGGGTGGGCAACAGGCGGATGCCCGGGGCGACGGCCGTGCCCCCGTCCGAGACGTCGATGAGGTCGAAGAGGCTCGCGTCCCGCACGGGGTGGACCGAGTCGCGGAACATCTGGCGGCGCGCCTCCTCCATTTCCACACCGGCCCAGTAGTCCCACTCGGTGCGAGTGGTGAGATAGCGCGCGTTCGGGAAGGTGGGTACCCAGTCGTTGCCCTCGGCGCGGGTGTTCCACCCCACGTGGTCGGCGTGGAGGTGGGTCAGGACGACGAGGTCCACACTCTCCGGCGCGAAGCCCGCCGCCCGGAGCCGCGATTCGTAGTCGGTGTCCAGGTCGTGCCAGGCGGGGTTGGCGCGCCGCTTTCCGTTTCCGATACCGGTGTCGACCAGTATCCTCATGCCGTCCATCTCGACAGCGAAGCTGTGGCTCGCGAGGCGCAGGACGCCCTGGTCGTCGGCGAAATCGGGATGCAGCCAGGGCGTCCGGGTCACGAGGTCGGCAGTCGCATCGGGCAGCAGCCACGGACCGGTCTCCGGGGGCAGGACCACCTCGTCGATGCGCTGGACGGTGTGGTCGCCCACCGTCCACGAGAGTGCCGGAGAAGTGGTCGTCGTGCTGGCGCTGGTCTGCGAAGGCGTGAACATGGATCTGGTTCCTTACCTGTTATGAGTCGTCTGGACGCGGGAAGCGTGGGTGGCGGCGCCCGCCGCAATGGATGCGGTGTCCATCGCGGCGAGACCGAGGTGAGTAGGGTGGGGCGGGGTCCGGCGTCGTCCGCGCAGGGACGCGGACAGCGCCACCACCGCGATGCCGGCCAGTACGGCAACGCAGCCGGCGTACGCCAGCGCCGCGGTACGCAGTCCGAACTCCGCGGTGAGGGCGCCGGCGCCGATGGCGGGCAGACTCATCGCCAAGTAGCTGAGTACGTAGTAGGAGGCGAGTGTGCCGCCCTTCTCCCCCGCCGGAACCGAGCCGACGACGGTACGCAGCGCACCCTGCGAGACGGCTCCGAAGCCGAACCCTGCCAGTGCTGCCCCGGCGAAGAGCAGAAACAGGCTACCGAGGAAGAGGGCGCCGAGGGACAGCCCGGCCGCCGGTATCACCGCGCAGCTTCCCAGGAGGGCCGAGACGTCGGCACGCACCTTGCGGGTGAGGTACACCGTCAGGGCGGCGACGGCCGTCAGGGTGAAGAAGACCATGCCGCCTGCGGATTCGGGTCCTTCTGGGGAGATGAGTCGTGCGAAGGCCGGGCCGAGGGACGAGTAGAAACCCCCGAGCGCCCAGATGGCGACCACACCGGCGCCGTTGAGCAGGAGAGCGTGGGCGGCCGCGGGCGGCAGCGCCAGGTGAGGCCGCATCGAGCGCAGCCCGCCAGGACGAGGACGGACGGTCTCGGACGTCCATGCCAGGGCAGCGGTCTGCGCGGCGAACAGCGCGACCAGGACCATGTACACCGTGATCGTCGGTGCGGGAGCGAAGCGCACCAGGACCGTGGCCCCCATGACGCCGACCGCCATGCCGGTCACCGGGGCGATGCTGTTGGCCAGGGCGGAACGGCCGGGCCGGGTAGGGCTTTCCAGGTCGAGGAGAGCCGCGCCGGCGGCGCTGGTTGCCGCGCCGGTGGCGAGGCCCTGCAACACCCGGGCGCCGATCAGGGTGGCCAGGCCGCCTGCCGTCGCGAACAGGGCCATGGAGGCGACCTGGACCGCGAGTGCGCCCATGAGGACGGGGCGTCGGCCTACGTGATCGGAGAGGGTGCCGGTCGTCAACAGGGCGATCAGCAGTGCCAAAGCATAGGCGCTGAAAACGACGGTGATGTCGAGGGCGGACAGGTGCCACTGCGCCTGGTAGCGGGAGTACAGCGGGGTCGGTGCGCTGGATGCGGCGAGCAGCGCGATCAGGATCGAGGCGTGCAGCACGAACGGCAGACGCGCTGAGCCTGAGGTGGATGTGCGGGGAGAGGCGAGACCCGCGGAGATGCTCTGCATGAGGGTCCTTCTCGAGCTAAAAGCAATCGGTTGGCTTTAAGCAACCGTAGGCCCTATCGTCGTCTAAAGCAAACGCTTCGCTTTTAGGCGATCGGTCGCCTTGAGCCTGTCCCCCGGCCCGACGCCCCGCACGGATCCGGAAGGACCCCGGAGGTGGCTGGAGCGATCGCCGGTCGGCTCGGACGGCCAGAAGCAACGCATTCGCATTAAGGTGAATCGTATGAGCCCCAAGCCCATGACTCGCCCCGGCGGGCGCAGCGCACGCGTACAGGAGTCCGTCCACGCAGCGGTGCGTGACCTCGTCAGCGAGGTGGGCCGCGAGGGGCTGACCGTCCCGATGGTGGCCGCCCGGGCCGGCGTGACTCCCTCCACGATCTACCGCCGCTGGGGCGACCTGCAGGAACTCCTGTCCGACGTCGCGGTCGAACGGCTGCGTCCGGAAACGGAGCCCGCCGACCTGGGGAGCCTCAGGGCCGACCTCGACGCCTGGGCGGAGCAGTTCCTCGACGAAATGGCCTCTCCCCCGGGGCGCGCATACATCCGGGACGCCTTGCTCGGGGACCCGGACGGCAGTAACGCCGGTCGGTGCTCGGCCTACGCCGCCGAGCAGATCGACGCTGTGCTGAACCGCGCGGTACTGCGCGGGGAGCAGGTACCCGATACGGAGCTGGTGATCGACCGCGTCGTGGCGCCGATCATGTACCGCATCCTCTTCCGCCCCGGCAAGCTCAACACCGAGTACGCGCGCGAACTCGTGGCGAGCGCCCTCCGTCAGTTCTGACGAGTGACTCTGGGGACGTTCGGACCGCAACGGTGGCAGGTGCCGTCCGCCGCTGTCCTCGGGACGATCATCGGCACGCATCTGCCGTGAGCGGTATCGCTGGGATGCCAGGCGGATCGGTCTGCCGTCACGCGCGTGCGGTGGGGAGGGTCTTCATGGTGACGTAGCTGGTCACGGTGGCCACGTTGGGCAGGCCGGCGAGCCGGTTGGCGTGGAAGTCCTCGTAGGCCGGAAGGTCGGCGAGGTCGACCTGGAGCAGGTAGTCGTAGTTGCCGGTGATGTGGTGGGTGAAGACCACCTCGGCGAGCTGGACGACCGCGCGTTCGAAGGCCGTCACGTCCGCCCGTGTGTGCCGCAGCAACCGGACGCCGGCGAACACCCTCAGCCCGCGGCCGAGCGCGGCGGGGTCGATCTCGGCGCGGTAGCCGCGGATCACACCGGTCGCCTCCAGTCGGTTCACCCGCCGCAGGCACGGTGACGGCGAGAGGCCCACTCGGGCGGCGAGCTCTGCGTTGCTGATCCGGCCGTTCTTCTCCAGCACAGCCAGGATCTGGCGATCCACTTCGTCCATAGGGGCAGAATAGTGCGCACCGAGGATCTGTAGGACAACATCATGCCTCGCACAGGGCGCAATTTGCTGCCAAAATTGCCCCGATTCCGGGCTGTCGCGGGCCGTCGGAGACAGGATTCCTTCTGTCACCAACCCGACCGAACGAGCTTGGTCGCTGAGGAGCTCCCGATGAAAACCCTGATCACAGGCGGCACCGTGCTCACCATGGACCCGTCCACCGGTGACCTGGCGCGCGGTGATGTGCTGATCGACGACGGCCGGATCGTCGAGGTCGCGGAGCGGATCGACGCGCCCGACGCCGAGGTGATCGACGCCACGGACCGGATCGTGATGCCCGGCTTCGTCGACACGCACCGGCACACCTGGCAGACCGCGTTCCGGGGCATCGGCGCGGACTGGACCTTCCCCCAGTGGGCGCTGGCCATGCACGGAACCCTCAAGCCGCACTACACGCCCGAGGACGTCTACGTCGGTACCCTCCTTGGCCGCCTTGAGGCGCTGCACTCCGGCGTGACCACGATGCTCGACTGGTTCCACTGCGCGAGCGGCCCCGACCACGCCGACGCGGCCGTCGCCGGCCTGCGCGCCTCCGCCGGCCGCTCGGTGTTCTGCCATGGCGCGGGCTGGGGCACCACCGAATCCGTCGAGACCGAGATCCGCCGCGTCCGCTCCGCCGTTTCCGACGACGGCCTGGTCACCATGGCCTGGGGCCTGCGTGGCGCGGACGAGACGAGTATCGAGACCGCCGCCGCCGAGCTGAAACTGGCCGATGAGCTCGGCCTGCGCACCAGCGTCCACGTCGCCTCCGACGGCATCCAGCGTCCGATCGCCGACCTGCGCGACGCCGGTCTGCTGCGGGACACCACGACGTTCGTCCACGCCAACGGAGTCTCCGACGATGAACTGCGCATGCTTGCCGACGCCGGCAGCTCCGTCTCCATCAGCCCTGATGTCGAACTGCGCATGGGGTTCGGCTGGCCGATGACCGGCCGGATGATGGCCGCCGGCCTGCGCCCGACCCTGTCCATCGACGACGTCCCCTCCGTGGGCGGCGACATGTTCGCCACGATGCGCACCGCCTTCGTCGTCCAGCGGGGCCTGGACGGCAGCCTCAACTCCCGTGACCTACTGGAGTTCGCCACCCTCGACGGAGCCCAGGCCCTCGGGCTCGACGCCCGCACGGGAAGCCTCACCCCGGGCAAGGACGCCGACGTGATCCTGCTGCGGACCGACGACCTGACCGTACTGCCGGTCACCGATCCCGCCGGAACGCTCGTCGCCTCCGGACACCCCGGCCTCGTCGACACGGTTCTCGTCGCCGGGAAGGTGGTCAAGCGGGCCGGGGCACTGGTCGGCGTCGACCTGCCCGAGCTCAGGGCGCGGCTGGTGGCCTCCCGCGACCGGGTCGCGGCGGCGGCCGGCGTGCCCCTGGACGGCACCTGGAACCCGCGGCCCAAGGCCTGAGCGCATCCGCACCAACAGGTCCGTTGGCCCGGCTCGGCCGCCGACCTCGACCAGCTCCTGGCCTCGGCGGCCGCCTCTTCCTGGCACTACGCGAACGCGGCTACCGCGGCAGCCGACAGGTATGCACGGGGCTTCCATCGGCGGCCGTAGGCGCTGAGGGCGTGGCGGACGGGATCGAGTGCGGTTGGTTCCCGGTCGACTCCACACCGGCCTCTGTTCGCCGCTGACCCCAGCCGCCGGCAGCTGACCGTTGGCCCCTGACGGACGAAGGCTCCCGGCCGGTGTGGTTCACCGGCCGGGAGCCTTCGTCGTTGCGTCGCCTGGTGTCAGGCGCAGTTGGACGGAGCGGGACGGCCCGCGAAGCGGTCCGCGATCCAGCCCAGGTACTCCGGCTCCGCGACGTTGGGAATCGTCTGGTGCGTCGCGCCCTGGTACTTCGTGTACTCGACCGGCTTGTTGAAGCTGCAGGCCCGCTTGACGTACTCGTCGGTCGAGTTCGGGTTGATGACGGTGTCCGCCGTCCCCTGCATCACCAGGATCGGCGCCACCGAGGCGACCAGGCCCGCGGTGTTCTCGCTGAAGCGCCGGTGCCAGACCTCCGGCACCACCGTCAGCGGCTGGAACAGGGTGTCGAGCTGGCCGACGTTGCCCACGTTGTTCTGGATCACGTCGGCGAAGTGCTCGATACACGCCACACCATCACCGCTCAGCGCCTGCAGACCGGCCGGCTTCAGCACGTCGGTGGCCTTCAGCTCGGGGTAGGCCGCAAGGAAGCCCCGGTAGACGTTGGTGCGCAGCGCCGCGTTGTGGGAGGCGGAGGTGGCGTCGGTCGGGCCGGGGAGCACCAGGCCGCGGAAGTCCGGGCCCAGGTTGGCAGCGGGCGCCAGCGCCGCGATGCCGACCATTTGGGTCTCGGGGGTGTACGCGCGGTAGTTCTGGGCGATGAACGCTGCCGCGCCGCCGCCCTGCGACCAGCCCAGGACGGCCGCCTTACGGTTCGCGTGGGTGGCGGTGATCTGGCGGGCCGCCCGGACCGAGTCCAGGACGTTGTTCGTCTCGGTGACGGCGACGGTGTACTGGTGCACGCCCGGGGTGCCCAGGCCCTGGTAGTCGGTGCCGACCACAACGTCGCCGGAGTCCAGGAACGGTGTCAGCGCCGGCACGCCGACGTCGATGCCCCAGGGGCTGTCGTAGGTGTAGTAGCCCACCAGGTCGGTGGCCGGATTCGGCACCGCGGACGGCGCGCACTGCCGCGGCCCGCCCACCGTCCCGTGAGCCCAGGCCACCACGTTGCGGCCGGTGCGCGGCGCGGGGGCGTCGGGCCAGGCCACGATGCCCGAGACGGCCACGGGCTTGCCGGTCTGGAGAGTGGAGCGGTACAGGATCCGACAGGCGCTCGCACCCTTGGGGGCGTCGACGCGGCGGGCCCAGATCAGATCGCCGTGGTTGCCCTTGGGCAGCGGCGACGGCGGATCGTAGAACTTCTCGCCCTCCGGGCCGATGGGTACGCCCGGGGCACACAGGCCCTTGGCTGCCTTCCCGCCCTTGCCGCCATCCAGGTGCATGCCAGCGGTGGTAGCTGTGGCAGCGGTGCCACAGCCCAGCGCGATCGCCGCGGCCACACAGGCCGCGGTGATCACTGAAAGCCGTTGTCTCATGCTCAAGTCCCTTCACTCGGTGCCGGAGCAGAGACTAGGCAGCGGAATCCGTAATGTCACCAACTGTTACTATTTATACCTTTTGTGTCGCACCAGCCCTGACTACTGACCCGGCACCCCGGCACCCCGCGGCCGCCTTCGAACATGCTCCCCAGCCGAGGACGCTCCCACTTCCAGGGCCCGCCCCGTGGGGGATCATGGAGTCCTGAGCCCCCGCGGAATGGGGTCAGGACCCGTCACGGGCGAGCCAGTCGGCTATCGCCGCGGTGATGGGCTGACCCGTCGCCAGCTCGACGAAGCCGAACTGGCCCGACTGGTTGCACTCCAGGAACCACCAGGTGCCGTCACCGTCCTCCGCGAAGTCGAAGGCACCATAGGCAAGTCCGGCGCGGTCCATGTAGTCCCGGACCGCCCGGGTGATCCGCGCGGGCGGTTCGACCGGATACCACTGCGCATCCTCGGGGCTGCCGAAGCGGCCGTCCACCTGGTCCGGGCCCGCCTTCTTGGCGGCGGCGAACTGTCGGGCCCCCACACAGGTCAGCCTGATGTCGGCGGTCTTGCGAACGTACTCCTGGAGCAGGGTGGGCCCCGCCGAGACCGACGAGAAGTCGGGGTCCGGCGGGACCACCGTCGTCGGCAGCACCATGGGAGGCTTCCCCGGGTGGGTGCCGGAGACGGACTTGACCACCAGCTCCGGGTGCTGCTCGGCGAACTCCCGGGCCGCCTGCGGAAATGTCGTGATGAGTGTGGCGGGCACGGCGAAGCCCGCGCGGTGCGCGGTGAAGAGCTGCCAGGGCTTGTAGCGGGCCTGCTCGGCGGCGGCCGGATGGTTCATCCACGGTGCGGACACACAGCGCAGTGCCCCGTACAGGGCCCGCTCCGCCTCGGCGGTCAGCCACTCCGACTGCTCGGAGCGCCGCGCGGCTCCCGCGCCCGGGGCACCAGGGCGCCGTACCCACACCGAGCGCAGGCTGCTCATGCTCACCAAACGCTCCTGTACGGACAGGAAGCCGTGCACGTCGCCGCGCACGTACTCGGCGGACATGGAAACGTCGCCGGGCAGTCCAGCCGGGTCCAATCGCACCACCGGCACCGCCCGCTCGTGCAGGGCGGCCACCACCAGGTCCGCTGTCACGTCCTCCGGGACGGTCAGGATCAGGACGGTCATGAACGTCTCAGGCTCAGTCGTCGAAGTGGGTCTTGGAACCGGCGGTGGAGGTGGTGGAGCCGGTGGCCAGCAGCATCACGGGGTCACTGATGACGGGTCGTCCGTCGGGCAGGACGTTGAGTTGCCGCGCGCCGTCGTAGGTGTAGAGGGCGGTGAATGTGTCCGGGGTGGCCGGCCGGGCATGAAACAGCGCGAACGCTCGCATGGCTTCTCCTCTGTCATTCCGGCCCGGGTGATGTCCGGCCCATGTGCCCAACTACGTCTCTACGTATGAGACTTGCTCAGCCATCCGATGCGTTCCCCGTTGTCATGTGACGAAGGTAACTATCTGTGCCCGAAGTGCATCGACTTGACACCCTCCGTTACCTTGTGGCTCTTGTGGGTGGTGAGTTGCCTCATCCACGACGACAACGGGCAACTCTCCCTCAAGGCGGCCGGCCTGACGGACGAGTTCTACGCCATCGTCACCAGCGTGCTGGTCGGCGCGGACGGCGCGTGGTCGCGAGTCCGTCCGCTGCTCTCCGACGCCACACCCGAGTACGAACGAGCGAGGCAGGCGATAGTCCTAGCCGTCTCCGCACCGGGCGGCGACCGGCCGGTGCGGCGACCGGCCCGTGCGGAAACGGCGATGGCCTGAAGCGGATCGCGGCGGAGGGCGCCGGAGTTGCCCTGGTGGGCGGGGCGTGACCGACCCGGTTTCGTCCGACGACGCTTCACCACCCGCTGGTGACCGGCCGTTCGGTGTGGGACGCCGGGCGGGCCGCGGCTCAGACGACCAGGACCCGGCGCCCGCGGGTGTGGCCTGCGCGGCTGTCCGTGTGCGCCACTGCTGCCTCGGTGAGCGGGTACGACTTCTCGACCGGGATGTGGAGCCTGCCCCGGGAGATGAGATCGACGGCCTCGGCGAGCGCGTCCGGCACGCTCCCGGCCACGCCGGAGAACCGGACGCCCAGTTGCGGCGCATCGAGGTCGGCGATGGAGACGACCTTGCGCGGGTCCCCGGTCAGCTCGACGAGTTCGCGGATCACGCCGGAGCCGGCCAGGTCGAGGGCGGCGTCGACCCGGCCCAGGTGCCGCACCCGTTCGACCCAGCCCTTGTTGTAGGTCGTGGCGAGGGCGCCCAGGCCGCGCAGGTAGTCCTGGTTCGCGGCCCCGGCCGTGCCGATCACCGTGATGCCGCGCGCGCGGGCGATCTGCAGCACCGCCGACCCGACGCCGCCGGACGCGCCGCTGACCAGCAGCGTCTGCCCTGGCAGCACGCTGACCTCGCGGATGATGCGCAGCGCGGTCTCCACCACCGACGGATACCCGGCCGCCTCCTCGAAGGCCAGTCCCTCGGGCATCCGGGCCCAGGCCGACAGCACGGCGAATTCGGCGTACGTGTCGGCGCCTTCGCCGAACACGCGGTCGCCGACTTCGACCCCCTCGACGCCCTCGCCGATTTCATCCACCACCCCGGCGGCGTCCAATCCGACCCCGGCGGGCAGCTCGACCGGATGGGCTCCCAGGACCTGGCCCTCCCGAATCCTCCAGTCGACGGGGTTGACCCCCGCCGCCCGTACGGCGATGCGTATCCGGCCGGGGCTCGCGTGGGGCTCCTCGGCTTCCACCAGTTGCAGGACCTCGGGACCGCCGAACTCGGCGAAGCTGATTTTCCTCATGCGGCCGAAGATAGACCTAACCGTTAGGATTTTACAACTGTTAGGAATTCATACCTGATAGTGTCAGGCCATGACCGAGCCATCCGGACGCCGCGAACGCAAGAAGGCCGCGACCCGTCAGAAGATCGCTGACACCGCGCTGCGCCTCTTCCTGGAGCGCGGATACGACGCCGTGGGCATCCGTGACGTGGCGGCCGAGGCCGACGTCGCCGTCACCACCGTCTTCGCCCACTTCGTCTCAAAGGAGGCCCTGGTGTTCGAGCGCGACCAGGCCTTCGAGCAGCGCCTCACGCGGGCGGTGACCGAACGGCCTCCGCACGAGCCGCTCATCCCGGCGCTGCACCGCGAGGTCCAGGCCCTGGTGCGGCACTGCACGGCGGAGGGCAGTGCCCCCGTCCGACGCATGATCGAGGAATCACCCGCCCTGCGGGAATACGAGGAGTCGATGAGCCTGCGTCACGCGCAGGCACTGGCAACGGCGCTGGCCGCCGACCCCCACCTGTCCCGCAGTGCGACGGCCTGCCGCGCGACCGCGCGGTTCGCCATCGACGCCTACGCGCTGGCCTGCCGGGCGGACGATCCCGGGGCCACGGTGGACGAGGTCTTCCGGATGATCACGGCGGCCTGGGAAGCCACCGCGCCCTGATCCGGGGACGCCGGCGCGCTGCGGCGCGCGCCGGGGCCGGGGCACGACACGTGCGGGTTGCTTGGGCGGCTTGTACCGGACCCGTTCGCCCGACCATGTGACTACCGCCGGTCTGGGTCGTCGGGCTCGGGCATCGGGCATCGGGCGGACTGCACCCAGTTCGAGCGAGTGGTCTCTCTTCCCTTAGCGCCTCGACCCGGCCCCGGCCCAGGAGGTCTTCGGGGCACCGGTGATCGAAAGACACCGGGGTGGTCGGCATACTCGGCGCCATGACCCACGAAACGTCCCGCGAAGCTCTGACCGTACCCGCCGCCCCCGGCACCGCCGCATGTGCCGCCGCTCTCGAGGTCGCCAGCGCCTACTGCACGCCCGCCCTGCTGAACCACTCGATCCGGTCCTACGTGTGGGCCTCCGCGTACGCCGCGGACCAGGGCATCGAGTACGACGCCGAGCTGCTGTACGTGGCCGCGCTGCTCCACGACATCGGGCTGGTCCCGCAGTTCGACAGCCATACCGTCGCCTTCGACGAAGCCGGCGGGCACGTGGCCTGGGTATTCGGCGCCGGGGCCGGATGGCCGGTGGAGCGCCGGCAGCGGCTGTCCGATGTCATCGTGCGGCACATGTGGGACTCGGTGGACGTACGGGAGGACCCGGAGGGCCATCTGCTGGAGCGGGCCACCGGTGTGGACATCTCGGGGCGGAACGCGGACGACTTCACCGCCGGGTTCCGGGCGGAGGTGCTGGCCCGCTACCCGCGCGAGGGCCTCGCGGACGAGTTCCTGGCCTGCTTCCGTGACCAGGCCGCCCGCAAGCCCGACAGCTCCCCCGCGGCGGCCATACGGAGCGGTCTCGCCGAACGTGTCCTGGCGAAAACGCACCCTTTGGAGAGCTGAACGGACCTGACGTCTTCCTCCATCCCTCCGGATCAAGCCGGGCCGGGCCGACCGGGCGGTCAGTCGGTCAGCGAAGCACGCACGCCATCGGTGACCAACGTCCTTGATTCATCGCCCGTGTGGGAGACCGGCGATGAACAGAGCCCCCGACGGGTTGGGCGCCGCGTGCAGGGTTCCGCCGTGCCGGGTGGCGATCTCGCGGGCGATGGCCAGGCCCAGCCCGGTGCCGCCGGTGCCGCGGGCGCGGGCGCCGTCCAGGCGGGTGAAGCGTTCGAAGATCCGCTCGCGGTCGGCGGGCGGGATGCCGGGACCGTCGTCCCGTATCTCCACCCGGGCCAGACCGTCGGCGCCGGAGGTGACGGCGATGTCCGTGACCGTGCGGGCGTGCCGCGCGGCGTTGTCGAGGAGGTTGCGCAGCAGCCGCTCCAGTTGCACGGCGCTGCCGTGGACGACGACCGGGTCGTCGGCGTGGAAGGTGAAGTGCAGCGTCCGGTGGACGCGGAGGTGGCGGAACTCCTCGACCAAATCGTGGGCGAGCGCGGCGAGGTCGACAGGGGTGCCGGCCGGCACAGCGGTGTCGTCCAGCCGGGCGAGCAGGAGCAGGTCGTCGGTGAGGTGCTGGAGCCTGTCGATGTCGGTGAGCGCGTCCCGTACGGTCTCGGGCCAGTCCACCTTCTCGGGGTGGGCGAGGGAGGATTCGAGGGACGCGCGGAGGTTGGCGATGGGACTGCGCAGCTCGTGGGAGGCGTCGGTGATGAAGCGCTGCTGACGGGCGACGCCGGCGAAGACGCGGTCGAGCATGACGTTGATGGTGCGGGCCAGCCAGGGAATCAGCGTGCCGATCTCGGGGACCGTGATCCGCTGGTCGAGGGCGCGGCTGGCGGTGATCTCCTGCAGTTCGCGGTTGAGGTTCTCGACCGGGTGTAGTGCGCTGCGGGTGGCGAACCGCACGATGGCGCCGACGAGGAGTCCGCCGCCGATGGCCAGGAGCCAGTTGACGAGCGCGCCCCGGGGGTTCCACCCCCAGCGGTAGGACTGGCCGATCAGGACGAAGAACCAGGCGGCCACGGCCATCAGGGCCGCGGTCGCGGAGCCGGTGACCAGCAGCCGACGGGGACGGCCCCGGTCCGCGCCCGGTGTGCTCCCTTCCTGTGGCCGCGCGGATACCCAGGTGGTGGCGGCGACGAGCAGTCCGGAGGCCGCGGCGGCTCCGCCCAGGGCCAGCCATGACACGTGGGGGCGCGGCCGGTCGGTGCCGGACAGGACGACGGCGGGCAGCCAGCGCGCGTCGGCGAAGGTCACCAGGAGCGCGGTCGCGGCGGCGGCCGTCACCGCGCCCCGGCCGCGCGAGCTCCCGCCCAGCTGCCAGGTGGCGGCGGCCACGAACACGGCGGCCAGCAGTGCTCCCGGCGTCGCCACCTCTTCGATGAGCGCGAGAGCGCGGGCCTGACTTTCGAAACGGACGTCGCTGCCGGCCGGCAGCGGCATCGCGGAGCTCATCAGCAGAAGAGCCGCAAGGCCCGCGCAGAGCACGGCGACGGTGCTGAGGCCCGCCACCACGGCGAGGCGGTCCCGGCCCGCGCGGGTGTCAGCCACCGTCGGCCGCCAGCCGGTAGCCGCCGCCGCGCACCGTCTCGATCGCCGCGCGCTGGAAGGGCGCGTCGATCTTGCGCCGCAGGGCACTGACGTAGACCTCGACGATGTTGATGTCCCCGTCGTACGACACGTCCCAGACGTCGTCCACGATGTCGATCTTCGGGACGACCTCGCCCGGCCGCCGGGCGAGGCATTCCAGTACCGCGAACTCCTTGGCGGTGAGGGCGATCCGATGGGCGCCGCGTCCGCAGTTCCGCGCGGCGGGATCGAGCCACAGGTCGCCCAGGCGCAGCTGGGTGCGCACCCGTTGGCCGCCGCGGCGCAGCAGGGCGCGGAGCCGGGCTTCCAGGACGACGTAGGAGAAGGGCTTGGCCAGGTAGTCGTCGGCGCCGGTGTCCAGCGCCTCCGCCTCGTCGTACTCACCGTTCTTGGCGGTGAGCATGAGGATGGGGGTGTTGACGCCGTCGGTGCGCAGACGGGCGCAGACCCGGTAGCCGTTGAGGCCGGGCAGCATGATGTCGAGGATGATCGCGCTGTACGCGTGCTCCCCCGCCATCCACAGGCCGATCCGGCCGTCGTGGGCGACGTCGACGGCGTACCCGGCGGCCTCCAGGCCGCGCTTGAGGGAGGCGGCCAGCCGCTCCTCGTCTTCGATCACCAGCACTCGCATGATGGCCAGTATCCCCGGACCGCGACGATCTCCCTGAAACGATCTTCAGGAAGCTTCAGCCTCTTCTCAGCAGGTCAAAGGCAGTGTCAGCGCGTGACCCTCGCGACCGGCTCCCTGCCCGACACCTCGACCGCCCCCGCACGCCCCACCGCCCGCCCCGCCGCTCTCCCTGCCCGCGGCCGCCTCCGGCGCCGCGTCCGCTCGGTCTCGCCCGCCGCCACCCTGGGGCTCGCGTCCTTCGCGCTCTACGCCCTCTACGCGCTGCGCCATCACGCCCGCTTCGACACCGGCGCCTACGACTTGGGCATCTTCGGCCAGGGCGTCCGTGCCTACGCCGACCTGCGCCTGCCTGCCTCGGAGATCCGCGCGGCGACCGCCGCGCCGGGACTGCAGGACGTCGCCTTCCCGCTGCTCGGGGACCATTTCCATCCGGTCCTCGCCACCCTCGCCCCGCTCTACAGGCTGTTCCCGCACGTCGAGACGCTGCTGATCGCCCAGGCCGCGCTGGCGGCGTGGTCGGTCTACGTCGTGACGCGCAGCGGCGGCCCCTGGATCGGCGCCGCGTACGCGCTCAGCTGGGGCATCCAGAACCTCATCGGCTTCGACTTCCACGAAGTGACCTTCGCCCTGCCCCTGCTGGCCCTCGCGCTCGCCGCCTACCTCGACCGCCGCTGGACCGCCTGCGCGGCCTGGGCATCGGCGCTGCTACTGGTCAAGGAGGACATGGGGGCCACGGTCCTCGTCCTCGGACTGCTTCTGCTGCGCCGGGGACCAGGCCCCGCCCGCCGGGCGGGGCTGGCGCTGTGCGTGCTGGGGCCGACAGCGGCAGCGCTGATCGTGCTGGTCGTCATCCCGCATTTCAACCCCGGCGGCGCCTACGTCTACCTCGGCTCGCAGAACCCGGCCGGCACCCTGGCCGCCAACGGCACGAAGGCACTGACCCTCCTCATGACGCTGCTGCCCACCCTCTTCCTCGCCGCCCGCAGCCCACTGCTGTCCCTGGCCCTGCCGACGCTCGCCTGGCGCTTCCTGTCGGACAACCCCTCGTACTGGGGCATCCACTTCCACTACTCGGCGGTCCTCATGCCCATCGTGTTCTTCGCCCTGATCGACGCGGTCTCCCGGGGCAAGGCGCCGACACGGCTCCGCGGCCGCATCCCGCTCGCCGTGGCGCTCACCGCCGCCGCGATCGGCTCCTTCTTCCCGCTGGCCCGGATCGTCACCCCCGGCTTCTGGACCGACACCCCACGCATCACGGCCGCCCGACAGGCCGTCAGCCTGATACCCAACGGCGCCCGGGTCGCCGCCGGCCACAACCTCGCCCCCCACCTCACCGACCGCGCCACCGTCTTCCTCTTCGCCCCGGACATCACCGACGTCCGCCGCCAGCCGGTCGACTGGATCGTCTCCGACACCGAGCGCCCGGGCATCGGCACCCGGCCCGGCCCGTCCGAGGTCAGCGGATTCCGCCAGGTCTTCGCGGCGGACGGCTACGTAGTACTGCGCCGGAAGTGATGCAACAGCGCCCGGGTCACCGCCGCCGACCCACCTGGCTGCGGCAGCGCGTACGCCTCGGGGCTGATACGGCGGCAATGCGGTTACGCCGCAGTGCGGATGGTGTTCATGCCGTGGCTGGACGCGGGCAGTGGAGGCCTGCGAAAGCATCAAGTGCACGCACCGAACGACACTGCTGATCAAGGAGGTTGCCGCATGGCCACCACTGTTCCCTTCGCCGACAAGGCCCAGATCGAAGGAGAGCATCTGCCCCACGGCGCATCGGAGCGGACGGTCCCGGGCGTCCCGGCCTGGGCGCGACGTGCCGCGGCCGCGGCCGTCTGGCTGTCTCTGCCATCGGCTTTGTGGCGCCTCGCCGTCGTACTGGGTGTTCCGCTGGGACTCGGGCAGCCCGAGTACGACGCGATGCTCCTGCCTGGCTGGGGCCTGCTAGTGCTGCCTCTGCTGTCGCTGGCCCAAGAGGGCTTGGCCTGGCTGACCCTCGGGTTGGTGCGGCCGTGGGGAGAAGTGTGGCCGCGTTGGCTGCCGTATCTCGGAGGCCGTCCGGTTCCGATACGTGCTGCCGTTGTCCCGGCGGCGTTCGGCGCACTCGCCTGCAGCATCTACGGAGTCTTGCTTGTCTGGACGACCCTGCACGCCCAGATGGACATCACCCCGTGGGGCAACTGGCTCCTGACCGCCTGCTACCTGCCCCTGGCCGCCTGGGGGCCGCTGCTGGGTGTGGTGGCCGTGCACTACTACCGGCGCCGCACACATGGGTGAGGGGCCGGGCCCCGCCGTGGGCCTATGGGGAAATGAGCGAGAATCGGGCAGCCGTTCGTCGAGGACGGCGATTCACGCTCGATCGCCGCGGTGCACCCGGCCTCCCCGCGCTAGTCCGCCCCTGACGGATCGGCAGCAGATCCCGTCAACGTAACCGCGATCCCGACTGCGCCCAGGCGATGGCTGACGCCTTATCCCGCCTTGTGGGGTTCCTGGGCGTTGCGCCAGATGGTGAGATCGAAGGTGATGTACTCGCTCGGATCGTTCTCGCCCGACCTACCGCGGTAGGTCGCCACCGCGATGTGGCCGGCGTTGCTCAGTACGCACAGCTGCGATCCGTCGCTGAGTTGGTCGAGGCTGATGGTCTCGGCATAGCGGGTC
Source organism: Streptomyces sp. RKAG293 (assembly GCF_023701745.1). Classification (NCBI taxonomy): domain Bacteria; kingdom Bacillati; phylum Actinomycetota; class Actinomycetes; order Kitasatosporales; family Streptomycetaceae; genus Streptomyces; species Streptomyces sp. RKAG293. The sequence continues at coordinate 9,044,861 of NZ_JAJOZB010000001.1, read as the reverse complement.
TCCGAGCGGCAGACGTTCAGTGAACCCTTCTGCGCGTTGTTCAGCAGTACCAGTTTGCCGTTGCCCGATCCGATCTCGTCCTTCTCCACCACGTTGGTGCTTTTTGGTTGGAAGTACAGGTCACCTTTTCTGCCGAACGCCGCCCCTTCGGTAGGACGCGGCGGGTTGTCGACCAACATGACGAAGTAGTTCTCTGTCATGTTGACGCCCTTGTAGGTGACCGGCTTCGGGTCGGGCCGCGGGCCGCTGGAAGCGCTGCTGGAGCGGGTGTCCTTGGCTTCGTCCTTGTTGGAGTTGCCCGGCAGTTGGGAGAAGAGGACGGCCAGGCCCACGACCGCGGCGGCCACCGCCCCGGCGACGACCAGTCCGCGGCGCTTGGGCTTCGGCGGCGGATAGTGCGCCGCAGGCGGCTGCACCCAGGGTCGCTGGCCACCGCCGACGGGCCGCAGGGTGGGCTGGACATAAGGTTCTGCCTGCGGTGCTGCGCTCGGCCGGTTGGGCGCGGTCTGGGTGGGCGGGTAGGCGGGGCCGAAGCCCGGCTGCGGCTGGTGCGGGGAGTATTCGGTGGGCGTCGCAGGAGCGGGCGGCGGAGTGCGGGCGGGTTCGGGGATCTGCCGGCGCTCGGTGAGGGAGCCTGCCAGCGACTGCGGCAGCCAGTCCTCACCCTGTCGCAACGGGTCGGGCGAGAGTGCCTGGCACAGCTCGATGACCTCGGCCGGGGTGGGCCGCCCGGCCGGATCGCGGCTGAGGCACCGGGTCACCAACGGCCGGAGTGCGGCGGGCAGCCGGCTGAGGTCGGGCTCCTCGTGCACGATCCGGTAGAGCACCGCGTGTGAGGGACCGTCACCGAACGCGGGCGCCCCGATCGCGGCGAAGGCCACGATCTGGCCGAGCGCGAAGATGTCGGTGGCGTGGGTGACGATACCGGCCGACGCCTGCTCGGGCGCCATGAAGGACGGAGTGCCCACGGTGACGCCGGTGCCGGTGAGGGCGGTGCTGTCGGCGGCGCGGGCGATGCCGAAGTCGATGACGCGCGGACCGTCCGCGGCCAGCAGCACATTGGCGGGCTTCAGGTCGCGGTGCACGATGCCGGCGGCGTGGATGGCATGCAGAGCCTCGGCGACCCCGACCGTCAGCAGCAGAACCGTGCGCAACGGCAGAGCGCCGTGCTGCGCCACGGCGTGCGCGAGCGAGGGCCCGGGGACGTAGGCGGTGGCGAGCCAGGGCTGCGCGGCGTCGGTGTCGCAGTCGATGACCGGCGCCGTGTAGAGGCCCTGTACCCGCTGGGCGGAGAGCACTTCCTGCTGGAAGCGGCGCCGGAACTCGGGATCCTCGCTGAACTCCGATCGGATCACCTTCAGGGCGATGGGCCGCCCGCCGGGCGTGTACGTCAGGTACACCTTGCCCATGCCGCCCGCCCCGAGCACCGCCACCAAACGGTATCCCCCGACCACAGCCGGGTCGTCGGCCTTCAGCGGCTGGAAGGGACTTGCCGAAGGTGTACCGCTCATCCCGAACCATCCCTATTGACGCCAGTCCTGACCCGGCCCGAACCCGAAGCCTCAGGAATCTTATCGAAGTCCTTCGTCCCCCCTCCTCCCGGCGGCAACAGACATGTCACGGTGCTGCTACTGCACCGCCGGTTGACGCCGGTGGTCGGGGGAACCGGCGAAACGGACGGCGGATGATGGTCAAGCTGCCGGGCCGACCGGCCCTCCGGGCCCAGCCGCCCGCGCCCGGCATCGAAGTCGTTGAGGGCGGCTTCGATACCGGTGCGGTTCATCCGGATTCCTGGGTGTGTTCGGCGGTCCGGGGAGGACCGGTCGGACGTTCAGGCACTGGGGGTGGCGAAGGTGTCGTCGAGCCAGTCGTAGATGCGGGCGAGGGACAGGCGCATGGCGCCGGGGTGGCAGTGTGCGCCGGCGCCTTCCTCGGCGGTGAAGACCATGAGGGTTTTGGGGCAGGTCAGGTGATCGTAGAGCTGCTCGGGCTGGCCCTTGAAGAACTCGTCCTCGGCGGCGTCGCAGACCAGGGTGGGGCACTGGATCTGCTCGGCGATGCCGTGGTCGAGGGTGTAGTCGAGATAGGAGGCGCTGAAGGCCCGGGGCGTGTCGACGCCCATGACGTACATGCCGTGGTTGATCGCCCACCGGGCGGTGGCATCCTGGACCATGATCTGCTCGAAGACGGCGTCGAGTTCAGGGGCGCAGTCCGCGCGCAGGAGTTGTTCGGCGGCGCCGCGGTCGCCGGGGATGTTGCGGACGGATATCTGGCCGAGGTCGTAGACGCCGTCGACGGCGATCACCGCGGCCAGCCGGTGTTCGAACGCCGCCGCCCTGGGGGCGAGCACGCCGCCCATGCTGGAACCCAGCAGCGCGATACGGCTGTTGTCGACCTCGGGGAGGGACTCGGCGAAGTCGACGACGGGAGTGATGACGTTCTCCCAGTCGGGACGGAACACCATGCCCTGATGGTGGCGGGGTCCGGGCTGTCCGGGGCCGTCGAAGGTCAGGACGGTGTAGCCGCGCTCCACGGCCGCCAGCGCGCCGCTGAAGTGGAGTTCCTCGGCGGTGCCGTCGAAGCCGGAGTGCATGATCAGGGTCGGGCGGGGTGCGCCGGAGGTGTCGGCCCGGTAGAGGTAGCCCGGCAGCGTCGTGCCCTCGTACGGGATACGCACCGGCTCGATGCGCGGGGTGTACAGGGCGGCGGCCGCCTGGAAGCAGGACACGCTGCGGTCGTAGGCGTGGTCGTGGCGCGGGTCGCACGGGTGACCGTGCAGGAAGAACTCCGCCGAGCGGTAGTAGTTCGACGCCCGCAGGAACCCGTCCCGGGCACTGACCCGGTGACCGGCATCCAGCGCCTTCCGCGCCTCGTCGGCCACCCGGTCGGCCGTCGCGAGCCACTCGGTGTGCCAGCTGTCGTAGTCACCCTCGACGATGCGCTCACCCGTGGAGACGACCTCCCCGAAATCCGCGCCACCATAGGCGATATGGCTCATCGAACGCAGGGTCTCGTACCAGAACTGCGGGTTGTTCGGGAACAGCAGCTGCTTCATCACACTCTCCTTAAGCACAGATCTGTGCGTACGCCAGAACTGTAGACCCAGCGAGCCCCGCGAAGCAAATGTTTGTGCTTACGATGTGGGGGTGACACCGAAACAGTCGACTCCCCGCATCCGTAAGAGCTCTGAACAGGTCCGCTCGGCCGTCCATCAGGCGGTCGTCGACCTGCTGTCCGACCCCGGGGGCGCGGACCTGACCATTCCCGCGATCGCGCAGCGCGCCGGGGTGAACCACACCAGCATCTACCGGCGCTGGGGCAGCCGTGAGGCGCTCCTGGCCGATGTGGTCGTCGACCGGCTCGAACGCGAATGGCCGCTGGCGGACACCGGCACCCTGCGCGGCGACCTCGTCGCCTGGGCGGAGGCGGGGGTTGCGAGCATCCGCAAGCCCGAAGGCCGGCTCCTCGTGCGGGCCGTCGCCCTGTCGATGCCGGGCAGCGCCCCGGCGCAGGGCGAGCGCGCGCAACACTTCGAACGCCGGATCCGGTCCATCGAAAGCATCCGTGAGCGGGCCGCGGCCCGTGGCGAGATCCCCCCGCCCCTCGAACAGATCCTCGACCAGCTCATCGCGCCGCTCTACCTACGAGCGATCTTCGGCATCGACCCACCGGCCACCGGCTATCCGGAACTCCTCGTGGACCGGCTGCTGAGCACCACTGATGGGCCGGCAACGGCCTGAGCGAGGGGCCCCTCTCGGCGCGTCGCAGGGCCCTTCTACGATGCTCCCGTGCCGTCCGATCAGCGGGGGGCCGTCGGGAGGGTGGGGGAAGACTCGACATGGAGAATCCGGCGGTTTCACCGTGGCCGGTGCCGGTTCGCAGAGCGAATCGGAAGGGGCTGATCGTCTCGTGTGCCGTGCTGGCGGTCGGGCTGCTGCTGGTGCTGGGCGACATCATCGCGTTCCGAATGAACATCGAGTTGTACTCCCACGCGAGCGACTCGATGCAGCCGACCATTCAGCACGACAGCAAAGTCGTCGCTGAAAGGATCGAGGGCAGCCAGGTGCGACGCGGTGACGCGGTCGTGGTCGACATTCCGCAGTGGGAATTTCGCGGATCCGTCATCGAGCGGGTGATCGGTGTCGGCGGGGACCGGGTCACCTGCACTGGGGACGGCAAGGTGACGGTGAACGGCAAGCCACTCGATGAGCCCTACGTCCTGAACGGGGTGAGCAACGGGGTGCATCGCGACTACGACGTGACCGTCCCGCCCGGGCGGCTCTTCCTGCTCGGCGACAATCGCATCGACTCCCTCGACTCCCGCTTCCACCTCAGCATGGAGCAGGGAACGGTACCCGCCTCCGCCGTGTCCGCACGGGCGACGACCGGTACCGGTGCGCTGGTGCCCTACGCGGTGCCCTTCGGTGCCGGGCTGATCATCGCGCTGGCCGGGTTGATCGGCGCCGTGATCGCCTGGGCCAAGGGGCGGCGTCGGATCGTCCCCGTGCCGAGCGGTACCGCTGCCCCGCACAACTGGCCGTAACCGGCGACGAACAAGCGACACCGCCGCACAGAGGGGCGCCACACGGAGCGCTACGCCTGGCGCGCCGCCCCGCTCATCGCGGCCTGCCCTGCAGCCCGGTGTCTCGGACACGTCAGATGGTTGACCCTCCAGGCGGGTCAGGTAGTTGACCCTCCAGGCGTGCGAAGTGTCCTGCGGACGGCGTCGCGGAGCCAGTGGTGGGCTCCGTCGGCGGCCTGGCGGGGATGCCAGGCCATGCCGATGGTCACCGGCGGCATAGGCAGGGGGATCTCGAGGAGGTGCAGGCCGAGGGCGGTGGCGTCGGCGGTGAGGGGTGAGGGGGTCGCGCCGGGGAGTGCCGCGGGGACCAGGCAGACGACGTCGGTGCGGGCGGCAAGGGCCATCGCGGCCAGATGACTGGGGAGGACGACAGCGACCCTCCGACGAAGGTCGCGCTCGGCCAGAGCCGTGTCGAGCGGACCGGTGAACCGGCCGCGGCGACTGACCGCGACATGGTCGGCGGCAGCGAGCCGGGCCGGGGTCAGGGGTCCCTCGGCCAGGGGGTGACCGGGCCGGACGGCCGCCACCATCCGCAGGGTGAGCAGCTTTTCGACCTGGGTTTCGGGATCGACGTGGTCGATGGAGCCGATCTCCAGGTCGACCCGGCCGTCGCGGAGGGCCGGCTCTGCCTCCAACTCCTCGGCCCGGAAACGCAAGGAGATCCCCGGCGCCTCTCGACCGGTCAGTCGCAGCAGGCCGGAGGCCAGTACCGCACCGACCAGGTCGGCGGCCTGGAGAGTGAACGTCCTGCGCAGGGTGGCGGGGTCGACGACGCTGCCGGAAGTGAGCAGTGCTTCCAGACTGCGCACCACCGCAGCCGCCTCGTCGCGCAGGGCCTCGGCGCGCGGCGTGGGGACCATGGTCTGCCCCGCCCGGACCAGGAGGGGGTCCTGGAGGACGCGGCGCAGTCGGGCGAGTGTGCGGCTCATGGCTGCCGGGGAGGTGTGCAGGCGGGCGGCGGCGCGCGTGACGCTCTGCTCGGTCAGCAGGGCGTCGAGCGCGACGGCGAGGTTGGCGTCGATGACCGGATCAGAGCTGTTCACCAGTGTTATTCCATTTCAGGCAATGATTGCGTGCCGAAGTTCCCATTGTGGCACTGCCGTGGTTCTCAGCAGGATGAAGGGCATACCGAACCGGCACGACCTACGAGGTTTTCATGATCGTCATCACTGCTCCCACGGGGAACATCGGCCGCCACCTGCTGCCCCTGCTCCTGGCGTCCGCCCCCACCCACGGCGAGGAACTGCGGGTGATCGTGCGCGACCCCGCCCGACTCCCTGACGCGGTGCGCGAACGCGTCGAGGTCATCGTCGGCTCGCACGGCGACGCCGAGGTCGTCGACCGGGCCTTCGAGGGCGCGGACGCCGTCTTCTGGCTCGTCCCCCCGGACTCCTCGCTGCCCCCGATGGACGCCTACTGCGGCTTCACCGACCCCGCAGCGGAGGCGCTCGCCGCCCACGGCGTCGGGCACGTCGTCGGCGTCTCCGCGCTCGGCCGCGGCACTCCGGTCGCCGACCGCGCCGGACTCGTCACCGTCTCCCTCGCCGTGGACGACCTCATCGCGAAAACCGGCGTCTCCTACCGGGCCCTGGCCAACCCCTCGTTCTTCGAGAACTTTCTGGAGGAGGCCGACTCGATCCGCGAGAAGGGCGTCTTCACCGACGTCGTGGACGCCGACCGCAAGGCCCCCCTCGTCGCCGTCGCCGACATCGCCGCCGTCGCCGCCCGCCTGCTGCTGGACCGCTCCTGGACCGGGATTGACGACGTCCCGGTTCTCGGGCCCCAGGACCTGTCCCCCAACGACCTGGCCCGCATCATGACCGAGCAGCTGGGCCGTCCCGTCCGCTACGAGCGCCAGCCGTTCGAGGACCTGCGCACCGCTCTCGTCGGCTACGGCCTCGACGAAACGTTCGTCCAGGGCATCGTCGATATGAAGCAGGCCAAGGACAACGGCCTCGACGCAGGCGTCACCCGTACCGCGGACACCGCCTCTCCCACCACCTTCGAGCAGTGGTGTGCCCAGACCCTCAAGCCCGCCGTCCTGTCCTGACCCACACCGTCACCCTCACCTGCATCCGCATCCGCACCCGCACCCCGCCGGCGCTTCACCGGAGCAGTGGTGCCCACTCCACTAAGACCCCAGCCACTTGGGAAGGACCGTCATGCCCACCGAGGAAGCCGTAACACCGGTGACCGCTTTTCTACTCGTCAAGACCACACCTGAATGGCTTGGGCTGACCGTCCAGCAACGGGTGGACGCCTTCACCACCCAGGTCGTGCCCGCGATCGAGGCCAAGACCACCGGCGTCCGGTCACGCTTCTACGACACCGAGTTCTACTCCGCACGCGTCACCGACGTCTGGGTCTGGGAGGCAGACGATCACCACGCCTACCAGCTCCTCATCGACGCACTGCGAGAGACTCCCTTCTGGGACCGCTACTTCGAGGTCGTCGACCTGCTCGTCGGCACCGAGAACGGCTACGCCCGCACCTACGGCCTCGACGCCGTAGCCACCATCGCCACCTGATACACCGTCCGCTCCGCGTGACCGGGCCGGTGTCCGTCATGGAAGCACACAGACACCGAGCCTTCCCTCCCATGGGCCGTCTCTCAAGAGGCGGCCCATGGGCGCGTCTCCGCGCGGGCGGATACGCGCCAACGCATGCTCAGGATGTGCCAACGCATCCTCAGGATGTCTGCGCTGGAGGCGCCGCGCGCAGGGCCCGGTATTCGGTGGCCGACATCCCCGTCGCGGCCCGGAACGCGCGGGCGAACGCGTGCGGTTGGGGGTAGCCCCAGCGCGTGGCGATGGCGTGGACCGTCAGATGCCGTAGTGCCGGATCGGCCAGATCCCTGCGGCACCGGCTCATGCGCTGCTCACGGATGAACGTGCGCGGCGTGGTGCCGTTGTTCTGGAACACCCGGTGCAGATAGCGCAGCGAGACGTGGTGCGCCGCGGCCAGCGCCTCGGGGCCCAGGGCAGGGTCGGCCAGGTGGTCGGTGACGAAGGCGCTCATCCTCAGGAACGTCCCCTGCTGTTGAGGCTCGCCGTCCCCGTCCCGGGGCGCGTCGCCCCCCTCGGCCAGGACCGCCATCAGCAGATCCACGGCCGTTGCCCCGAGCCCCGCCGCCTGCTGCGGGGTGCAGTGCGGGTACTGCTCAGCGAGCTCCACCAGAAACTGTCCGAACAACCGCCCCACCCCGTGCGTCCAGGGCCTCGACAACCCGCAGAGCGCGGTGAACCGCTGGTGCGGCAACCGCAACAGACCCTTGGGGAACTGGAACAGGAGCGCCCGTCCCGGTGTCTCGCCCGCCTGGGTGTCGAAGGGGCGCGAGCTGTCGAAGAACCCCATGTCGCCTTGGCGCAGCAGGGAACTCTGCCGGTGCTGCGCGATGCCGATCTCGCCCCCCGTGGCCACGGCCACGTGATACATCTCCGGGTCCGACTGGCGCACCAGTCGCGGTGTGCGCTGGGCGACGAGCGAGGCGTACGAGAGCGTCGACAACTGTCCTACGCCCAGCGGCATGATCTCCATGCGGGCGCTGAGCCGCGCTGTCTCCAGGAACTTCACCCGCTGGGTGACCTGCGCCAGAGCCATCGTCTCAACCCATGCGGCGGGCCTTTCCGCTACGGGGACTTCGACGGTGTCGAAGACGATGGGATGCATGTTCGCTCCGGCGCTGGTGGGGGTTCCGGGAACTCAGCCAACTGCAGTGGCGGGTGAAGTGAAAGTGCGTTCCACGCCAACCAGTGTGCGCACGGCGCCAACGACAGTCCGGAATTCGCTCGGCCAGGATCTTGGTAGCCCCCTCCCGGGATGCCGGGGGGTACCGGGAGGCGGGCCGGACCACACACGACGAGGCGACCGTGCCGTAGGCACGGTGGAAGGAACGGCATGCGACAGCAGCTCGGCCGACGCCTGGGACGCGGCGCGGCGGCGTGGGGGCTGGTGGTGGCGATGCTGGTCGGTGGAGGCGCGTTGCCGGGCGCCTCGGCAGCGGCTGCCGGGCCGCAGCCCACGCCCACGTCCCCGGGGAGTGGCTCCCGCCCACCGGGCTCGGCCACGGGAACGGACCTGTCGATCGACAAGCGGTACCGGGGTGAGAACGTGCTGTTCCACCCGCTGATGCTGCCGATCGTGGACCTGCGCCTCGAGTTCTACCGAGAGCTGAAAACCGATCGTGATGAGGCGTTCAACGTGTATCACAACGGGGCCGTCGAGCTGATCAATCCGTTGGGCGTGCCCGCCGAAACGAGGGAGAGGATGCTGAAGGAGCACGCCGTCGCGTCCCCCAGCAACGCCTACTGGCGCAACTCAGTCGTCCAGCTCGACTCGGTGGCCCCGTTCCTGCCCCCGGGCCTCGCGGCCAAGCTGCGCGGCGAAAGGGTGACCCAACTGCTGGCCGTGAGCGCGCTGAACCTCTTCGAGCAGGAGGACGCCAAGTCCAAGAAGATCATTCCGCGCGAGCATTCGGAGGCCGTCCTCCAAGATCACCTCCGGGCCTACAACATACCTCTCAGCGCTCGGGTGCTCGGCGCCTCGGAGCGGCAGCAGTGCACGCTGTGCGCGGGCCTCTACCCGCCGGACATGCCGACCTACTACGCCTGGCGCTTCGGCTTGTCCGTCGAGGAGACGGCGGAACAGCAGCGCCAGATCGCCGCCATAGCCAAGCGGACCGACCGGAGCGCGACGTGGCGCAAAGAGGAGAAGCGGCGGACCAATGAGAGATTCGATGACGTCCGAGGGCTCCGTTCCGATCACGCGCGGCAAGAGCTCGAACGGAAACTGAACGACGTCAAGAAGCTCGACGCCAAGCACCCGAACTCCACGGCGAGCGCGGCCCTCAAACTCTTCGCTCCTCCCGTCGACCCGATCGGCAAACCCTGCCCATCGACCGCAGTCCAGATGGGATTCGCGGCGCTCCGGGCTGCCGGCCCCTGCGACAAGGACGCCGGCGGATCTTCCCCTGCGGACGGCGGAACCGCCGCGGCCACCGGTTTGGGGCAGACACTGGCCGGCGGACCCTCCACGGCACCCGGCGGCATCGACTTCACCACGATGGACCTGCGCTACCTGGCCGACCCGGGAGACGGCAGCGGCCTGCAGTACTCCTTCGAGGCGGGCCGTGACCCCGTGCGCGGGGACGCGCGCACCAGCACCGGAATGAACGCTGCCACCCTCAGCTCGGACGCCTTCTTCGTGTGGCTCTCGCTGCGCCCCGGCGACTTCTGGGTCAATCTCAACCCTGACGAGCCCGACCGCATCGTCGATGCCCGCCTCGGCTCCACCGACGCCGGCCGCGTGCTGCTCCAGGCCGACCTGCGGATGAAGAAGACCGTCGGCACACTGATCCATCCCGACACGGGATCCGGCAAGGAGCTGTGGAACCGCGTCAAAGGGCAGTGCCTGTCGTTCCGCACCTGGATCGTGCCCGCGCCCGCCTCCGTCCACCAGGACGGCGACAAGCTGTACATCCTCGACGCGCCGCTCGACGTGAAGATGGACACCCAATACCTCAAGTCCCGGGGCGTGGCAAGTGGGCAGAACTGTCCGCACCAGGACGCGGCCACCGAGGAGCACAACGAGCAGGTGTACCGCAGTCTGGTGCTGCCCGAGCTGAAGCGGGCCATCAACACCGCCCCGGATTACGCCGACCTGCGCCGCGTCTACCTGGCCCGGGTGGCCGCCGAGTGGTACCGCAACCTGAGCCGCAGCCGGCACACCACTTACGGCGCCCTGATCGACCGGGGAGACGCGAGGGCCTGGCCGACCAAGACGTCCTGGAAACCCACCGACACCTTCAACGAGTTCGTGAAGTCGTACACCAAGGGCGAGTTCAAGGTCACCCGGCGCACCAGTCAAGGCAACACGGACTACGTCACCACCTACACCTACGGGGGTGTGGACCTGACGACGGTACCGCTGCGCGACGCTCCGGCGGCGGCCTTCGCCGCGCAGGTGGAACGCTCGCTGCGCACCTCCGACGTGTCCGGTAAGGATGATTCGATCTGGCTCGGTGCTCCCACGCCCCGGCAGGCCGCCGGTCTGGACGCAGCGGACGGGGCGCTGTCCCCCACCGCCGTGGCGCTCCGTGTGCTGCCCGCCCTGCTGGTGGCGGTGGGCGGGCTGCTGTGGTGGCGCAGACGCCGCCTGAGCGCCGCCGGTTCGGCCAGCCCGCTGCGCCGCGCGGCCGTTTCGCGCCCGCGCTCGCCGTCCCGTACCCGGAGGTTCCGATGACCCACCCCGGCCCTCGACCGCCCGGATCGCCGGAGCCGGAGCTGGAGCCCTCCGGGCAGCCTCGGCGCCCGCACATCCGGCTCATGGCCGCCGTCGGTGTACTCGGCGCGGTGGCGCTCACACTCGGCGCCCTTGCCGCGTTCACCACCGACCCGGCCATACCGCTGCCGGAGAACATGCCCACCCTGCCTTCACGGCCCGGCACGTTCCCGCTGCCCTCCGGTCTCCCGACCGGTTTGCCGTCCGGCTTCCCCACCGACCTGCCGTCGGACTTTCCGACCGGATTGCCGTCCGACTTCCCCACCGACCTGCCATCGGACTTTCCCACCGCACTGCCGTCCGACTTCCCCACTGACCTGCCGTCGGACTTTCCCACCGGGCCTCCCGGTTCTCACCCGTTCGGAGGCCCCCGATGACGCTGCCCCCGCCGCCCCCGCGGACCGCTCCGGACACCTTCCGTCGCCCCTGGCGGATCGCCCTGGCCATCGCTCTCGTGCTCTCCGCGGCCTTCGCCATGGCCCAGGTGCTGTACTGGACCGCACCGGACATCCACTCACCGCTGCCGTGGATGCGGATCTACCTGTTGCCCCAGCCGCCCGCGCTGAAGCTGACCCGGGTGCTGCTGTACACGGGCTGGGGCATCGCCCTGCTGCTCGCCCCGGTGCTGCACGCAGCGCACCGCTCCGGGCGGGTGCGGGTCGTGCGCGCCTGCCGGGCTGCCGTCCTGGCGGTGCTGGTGTTGCCGTACACCGTGATGGCGCTCGACGCTCTCTCCGATGCCCCGCTGACGGCGTTGCTGTGCCTGCCGACCTCCGGTGTCGCGCTCCTGATCGTGCACCGTGCCCAGTTGTACATACGGCTGCCCGCCCGCCTGACGCTGATCGCCTTCGGCTGGGGCGCGCTGGTGGGAGCCGGATTCGCGGCCGTCATGGCCATGTGGTTCGCCTGGTACGCGGGCGGATATCTCATGGACTTCCAACACCCGCGCGGCTCGATCCGCACGCTGCTTGCACTGTCCGCGCTCAACGCGGACCTCTTCGCCGAACTCGGCAAGGCGGCCGGCGTCGCCCTGCTCGTCCTCGTCTTCCGGCGGTACGCCGACGGGCTGGTACCCGGACTGGTGCTCGGAGCCGCCGTGGGCATCGGCTTCAACCTCACCGAAACCGTCCGCTATGTGGCGGAGATCGAACCCGGCCAGGCGGCCGCCCAGTTCTGGACCCGCCAGGTCGTAGGACTGCTGACCGTGCACGCCGCCTTCACCGCGCTGGCGGGAGCCGGGTTCGGCACGGCGATGCGGGCCACCACCCGCCGGGACCGGATCACCGCGTGCGCGGGAGGCCTTCTCGCCGCATTCGGCGGCCACTTCCTGCTCGACACGGCCATGCCACTGCTCGACCGGTGGCGCAAGGACCTGTTCACCGACGACGCGGTGCTCGGGGTGCTCCTGGGCGTTCCGCTGGTCACTCTGCTCGCCACGGGCCCGTTCGTGGTCGCCTGCGTCCTGCTGCTGCGACGGGGACTGCGCGACCAAGCGGGCGAGCTGCGAGCGGCTCTGCGGTTCGAGACGGTGGGCGGCGCCCTCGCCGTGACACCCGCCGAGTGCGAATTGTTGCTGTCCCCGCGCCGTCGCCTGCTGCTCGAACTGCGGGTCTGGCGGCGTGACGGCACCGCCGGGCTGCGCCACCTGATCCGTCTCCAGCAGACCCAGTTGCGCCTGTTGACCTCACCACTGACGCAACAGCGTGATCACGTCATGGAGTTGAAGGGGTTCGCGATGCGTCCGAACGTCCATCCGGCCCATCCCGAGCAAGGAGTCCCGTCGTGACCGTCGTGACCCGATCCCGCACCCCCCGGGCCCTCGCCGTGTTCGCCCCGCTTCTCGCGACGGCCCTCGTCCTGGTGACGCCGGATCCTGCCGTCGCGCAGTGTGCCGCGTCCGACTACCGGGGCGGCCGGGCATTCCCGAGCGGCGGCTGCCCCACGCACGCCGCCGCCACCGCCTCCGCCACCGTCTGGGTCCTCCTGGCACTGGCGGCCGCGGTATGGCTGATACTCGCGATGCGCCGGGCGCGGGCCGTCACGGACGCGGACCTGGCGGTCGTCGACGCAAGCTTCGCGGCCGCCCGGAAGGAGACATCGTCCTGGGAGGACGACAGCATCTGACGCCGTACGACTCCCGGTGAACCTTTCGCTGCTCGTGGCAAGTTGGCGGAGTTTGGCACCGTCAGTCTCCGGGGTCCGGCATCCAGGTTCTGATAAGAAGTGACGATGCAGGAAGAACCCGCTCAGACAGCCATTGATACGTTCGTCTCGGCATTCAACGCGTCTGCCGACAGCTACGTCACGGAGCTGCTCGTCCGAGCTCTCACCCCCGACGTCGTCTTCTGGGGACCGTTGGGGCGCTGCGAGGGTCTGGAGGCGGTTGAGCGCTTCGTGCTGGAGATGCGGCGTCATCCCGCGGGACCGGGCTTGATGGTGCGCGCTTCGGCGGTCGACGCACCTGGGGAATGGGCGCGGTATCGCTGGGTCTACAGCACGCAGGGCAGTGGCCCGACGCTGGCCGGCACGGATGTGGTGCATCTGCGGGATACCAGGATCGACCAGATGATCGTTTTTGCGGGAGACATTTCTGGAGCTGTTTGACAGTGCCGTGGCTGCCGGGTGATCTGCGCCGGCTCCGGCGGCCGGGGGCTCAGCCACTCTCTCCGTGTCCCCGGGCGGGGATGCCGGACGCCGGTAGCGGGCTCATCATGGAACGATGACGGAGATCTTCCCGCCGGTGCCGCTGATGGAGTGGCGGGATACCAAGGAGACGCTGCACCGCTTCGCGCAGATCGTCGGCAAGATCCGCCTCGCGGCGAGCGCCCGGTGCAACCACTGGTGGAACGTCCCGTTCCATGTCACGGGGCGCGGGATCACCACGCGTCCGATGGGGCAGGCCGGCGGGAGCCAGATCTTCACGATCGACTTCGACTTCGTCGACCACCGGCTCGTCATCGCGACGCTGGACGGCGAAGAGCGGTCCTTCCCGCTTCCGGGCCAGTCCGTCGCGTCCTTCCATGACGCGACCCTGGCCGCTCTGGCCGCGCTGGGGGTCCGGGTGGACATCGCCGTTCCCAGGCCCTTCGACCTGCCGGACTCCGGCCGGCCGTTCGCCGAGGACACCGAGCACACGACGTACGATCCCGTGGCCGCCAACCGGTACTGGCGGGTTTTGAGCCAGGTCGCGTGCGTGCTGGAGGAGTTCGCGGCGGGCTACTCGGGGAAGCAGAGTCCGGTGCACCACTTCTGGCACACCTTCGACATCGCCCACAGCCGGTTCTCCGGGCGGCGGATCGACCAGTCCCGGCAGACCGACCCCGTGACCCGGGAGGCGTACTCCCGAGAGGTGATCAGCTTCGGCTTCTGGTTCGGCGACGACACCTTCCCCGAGCCCGCCTTCTACTCCTACACCGCCCCCGAGCCCGCGGGCCTGGCCGGCGAGCCGCTCAGCCCCGCGTCCGCGCGGTGGGTCGCGCGCGGCGACAGCCACCTGGCCGTGCTGCGCTACGACGCGGCCCGTGTCGCGCCCGATCCTCGTGCCGCCGTCCTCGCCTTCTACGAGAGCGCCTACCGGGCCGGGGCCGAAGGCGCCGGATGGGACATCGCGGCGCTCGCGTGCCCCGGAGGCATCACGGACCCGCTCCAGCGGATCTGACTCCCGGACCGGAGGGCCCGGCAGTCCAGCGCGGTCAGTGGAGCTTCTGCTCCCAGTCCGCGGGGACCTTGTCCTGGGGGCCCGGCGTGGACTGCGAAGCCGGGTGCGCGGTGGGCGGGGTCAGCTCCGGCCCCTCGTAGTACTGATCGGTCTCGATGTTCCAGAACCAGTCCTCACCCGGTTCGAAGCTGGTCAGCAGGGGGTGTCCGGCCTCGCGCGCATGTTGCGTGCCGTGCTGCCCGGGCGATGAGTCGCAGCATCCGATGTGCCCACAGGCGGCGCAGCGCCGCAGATGGAACCACCATCCCGCATTGGCCAAGCACTCCACGCACCCAGTTCCGCTGGGCGTCGCGGTCGGATCGAGGCCTGGGATCTGCTGGTCTGCCATGAGGGTTACCTCTCGTGTGAGGCGCCGTTCGGCGGTCAGGTGCCGGTGCCGGTGCGTGCCAGGATGCCCTTCAGCAGGCCCGTGGCCTGCCCTACCTCGATGAGGTACCCGTCCGGGTCGCGCATGTAGCAGCGCAGCTCGGCGCGCCGGTCGATGGGCGGGGTGAGGAACTCGGCTCCCTTGGCGCGGGCCGCCGCGTAGAACTCCTGGAGGTCCGCTACCCGTACGTTCAGGAAGCTGGAGACCGTATGGGGGTCCTCCGGTGTGCGCAGGACGACGTCGGGCTTGTCGTCGGTGGGCCCGCCGCCGGGGTTCATGATGATCCAGCTGTTGGCGACCTTGATGATGCAGGGGTTCTCCTCCAGCACCACCCTTCCGCCCAGTACATCGGCGTAGAACGCCCGCGAGCGCGGAACGTCGCTGACCGTGAGGAAGTGCGTGAGCAGCAGGCCCTCAGCCGGTGCGGGAAGGTCCGCGGCCGACGCGCCTTCGGCGATGAAATCGGACATGCGCCGAGCCTATGGCGCGGGCGGCCGCCCGGCATTCCCACCCGGCGGAACCGGTCGACCGTGGCCCGGCGGCCGGCGGGAAAACGATTCGACGGCTTCGCGGAGTCCTGGCACAGTGGCGCACCATGACCGACGTCGAGCTCTTGACCGCCGCGGACATTCCGCTCATGCAGGGTCTGGCACAGCGCGTCACCGCCTCCCGCCCGGACCTGATCAGCGCCGGCGCTTCGTACGGGGAGCTGGCCTGGGTCTGGGGCAAGGGGTGCGCCTCCTACGGCGCGACCTGGCCGCGTCGGCTGTGGTTCTCCGGTGGCGAATTGGTGGCGTGGGGCTGGGCCTTCCTTCCGCACCAGGTGCGGCGCAATGACGGGACGGCCACGGACGTCACCGGCGCCTGTCTGAGTTATCAGGTCCATCCTGACCACACCGAACTGGTCGACGAAGTGATCGAGTGGTACGACGGTGTGGCGGCCGGCCTCGAGCGCACGGTGTCGCCGACGACCGCCGCGGAGTTCGCGCTGAAGCGATGGGCGGCGCACGGCTATGGGACCGACGTGGGGGCGCTCGGTGACACCGGCGACTGGACCCAGCTCAACGAGCGGGACCTCACGGATGTGGAGCGGCCGGTGCTGCCGTCCGGATTCCGGTTCCGCACCGCCGACGAGGCCGGACCGCAGGCCGCGGTCCTGGCCCATCTGGACGCGTGGGCTCCCTCCGCGTACACGGCCCGAAGCTACGACGATGTCCGGCAGACGGCGGCCTATCGCGGCGACCTTCACGTCCTGGTGGAGGCGCCGGACGGAACCATGGCATCCTCGACGATCATGTGGTTCGACGAGGTGAACAAGACCGTCGAGTTCGAACCGGTCGGAACGCATCCGGACTACCGTCGGCTCGGGCTGGCAAGGGCGATGATGCTGCACGGGATGCATCTGGCGCGGGCGGCCGGCGCCACACATGCGACGGTCGTCTGCCTGGGTGCGCCGGGGCACCCCAAGGCGCGCGGGCTGTACTACGGCCTCGGGTTCCGGGAGCTCTCACGGGACGCGCCGCTCATCAAGACCAAGACCACGGCCAGAACCACGGCCAGGACCACTACCGCGGGCTGAGGACTGGTCGTTCGGGCCGTCGCCGGTCAAGCCACGCTGGCGCGGGCGACGACGCTGGCCCATGTACTGGACGGCGGCAGCCATCCCAGCGTGTTCCATCGCATCAGCCATGGAAGAGATCCAGCCGCGGCCTGCGTATGACATGATTCTGAACGCGTTCAATATTGCGTTGCCGGGATGGTGGAGGAGTCAGCCATGCGCTGGATCAAGCCGGACAGTCACAGACTGAAGGCCCGACTGAAGAACCTCCTCGCTTCGGAGGCCGGCCCGGCGGAAAAGATCCGCAAAGCGCAGCGGGTGTCGAGGATGTGGAAGGTCTGGCTGCTCTCAGCTGCCTGGATCATTGTCTCAACGGCAAACCCCTTGGTGCAGGAGTGGTTGGCTCCGAACGGTGACTTGACGGGGATCTCGCTGCCGGTTTCCTTCATCGTGGTCGGCGTTGTGGGTTTGCCGTTGGGTGTGGGCTTCGGACGCCTTGGCGCCCTGCGCGAGGCCGCGGTCGCCGCAGTGCTGTCGGTCATGGCGACGGCGGCCCCGGGCGTTGAGAGCTTCGGTCCCTACTCGAGCAGAGTGTGGACGCCCTTCTCGGCCATCGTCGTGGCCCTTCTCTTCGTGGTTCTGGCGCTGCCGCTGCCGGGGCTCGGGCTCGTTCTCGGCTGGGCGCTGAGAGATTGGCGGGGCTCCTGCGCGCGGCACCGGACTGATTGCGTAGGCGGAAGGCGGCAACCCTCGGCGCCGGCTGCGCACCCCACGCCGTGATCAGCGGCGGCAGAAAGGTCGCGGAACGCCGATGAGGCTCCGCCGGGAATCCTCCAGAGAGCCTGACCTGCTGGTCGGCATCGGCAGCGGCTGCACCAGCGGCTGCCGCCGGCTTGGCCGCTTCCGCCGATCCGCGGACGGGTCCGGCCCGGTGGCGTGCGCCCGGACCGGACCCGTGTGCCACGGACGGGGTCAGCGCCGGGCGGCGGTGGGGCCTGTTTGGAAGTGCTGGATGTTCTCGCTCAGGAAGGCCTCCAGCGTGCGGGGTTCGCGGCCCAGGATTCGGGAGACGGTGTCCGTGGGCTGTTCCGGCCGGGTCACGGCCAGTTGCTGGATCTCGACGATGTGGGCGGCCAGCCAGTCGGGCAGGCCGCCGTGCTCGACCAGGTTCTGCCGCATGGCCGCGGGCGGCAGGTCGACGTACTCGATACGGCGTCCGAGCACCGAACTCAGCAGCTCGGCCAACTCGGGCTGGCTGAAGGTACGCCGCCCGGTGAGGGTGTAGGTCCGCCCGGCGACCTGGGGTCGCACCAGCGCCTCGGCGGCGACGTCACCGATGTCGCGGCAGTCGACGTAGTTGCAAGCGGCGTTCCCCAGGGAGCCGAGGACGACGCCTCGGGCCACGATCGCCGGTGCCAGGGTCAGCAGTTTCTGCATGAAGGCGTAGGGGCGCAGCAGGGTGTGGGTCAGGCCGCTCTCGCGCAGGACTTCCTCGATGCTGTGGTGCCAGCGGGAGATGGCGACCGGGGAGTTCGGGGCGGCCGCCGGGGCGGAGAGCTTGACGATGTGCCGGATGCCGCTGTCGGCGGCGAGGGTGATGGCGCGGGTTTCCAGAGCGACCTGTGCCGGACTGTTGACCATGCTGATGAAGAGTTGGTCGGCGCCGTGGAAGGCGTTCCGCAGCGACTTCGGGTCCTGTGCGTCCGCCCCTCGGACCTCGACGAGCGCGCGGGCCGCTTCGTCGAGGCCGGCCCACAGGCGGTCGGGGTCGCGGCTCAGTGCCCGGCTCGGCACCCCGAGGGTGACCAGGCGTTGAAGGAGTGCGCTGCCGGTGGCCCCGGTGGCTCCCATGACGACGATCATCGTTGTGCCTTTCGTGTGGTGTGTGCTCCGCGCCAGCGCCAGGTGATGATCCCGGCGGCGAGGGCCGAGGAGAGCGGGAGGTCCAGCCGGAGCCGGTCGGGCCACGACCCGTGGTGCCCGGTGGTCCCGCCCGGCGTCCAGCCGGTGACCAGCCAGGCGACGAGAGATCCGACGGCTGCGGCCCCGATGGTGAGCGCGACCGTCGGTACGATCCGCGGCGCCGTGGTGAGCCACCCGCCCCGGGTGCCACGGCGCTGCAGCCATGAGCCGATCAGGGTGGCCACAACCGCCGAAGTGCCCGCTATGGAGGTGCAGGCGGCGATGGCCAGGTCCGGTTGGGCGCTCGCGACGCCGCCCGCGCCGGCCATCAGCGCTGGTGCCAGGTAGGCCATCAGTACCTCGCGCCACAGGGTGAAGCGGGGCGGCGCGGAGCCACCCGTTTCAGTCATCATTTGATTAGCGTCCTAACTATATGGGCGTGGAAAACCCAGCCCACGGTGGTGGTAAGTAACGGATGCGAGGGGAATGCGAGCCCCGGCAGCTAGTCCTCCGTCAGCGCCGGAATGCCCCGGACGAGACGGCCCAACAGGTCCAGGAAGACCGTCCGCTCCTCGGCGCTGAGCGGGTCCACCATCGCCTGGAGCCGGCTGAAGTGCTCCGGGGCCAACTCCCGCATCTTGCGCGCCCCCCGGGCGGTGAGAACGACGACGGCGGAGCGGCCGTCCTCGGCGGACGGGCGACGGAGCACCAGTCCGTCCCGCTCCAGGCCGTCGAGCAGGCCCGTCACGGTGGCCCTGGAAACTCCGAGGCTCGACGCGAGCTGCGAGGGGGATTTCTCGCCGTCCGCGTCCTCGAGGTCGGCCAGCAGACGGTAGCGTCCGGCGGACAGGCCGAACCGGGAGAAGTGCACCTCGACCGCCTGGCCGAGCCGGGCCCCGGCCGTCATCAGGCGCACCGCGACGAGCACCGCTTGGGGGTCGACGTCGAGGCCGTAACGCCGGATCTGGTATCTGGCCTGATCCAGCGTGGGGATTTCCTCGGGCCTCGGTTCCTGTGCCATGCAAAGTAGTATGGCCACTAATCATTCTCTTCGTCAAGGCGCGCAAGCGACGTCGGACACCGGACCACTCCCCCAGGACGGTCGGCCCGGTCTCGTCGTCAGTGGAACAAGCGCACACCGACCGCAGACGCCCATCACCAGGGTCTACTCGGACTTGTCCACGCGGGTGAGGCGGGCGTAGACACCGCCGGGCCTGCGCCCTTCAGCTGGGTCGACCGTTCCCGGCAGACGGCACGGTGCTGCCCGCGCCGGTCACTTCCGCTCCAGTGCGGCCAGCCGCAGCTCGAGCTGGTCGACCCGGTGCCGCAGCAGGGTGACCTGGGCTTCCAGGCTGACTTCGCGTTCCGCCCTGCGCTGAATGCGCGGTGACGCGGCGGCGCGCTCGATCACCGCGTCCAGCTGGACCAGGCGCTGCGGCCCGTTCGGGCCGTCCACCAGCCGGGACTGGATCTCGCCATTGCGGTACCAGGACCGCAGGGCGGAGCGGGAAACGCCGGTCTCCGCCTCCGCCTTGCCCAGCGTGACCCAGGGCGTCTCGTCCAGCCGCTCGAACAGCTCCAGCTCGTTCTGCCAGCGAGCGAGCCGGTCCTCCCAGTCCGACGGTGTCCCCATCAGACCCTCCCCTCAGCACAGTGACCCTGTCAATACCAGTGTATTGACAGGGTTGAGACCCTGGAAGCATGCCATTCGAAAGATTCACACCGGAAGCCCGCAAGGTGGTCGTCACGGCTCAGGAGGAGGCGAGGCTGCTCAAGCACAGCCACATCGGCACGGAGCACCTCCTGCTGGGGCTGCTCGACGCGCCGGACAGCAAGGCGGCGAGAGTTCTGCAGCAGCTCGGGTACGACAAGGAGACGGCGCAGGCCGATATCGCCGCGGTGGTCAAGCCCGGCACGAAGGAGCGGCGCGGCCACATCCCGTTCGCGCCGCACGCGAAGAAGGCCCTGGAACTCGCCCTACGCGAGGCGCAGCAACTGCACCACACCTCCATCGGTACGGAACACATCCTGCTTGCCCTGGTCGCGGAAGGTGAGGGCGTCGGAGCGAACGTACTTGCCGAGCGGATCCGTCCGATCACCAAGATCCGTGCCGCGGTGCTGGCGTCATGGGAGGGATCGCAGGACGTCGCGGCCGACTCATGGCCGGCCGGAACCTCCGCCACCGAGGACACCGTGTCCGCGGCCAGAGCGCTGGCCGGTGACGCACCGGTCGGCAGCCATCACCTCCTTGAGGCGATGCTGCGGGCGGAGAACAGCATGGCGGCCAAGGCGCTGCGCGAACTCGGGGTCGACCCGGACGCGGTCGCCGCCAAGCTCGACGAACTGGATCCGGAGACGACCACGGACGCAAACCCGGACGAAGGCGCCGCGCGCCTGATGGAGATCCGGCTGGTCGACGATGAGGTGCACCTGATCCTGCGGGATCCGACGACGGTCACGATCGCCAAGAAGGTCATGGAGCTGTCCAACGGCCCGATCCAGGGCGTCGGGCCGGTGGCCGGCCTGTTCGTCCCGCTCTGGCGGTCGACCAACCAACTGCTGCTGCAGATCCAGCGTGTGCTGGAACCGGAACCCGAAGAGGACGAAGCCCCCACGAGCAACGTGGCCAAGATCGTACGTGCGGTCCTCACGCCCCGGCTCCGCCGGTGAACCGGCTGCTCAACGGCGCCCTGCTCGGCCTCGCGCTGGTCGCAGCCCGCAACGAACGGCTGTGACCAGTACTCTCACAACGGACCCTAGTAGGGCACCGTGCCGCACCAGGTCTGCGCCCAGGCAGAGGCACCGTATTGGTTGGCCGCACGCACCGAGACGCAGATCTCGTCACCGGAGTACGGGCCGTTGATCACGTACTTGGTGCCACTGGTGGGCAGGATGCTGTCGACGTTCTTCGTGGTGAAATTGCTGCCCTTGTTGGTGTAGTGGACGTCGTACCGGGTCGCCCGGGGGATCGCCGACCAGGACACCGTGAGCGGCATGTTGCACGCCCCGACACAGGAATTGTTGTAGGCGATGTTGTAGCCCGTCATGGCGGGCGGCCGGGAGCCGGCGGGCGTGGTGGCGGGTTTCGTGGCCGGTTTGGTGGCGGGCGGCCCGGGGGTCGAGCCGACGGGGCTGGACGGACCGGCGCCGCCCGCGCCCGAGGGGCCGGACCCGCCACCGGCGGTCGGATTGCTACTGCCGCCACCACCTGGTGGCGCCGAACTCCCGGTGCCACCCTGGGTGTTCTGCTCACCCGTCGCGCCCTGCGCCGTGGAGGGCGAACTACCGGCCGTTCCGGGTGCGTTGCTGCCCGCGGGAACAGCGCTCAAGCTGCCGGCCGGCGACTTGGCCTCCGCTCCGGCCCCGCCACCGCTGTCGAAGGTATGGAGCAGCGCGGCCGTGCCGCCACCGACGGTGATGACGGCGACGATGGGCAGCACGATGAGCGTGCTGCGCCGACGGGGCCGTCGTTCGCGCTCCCCCGTGGGGACGCCTCCTGCGGCCGGTAGGACGTCGGGAATCCCGGCCTGCGGCCGCAGACCGACGGTCGCCCGGTCCACGGGCTCCTCCCGAAGCGGCTCCGCCTCGGCATCGAGCAGCCGCGCGGACTGCTGCGCGAGTTGCGCGACCACGGCGGCAGGCAACCAGGTGCCGAGCGTGATGAGGGGACGTGTCCGCTCGGGACCGTCCAGCAACTCGTCGACGCCGGGCCGTTCGCCGGGATCCTTGATCAGACAACGGGCGATGAGCGCCCGCAACGAGGCATCCTCGACGCCTGTCAGATCGGGCTCGCCCTCGACTATCTGGAACATCACCGCATGCTGATTGCTGGCCCCCTGCCCGAACGGCAGCTTCCCACTGGCCGCATACATCAGCACGCAGCCAAGGGTGAACACATCGCTCTTCACCCCGGCGCGCTGCCCGCGCACCTGCTCCGGCGACATGAACCCCGGAGAGCCGACGACCATCCCCGTACTGGTCAGCAAGGAGTCGACGGACGTTTCGAGCGCCCGCGCGATCCCGAAGTCGATCACCTTCGCACCGTCCACGGTGAGCATCACGTTGGACGGCTTCAGGTCGCGGTGCACGATCCCGGCGTCGTGAATGTCCTTGAGCGCCTTCAGCAGCCTGAAGGTGAGGGCATGCAGGGACGCGGTCGGCAACGGCCCGTGCCGCCGGACGACCTGCTCGAGCGAGAGCCCGGGAACGTACCCGGTGGCGACCCATGGCGGCTCGTCGTCCGGACCCGCGTCGAGCACCGGCGCCGTGTACTGCTCGCCGACCCTCCGTGCCGCATCGATCTCCCGCCGGAACCGCGCCCTGAACTGTTCGTCGGACACGTGCTCCTCGTGCACGACCTTCACCGCGACGGTCCGCCCGCTGTCCGACCGTGCGAGGAACACCCGCCCCATGCCACCGGCGCCGAGCCGCCCGAGCAGCAGATAGGGCCCGATGCGCGCCGGGTCGCTCACCGCGAGCGGTTTGATGCCCCCATCGACGTAATCGTCCCGCTCGTCGTGTCCGTCCCCGTTCGTACCGCTCATGATGGCGTGACTCCCCCGGTTCTTCTCGCCTGGTCATCGGCGTAACTCACCTGAGAATAGACACTGTTGATTCACCCGGTGCAGGAGAGGACGCGCGGGACGCCCGGGACGGTTCTCCGCACCGGCTCCCGGACGGTCGACCAGAGAGACGACAGGAGGGTTCGGACGCCGTTTCCGTTCCACAACACGCGGCTGTGATCTGGTCCGCAGGTGCTTCGGCACCTGCTGGGACAATCGCGACCGTGACCCATGAGAGAGCCGTCCCCGACGCCGCGGACGCCGTTCGACCGCTGGAACTCTTCTTCGACCTGGTCTTCGTCTTCACCATCACCCAGGTCGCCTCCATCCTCGCCGCGGCACCAACGCTCCTCAGTCTGAGACGCGTGGCCGTGCTCCTGGTGATCATCTGGTGGATGTACTCCGGCTACGCCTGGCTGACCAACGCGCTCGATCTGGACCGTACCGGCCCCCGCCTGCTCCTCCTGACCGGGACGGCGGGGTTCTTCGTGATGTCGATGGTGGTACCGAAAGCCGCCGGAACGGGGCCCTGGGCGCTGATCTTCGGTGCCAGCTACCTCCTGGTCGTCACGGTCCACCTGGTCGGATTCATCGGCACCTCGGGGCACCTCGGCATCATCCGCATCGGGCCGCTGAACCTGGCCAGCGCCCTGGTGGTGCTGGCCGCCGGGCTCGTTCCGCCGCACGCACGCTTGTGGCTCTGGACGCTGGCGGCCGCGATGGAGGTGATGACACCCCTGGTCACCGGGGTCGCCAAGTTCGCGGTCGGTGCCGGGCACTTCGTGGAGCGCCATGGACTCGCAGTGATCATCGTCCTCGGCGAGTCGATCGCCGAGGTCGGCGCGGCGACCTCGCGAGAGACCAACGTGACCACCTCCATCGTCGGCGCCCTCCTGGCTCTGGTGCTGAGCGCCGAGATGTGGTGGCTCTACTTCGACCGCGAGGAGCGGGAGAGCGAAGCACGGCTGGAACGGGTCCCGGCGCATCGCCGGCCGCGCGTCGCCGTCTACTCCTTCGGCTACGCCTACTACCTGATCATCCTCGGCATCGCGGTCGCGGCAGTCGGGATGGAGAAGGCCATCGACGAGTTCCACCACTCCTCCCACCACCTCGCGGCCCTGCTGCTGCCCCTCGGCATCTGCCTCTACCTGGTCGGACTCGCCTGCTTCCACCGCACGCTGGCGGGCAGCTGGACCCGCCCCCGGCTCACAGCCGTGCTCGCCGTCGCGGCCCTCGTCACCCCCGCCGCTCTCTGGAACAGCGGCGCCTTCGCCCTCGCGACAGCCGCGCTGGTGCTGCTGGCACTCATCGCGTGGGAAAGCGGGCTGGTCCGCGGAACCGGGATCGGCGGAGGGCCTGCACACCCGGCACGGGAGCCTGGCGGCTCCCCCACGCCATAAGAGGCGAGCAACGTTACCGGGTCGCCTCCCGGCCGCCCGTCGCCCCAGCGATTCGATAAGGCCTGCGGGACGACGTCAAACTCAGTGGCCTTCCGCTCCTGCGCAATCCGACACAAGGACGCTGAGCGCCAACCTACCGACGCCCCAACGGCATCAGCGAGTTGCGAAGCGTAGGGATCTTGTCGAGTGGGGAGGGAATCACCGGGAGTGGAGTATCCCTTGTGTTGCATCGCCGTCAACACGGCAGCGTTCAGAGGCTGCCCGGCGCTGCAGGTCGGTCTCCGCCGGCGGGAGAGAGCCCCATGACTCTGTCATGGCCTCGGAGGCTCTCATGCTTCACCTTGTGCTGGTTGCCGCCGTGGGCGGCTGGCTCCTCGTCGTCCTTCTGCTGTTCGGGATCGTCATCGCTCCGGCGGTGTGGTCGAAGTTTCCCGCCCGCCGCCGACAAGCGCTGCGGGTCATGCAGGAACTGCGGCACTGGCTGCCCTGCCTGCTCCCCAACCTGCCCGGTTGGCTGCGGCGGCGATGAACACGGGCATCTCCGACCCCGGGGCGTTGCGGTCGCCGCGCACGCGGAGCCGGGGATTTCCCGGCCGCCGACCCGAGTCGGGGAGCACCCGTAGGGTCTGAGCCATATTCTCGGCCACCGCGAGCACCAGCCGCGAATCCGGACGCGGAAGGCGGCAGCTCAGATGGATGAGAGGGAGGTATCGGGCGCCTACTGATCAATCTGAGCTGGTGGAGAATGCCTTGACGCACCTGAGTCGACCGGGGATGTTGAGTCCCGCCCGGCCGCCGGCCGGGGCAGCCACCTAGCCGGGAGGTTCACCATGAAGTCGACCACCGCTCTCAAGGCCACCAAGAAGATCACCGTCCGCCGTACCGGCGACATCCGCCTGACGTCGGCCGCCTGTCAGTGCCCGTACAGCGCCAACGCGTAACGGTAACGCGGTACGTCCCGCCCGGGCGCGCCGGATCTCCGGTGCGCCCGGGTACGCCGGGTGCCGGCCGATACTGGGGAGCGATGTGAGCGGATCCACCCTTGCGGTGTACGAGTTGAGCTTTGTCCCCGAGGGTGACGGGGTCGTGGTCGGTCGGCTGGACACCGGCACCTACGCGGTCTTTCCCGCCGACGGCGCCGAGTTGCTGCGGCAGCTCTCCGAGGGCCTGCCACTGGACGAGGCCGCCGAGTGGTACGAGCGGACCTTCGACGAGCCGGTCGACGTCGAGGACTTCGTGGCCACGCTCAACGACCTGGGCTTCGTCCGCGAGGACGCCGCGGAACCGGCGGAACCCGCCACCGAAGTCCGCTTCCGCCGACTGGGCCGCGCGGCCTTCTCGCCGGTGGCCTGGCTCTGCTACCTGGCCGTCGTGGCCGGCTGGCTGGTGGCCGTCGCCCGGCACGGCGAACTGCGGCCCGCCCCCTCGCAGATCTTCTTCGTCAAGTCGCTGCTCGCGGTCCAACTCGTGATCACCTTCGGGCAGATCCCGCTGCTGCTCGCCCACGAGGGCTTCCATATTCTCGCCGGCCGGCGCCTGGGGCTGCCGACCAAACTGCGACTGAGCAACCGGCTCACCTACATCGTGGCCGAGACACAGACCAACGGCCTGATGAGTGTGGAACGCCGCAAGCGATACCTGCCGTTCCTGGCCGGGATGGTCTGCGATGCCGTGGTGCTGGGGATACTCGGCCTGATCGCGGCGGCCGGCCGGCACGCCGACGGCAGTTTCCCGCTGACCGGACGGGTCTGCCTGGCGCTGGCGTTCACTGTCGTGATGCGGATCGGCTGGCAGTTCCAGCTCTATCTGCGCACCGACCTCTACTACGTCTTCGCCACCGCGCTGCGCTGCTACGACCTGCACGAAGCGGCCAAGGCGCTGCTGAAGAACCGGGTCTGGCGCCTGCTGCGCCGCCCGGAACGGCAGGCCGACGAGGAGCAGTGGACCGAACAGGACCGCCGGGTCGGCACCTTCTACGGGCCGTTCATCCTGCTCGGCTTCTGCGTGCTGGCCACCATCACGGTCTTCGCCAGCATCCCGGTCACCGTCAGCTACTTCCGCATCGCCGTCCAGGGCATCGGCTCCGGGCATGTCGATCCGCACTTCTGGGACTCGCTGCTGTCGCTGGGTATGAACGTGGCCCAGGTCGTCGCGTTGATCGTGCTCTCCCGGCGCAAGCGCCGCGCCTCGTACGGGGCGCCCTCGGCGCCACTGTCCCGCTCCCTGTCCACGACCTCTCCGAGCGAAGGGTGAACTGACATGGCCGGTCATCGCAGGATCATGGGCGGCAGCCCGGCAGCCCGGCCGGGGTACGCGGGTACCGAGGGGCACGCCGTCGTGGCCCGCTGCCACCGGCAGCTGCGCGGTCCGTACACCGGAGTGGACACCGTACTGCGGGCCGTACTGCCCGAGGCGGTCCGTCGGTGGCCCGAACTGGTGGAGCACCACCGGGTGGAACTGCTCTACGGCATACCGGAGTTGGCCGAGCTGATCGGGCCGGCCCCGCGCACCCTGGCGAACGAGTCCTCGGTCAAGGAACGCACCCGGTTCTTCGGCGCCGGGATGATCCGCTGCATGAGCCAGGGCATCGTCACCTTCCTGCTCGAGTACGCCCGCCGGATGCGGTCCAGCGGCGAGCCCGCCCCCTGCCTGGTCTTCGACGAGGTGGCGGAGGCGGAGCCGACCACGCAGGAGTTCATCGCCGTACTGGTGCGCCGCGCCGACCCGCAGCAGCTACAGGTGGTGGTCCGCGGTGCGGAGGGCGAGCTGCCCGACGAGCTGGCGCGGGTGCTGGACCGCTGCACCGAGCGGACCGACGCCGGGGCGCCGGCGCCCGGATCCGATACCACGCGCAGCGAAGCCGGGTCGGCCGAGTGGGCCGAGGCATACGTGTCCGGCGACGGTACGAGCAGCGACCCCGACGAGCTGCGCGCCTACCAGCACGCGGAGCCGGCCCTGCGCGCGCGGCTGCACGACCGGCGCGCACAGGAGCTGGAGGACGCGTCCCCGGGCTGGGGGGTCCGGGTCGGCGCCCTCGCCTACCACCGCGAGCACGGCAGCGATCCGTCGGGCGCCGGGCGGCTCGCCCTGCTGGCGGCCCAGCGCTACTGCGTCGAGGTCGGCTTCTCCGCGATGGTGGTCGACCTCGGCCTGCGCGGCCGGGCGGTCACGGACCCGGACGCCGAGCAGCACGACTTCTGGGACTTCACCCAGCAGGCGGCGCACGCCTGCGTCCCGCTCGACCGGCTGGACCAGTCGATGGAGCTCTACCTGGACCTGCTCCAGCGCTTCCCGGATCCCAAGGTCCACATGATGACCAGCTACTCGATCGCGATGCTGCACACCCGCTTCCTCCGGCCGCGCGACCACGACCAGGCGCTGCGCTGGCAGAACAACGCCGCGGCCATCGCCGGGATCCTGCCCGACCCGGCCGAGCGGCTCACCTTCAGCGTCTTCCACGACAACGGTCTGGCGCTGGTGGAGATGCACCGGGGCAACCTGGGGCGCGCCCTGGAACTCGTCGAGTTCTGCATGGCCCGACTGGACGCGCAATTGACGGGCGATGAGTGGCAGCTGCACCGCTCGCAGTTGCTGTACAACCGGGCACGGCTGCTGACGGCCACCGGCCGGCTGGACGAGGCGTTCGCCGACTACTCGACGCTCGTCGACCTCGACCCCTACTACACCGACTACCTCTCCGAGCGGGCCCGGATCCACCGCACGCGCGGCGACTTCGCAGCAGCCCTGGCCGACTACGACCGCGCGGTACAGCTGGCCCCGCCGTTCCCCGAGCTCTTCTACAACCGCGGAACGGCGCGCGTCGAGAACGGTGACACGGAGGGTGCGCTGGCGGACTTCGGCTACGTCCTGGAGATGGAGCCGGACGACGTCGACACCCGGCTCGCCCGGGCCGAACTGCGACTCGACCTCGAGAACTTCGACGCGGCGGAGGCCGATGTGACAGCCGGCCTCGAACTGCGGCCCGCGGACCCGCGACTGCTGTGCATGCGCGGCACCATTCTCCTGCAACGCGGTGCGCTCGCCGAGGCTTTCGAGGCGCTCAACTCGGCCGTCGACCTCGACCCGGACTACCCGGCGGCCCTCCTCAACCGCGCCGTTGTCCACTACCAGCAGGACCGCTACCAAGCCGCCGTCCAGGACCTCACCGCCACCCTGGACCTGGTCGGCGACGACCCGGACGTGCTGCTCAACCGCGGCATCGCCTACCAGGCCGAGGGCAAGCGCGACCTCGCACTCGCCGACTTCGACCGTGCGCTGACCCTGCCGGGCGCGGATGTACCGGAGTTGCGGGAGCAGCGCGAGCACTGTCTGACGTGAGGGCCGGTGAACGGCGCGCGGCCCACCCCGCAACTGCATGAGACCCCGGTGCCGAGACCGTTGTCAGTGCCGGGTGACACCATCCGGTCATGAATGGTGCGTCGTTCAATTGGCAGGGCTTTCTGGGACGGTGGCAGGACGAGTGGGTTCCGCGCGCGGACGCGAACGTCGGCGCGGACGTGGCCGGCGGG
This sequence comes from Streptomyces sp. RKAG293, assembly GCF_023701745.1. NCBI lineage: Bacteria > Bacillati > Actinomycetota > Actinomycetes > Kitasatosporales > Streptomycetaceae > Streptomyces > Streptomyces sp. RKAG293. Next base: position 9,015,964 of record NZ_JAJOZB010000001.1, on the reverse strand, counting down.
CAGACGATCGTCCGGCTGGGTGGGCCCGGGGCGGCCGAGGCCGCCATCGCCGCGGCCGAGGAGCGGCTGGGTCGGCGGCTGCCGCCCTCCTACCGGGAGTTCCTGGCCGTGAGCGACGGGTGGCACGTGGCCCAGACGGCGGGGGTCTCTCAGCTCGGCGGCGCCGCGGACATCGACTGGTTCCAGGATCCGTTCGACATGACCCAGCTGTATGAGGAGAGTCTGGGCGAGAACCCGCGCGAGGAGGACGTCCTGCTGGGCGGGATGTGGCGACGGGCACTACGGCTGGAGACGGACTCCGACATGTCGCACGCCCTGCTGGATCCGGGCGACAGCGACCAGGCCGGTGAGTGGGCGCTCTACGTCTACAAGGGATGGGGCGGTGAACGGCCTGACCGCTACCCCTCGTTCCGCGCGTACATGGAGGCGATGTACCGCGGTTTCCACTCCGACCGGGTGGACCGGCCCGACTTCGTGAACGCGACCACGCGCGCGCAGGATGCCCGAGTTGAGGAAGCCCGCCTGCTGGCCCTGCGCGGACGGTACGAGGAGGCCCTGCCCCTGCTCGAGGAGGCGCTGTCCTTCGGACGGCCACGCAGCTCCGTCCTGCTGGACCAGCTCCGGCATCTGCTGGCTCCGCACAGCTCCCGCAGCTACGGCGATCTGGTGGCCGACCCGCGCTACCTGCCCGAGATCCTGCCCGTGGAGGCCATGGCGCCGGCACGCGGCGAAGGGCGGCCGGGCGGGGATGACCATTGGATCGGGATGATGGCCGCGCGCGGGGCTGCCCGGGAAACCGTCGAAGCCGTACTGAGCACGATGCGGGACGGCACCCATCGCTACGCGCCTCCCGGTCCATGGGGCCGGGCCGTCACGGAGGCCCGGGAATCGGCCCGCTGGGGATCGACCGACGCCGCGTGGCGGGTGCTGCGGGACGCGCTCCCGCTGTGGGAGGCGCCCGGGCCGTCGCTGATCGCCCCGATCGGCCTGCTCGCCGATCCGGTCCTGGGTCCCCTGATCACCCCGGAGCGTGGGCGAGAGATCCTCGCGACACCACGGGCCGGGGAGGCGGGTCCCACTCCGGAGCCGCTGCCTGATCTCGACCCGCCGGGTCTCGCCTGGCTGACGGATCCCGGGGCGGACCGGCAGCCGTTCGACGGATACCGCTGTGTCTGGGTCGAGGGGGTCGACCCGGCCCGTCTGCCCGCCCTGATCGGCGAGGAAGGCGCTGAACTGAGCGCGCCCACGGATCAGCGCCGACTGTCCTGGCGGGTGCCCAAGCCCCGCGAGCGAGAGGGCATGGAGGTCTGGGAGGACCGGGCCCTGGCCACGGTCGGCCGCAGTACGGTCGGCCGCAGCGCCGAAGAGTGGGCCTTCGCCTTCGACGGCCGCCCCCAGCACCTCTCCAAGCTGTTCCTGTCCCCCGCTGCGGCCGCCGCCTCGTCCGGTCGCGCCGTGGTGGTGTGGCGCGAACCGGAGCGCTGGTCCTCCGGGGACAGTCCGTCCGCGTTCCATCTGTCGGTGGCCGAACAGGGCGTGGAGCTCTACGCGTTCACCGTGCGGGGTACGGAGATCCAGCGCTCCGGTGCGATACCCGAGGCGCTGGAGCCCGCACGGCTGTTCCGGCCGGAGGACGGTGAACGGGACAACGAACTGCGTGTACTGGAGGCCCTGCACACCGAACTCGGACTCTCGCTGCCCCGCTTCGCGCTGACCCAGGGCGGTCTCCCCACCTTCACCACCCGGTCCTGGACCCGGGCACCACGCGCGGGCGAGGCGTTCTCCTACATCACCTTCACACGGCACCGGCCCTGAACGCCGACGGGCCCCCGCTGTCACCCAGATCACATCGACGTATGGGCGGGATGGCGGAATCCCGCGGCGGGCGGATCGGTTGCCATGAGGGACATTGATGCATGCGCACATACCAACCGTTATGCACCTTTTTCTCACTCTTCTTACTGTTTCTCGTCCCATATGGAGCCCTCATGACCCTCACCGCCTCCGACCGCGCGGCCCGGATCCTGTCCCGGCCGGTCTCGCTGAACGGCCTGACCGTCCGGAACCGGATCGCGATGGCACCCATGACCCGGATGTTCTCCCCCGGCGGAGTTCCCGGCGAGGACGTGGCCTCGTACTACGCCCGTCGCGCCGCCGCGGGTGTCGGCCTGGTCGTCACCGAGGGCACGTACGTCGGTCATGAATCGGCCGGACAGAGCGACCGCGTTCCGCGCTTCCACGGCGAGGCGGAACTGGCGGGCTGGGCGAAGGTCGCCGACGCCGTGCACGCTGCGGGCGGCGCGATCGTGCCGCAGCTGTGGCACATCGGCATGGTGCGCAACGCGGGGGATCTTCCGTACCCGGACGCCCCGGCGGTGGGCCCGTCGGGCATCACCACCGAGGGCGCCGAGGTCACCGGCAAGGCGATGACGCAGCAGGACCTGGACGACGTCGTCGAGGCGTTCGCGAAGGCGGCCGCCGACGCCGAGCGCCTCGGTTTCGACGGGGTCGAGCTGCACGGCGCGCACGGTTACCTGATCGACCAGTTCCTGTGGTCGGGCACCAACCGCCGCACCGACGCGTACGGCGGCGACCCGGTGGCCCGTGCGAGGTTCGCGGCGGAGATCGCGGCCGCGGTCCGCGCCGCCGTCTCCCCCTCCTTCCCCATACTCTTCCGCTACTCGCAGTGGAAGCAGCAGGACTACCGCGCCCGCCTCGCCGCGACCCCGCAGGAACTGGAGGCGATCCTGACCCCGCTGGCGGAAGCCGGCGTGGACGCCTTCCACGCCTCCACCCGCCGCTACTGGCTTCCGGAGTTCGACGGCGCCGACCTGAACCTGGCCGGCTGGACGAAGAAGCTCACCGGCAAGCCCACCATCACGGTCGGCTCGGTCGGTCTCGACGGCGACTTCCAGAAGGCCTTCCAGGGCGAGGGCGCCGCCGTCAGGGGCATCGACGACCTCCTCGACCGCATGGAGTCGGAGGAGTTCGACATGGTCGCCATCGGCCGCGCGCTGCTCCACGACCCGGAATGGGCGGCGAAGGTGCTGGACGGCCGCTTCGGAGAGCTCGGGGCCTACGACGCAGCATCGTTGAAGTCCCTCACCTGACGCCCGTCGGTTGACGTCGGTCGGTTGACGTCGGTCGGTTGACGTCGGTCGGTCGACGTCGGTCGGTTGAAGCCGTTCAGCCGAGCCGACGTCCCACCCCCATCACGACAACGTCCCCTGACCGGGCAGCTCCGCGTGGGTCCGGAAGCTGTAGTAACCGACGATCGAGAACTGATTGCGGCCGGCCGGCGACGGCAGCGCGAACGCGCGGTCCAGCAGCCGGCCGACGATCGGGCCGCAGCTGTTCACACCGGGTACCGCGAACGTGCTGTCGTACATCTCCCCCTTGATGATCGGCGGTTGCTGGGACACCCACTGCGTGGGCCCGTACGCGGTGGAGGTGACGGTCAGCGGCGCATGGTCGGAGCCGATGGCACAGGACCGCCGCGAGCCCGGGTACCGGAGGCGGAGCTTGATGTCGATCGAGCCACGGATGGTGCCGTTGCCGATGAAGTCGGCGTGACCGGCGTACTCGGGCTGGATCTTGAGACCGGGGACGCCGGGAACGGCGACCGGCTGGGCGCGCATCGCGCCGAAGACCTGGCCGGTGGTGCCGTCGGGCAGCGGGCCCTCGGAATGGGTGACGGTCAACGGCACTTCGACGGCGGGGATCCTGCCGGTCGCGAGGCGGATGTTGGCGACCATCACCTCGCAGCGCCAGGCGGAGGGATCGGCTCCCGACGGGAGCTGGGGACAGTCGCGGTAGTCGAAGGATGTGGGTATACCGGGGTCGGACGGTTTCGGCGGCAGCGCGGCGGCGTTCGAGGCGGTGGCCGTGGCCAGTGTCAGTGCACCGGCGATCACGGTGGCGGCAAGAGCGACAGAGGGACTCTTCGTTCGGGTCATGAGGCACAGCTTGGCTTCGAGCGCTGCCACAGGACGTCCGGGCCGCCCCCCGCCCAACCCTGACCGCACCCTGACACACGGTCAGGGTGACGATCTCGTGCGAGCAGTCCCCGCACTTCCCAAGGCAGGGTGCGTCGCACCCAGGAACCGCGCTCCCAGGACTGGCGTGGCCCTGGTTGTCGCAGCTCGCGACGGCGACAGTCGAGGACATGACCTCCTCATGCGCACCGGATTCAGACCCGCATCCCTACATCGGGATGTGGGTGACCGCCGATGGGCACATTCGCCAGGAGTTGCTGCCCAACGGCCGCTACGACGAGGCCCGTGGCACCCGCACAAGCGCCTACACGGGCAGCTACCAGGTGACGAGCACGCACATCGCATACGCCGACGACTCTGGCTTCACCGCCTCCGGTGACTTCCGTGACGATGTCCTGCACCACGCCGGCTACGTGTTCCACCGCGAAGACGGGAAGCCGACCCCGTGATCGCCACCCGGTCCCCCCGGACGACTGCCCCACGAAGGCGACTGCTGCCTCCCCGCCCAACCGCACGACAGGCAAGGACCAACCCATGAACCTCCGACGCGATGCAAGCGCACTGATCGACGCACTGAACAACCGGTCCGCGGACCCCGACCGCCGGATTCTGATCACCGGAGCCACCGTCATCACCATGGATCCCGTCCTCGGTGTCCTGGCGCGTGCCGACGTCCTGATCGAAGGGGACGCCATCCGCGCGGTGGCACCCGATCTGCTCTCCCAGGGGGCGGCCGAGAACGCCGTGGTCATCGACGCGACGGGCTTCATCCTCTCCCCCGGTTTCGTCGACACACACCGGCACGCCTGGGAGGCACAGTTGCGCCGGCTCATGCCGGACGTGAACGACCTCGGTGAGTACGTGATGACAACCCTTGCCGGCCTGGCCCCGGTCTACCGTCCGCAGGACATGTACGTCGGCACCCGGCTCGCCGCTCTCACCGCGATCGACAACGGCATCACCTGCATGCTCGACTTCTCGCACAACTCACGCACCCCCGCCCACTCGGACCAAGCCGTCCAGGCCCTGATCGACACGGGCATCCGGGGTGTGCACGCCTCCATGGGCCCGCACTTCGGCGACTGGGACCGGCAGTGGCCCGGCGACCTCGCCCGCCTGCAAGCGCGGTACTTCACCAGCGACCACCCGCTGCTCACACTGCGCCTGGCGGCACTGGCGACCGATGAGATCGCCGGACCCGAGCTCGCCTACGGGCCGCAGCTCGCCCGTTCCGCGGCGGAGTTGGGCATCGGGGTCAGTATCGACGCGGTCTTCGGCGCCGCCTCCTCCGCGGCCATTCTCCGCTGGGCCAAGGAGGGCCTGCTGACACCGCAGGTGACGCTGATCCACTGCACCGGCCTGACGTCGCAGGCCTGGCAGGCGATGGCGGACACCGGAAGCACCGTGTCCCTGGCACCCACCTCCGATGCCCAAATCGGTCTGGACTCCGCGATCCCCGCCATCGACGAGGCACTGTCGGCCGGCATCCGGCCGGGCCTCGGTATCGACGTCGAGGTCGCTCTGGCCAGCGACATGTTCACCCAGATGCGCGCCCTGCACACCATCCAGCGCATGCGGGCGGTCAACGCCGTCCACGGAACCCCGGACCAACCGGATCGGATCAGCACGCACGACGTTCTCGACTTCGCAACCCTGCACGGCGCGAAGGCCATCGGTCTCGGGGAGACGACCGGTTCCCTCACCCCCGGCAAGCAGGCCGACCTTCTGATCATCGACGCCGAGGACATCAACACCATGCCCCTCAACGATGCGGTCGGCACCGTCGTCCTGGGGTCCGACTCGCGCAACATCGCCGTCGTGTTCATCGCCGGCCAGGTCCGCAAGTGGAACGGCAAGGTCCTGGGCGTCGACCTGCCGGCGCTGCGCAGCGCGGTCACCGAGTCACGCGACCACGTCCTCGGCGCTGAGGCGGCCCAGGCCCAGAGCTAGTGAGCACCGCCGAAGGAGCTCCCTCAGCTACCGCTGGGAGGTTGCCCGGGTCCGCCCGGAGGACGGGCCGGCGGGATCTGGTGCGTGCGTTTCCGATGAGTGGCCCGGATTCCCCGTCGTGAGGCGCGGAGCATTGGAGTGGCCGCCGTGCCGGTCGATGGCGTGGCTCCCGCACTCCCCCGGCGCCGCTTCCTAGGGTCGGCGGTTGACGGGCCGAGCGGGCGCCCGACGGTCCTGTCTGCCGTGGGTGGCCGTCCGTCATAGCAGCGGCGCCGTTCCATGCCTTCGCGCGGTGCCGACCGTTTCCGGAGGCCGGTACGGCGACGGGCCGACCGTCCAGAACAGATGGGTGAGTCGTGAAACGCAGGACAGCGGGAGCACCAACGTGCGAACCTTCGGCAGCTACCGGCCGCACGAACAGGGGGTGGACGAGGCGGCTGGCGGCCGTATCGGGACTGCTGTTGCTCTGTGCGCTGCCGATCGGATCGGCGGACGCGACACAGGCCGGTGACGCGGGCCGGCCCGCCGGCCAGCCGCTGTACGTGTCCGACTACGGCAACAACCGGGTGGTGACACTGCCCGCGGGCGGTGGCGGTCAGACGACGGTTCCCTTCGACGGCCTGGTCCGTCCGACCGGTATGGCGTGGGACACCGCCGGAGATCTCTATGTCTCCGACACCGGCAACAACCGGGTGGTGAAGCGGGCCCCGAGCGGCGGGGAGCAGTCCACGGTGGCCACCGTCGACCTGTCGCGCCCGCTCGGGCTCGCCGTCGACGCCGCCGGCGGCCTCTACATCGCCGACAGTTTCAACGACCGGGTCGTCAAGGTATCCGCCGGCGGCGGTCAGACGACCGTCCCCACCACGGGGTTGCTGCATCCCTGGGGCCTGGCGCTGAAGGCCGACGGAGTGCTGTACATCTCCGACTTCGTCAACGACCGGATCGTCAGGGTTTCCGCGGACGGGAGCAGTCAGACCACCGTGCCCACCGTCGGCCTTTCCCAGCCGACCGGGCTGGCGCTGAATGCCAAGGGTGACCTCTACATCTCGGACAGCGGCAACAACCGCGTGGTGAAGGTGGCCGCGGACAGCGGTGCGCAGAGCACGGTGCCCATCGCCGGTCTGAGCGATCCGCTGGGACTCGCGCTCGACAGCCGCGGCGGCCTCTATGTGGCCGACGCCTTCAACAACCGGGTGGTGCGCGTCCGGGAGACGGGCGGCGGGCAGGTCACGCTTCCTTCCACCGGCCTCAACACGCCGACCGGTCTCGCGTTCCCGCCGACGAGCACACGGCCTGGGTGGAACTGAGCACTCTCCGGGGCAGCCGGGCACGACCATGTGACCCGGCTGCCGCGGCCTCGGTTGGCATACCGATCCGAAGAAGCGCCCTAGTCTTGACCGATGGCACGATACTTCGACGTACATCCCGAAAATCCCCAGCCGCGCATCATCAGCGCTGTGGCCGACAGTATTCGGTCCGGCTCGCTGGTCGCGTACCCCACGGACTCCTGCTACGCGCTGGGCTGCCGGCTGGGCAACCGTGAGGGCATCGACCGCATCCGGTCCATCCGGAACCTCGATGACCGGCACCACTTCACTCTGATCTGCCAGAATTTCTCGCAACTGGGGCAGTTCGTACAGATCGACAACGACGTGTTCCGGGCGGTCAAGGCGGCGACACCGGGCAGCTACACCTTCATCCTGCCGGCGACGAAGGAAGTACCGCGCCAGCTGCAGCACCCCAAGAAGCGGACCGTCGGCGTGCGCATCCCGGACCACGTCGTGACGCAGGCACTGCTGGCCGAACTCGGCGAGCCGCTCGTCTCCAGCACCCTGCTGCTGCCCGGCGAGTCGGAGCCGATGACACAGGGCTGGGAGATCAAGGAACTGCTCGATCACGTGGTGGACGCCGTGGTCGACTCGGGCGACTGCGGCACCGAGCCCACCACCGTCATCGACTTCTCCGGCGGCGGGACGGAGATCCTCCGCCGCGGGGCGGGCGACACCACACGGTTCGAGTAGCCGCGCGTCCTGCCACGTGCCGTCAGTCCTGTTGGCGCCACACTCGCAGACCCCAACGGAACGTGTGCAGGTCGCCGGGTGCGAGTGCCACCAGACCGTCACGGCTCCGGAACGCGTTCGGCGGGCAGGACATCGGCTCCACCGCGATACCCCGGCGGCGCCGCTCAGGCAGGGTGTCTCCGGTATACACCTGTACGAACCCGGCGCCCTCCCCGAGCCACAGGTCGGTGCCGTGCGAACCCGAGGGATGTGCGAGACGCACGACGGCCCGACCGGAGGAGTCCCGTTCCAGTTCGGTGAAGGCCGTGTCCAGGCGCTGCCCGCCGACGGCCTTGGCCGTGCGGAAGTCGAACGGTGTCCCCGTCACATCCTCGGCCGCGACGGGCATACCCGTATCGTCGAGCGGAAGCCATTTCCGGGCCGGGACGAGGAGCACCGCGTCGTCCACAGCCTCGGTGCCGACGGTCAGATAGGGGTGCTGGCCAACGCCGTAGGGTGCTGTGTCCTCGCCGAGGTTGTGTGCGACGACCGTCACCGTCAGTCCGTCCGCCCCGAGCACGTACCCCACGCGGACGTCGAGGTGGAACGGGTAGCCGGGCTGCGGCCACAGGGTGGCGCCGAGAAGTACCCGGTGCTCCTCGCGTTCCACCACCTGCCAGGACATCCAGCGCAGCAGCCCGTGAATGGCGTTGCCGCTCTCCGGTTCGGTCAGAGGGAGTTGGAGGTCCTGGTCGTTCCAGAGGTACCGGCCTTGCCCGATCCGGTTCGGCCAGGGCACGAGGAGTTGACCGCGGCCTCCCGTGATGCGCTCATCGGCCGAGAAGCCGTCGAGCACCGGGCGACCCTCGACCGCGTAGTCACGCAACGCACCGCCCAGTTCCACGATGACAGCGGTCTGCTCACCATGGCGCAGCAGAATCTGCTGCCCGGTAGGACTCTCGGACACGTACGGCCTCCAGGTCGGATTCGGTATCGGGCGACTCGGCTCGCACGCGCCGAGTCGCCCGAACGGGTCTTCGGGCTACGGGTGGCCGGTGGAAACGTCCGCGGGAACGTCGGCGGGAACCGGAGTGAGTCTGAGCGAGATGACGTAGGACACCACGACCGCGACGATCACCAAGGGCATCACGGTGAGACCCTCCGTTCCCAGCAGCAGCGTGGCCAGCAGCACCGAGGTCATCGGCAGTTTCAGCATCGCCACACACATCGCGCCGATGCCCATCGCGAACCCGGACGTCACGTCCAGTCCGGGCAGATGGGCGAGGGCGAGCCCGCCCGCCGCTCCCACGAACATCGCGGGAAAGATCGGGCCTCCCCGAAAGCTGCTCAGGGACACGCTGTACGCGAGCGCCTTGCAGAGCACGAGTACCAGGAGGGTGCCCATCGAGTACCCCGCATACCCTTTGAGCAGGGGGTTGAGCGCGCTCTGCCCGGAGTACAGCACCCCGGACGCCTCGTTGCCCGTCCCTTCGGCGTAGACCAGCGCGATCACGCCGACGACCGTGCCCGCCAACACGGTGGCCACCACCCGCCGCCGCTCGACCCGTGCTTGCAGGAAGAGGGCGAGCCGGCGGATCCCCGTGCCGACGAGGGCCGCTGCGACCCCGACCACGATGGCCCAGCCGAACGCGGCGATGTCGGGCCGGTCGGTGTGCGGCACCTGCTGCAGGGCCAGAGAGTACGTGCCCAGGCCGGTCCACGAGCCCAGGCCGGTGAAGATGAGCGAGCCGACTCCGGCCGCGAGCAGCCCCGGAACCAGGACCATCCCGAGCATCGCCCCGCCGAGGCCGGACGCTTCCATCAGGAGGAACGCTCCGATCAGCGGGGACCCCAGCAGCGCGCTGATGGCGGCGAAGCTCCCGGCGACCCCCACCACGGCGGTCGCGTCCGGTGGAAAGTCCTTCTTGACCAGGCGTACGGCGCCGACGGCCAGCCCGCTGCCCAGCGCGATCAACGGCGCCTCCGGGCCGAGGACGACGCCCAGGACGAGCGAAGCGATGCTTGCGAGCACGATGCCGGGCAGATCGACGGCCGGTGTCGGACCCTTGGCCACGAGCCCTTCGGCCGGTTTGTGGCCGCCCCCGCCCGGCAGGTACCGGATGGTCAGGCCGACCAGGAGTCCTGCCAGGGCGAGGAGCGGCACCGGCCACCAGGACGGTGTTCCGTGGAAGCCCAGTGCCGTGGGGAGGTCCGTGTAGGTCAGGGACTGGAGTTCGGAGACGAGGGCGAGATAGCCGAACGCCGCCGCCGAAACCGGCACGCCGAGAACCGCGGCCACCACGAGCAGGACCGGATACCCGCGGGCGCGGACCAGCGCGAAAGGGTCTTTGGGGTTCGCCCCCGACTGCCCGACACCGTCGGCCGACATGATCACCGTCTCTCAGCACTGGCGGGCGGGCACGCGAGGTCTTCGATGCCGTGATATCACGCGACGACGATGCTCCCGGGTGTGCCGGTCCCTACGGGGCGACGACGGCCGGGTTGCCATTCCGATGGCCCAGCGTCCTGGCCGGAACGCTCCGGACGGGGTGCCGTCCGTACCCCTCTCCCGGCTCGCTCAGGAGGAGTCGGGTTCGGTCTGCGCGGCGGTGACTCGGCCGTCCTTGACCGCCTTCACCAGTGCCTGGTGGTCACGCTCGTTCTGGTCGGCGTAGCTCTCGGCGAACGTCGTCAGCGCACGGTCGAAGACGTCGCCGCGCCCCAGGTATCCGGCGATCGCGATCCGGTCACCGGACCTCGCGTGGGCGCGGGCCAGGGTGGTGCCGCAGACCTCGCCGAACGCCCTCATGCCCCTCGGCACCATCAGTTCCGGCTGGGCGATGCCCTTCCAGTCACGGAGCTGACGGATGTAGAAGTCGCGGCGCCGCCCGTCGATCCCGTCCACCCGCTGCCAGCCGAGGAAGATGTCGCTCGCGGCCTGCATCAACCGCTGTCCCGCAACCACCCGCTCGCCCTGGTTCTCGTACTCGCTCGCGCCCACATAGGGGGCGAGCGCCGAGGTGTCGGCCTCCTTGGCCTGGAGGAAGAGTGGGTCGTCGCCGTCCCGGCCGCTCAGCAGGAAGATCCAGCATCGGGTGCCGACGCTGCCGACGCCGACCACCTTGCGGGCCACGTCCACCAGCCGGAAGCCTGCGAGCAGGGAGCGCCGGTCCGACGTGAGGCTACGGCCGTAGCTCTCGATCAGCCGGTGGAACTCCTCCTCCAGGGCGCCGCGTTCGACGTCGGGGAGCAGATCGTCGAGCGACACGAGCAGCGGCGGGTCCGCGACGATCCGGGTCTGCCCGTCCACCACCTCGGTGAGTTTGTCGAAGGCCTGCAGACTGTCCCGGGTCCTGGCCTTCGCGAGCGCTCGCGCCACGCCCTTGCGGCCGCGCTTGGCCAACTGCTCGGCCGCCACTTCCTGGAGACGATCCGCGTCGATCTTCGTGTACCACACGGCGAGATGGCCCATGCCCGCGAACCGGATCATCGACTCCCGGTAGGACCGTACGGTCGCCCGCACGATGTCGGCGCGCTCCGCGTCCGCGAAGCCGTTGGCCCGGCCCGCGATGACGAGGCTGGCCGCCAGTCGCTTGACATCCCATTCCCAGGGACCGGGCAGCGTCTCGTCGAAGTCGTTGATGTCGAACAACAGCCGGCGTTCCGGCGAGGCGAGCAGGCGGAAGTTCAGCAGATGCGCGTCTCCGCACAGTTGGGTCCTGATACCTGAGTCCGGGGTGGTGGCGAGGTCGGCGGCCATGATCGCGGCGGCGCCGCGGTAGAAGCGGAAAGGCGACTCGGTCATCCGCCCGTAGCGGATCGGCACGAGTTCGGGCACCCGCGTCGCCGACTGGCTCTCGAGGATGCCCAGCGGATCGGGCCGGGTCGCCGACGGCGAGAACTCAGCATGACTCGAACGGGGCACGTCACGACGGGCCGCCCTGCCGCGTGCCGCTCGTTCCGCAGGCGTCGCCTCAGGTACGGGGCGGGTCCTAGCGGCGGGGTGCTCGGTCATCGGATACCTCCTGGATGCACTCATATCGGATCATCGCGGACATGGCCGCTTCCGGCATCATCTGAGCGCTACTGCTGCTCCGCGCGGGCGTGCCGGGCGCCGACCTTCCGCCAGATCGCCCGCTGGCAGCGGAGCGTGGCGGTGCCCACCACGATCAGCACCACGATGTTGACCAGTAGTTGGACGAGCGATCCCCAGGCGTTGCTCCAACTGGTGAACGCCACCGAAACGCTGATGTCCGCGGCGGCCGGAATCGTCGTGACCGAGATGAACACGCCGAGCAGGGCACTGGTCCTGGCCTCGGTCAGCGAGATGATGCCGACGATCCCGGCAAGGGCCGCCACGGCGAACGAGAAGAAGTTGGGCGTGTTGATCAGGTTGGAGACGGGCCGCAGCCCCGCGGTGAAGGCCTGCGACTGCAGATCGAAGCCACGGATGAGGAGGCTGAAGAGGAAGGTGATGACGACAGTCAGCAGGAAGCCCACGAACAGGGCGAACAGGCCCTTCCGGACCCTCCCCCGGTCGCCCCGGTCGATGCCCAGCGCGATACTGACGATGGCGCCGTACTCGGGCCCCACGACCATGGCCGCGACGATCAGGATCTGGGAGTTGGTGACGATCCCGACCGAACCGATGAGTCCCGCGATGACCAGGTAGAGATAGAAGCTCGGCGCATACCTGCCCTGGGCCCAGATCCGTGCCTCGACCTGTTCCCAGACCGGCGAGCGGGTCAGTGGCCCGAGCTTCTGCGCTCCCGCGTCGGTCGCCCGTCCTGAGAAGGCGATGTCCACCGGTTCGATGACGATCGAGCCCCGGCGGTCCACCTCCAGCGCACGCAGACCGTGCAGAACCTCGTTCGCCCCTCCCGTGAGCACGTCGCAGGCGATCGCGTCGCCGTCCGGGTTTCGCGCGGCGCCGGTCTGCACGATCAGGTTGAGGACGCAGGGGTCGCCGGCGAGCAGGTCGACCACCTCGCTCGTGAGGTCCGGCGGGCTCACCGCGCGGACATGGATCATGTCCATCCTGAACCTCCACGCGCTCCGGCACCCGTCCAGGTCCGCTCGACCCGGAGCCGGGCCGCCGGAAGTCATGGGTCGGACGGTCCTTCCAGTAACACCGCAGGCGCGGCGTTCCGCAATCCGGAGCACATGGCGCCAGGAGCGCGTCGGAGCACGTGAGCGCAGGTCAGGAGCGGTGGTGGAATCCCCAGAGGCGCGCACGTGGAGCCTGTCGGATAGTGGATCAGGTAGTGATATGTCGGAGATTGGATTCTCATGGACCGCTACCCCCCCATAGCCGATCACGGACTGGTGGGCGATCTGCAGACCGCCGCTCTGGTTTCCTCGCAGGGCGTCGTCGACTGGTTCGCCGCCCCACGGTTCGACTCCCCCAGCATCTTCGCCGCGCTGCTCGACCACGACCGCGGCGGATACTTCCGGATGACGGCCAGCAACCCGGATGCATCGTGCAAGCAGTTGTACTACCCCGAGACCGCCATCCTGGTGACCCGCTTCATGTCCCCGACGGCGTCGGTGAGGTGATCGACTGGATGCCGCCCAACCGCAGCCGCACCCCGAGCGACCGCCACACCCTGATACGGGCCGTACGCACCGTACGGGGGACAGTCCAGTTCGACATCGAGTGCCGGCCGCGATTCGACTACGCCCGGGCCGCCCACCAACTGGATCTGGTTCCCGACGGCGCCACCTTCCGGGCACCGGGTGTCACCGCGTACCTCCAGAGCACCGTCCCGCTGGAGCGGGACGGTGAGGACGTGCGCGGCTCGATCACGCTGAACGTCGGCCAGCAGGCAGTGGCCGTGTTCACCGTCTGCGACGGCGACGGCGACGGGCAGCTCCCGCCGCCGCCCACCGTCGACGGGATCACCCAACAGCTGTGGGATGCCGCCGACTTCTGGCAGAGGTGGGTGCGGGGCTCCAACTACCGGGGTCGCTGGCCCGACATGGTCAACCGCTCCGCCATCACCCTCAAACTGCTCACCTACGCCCCCACCGGCGCACCGGTCGCCGCAGCCACCATGGGCCTGCCCGAACAGGTCGGCGGCGAACGGAACTGGGACTACCGCTACACCTGGGTCCGCGACGGCTCACTCTCCATCCGGGCTCTGCTCGACCTCGGCTTCGTCGAGGAGGCCACGGACTTCACGCACTGGCTCGGTGACCGGCTGCGGGAGTCGACGGGAGAGGGCGGCGAGCCCCTCCAGATCATGTACCGGGTCGACGGGGAGCCGCTGTTGACGGAGGAGACGCTCGACCACCTCGAGGGATACCGAGGTTCGGCCCCCGTGCGGCTGGGCAATGCCGCCTCCGACCAGTTGCAGCTGGACATCTACGGCGAGGCGCTCTACGGCCTGTCGGAGGGGCGCGAGGTCGCCGTGCAGGCCGGCTATCGCGGGTGGAAGATCCTCGCCGACACCCTGGACTGGCTGGCCGACTCCTGGGACCGGCCCGACGAGGGCATCTGGGAGACCCGCGGCGGGCGCCAGGACTTCACCTATAGCCGGGTGATGTGCTGGGCCGCCTTCGACCGCGGTCTGAAGCTGGCCTCCGAGTTCAGCCGGCCTGCCGACACCGACCGCTGGACCAAGGCCCGCGACACCATCCTCGAGCAGGTCATGGCCCGCGGCTGGAGCGAGGAGGAGCAGGCCTACGTGCAGCACTACGGCGGGGACGCCGTTCTGGACGCCTCGCTGCTGCTGATGCCCCGGGTCGGATTCATCGCCCCCCGGGATCCGTCCTGGCTCTCCACCCTGGACGCCATGGACCGCACGCTGGTCTCCGACAGCCTGGTCTACCGCTACGACCCGGCCGCCTCCCCCGACGGCCTGCGCGGCTCCGAGGGCACCTTCAGCCTGTGCACCTTCCTCTACGTGGACGCACTGGCCCGGGCGGGACGACTGCGGCCCGCGCGGTACACGTTCGAGAAGATGCACACCTACGCCAACCACGTCGGCCTCTTCGCGGAGGAGGTGGGACCGAGCGGCGAACAACTGGGTAACTTCCCGCAGGCGTTCACCCATCTGTCGCTCATCACGGCGGCCTGCACCCTGGACGAGGCACTCGACAAGCAGCGCGGCTGAGATGGCACGGGGAGCGATGCGGATGGCCATGGAGGACACGTCCGAGCGTCAACCACGCCAGAGTCCCGACGAGTTCGGGGCCCTGTACGAACGGCTACGCAGGCAGGCCGCCGGCGCGGGCGGCAGGCGGGGCGCCCTGGCCACCCTGACACCGGACACAGTGCGCGCGGCCGCGGCGGAGGTCCGCTCGGGCCGCACCGTCACGCTCGCCTCCCCCGTGGAGACGGAGCCCTCGCCGGACAACCCGCGCCCGGCCGGCCACCGGCTGACCAGCCCGCCCGAGGCGGCGGCCGACGGCACCGGACTCCACTTCGCCACCGACCACTTCAGCATGGATGTGCACGGCGACGCCGACAGTCATCTCGACGCCCTGTGCCACGTCGTCTACAACGGCACCCTGCACGGCGGCGTCCCCGCGGCCACCGTCACCGCCGACGGCGCCACGGCCCTCTCCGTCGAACTCGCCAGGAACGGGATCGTCGGCCGGGGTGTGCTGCTCGACATCCCGCGGCTGCGCGAGGTCCCCTGGCTCGAACCGGGCGACCATGTCAGCGCCGACGACCTCGTCGCCGCCGAGCGATCCCAGCACGTACGGGTCGGGGAGGGAGATCTCCTCCTGGTGCGGGTCGGCCACCGCCGGCGGCGCAACGAGACCGGGCCGTGGGACGCAGCGCACACCCGGGCCGGACCCGACCGCGATGCAGTTCCTCGCCGAACGCCGGGTGGCGGCCCTGGGCAGCGACAGCAACAACGACACCGCCCCGAGCCCCACGGAAGGCGTGGACTTCCCCGTGCACGTGCTGGGCATCCACGCCCTCGGCCTCCACCTCCTCGACTACCTCCAGTTCGAGGACCTGGTGCCGCTCTGCGAACAGGAGGACCGCTGGTCGTTCCTCTGCGTGGTCGCGCCCCTGCGACTGCCGACGGCCACCGGCTCCCCCGTCAACCCCATCGCAATTCTCTGACCGGCAGACGGCCGGGCACGCGCCCGCTCGAAGGATCCACGACCCCGAGGTGGTCGACATGGCTGACAACGAACACTATGACGTCATCATCATCGGCACCGGAGCGGGCGGCGGAACCCTCGCCCACCGGCTCGCCCCCACCGGCAAGCGCATCCTGATCCTGGAACGCGGCGGCTACCTTCCCCGGGAACGGGACAACTGGGAGTCGACGGCGGTCTTCGTCAAGGGCAAGTACCGAGCCCCGGAGTTCTGGTACGACAAGCACGGCGATTCGTTCCCACCCGAGGTCAACTACTACGTCGGAGGCAACACCAAGTTCTACGGCGCCGCGCTGTTCCGGCTGCGCCCCGAGGACTTCGGCGAGCTGCGCCATCACGGCGGAATCTCCCCCGCGTGGCCCATCCGCTACGAGGACCTGGAGCCCTATTACACGCAGGCCGAACACCTCTACCTCGTGCACGGCCGGCACGGCGAGGACCCCGGTGAGGGCGAGGTCAGCGCCCAGTACGCCTACCCGCCGGTGCGGCACGAGCCACGGATCCAACAACTCAGCGACGACCTGGAGAAGCACGGGCTGCACCCGTTCCATCTGCCCATCGGCGTGAACCTCACTCAGGACGAGCGCGGCCGCGCGACCCACGAGAGTGTGTGCATCCGCTGCAACCGGGTGGACGGCTTCCCCTGTCTGGTGCGCGGCAAGGCGGACGCGCAGGTGATCTGCGTCGACCCCGCCCTGGAGCACGCCAATGTGCACATGGTCACCGGCGCCAACGTCCGCCGGCTCGAGACCGACCCGACCGGGCGCAGCGTCGGCAGGGTGGTCGCCGAGCTGGAGGACGGCTCCACAGCCGGCTTCAGCTCCGACATCGTCGTCGTCGCCTGCGGGGCGGTGAACTCCGCTGCTCTGCTGCTGCGTTCGGCGAACGAGCAGCATCCGGGCGGGCTCGCGAACACCTCCGACGTCGTCGGCCGCCACTACATGCGGCACAACAACCTGGCACTGATGGCGGTTTCGAAGGAGCCGAACGACACCCAGTTCCAGAAGACGCTCGCGCTCAACGACTGGTACCTGGGCGCGGACGACTGGGACTACCCGCTCGGCGGTATCCAGATGCTGGGCAAGTCGGACTCCGACCAGATCCGCGGCGAAGCCCCGCGCTGGGCCGGGATGGCTTCTCCGGACATGCCCTTCGAGGTGCTGGCCCATCACGCGGTGGACTTCTGGCTCTGCGGAGAGGACCTCCCGCAGCCGGAGAACCGCGTGACCCTGGACGGCGACGGCGGCATCCACCTCGCCCTGGACGAGAAGAACAACATCGAGGGCCTCAAGCGCCTGCAGCACAAGTTGCAGGGCATGTTGGGACACCTGGGCATGCATCCGCACCACCTGCTCCCGCACAGCCTCTACCTGCACAAGGGGATGCCGATCGGTGCCACCGCGCACCAAGCCGGCACCGTCCGCTTCGGCTCGGACCCCCGGACCTCGGCGCTCGACGCCAACTGCAAGGCCCACGACATCGACAACCTGTATGTCGTGGACACGAGCTTCTTCCCGAGCATCGGCGCCGTGAATCCCTCCCTGACCGCCATCGCCAACGCCCTGCGGGTCGGCGACCACATCACGGAGCGGCTGGGCTGAGTCGGCACCTGACAACCCGTCCGGGCACGTCGGCCGCTCCAGGACGGTCAGTACCCGGACATCGGGGTCAGCAGCACGGCGACGTCGCCGGGGTGCGGAGCCGGGGTGCCGGCCTCGGTGACCGGTGCGAGCCGCCCGTCCCGGCGCACCAGGAAGAGCATCTGGTGCCCTGTGGGGATGGCGCTGTCGGTGCGGTGCATCACGATCCGGGCGCCGGCCGCGTACCGGCGCACCAGTTCCGGCCGGGTCAGCCCGGCGCCGAAGAGTGCCTCACCTCCGGCGTACGGCGCCACCACACCCTGGCTGCCGGCGAGCGGTCCGAGACGGTGGACGGAGCCTTCCACGCTCTCTTGGAGCGTCATCGAGGCGAGCGCGTTGAAATCGTCCTCCTCGGTGAGCAGCAGCACGCTGGTGATTCCTTCCAGCTCGGCGCCGGCTCCGGTGGCAGCCGCGAGCAGCTCGCCGGGCGCCAGCTCCAGCCCTGCCTCCTCGATCCGGGCGCGCTGGTCATGGGCGCCGGCCCACATCAGGACGTCCAGACCCGCCGAGTTCAGGGCCCGCCCCAGGTCGATCGCCCACAGATCGCCCCCGACGAGCAGCGGCCGCGACCGCGCGGGGCGCAGCACCCCGAGCCGTCTGGCGACCGGGAGCGCGGTCAGGCCGTAGAGCATGACGGTGGCGACGATGACGACGAAGGTGGCCGGCAGGATCCGGTCCGCGCCGTCGATCCCTTTCTGGACGAGGGTGACGGAGAAGGTGGAGGCGGTGGCCGCGGCGACGATGCCGCGCGGTGCCATCCAGCCGACGAACCACCGTTCGCCGGGCAGGATGTCGGTCCCCGCGGTGGCGATGTGCGCCACCAGCGGCCTGACCACGAGCACCAGGACAGCCACCAGGGCGAGCGCCGGGAGGATCACATGACGCAGCGACTGCGGGGTGACGGTGGCCGAGATGGAGATGAACAGCAGTCCGATGATCAGGGAGACCAGGGTCTCGAAGAAGGGCCTGCGAGCAGGGATGTCCAGGCCCGGCAGATTGGCCAGGGCCATTCCCATGACCACCGCGGCGATCAGCCCGGTGTCGTCACGGATCGCGTCGCAGGCGGCCGCCGCGCCGACCACCGCGGCGAACTGGACCGTCGTTCCGAGCACCTCGTTCAGCCTCATGTACCGCATCACCAGCCAGAGCGCCCCCGCCCCCACCACACCGCCGGCCAGGCCCACCAGCGCGCTGATCCAGAACTGTCCCAGCTGGCTCCCGAAACCGTTCTGGCCGGCCCTCGCGATGACGCTGTGGAAGACGAACGCACCCAGGATGCCGCCGATGGGGTCGATCAGGGAGCCCTCCCAGATGAGGATGCGCTGCAGTCGCTCGGTCGGGCGGACGAAGTTGAGCAGCGGTCCGACGACCGTCGGGCCCGAGACAACCAGGATCGCTCCCAGCATGATGGCCGCGTACTTCGACATGTTCAGGACCGGTACCGCGAACAGTGCGGCGGACACCCAGGTGATCAGTGTGCCGAGCCAGAGGAGTCGGACCACGACGCGACGCGTGTGACCGCGCAGCCGTTTCAGTTCCAGGCCGAGCCCGGCGTCGTAGAGGATCACCGCCACGGCGAGCGAGACCAACGGGGAGAAGGCGGGACCCAGCAGTTGTTCGGGGTTGACGTCGTCCGAGAGCGCGCCGGCGGCGAAGCCGACCGGGAGCAGGATGAGGAGCGCCGGCACGCGCAGCCGGCTCGCCAACAGCTGGGAGCCGACCGCCAACACCACGATCAAGCCCACACCCGTCAGTACCTGATTGGGCGTCACAGCTTCTCCTCTCCGGTCGGCGCGGCGGAACCGTCACCGCGCGACATCCTCGTCGGCAAGGGGTTCCAGCACGCCGTGGGTGTCGAGGCGGTACAGCACGACGAGCGCGGGTCCGATCAGCACCAGCGCGACGGCCGCGATGATCAGCATCCACTGGAGCGCAGCACTCGCTCCCGCGCCCTGCTGGACGGTGAGCGAGGTGGGCACCAGATAGGGCCGCTGGGCGAAGCCCCACGCGGCGACCAGCAGGGCAACGGTGGCAACCGAGGTGTAGCGGGCCCACCCGGTGGCCGGGCCGGCGACCAGCAGGGCGGTGACCGCCACGGCGACCACGGCGATGAGCACCAGGAGGAGCCCCATCCCGTGGGTGAGCCCGTGGTGGACGTACGACGCGTGCGGGTCGGTCACGGTCAGGCCGATCACGCCGAGCACCAGGAGGGCCGCGGCGCTGATCCACGCGCGGAGCCGGAAGTAGCCGACCAGGTCGACGGCCCCGAAGCGGCGGGCGTCCGCGGTGAGGAAGACCGCGCCGAGGAAGGCGGTCGCCGCGACGGTGAGCAGCCCGGCCATGATCGAGGTGGTGTTGGACCAGGCGTCCGCCGAGGCGGTGGTGCCGGGCGCGACCCGCCCGGAGGCCACCCCGCCGGCGGCGGCGCCGAGAAAGAACGGGGTGACCAGCGACGAGACCGCGAACACGGCGCCGTAGATCCGGCGTGCGACGAGCCGTCGGGCGGGTTTGCGCAGTGCGAAGCCGGCCCCGCGCAGCACCATGCCGACGGCAGCCAGCGCGAGCGGCAGCCACAGCGCGGTGAACACCGTCTGGAAGAACACCGGGAAGCCGGTCCACATCAGGATGAACACGAAGATCAACCAGACGTTGTTGACCTCCCACACGGGCGCCATCGCGTGGTCGATCAGCCAGCGCGGGCGCTTGCCGCGGTCCGCACCGCCGGCCAGCAGGTCCCAGAACCCGGCGCCGTAGTCGACACCGCCGCCGCAGGCGTAGGCGGCGATCACCAGCAACAGGATCCAGGCAACGAGGGTGGCGGTCACTGGTCGCTCCCTGGTGTCCGGCCGGTTCCCGGATCCGTGGGTGACGCGCCGGAACGCGTCCCGGTGGTGGCGAGTTCTGGGCGCGGTCCGTACGGGGTGTCGGTCTCCGGACCCTCGGCGGACGCCCGCGCGGAGCCGGCGTCGGCGAGCCGCCAGCGGCTGCGCATCTTCAGCACCACGCCGAGGAAGGCGCCGAAGACGAGCACATAGACCGTGACGACGATGCCGAACATGGTCCACAGCGACGATGCGGCGGTGGGGGTCACCGCTTCGGAGACCCGCATGTTCTGGTAGACGATCCAGGGCTGCCGGCCCACCTCGGTGGTGATCCAGCCGCACTCCACGGTCAGCAGGCAGGCCACACCGGCGACGGCGGCGCACCGGAAGAACCACCGGGACCGGGGCAGGTCACGATGGCGCAGCCAGCACCAGCCGTACCAGAGCGCGAGCAGGATCAGCAGGCTGCCGATGGTGACCATGATGTCGAAGGCCCAGTGCGCGATCGTGGCCTGGGTGGCGGTGGGCCGGTCGGCGGCGGGTACCGATGACAGTCCGGTGACCTGGGTCTTGGGGCTGAACCCGGCGAGGATGGAGTCCAGTTGGGGGATCTTCAGACCGCCCTTGATGCTTCCGTCCTCCTGTAGACGGCCGAACATGTACTCCGGTACGTGAGTGTCGGTCTTCCAGACGATCTCGGTGGCGGCGAACTTGATGGGCTGCTTGTGGAACACCGACCGGGCGATGGAGTCGCCCAGCATGAACTGCACCGGCGTGAGGATCGCGGCGGCCGTGAAGGGTACCGAGAACCCGAGGCGGTGATAGCGGTCCCGGCGGCCGCGCAGCCACCCCACCGCATAGACACCGGCGACCACATAACCCGCCGTCAGGAACATCGCCACCACGAAGTGCCAGTACTGCGGACCGAACATGGGCGTGAAGATCGCCTGCTGGACGCTGACGTTCACGGGTCTGCCACTGGAGTCGAGGGTGAATCCCTGGGGGGTGTTCATCCACGAGTTCGCGGCGATGATGCCGAAGGCTCCCAGCAACGCCGCGAGCGGCAGCGGAACACCGAGCCAGAAGTGCGTCCACGGCTTCAGCCTGCGCCACCCGTAGAGGTAGATCGCGATCAGGATCGCCTCGAGGAAGAACGCCCACGCCTCCACGCCGAACCCGATACCGAAGACGTCACCCCAGCGGCCCATCATGCCCGGCCACAGCAGCCCGAACTCGAACGACAGCACCGTACCGGTGACGATGCCGACGGCGAACTGGACGGCCATCACCGCGGACCAGCGGCGGGCCAGCAGCATGGCGACCGGGTCGGCCTTGCGCAGTCCCCGGTAGTGCATCACCAGCGTGATGAACGGCAGTGCCACCCCCAGCGGCACCAGCAGGATGTGGGAGGCCAGGGTGAACGCCATCAGTTCCCGGGCCGGCAGCAACTGCGGAGGGGTGGTCGCCAGAAAATGTACTGCAGTGTTCATGTGGGCCTCGGTGGCTCGTGCCGGTCGACCGTGGGGTCAGCCGGTGGACCGGACGGTAGGAGGGCTTGTGTGACGTCGCCTTGCGGAACTCCCGGGGTGAAGGCACGTTCGCGGCGCGAGCCGGAGGCGAAGACCACCGCCCAGCTGAGCAACGCGCCGGCCCGGCTACGGAAGCCGGTCAGGAAGGCAATGTGGATGAACAGCCAGATCAGCCAGCCGATGAATCCGGAGGCGCGGAAGCGGCCCATCTTCACCACGGCCCTGCCACGCGAGATGTACGCCGCGCTGCCCAGGTCCAGATAGCGGAACGGTCGCGGCGCGCGGGTCCTTCCCTCGATGGTGTGACGGATCCTGCGGCCTGCGTAGGCGCCGCTCTGCATCGCGACCTCCGCGAGGCCGGGCAGCTTGTCCAGGCTCATCAGATCGCCGACGACCCGGATCTCCGGATGGCCGGCGATGGTGAGATCCGGCTCGACCCGGATGCGCCCCGCCCGGTCCTGCTCGGCGCCGGTCGCCCGGGCCAGCGCCGTCGCCAGCGGAGGCGCCTCGACGCCGGCCGTCCACAGCACCGTGCGTGCCTCCACCCGGTCCGTTCCGCCGTCCTTGTGGCGCACCGTCAGGCCCCGGTCGTCCACTTCGGTGACGATCGACCCCAGGTGGACCTCGACACCGAGAGCGTCGAGAGTACGGGCGGTCCGGCGGGACAGCTCGGGCCCGAAGGCACCGAGCACCCCGTCCGATCCGTCGAAGATCAGGACCCGCGCCCGACCGGGGTCGATCGTGGAGAACTCCCGCTCGAGCGTGTGGCCGGCGATCTCCCGGATCTGCCCGGCCAGCTCGACCCCGGTGGGGCCACCGCCTACCAGGGCGAAGGTGAGCCACTGCGCGCGCTCCTGCGGATCCGTGCTCGCCTCGGCCATCTCGAACGCCTGGTAGAGCTTGGTCCGCACAGCCAGCGCATCCGCGAGCGTCTTCATGCCGGGGGCGTACGGCGCGAACTCGTCGTGCCCGAAGTAGGACTGCCGCACGCCGACCCCCACGATGAGATCGTCGTAGGGCAACTCGAGTACGCCGCCGTCCGGCCGCTGCGCGTGGACGATCCGCCCGGCGACGTCCACGTCGGTGGCCGTGGCCTGCAGGCACCGCACCTGGGGGTGGCGCCGCAGGACCGCCCGCAGCGGCTGGGCGATCTGTCCACCGGAGAGGATTCCGGAGGCACACTGGTACAGCAGGGGCTGGAACAGGTGGTGGGCGCAGCTGTCGACCAGGGTAACCGCTACCGGGGCGCTGCGCAGGGCCCGAACAGCGAAGAGGCCGGCGAAGCCGCCACCCAGGATTACCACTCTGCGGGGTGTCACATGGTCTTCCACCGTGGGATCAGCCGCCGGTGGCGAAGCCGGGGAAGAGCGTCATCCCGCCGTCGACGAAAAGCGTGGTGCCGACGACATAGTCCATCAGGTCGGAGGCGAGGACGGTCACCGCGTTGGCGATGTCCTCCGGATCGCCGACCCGGCGGTACGGGACCAGCCGCAGGAGGTCGGCCTCGGCCTCAGGGGTGTCCCAGGCACTGCGGTTGATGGGAGTGCGGATGGCACCGGGCGCCACGGCGTTCACTCTGATCCCCTTCGGGGCGAGCTCCTGCGCCATGGTCTGCATCAGCATCAGGACGCCGCCCTTGGACGCTGCGTAGTTCACGTGGCCCGTCCAGGGGATGATCTGGTGGACCGAACTCATGCAGACGATCTTCCCCGCCGAACGGGACACCTCGGGAACGACACCACGGCGGAGGAACTCCTTGGCGGCCTCCCGGGCACACAGGAACTGGCCGGTGAGATTGACGTCCAACACCTTCTGCCACTGGGCGACGCTCATCTCGGTGATGGCGGCGTCCCGCTGCAGCCCGGCGTTGGCCACCATGATGTCGATCGTGCCGAACTCCTCGACCATGCGCGCGACCATCGGGACGACCTGGTCCTCCTGGGAGACGTCCGCCTCGTGCGCGTACGCCCGCACACCGAAGGACTTGATCTCCTCGACCACTTCCTCGGCCGCCTCCTTGCCGAAGACGTAGTTGACGACCACGTCGGCACCCGCTCGCCCCAGACCGATCGCGGTCGCCTTGCCGATGCCGGAGTTCGCCCCCGTCACCAGCGCCTTCTGTCCTTGGAGAATCGTCGGCACAGGCCGCCGGCCTTCGTTCACGTCTGAGGTCACTGCCTGTCTCCCGTCGTCGGCCGCACATCCGGTACCAAGAAGGGAGACTCCCCGGCGACGTCCTGTCCTGAGCGCGCGGCGCGCGCGGCCCGCCCGATGGGCGCAGTGATATCGCTCCGACGGCCCAACGCGCTGCGTCCGGACCGCAGGCACCGGGATCACCCCTTCGGGAGCCATCCGGGTGCGTCTCTCCGGCCCCATGGCGCCCATGACATCCCACCGCACCTCGCCGTGCATGATCTCCGCAAGGGGGTCGTCCAGACCCGGGAGAGGCACTGTGGTCAGATCAAGACCAGCACCGGCGATCGTCGTGGTCATGGGGGTCGCCGCGTCGGGCAAGACCACCATCGGGCGGCTGCTCGCCCAGCGTCTTGATGTGCCCTTCGTGGAAGGCGACGACTTCCACCCGGCAGCGAACATCGCCAAAATGACCGCGGGGCAAGCACTCGACGATGCGGACCGCGAACCGTGGCTACGCAGCCTGACCCGCTGGATCCGGGACACCTCCTGTGCTCACCAGGGTGGGGTCATCTCCTGCTCGGCCCTCAAGCGGGAGTACCGGGACGTGCTCCGTGCGGCCGGGCAGGGCGTCTGGTTCCTCTACCTGGCCCTTGACGAGGAGACGGCCCACACCCGGATCGCACAACGGACCGGGCATTTCATGACGGCCCGACTCCTGGACTCCCAATTCGACGCGCTGGAACCCCTGCAGGCCGACGAGCCAGGACTCACCGTCGATGCGACCGCCGGGACCGACGCGATCATCAGCCCGGTCCAGGCCGCCGTCGCCCGCTTCGAAGCCGGCGAACCGGGATGACCGCCCCCGGTCCCCGGACTCGGACCGCAGCGATGGACGCGTTGCCGTCCTTCACCTGGACGACCCCCGCAACGGTCAGTCGCCGTGCCACGACCGCCACAGCGCCGCGTAGCCGCCGTCGGCCGCGACGAGTGCGTCGTGGGTGCCGAGTTCGGTCAGCACACCGGAGTCGATGACGGCGATGCGGTCCGCGTCGTGGGCCGTCTGGAGACGGTGGGCGATGGCTATGACGGTGCGGCCCTGGAGGGCGGCGGCAAGGGCGCGCTCGGTCATACGTGCCGCGGCCGGATCCAGGAGGGCGGTCGCCTCGTCGAGGATCAGGGTGTGCGGGTCGGCGAGGATCACCCGGGCCAGGGAGAGCTGCTGCGCCTGTGGCTCGTCCAGCTGGTGGGCGGTGCCGCTGAGATCGGTGTCCAGACCGGACGGCAGGTCGTCGGTCCAGGTGGCGTGCACGGCCTCCAGTGCGGCCCGCAGCTCGGCGTCCGTCGCGGACGGGCGCGCGATGACGAGGTTGTTCCGCAGGGTGTCGCGGAAGACGTGGTGCTCCTGGGTGATCAGGGCGATCTGGCGGCGCATCCGGTCCGGAGGGAGGTCGGCGACGGGGACGCCGCCGACCGAGACACGGCCACGGCCGGGCCGGTCGATGCCCGCCAGGAGCCGCCCGAGGGTGGACTTTCCCGCACCGGAGGGTCCGACGACGGCGAGCCGTTCGCCGGGCTGGACGTCGAGATCGATGCCGTGCAGGACATCGCCCAGGTTCGGATACGCGTAGGTGACGGCGACGGCCTCGATGCGGTCGCCGGACGGCTCGGCCGTCGTCGGGGCCGGGCCCGCCGGAACGGCGGCGAGGCCCTCCACCCGGGCGTACGACGCCATGCTGCTCTGCAGTTGTTCGACCGACAGCAGGACGGTGTCCAGCGGTCCCATCAGCTGGCGCAGGTAGACGGCGGCCGCGACCACCTCACCGAGGTCGACCGCGCCGTGGTGGTAGAGAGCGCCTCCGACCAGGAGCACGCCGACGACCGGCAGCGTGTAGGAGATGTCCACGGAGGGGAAGAACACCGACCGCAGCCACAGGGTGTGCAGCCTGGCGCCTCTGGCCTTCGTGATGGCCGCCTCGGCGACGTGCCATCGCTGTTGCTGCAGCCGCAGCGCCTCGACCGTGCGGGCGCCGCCGGCCGTCGTGGCCAGCATTTCCGCGAGTTCGGAGTTGGCCGTGCCCTCGGCGAGATAGCCGGTGCGCGCCCTGCGCAGGTACCAGCGCGTGACGACGACGATGACGGCCAGACAGGACAGTCCGCAGACGCCCAGCAGTGGATTGAGGACGAGTACCGCGCCGATGATGAACAGCGCCTGCGTCGTGGCGATGAACACCTCGGGTGCGGTGGTGCGCAGCGCGGTGGCGACGCCGTCGACGTCCGTGGTGCCGCGTACGGCCAGGTCGCCGGTGGGTGTGTGCTCGACAACGGTCGGGGGCAGGGCGAGAGCACGGGCCACGAACCGCTCGCGGATACGGGCCGCGGCACGCTCGCCGAACCGGGCGGCGAGCAGCAGTGCGTAGCGCGACAGCACGATCTGGACCAGCACGGCGGCGACGATGACGAGGGCGAGCCGGTCCACGGTGCCGACGCTGTCCGGGCCGGTCGATACCTTGACGGTGTTGATGATGCTGCCCAGCAGCCAGGGGCCGACCAGTCCGGCGGCAGCGGCGAGAGCGTTGAGCGCGAGGATTCCCGCGAACGCGGTCTTCTCCACGGCTATGTCGCTGCCCGCGGTGCGACGGACGTGCCTGGTGTCGGCGACGGGGAGCGGAGCGGTCATCGGGAAACCTCCTCTTCCTCTTCGGCGCCCCGGGAGACCAGCGCGCGGTAGTCGGCCCGGGCGTGCAGGAGGTCCTGATGGGTGCCGGTCGCCTCGACCTGGCCTCCGACGAGATAGACGACCGTGTCCGCCTGCTCCAGGACGAGCGGCGAGGTGCTGGTCACCACGGTGGTCAGGCCGGTACGGGCCGCACGCAGCCCGGCGGCCATCGCGGCCTCGGTGTGCGCGTCGACGGCGGAGGTCGGCTCGACGGCGAGCAGGACCTCGGGCCGCGCGTACAAAACCCGGGCCAGCCGCAACCGCTGGCGCTGGCCACCGGAGAGGTTGGCGCCCTGCGCGGTGATCACGGAGTCCAGTCCTGCGGGCATCGCCTGGACGATGTCGGTGGCGGCGGCCCGCCCGATCGCGGCCCGGATCGCCTCGTCGTCGATCGCCTCGCCACCGATCGCCTGCCCTCCGGCGACGACCTCGCGCACCGTCCCGCTGAAGAGATGGGCATCGTTGTCCGCGACCAGGATGCGCTTCCGGAGCTGGTCCGGATCGATCGCATCGACACGGTGACCGCCCCATTCGGCGTCCGAGGGGGTGAAACGGCCGAGCCGTTCCACCACGGCGGGCGCGTCGGCCGACCGGTCACCGATCAACGCGGTCAGCGCGCCGACCGGCACCTGGACGCCGGAGGCGGGATCGTGCAGGACGGCGGGCCCCGGCGGGGCGTCGAGCCGGCCCGTGTCGTGGAGGTGATCGGGCTGCAGGCTCAGGAAGTCGATCACCCGCCGGCCCGCGACCAGGGCCCGGGCGACGTCGGAACCGCCCTCGATGAAGGCGTAGACCGGTGTGACGAGCATGGCCGTGTATCCGTACACCGCCACGAGCTGGCCGACGGCGAGCGAACCCCCGGCCGCCATCCGTGCGGTGAGCCACGTGACCAGCGCGAGGAACAGGGCCGGCAGACCGATGGCCAGCGCGCCGATCCAGCTGGTCACGGCACCCACCCGGTAACCCTGTTCGCGCAGTTCCCGGGACCGGCGCCCGTAGCGGGACGCGTAGACGTCCTTGCCGCCGAGACCGTTCAGGACCCGCAACCCCGTCACCATGTCGACGAGCAGCCCGGTCAGCGCGCCCTGCCGCTGCCGGTATTCGGATCCGACGCTCAGCAGCCGCCGCTGCAACGGCCCGACGGTGACGGCGAGCAGCGGCACTCCCGCCAGCACCACCACGGCCAGCAGGGGTGAGATCGACAGCAGCAGGGCCGCAACGACGAGATAGGCGAGAACGGCGCCCACCCCCGGCCCCATCACGGTCAGCGACTGGGCGATCACCTGCACGTCGCCCATCCCGATGGCGACGACCTCACCGGCACCGGCCCGACTCCGCAGGGCGGCGCCGAGCACCGTGGCCTGTCGTACGGTCGCTCGTACGGTGCGGAACGACGCGTCCATGCGGACCTTCGTCATCGTCCGGTGGCGGGCGATTCCCACGACCGCGTTGACCACTCCCATGACGAACAACGCCGCGGTCCAGCCGAACAGCGCGGAGCTGTCCCGTGTCCGCAGCCCGTCGTCGATGGCGCGGGCCAGCAGGTAGGGCGGAACGGCCAGCCCGACCATCCACAGGCTGCCCAGCGCCGCCCCGGCGGTGACCCGCCGCCGCTGGCTGGTCACCAGCCACAGCAGGAACCACAGGGGGCTCCGGAGGTCCTTCGGAGCCGGCGGGTGAAAGGTGTCGGCCATGACCGCACCCTAGCCACCAGCAGGTCGGCGCCCGGCAGCCAGGGGCACGCTACGGCGACCGATGACGCCGATGGAGACGCCGCCCGCGAAGGTCACCCCTGGGGCGGAGCCACCGGCAGCTGCCTCTTGTGTTCGGTGCCCCGATACCTGCCCACGATCGAAGCGAAGGCGCGCTCGCTCACCGGCTTCCCGTCCAGGAAGTCGTCGATCTCGTCGTACGTCACCCCGAGCGCGTCCTCATCGGCCTTGCCCTCGTCGAGCGATTCCAGGTCGGCCGTCGGTACCTTCCACACCAGCGAGGCGGGCGCCCCGAGCGCCTCCGCGACGGCACGCACCCGGCGCTTGATCAACCCCGCCAGGGGCAGCACGTCCGCCGCGCCGTCCCCGAACTTGGTGAAGAACCCGGAGACCGCCTCGGCCGCGTGATCGGTCCCCACGACGAGCCCCGCATGCGCCCCCGCAACCGCGTACTGCGCGATCATCCGCTGCCGGGCCTTGATGTTGCCGTGGACGAAGTCCTGGTGCGCCTCGTCGCGGAAAGCCACCCCACCGGCCAGACAGGCCTCCAGCGCGGCATCGCTGGCTGCCTTGATGTTCACGGTCAGCACCTGGTCGGCCCGGATGAAGCCGAGGGCGAGCTGAGCGTCCTGCTCATCGGCCTGGACGCCGTACGGCAGCCGCATGGCGTAGAAGGTCGCGTCGTGCCCGGCGCCACGGGCCCGCTCCACGGCCAGCTGGCACAACCGCCCCGCGGTGGTGGAATCCACCCCTCCGCTGATCCCGAGCACCAAGGACCGCAGTCCGGTGGTCGTCAGCCGCTCGGCCAGGAACGCCACCCGGCGCTCGATCTCCACCTCCGCATCGAAGATCGCGGCGACGTGAAGATCCCGGGCGATCTCCTGCTGCAGGCCTATGGGCGCCGGATCGGTCACGACTACTCCTCGGGGTCGGTTCGGGCTGCAGATTCTATGCTGGCCACCCGCCGCCATCTCCTGCGGCCTGCAGGCGACAGCAGGCCGCGAGGTCGACGGCCTCATCACGGCGCGGCCCGGCGGCGGCGTCCCACGCCACAGCGGACGGGACTGCCGCACCCGGCCAACGTCACAACCAGCTCTGGTGAACACGGGCCTGACGGTCCGTACGCTCGGGCGCCACCCTCCGCCGTGCGGCGGACCTGAAAGATCATTTACTCAGCGGCGCCGGACGCCCGGGAAGAAACCACCGGAAGGCGACCCAAGAGGCTGCGATCACGAACGGGATGCCCGTCAGGTATCCGTGCGGCGCTTGCCCTCCTCGAAGAACCGCTGGATCGCGTCGGCGTCGCCGAGTTCCCGCAGGGTCCGTGCGGCGCCGAAGGGGGCGTTCCAGAACTCGCCTTCGCGTGGCCGGTGCGGCCCGACGTAGGCGTAGGGCTCCGGCAGGTGTCCGTCACCGGATGAGACTCCGTAGTTCACCTCGTCGAGAGTGATGGCGAGGTCGAAGTGTTCGGGCCAGAGCACCGGTTCGGTCCCGGGCGCGAAACCGCGCAACGCCTCGTCTCCGGCGACGAACGCGCGGAGGATCACGGCTCCGGCTTCGGGATCGAAGGTGATCACCTCGTCCGGCTTCACTCCGGAGCCGTCCGGATAGAGCCCCTCCGGAGCGCCTGCCTCGGTCCCGGCCGCTTCCGCGAGCGACGCGTACGTCTGGCCCGACAGCGGGATGCGGGCCGTTCCGGTGACGAGGTCGCCGCCTTCGACGCGCAACGACGGTTCGCTGAGCGTGCCGAAACCGTCCCCGACGATCCGCAGCCGGATGCGACCGACCTCCCGGTATTGCGGCCCGGCCAGTACCAGCTCGGCGATGCCGTGCAGGGATCGCCTCGTCGGAGCCACTACGTCAGCAGTCATGCCGTCTCCCCGGGTTGGTCGGTACCCGCGAGTGTCGCAGGCGGCCCGGGCCGCGGCACGGCGCGACACCACCTGCCGTTCGGTGCGGTGGTCGGCGGAGAGCGCTCAGGGTCCGGGCGTGGAAGCACCGGTGAGCAGCAGCAGCGCGGTGACGAGGTCGTCGGAGGTGGAGCCGGTGGCCAGCCGGCGTAGCTGGAGGCCGACGACGAGTGCGACGACGGGGCCGGCCAGGCGTTCGGGGTCCGGTACGCCGAGGCCGCCGAGGATGGAGGCGGCCAGCTGGTCGTAGGCGGTGAAGCATTCCGCGGCGGCCGGGCGCAGCTGGGGGTCCCGGCCGGCGTGGATGTAGAGCTCGAAGGGGGCGATGTGCTCGCTGTCGAAGGCGGTGTCCGCGGACACCTGGCCGACGATGGTGGCGGCCTGTTCCGCGGTGACGCAGTCGGTGATGTGACGTGCGGCGAGGTCGGTGAAGCGGCGGGTCTCCTGGTCGACGAAGGAGCGCAGGCTTTCGCGCAGCAGGTCGTGCTGGGTGGCGAAGTGATAGGTGATCGAGCCGAGGGAGACGCCCGCCTCCTTGGCGATGCGGCGGTTGGTGACCGCGGCGACGCCGTCCTGGCCGATGATCCGCAGCGTGGCCTCGACGATGCGTTCACGCGTCGGGGTGGGATTCGGCATGTGCTCATCGTCCCATGGTCGGCCCGTTGGTCAGGCCATCCGCTGCGGTGTCGTCTGTGGCGGGACGGTGCGGGGAGTTCGCCCTGGCACCGGGTGGGGCGGGCCAGTGCTCGTGCCATCGCTGGTCGTCCTCCAGTTGGGCGGCGAGTGAGATCAGGAGGGGCTCGCTGTCCGCGGGACCGAGCAGCTGAGCCCCCATCGGCAGTCCGCCGGTGGTGAATCCGGCAGGGACGCTGATGGCGGGCCAGCCCAGGACGTTCCAGGGCCAGGCGTAGGGACAGGCGGCGATCATGGACCGGTTGGTCCGGCCGTTGGAGAGGCCCGCGCTGGCGCCGATGCGTGGCGGAGGGGTGGCCGTGGTGGGGGTGAGGATCACGTCCACGCGTCGGAAGATCGCACCGACCCGCCGTTGCAGCAGCCCCTCGGTGCTGCGCGCCGCGCGCAGTGCCGGGCCGGCGAGGACCTGGCCGAGGCGGGCGTTGCTGCGGGTGCGGGGATCGAGGAGGGCACGGTCGGGTGCGCGCCGGCTCCAGGCGTGGACGCCGGCCGTCGCCCGCGGTACCTGGGTCAGTCCGATCAGACCGAAGTGGGGTTCCGCTTCGATGACGTCGTGGCCGAGTGCGGTCAGTGTCCCGGCCAGCCGCAGGGTGGCGCTGCGGGCCTCGGGATGCAGCGGGGTGCGCGTGGCGGCGAAGGCGCTGCGCAGCGACAGCGCGATGCGCAGCCTGCCGGGGTCGCGGCCCGCGGCGGGCGCCATTTCGGTGTGCGGGGGCTGGTGGCGGTCGCGGGAGTGGTTGCCGGCCGCCGCGTCCAGGAGGAGTGCCGCGTCGGCCACGGTGCGGGCGAGCGTGCCGAACACCGTCAATCCGTTGAAGGATTCGGGGTCAGGCCAGGTGGAGATCCGGCCGCGCTGCGGTTTGATGCCGACCAGGTGGGTCCATGCGGCGGGGATGCGGACGGAGCCGGCTCCATCGGAGCCGAGGGCCGCGGCGACCAGGCCGGCCGCGACGGCGGCGGCCGACCCGCCGGACGAGCCGCCCGGGGTGTGATCCTGGTTCCACGGATTGCGGGTGGCGCCGAACGCGGCTCCCTCGGTGAACGGCCACTGCCCCAGCTCGGGGCTGTTGGTCTTGCCGACGATGATCGCTCCGGCGGCCCTGAGCCGGCGCACCGCCTCCGCATCGGTGGTCTTGGCGGGGAAGTCACCGGCGCAGCCGAAGGCGGTGGGCTCGCCCGCCACGTCGGTGTCGTCCTTGACGGCGATCGGGACACCGAGCAGCGGCAGACGGTGGCCGGCGGCGAGCTGCCGGTCGGCCGTATCGGCTTCCGCCAGAGCTGCGGCGGTGCGTACCCGGCGGAACGCGTTCAGGGTCGGCTGGGTCGCCTCGATGCGTGCGAGGGCCTCTTCGACGAGGGCCCGGGACGAGATGTGCCCGCCGCGCAGGGCCGCGCTCTGCGCCGTCAGGCTCGTGCGTGCGGAATCGGCCATCGTTCTGTCCTTTCGCCCGCAAGTACTGTTCGTTCGAACGAACAGTAGTGGAGGATGGCCCCCATGGACATCAACGGATCGACCGTTCTTCTCACCGGCGCCGGCGGCGGCATCGGCCATGCCCTGGCGAAGGCCCTGGCCGCCAAGGGCGCCCGTCTGGTGATCACCGGCCGGCGCGCCGAATCGCTCAAGGAGCTCGAAGCGTCCCTGGGCGCACGGGTGCTGGTCGCGGATCTCAGCGACCGCGACGCGGTCATACGCCTGGCCGAGGAGGCCGGCCCGGTGGACATCCTGGTCGCCAACGCGGCGCTGCCCGCCAGTGGCGCCCTGCTCGACTTCACTCCCGAGGAGATCGACCGGTCCTTGGAGGTGAACCTGCGCGCACCGTTGATGCTCTCCCGGCTGCTGGCGCCGCACATGGTGGCAGCCGGCCGCGGTCACCTCCTGATGATCGGCTCGATCTCGGGACGGACCTCGTCCCCCGCCACCTCGCTCTACAGCGCCGCGAAGTTCGGACTGCGCGGATTCGCCCACGCCCTGCGGCAGGATCTGCACCGCACCGGCGTCGGTGTGTCCATCGTGCAGCCGGGATTCGTCCGCGGCGCGGGGATGTTCGCCGACACCGGTGCCACACCGCCCGCCGGGGTTCGTACCGTCACACCCGAACGTGTGGCGGCGGGTGCGGTCAGTGCCGTCGAACGTGACCGGGCCGAAGTGAACGTCGCGCCGGTCGAACTGCGACTGGGCAGCGCCATCGGCAGCCTCTTCCCCTCACTGGGCGCCGCCGTCCAGCGCAGGGCCGCGCTCGAGTCCTTCGTCGGGCAGATCACTCTGGCCCAGCGCCACAAACGCTGAGACGGCCCGAACCGGCGAGGAGCTACGACGACCGGAGCGTTCCGGCTTCCGCACACAAAAGTTCGCCGCGGCCGATGAGTTCGGTGGAGTGGCGCCGTCTACCTCCTTGAAAGCACAACGGGTGCTTTCCGCAAAGGAGATCATGATGTCCCAGGCAGCCCTGCCCACCACGACCGCCACCGCCGCCACCGCTGACACGTCCCGCACCGCCGCCGCTCCGGGGCACAAGGCCCGCATCGCGCTGCGTACACTGCAGGTCGTGCTCGCGTTGTTCTTCATCGTCGCCAGCGGGCTGCCCAAGCTGTTCGCGGTGAGCGCCGCCGCCGAGAGCTTCGACAAGATCGGCTTCGGCGACTGGTACATGTACTTCGTCGGCAGCCTTGAGGTGGCCGGCGGGATCGCCCTGCTGATCCCGGTTCTGTCCGGCGTCGCCGCGACCGCCTTCATCGGCCTGATGATCGGCGCGTTCATCACCAACGTGACCGCACTGGACGGCTCTTACGCGGCCACCCCACTGATCCTGATCATCCCCTTCGCCCTGATCGCCTGGGCCCGCCGCCACCACAACGCGGAACTGGTCCAGTTGGTCCGCCACCGGGCGTGAACGCCCAAGCCTGCAAGCCGTCGCAGCAGCCAGCGCCCGCCGGGGCCGTCCCCCGGCGGGCGCGCGGCCATGCCCGGCGATGCCCGGATTATTCGGACGCCGCAGGGAGAACTCAGCCCGGCTGGGCGGACCTCAGCGCCGCCAGCAGCGTACGGGCGTCCCGGACCGTGGGATGGCCGTCACCGAGACGCACGGCAGCCTCGTCCACGACGCGTTCGGTGTACGCCGTTCCGCCCGGTCCGTCGTAGCTGAGCATGGCGTGGGAGACCTTGAGACGCAGGGCCAGGGGGTGGTCCTCGCCCAGCCGGGAGCGCGCCTCCGCGGCGAAGGCGCCGCATTCCCGGCGTACTTGTTCGGTCGGCTTCGAGCCGCCTGCGCCTTCCCAGGCGAGGACTTGGGCTTCGAGGTCCTGGGCCGCGGTGTCGGGGGCGCGGTCCTCGCGCGGCGTGTCACGGATGTCGCCGCCCGTCGCCGGGAGGGTGGCGACCGTGGTGGCGTCGCGTCTCTCGATCCGGGTGTGCACGAACGTCTCGAAGTGACGGGTGGCCGGGAGGGTGGCGTGCTCGCGGATGAGGGTCGTCGCCTCGGCAGGCAGGGGAAGCGGGGCGTAACCGTCCGCCGCCGGTGCAGGGGGCGTCCCCGCCAGGCCGGCCGCGAGGGCCGCGGCGACCGCGGCCGGGGTCGGCCGCCGGGCCGGATCCGTCTGGAGGCACGACCGGACCACGTCCTCCAGTTCGGCCGGCAGACCCGCCAGGTCGGGCGTCCCGTCACAGATGTTGGTCATGACGGCGAGGACTCTCCTGCCCCAGGGAAGGCGCCCCAGGGCGAGCCGGGCGAGGAGCGTACCGAGGGAGAACACGTCGCTGGCCGGGGTGAACCGCTCATGCTCCCGTATCTGTTCCGGCGAGGCGTAGGCGTATGTACCGGCGAACCCGCTCCGGGGCTCGGTCAGCCTCTCGATCTGCGCGATGCCGAAGTCGATGACGCGGGGGCCGTCCTCGGTCAGCAGCACGTTCGCGGGCTTGAGGTCGAGGTGCACGATGCCCTCGGCGTGAATGGCGGTGAGCGCGGCGGCAATGCCCGCACCGATACCGCGGACGGTGGCGGCATCCAGGGCGCCGCACCGCTCGGCCACCTCCTGCAGCGAGGGTGCGGCGACGAACGGCACGGCCATCCAGGGGGTCTCGCCGCTCGTCTCGGCAGCGATCACGGGCACGGTGAACCGGCCACTGACCCGGCGGGCCGCTTGCACCTCGTGCGTGAACCCCTCCCGGATCGAGGAGTCCGCCGCGTACTCCGCGTGCAGGGTCTTGACCGCCACCATGACGCCGTCGGGATCCTGGCAGAGGTAGACGCGACCGAACCCGCCCTCCCCGACGCGCTCCAGGACCTCGTAGGAGCCGAAGGCCGCCGGATCCTCCACCGTCCGCGCGGACGTGGCCCGTCCCACCTGCCGCCACTCCCCCAGCGCCTCGGCTTCGGCATGGACGGCCGTGGCACCGCCCGGGCCGCGCGCCGGCGCGGGTTCCGGCGCCGCCTGCTCCTCGTCCACCACGACGATCGACACCTCCTGGGGTGTTCCCTCTCTGAAGGAGTACGCCGCCACGTTCACGTTGCCGGCGCCCTCGTTGGAGACGTAGACGCCGAGCAGCCCCAGCCGCTCGCACAGGGCGATCTCCTCGGGCCTCGGTCGACGGTCCGCTCGGCCGAAGTAGAAGGCGCGGGCCTCGCACCCCTGGTCGGCCAGGCGCTGGAGCACGCCGAACCACTGCTCGATGCTCACCTTGTGCGGTTGCGGATCACCGGTACCGTCGCTGACCGGGAAGACCCGGGTGAGGTGCCGGGCACGGCTTTCCCGGGCCAGCAGCCCGAAGGCCGTGGCGGGTGCCGCCTCCACCTGTCTGGCCAGCAGGGTTCCCGCCGTGTCGCCGATGTGGAGTGTTGTCTCCCGGGCGGCCCGAGAGAGTCCGTCCCGTTGCTCGGACAGCACGTCGTACTCGGGCGAACCCGGGCCC
This sequence comes from Streptomyces sp. RKAG293, assembly GCF_023701745.1. NCBI lineage: Bacteria > Bacillati > Actinomycetota > Actinomycetes > Kitasatosporales > Streptomycetaceae > Streptomyces > Streptomyces sp. RKAG293. The sequence continues at coordinate 8,979,837 of NZ_JAJOZB010000001.1, read as the reverse complement.
TCTCCTCGCAGCTCCATGCACGCGAGCACTCGCCCGAAACAAGCGACGGCTTCGTCCAGGTCCTCCGTCCGCATGGCCGCCTTCGCCTGTGACACCAGCGCGCCGAGTCTCCGGTCGCTGCCCGCGCCGTACAACTGCCCGCATTTCTCGGCCATCTGGCCGTACATGCGACTCGCCCGCGAAAGGTCGCCACTCCGCTCGACCTCGGCGGCCGCCACGGCCAGGTCCTGCAGGCTGTCGTGCCCCCGCTCGTGACCGAAGGGCAGCCCGCCGGCGAGCTCCGCGTAGCGCTGGCGGGCGATGCCCGTGAGTGCGTGCCGACCGCCGAGCCGGTCCTCGGCGGTCTTCAGCATCCGGGTGTAGGTGCGGAGCGCGGCGGCGTTGTCGCCGGCCTGCTGCTGCCAGTGGCCCATGTCGCAGAGCAGGTTGAGCGCGGCCTCGGTACGACCCTCCTGCTCGGCCGAACGATGCAACTCCTCGTAACGGCGTACGGCTTCCTCGGCTCGCCCTGCCCGGCCGTGCCAGTGGGCGAGCTGGTGGCGGGCCAGTCCGGTGTCCTGGTGCCGGGATCCCTGCAGCCGCTCACGGTCGGCGAGGAGCTGCGCGAACAGCTCAACCGCGCCCTCCGTGTCGCCCGACTCACCTGTCCAGTGAGCGAGTTGGTGCCGCAGGGCCAACGTGGCGGGGTCGCCGGGCCCGGGCGCGGCCGTCGCCCGAACGACCAGTTCGCGATACCGCTTCACCGCCTTGCCGGGGCTGCCCTGCCGGCCGTCCTGCTCGGCCGCGGCACTGCCGTCCCGCAGCCGCGCGAGCGCTTCGGCCGCCGGATCACCGGACTCCGGCGTGCCGTTCCGTTTCTTGCCGATCCAACGCATGCATGCCCCCGGAGCAGTCGACCGGCTGACATCCCGCCCTGCCGGCAGACCGGATGCCCGTACCCGGCAAAGTACCGTCCCTCAGTGGGGGTTGTGCGCACAATCCGTCGGGCCGGCCGAACGGTGTGATGCACCCGAGCCGCGGCACAGGCCGGACCGTAGGCGCCGCACTCAGTGCAAGCCGTCGGTGTCGAAGAAGATCCGCCCCACTTGTACGTCCCTTTCCTGTGCCGGGTCCGTGGGGAAGTTGGAGCCCAGCGCGGGGTCGACCTCCAATTGGGCATCGTCGTACACCATGCCCGACGGTGGCGGCTTCTTCCACAGTTTGACGCCGCCTCGCCAGTCGCGGACCAGACTGTGCGGAACGCCGAGGTGTTTGTGCCAGAGGTTGATGCGCAGCGCCGCGGCGAAGGCGTCGGGTCCCGCGGTGATGAATCCGCTTTCGCTGACGCCGGCCACGATCTCACTGTCGAACGTGTAGCTGCGGTCGGTGCAGTTGGCTGACCCGGTGATGGCGTATTCGTCGTCGAAGATCCATGTCTTGGAGTGCACGTACGATCCGGCGAACCAGCGCCGGGTGGGATCCGGGCAGTTCTTGAGTGCGTACATGCCCCAACGCTCCTGTTTGGGGTCGACGGCGAACAGATCACGTCGGAACTCGTTGCGGAAGACCCGCAGGTACCCGAATTCACCTGGCGGAACGGAGTCCGAGTTGGTCATGAGGATGAGCAGATACTGGAAGCTCTTCTCGGCCAGTTTCTTGACGAGTTCGGCACGGACGATGGCGCTCGACAGGTACTGATCTTCGAGGTAGATCGTCTGCCGGGCCTGACGGATGCCGTCGATCACCATGTTCATCGCGCTGTATTCGCCGCCGGTGGCGAAGCCGTATACGGAGCCCCCGAATCTCCGCAGGTCGGCGTAGGTGCGTCCAATGCCTACCACGCGGTCTGCACTCCGGGTGCCGGGAGCCAGTGTGCAGCTCGGCACACGATTGTCGGCCAGCGGCGCGGGATCCGGGAATGCCGCGCGGAAAGGGGAGTTGGGATTCGCGCCGAATCGACTGATCTCCAGCGCCCGCGCCTCGGGATGGTCCGTCCAGCGTTCCTGGAAGGTCTTGAGTACCTGGACGGCGGCCGGACCGGTCAGTCGCAGATGAACGTCGTGCAGGGGTTCGACGCCCTGGTTGCTGATCCGGGTGTTGTTGAGATCCATACCCCCCAGGAAGGCGATCGTGCCGCGGTAGCCCACCACGACCGCGATCTTCTGGTGATGCACACCCAGGCTCACCCTGCTCTCACCGGATGTCGCGGATACGGGCAGTTTACTGTCGGCGATCGCCGCCCCATTGGGCAATCCGTTGATGAAGTCCACCCACTTCTGATTGTTCGGAATAGGGCCGAATACCAGGGGTGGGCGCCAGGTGAGGGTCCTGACCTGCGCCCGTGTGGACTGCAGGAAATCGGACAGCAGATACGTCGCCTTGCTCGGCGCGGGGGGCTCGTCCAGCATCCAGGTATCGGTCTGCAGCAGCCAGCCCGCGATGTAGATCCGGTGTTCGGCCTGGGTCGCGGTGCCGATGGCGGCGGCGATGTCGTTGAAGCAGCAGCGGCCGGTGGTGTAGCCGATCACCTGGTTGCCACCGGTCACGGGAAAATGGCTGCCCGTGTGCGCCGTGCCGCGCTGCGGCTTCTGAGGCGGCCGAGGGAGCTTCGCCATTTCCCCGGCGTCCACGGTGCAGTCCAGAGTCGGGCGGGTGCCCGGGGTGACGGGCGGGGGCGGCGGATCCAGCGCCGCGGCCTGCGGGTCCGCTTTACGGCGCGCCGGAGGGGTGATCCGAGGACGTTCGGGAGTGGGCATGCCCCGCCTCAGATCTGCTGGCCGGTCTTCGGGTCGTAAGTGACCTGAGCAGCGGCCACTTGGTCGGTGGGCAGGACTTCGACCCACTGGTCGAACACCTCGTAGGGCTTCTGCGTCTGGGCCTTGAATCCGTCCGCCAGCGGGTAGAAGCCGTGCTCGTAGACCTTGTCCGGAGGAAGGTAGTTGAGGGTCACCCCGTCCTCCAGCCGCTCGGTGACGACCTCCAGGCCGTTGCGGTGCTTTTCCACGACGCTGATCGCGACGTAGCGCAGGACGTCACGGATGGTGAGCTCAGCTGGGTCCAGGTTCCGGTACCGGACGACGAGGTCCGGGTCCGCCCAGGGGAAGAGGCGCAGACTGTCGACGATCTTGATGTTCTCGCCCGCCGATGCCGGCTGGTACAGGTCGTCAAGACCCTCGGCTCCCTCGATGCTGCTGTCGCTGAGCCAGTTGAGGGCGGCGAGTTCCCTTCCCGGGCGGATGGGGATCACGGCCTTGACCCAGGGGGCGTTCAGGAAGGCGTTCCGCTGGTGATCCCCGTCGAGCTGCATGAGCCACCCCAGCGAACTGCCCATACGTGCCGGAGCCGATGCCTCGGTGATGTAGTAGTTGTCCTGGCGCAGCGCGTCCTGCCGGTCGGACCAGCCCACGACATGGTCGTCCAGACCCGGGGGCTTGCGTCGGAAGGACTCGATGACCGGGATGGGCATCCTTGCCCGCACCTTCTTCTGATCGGCGTTGGGGTCCGGGAGCGCATCGAGCTCGGGCGCGAACAGCGGGTGGCTGTGATGCAGCCGGGGACGCCACCACTCAGGGGCGACGAAGTACAGCATCGCCTCCACGTCGAAGATCGAGCTGACCAGTTCGGAGAGTTTGTGCAGCACCCGGGGATCGGTCGGCACGAAATCCCCGACCTGGAGCAGATGTTGGAGCAGCCTGCGGTAGACGACGACTCGCTCCTCCTCCCGCAGCACCTCGTAACTCCGCGGTTCGATACGGCTGGCGGCATCGATCCGTTCGATGGCGGCCTTCATGTAGGCCTCCCGCTGCAGCCGGTCCAGTTCCAAGGTGCGTTCCTTGGCCAGAGCCGCGTTCCGGTCGGCGACCTCCTTCTTCCGCGCTTCGGTCGGTGTGTACTTCACGGGAATGGTGAACTGGAGCTGTTCGCCGCCCTTGCCGTGGCCCTCCGTGACATAGACGGACAGACTGGGTTCCTTGGGCAGGGGTGTGCCGTCCGGGACTCCTCCGTCACCGTCCTGACGATTCGTGACGATGTTGACGCTCAACGAGCCGCCGCTCACCCATTTGAGGGCACCGTGCTCCCGATACGCATAGCCGTCCTTGGGATGCACCTCCACATCGCACAGCCAGATTCCGGTCGGGTGCCCCTCGGATTTGATGTAACCGTCCACCGGCAGGTCGAACGTGCCCGTGACCTCGTCGGTGTAGTCGTCGGGAATCGGCAGTTCGTTACCGGGAGCGGCGCCGGAGACGTCCGGCGGGGCGGCGAGGTGGACCAGTTTCGCCAGGCCGAGTTCCTGCCCCGGATCGTCCACGTAGCTCTGCCAGCACAGCTGGGTGCCCAAGTCCTGCACCTGGACCCCGACCCGGCGCATCTTGCGGCGCAGCTCGTAGTTGACCAGCTTGTCCGTCGTGTTCTGCAGCACATACCGCCGGCTGGCGCTGTCGGTGGTCTCCGTGTACGTCCGGAACGTGGTCTTGAAACTGCGCTTGATCTCGGTGCTCAGCCGTTCGCTCTGCTGGCGCATCTGCTTGTGGGTCTGTTCCCGGGCCTGCCGCTGGGTGTCGGTCATGTCCATGGTCGCGGTCTCGTTGGCGTCGCCCCAGACCCACCTCTGGTTGGACGACACCGAGAACCCCAGCTTGGTACTGCTCTCGTTCTCCTGCTTGACCGCCTCGGAGACGTCGTCCTGCTGCTTGGTCTCCTTCTCCGACTTCTCCGTCGTCTCCAGGCTCGTCTCCACAGTGCGCTCCACGATCGTCTTCCTGGTGTGCGCCTCGATCAGTTCCACGGTGCCACCGGGGCTGAGCCAGACATGCTGGACAGGCGGCCCGAGGAAGGTGTCGAACTCGAAGAAGTACTGCCGGAAGAGGTGGACGATCCCGACCGGAGAGAGACTGACCCGGCTCAGCGCCTCCTCCCGGGAGAGTGTCTCCAGCGGGTCGAGCATTCTCTTCACCCCCTGGTAGCGCGCGGCGTCCACATCGGGCGCGGGTGCGGTGAACAGGTCTGCCAGGGTGGGAATCAGGCTCTGTTCGGCCAGGTAGTTCAGCAGGCCCGCGACCATGGACTCCTTACGGGCCATGACCTCCAGGAGAGCCTGGCGACGCGCGGGATCCGTGATCGCCGCGGTACGGCGCAACAGCTCCGGGGTGACGTCGGTGGCGAGGGTCGCGTCCAGCGCCGTCCGCTTCAGCAGGGGGACCCACACCGCCGGGTCACGGAGATCCTCGTCCTTGACCTTCTGCTGGATCAGGTCGGCCAGAACCGATTCGATCAGCGGGCTGTAGGGCTTGGGGGACGGCCCCGTCCCGGTACGCAGTGTCAGCGTCGGGTCGGCTGCCGACGCGTCCGCCTCGGCGGACACATGGACGATCACGCCACCGTCGGAGACCTTGGCATCCGGGGTGACCCGCTGGGAGACCACGGCCAGCAGATCCTCGTCGGCGCGTGCGATCCCGTCCAGGAATCGGGAGACGGTGCGCTGCGAACGCCAGCCCAGCAGGGGCTGGTACAGGCCGAACGACTCACTGGCATACGGGAGCGTCCCGGTGAAATCGGGGATCGGCCGGCCCGTGACGACCCGTGAACTCGGCGAAGGCGCCGGCATGGTCTGCAGGTTGTCCACGTCCGAGGAAGCGTTCTTCGCGAACGGCACGACCGTCCAGGTGCGTCCGCCCACGCCTTTGCTCACCAGGAACAGCTCGCGATCGGCCTGAGCCGGTGGCGCGACGAACGAGATCGTCTGTGCGCCGAGACCATTGATCACCTTGCCGACGTACTGGCGGCTGATGTTCGTATCGGGTTCGACGAACGCACCGGCGAGCGCGGGAACATCGGGGAACGACCGCGGGTCCTGGACATCGACGCCGGCCGGAATCGCCAGCGCGATCCGCTGCATGCCCGCCAGATCCGACGGCAGTGCCGGCTGCACGGTGTAGTTCCAGATCTCATACCGCGCGTTGGGCCCGCTGGTGGCCAACGGCACCCGCCCGGTGAATGTGACGACCAATGTCATCGCTGGGTCTCCTTCCTCAATGCCTGGGTACGGGCCCCAGCCGACCGTCGGCGTCGACGCCCCGGCAGCCGGTCCTCTGCTGACGGGCCACGTCCGCTCCCAGGACCAGCCTCTCCCCGCCCGCTTGCAGAAGACGTGCAGTTACCGTGCAGGCAGAATGCGGCCCGGCCCGCAGCGCACCTACCGGTCGACCCGTCCCAGCCGCAGGTCTCGGTGGAGGAGCCACGCCGTACCCGCGACGACCGCCCCGCAGACCGTGGGCACGAGCAACCACGGCAGGCCCGTCCAGACGGTGCACAGGCCCACGACGGTGCAGGATCACCCGGTCCCCCTCTGAAGCCCGCTCAGCACCGGCCCCGAGTCGCCGAACCGTCATGATCAAGCCGGTAAGGACATCGACCGGCAATGAGACGTCACCCGTCGTTGCTGAATCCGGGCAACGCGATCCACCGGTCCCCCATGGGGCCGCAGCAGCGGCACCATCCGTGCGACCTTGCCCCCAGCCCCCAGAATCAGGCCGCTGACCAGTGGCGATCCCGACATGCATCACCCGTCCGGGTGAACGGCGCAGTGGAGAGTAGTGTTCGCTCCTCCGCGAGCGAGCGGCGGCGGACGTGGGAAGATGGCAGAGCGGAAAAACGACCTCCGGGCGGTCTCCTGACCATGCACATCGAGAGGCAAGCGGACGGGCCGACGATCGGTGCGGACGTGGGAAGCGACGCGGCGGGCGGCGAGGCGCTGTCACGCGGCCTGCTGTTCATTCCCATCGCCACGGCGCTGATCCAGGACGACGGACGCATCATTCACTGGAGCGCCGACGCCGAGGTGCTGCTCGGCTACACCGCCGAGGAGGCCGTCGGCGCCTTCGCCTCCCACCTGCTCGTGGACGCGGAGCAGCAACCGCGCGTCATGGACCTCTTCGCCGGCATTCTGGGCGGCGAGGCGTGGTCCGGGGTCTTCCCCGTGAAGCACCGCGACGGCCACTCGGTGAACCTGGAGTTCCGCACCCATCCCATCCCGACCGAGTCCGGCCGGCCCCTGGTCCTCGCCGTGGCATCGGACGTCAGGGAGATCCGCCGCATCGAGTCCGACCTGGCGGTCCTCGACAGTTTCTTCACGCAGTCACCCGTCGGCATGGCCGTCTACGACACGGACCTGCGCTTCGTACGGCTCAACGACGCCCTCGCCCGGATCAACGGCCTGCCCGCGGCTCAGCATCTGGGCCGGCGCCTGACCGAGGTTCTGCCGGGGCTCAACGGGGAGGAGATCGAGGCGGTGATGCGGCAGGTGCTGGAGACCGGCGAACCGGTCGTCGACGCCAGATCCCACGGCATCACCCCCGCGGACCCCTCGAAGGAGCGTGCGTGGTCGGCCTCGTACTTCCGGCTGGAGGAACGGAACGGCCGGATCCTCGGGGTGAGCTCCACGATCATCGAGGTCACCGAGCGCTTTCAGGCCGAGTCGCGGGCCGCCACGGCGCGCGAACGGCTGGAAGTGCTCGTCGACGCCACCTCCCGGATCGGCACCACACTGGATTTGGGACGGACCGCGCAGGAGCTGGCCGACACCATGGTCCCCCGGTTGGCCGACGTGAGCGGCGTCTTCGTCCTCGAGCGCCTGCTCACCGGGCAGAACACGGAATCCTCGGCACCCGCACCGGGCGGGGCGGAGCAGGTCCGCCGCCTCGCGATCGCCAGCTCCGACCCCGGCTATCCGGTGGCGGACCTGCCCGTCGGCGCGGTCCTCCGGGTGTCGGCGGATTCCCCGTACGCCGAGGCGATGGAGACACACCGGACGGTCATCGTGCCCTCGGTGGATCTCCCCCCGCTCGCCCCGTCGGAGGCCGCAGAACGGGTCCACGCCTACCAGAGCCAGGTGTCCCGGACGGTGCGGGTGACTCCGCTGGTCGTGCGCGGGGCGGTACTGGGCATGGTCGTGTACTCGCGGCGCGGCGGCACGGAGGCGTTCGGCGAGGACGATGTCACGCTGGGTGACGAACTGACCTCGCGGGCCGCGGTGGCCGTCGACAACGCCCTGCTCTACCGGCGGGAGCACGAGACCGGAGAGTCCCGGCAGCAGGCCCTGCGGCAGGCCAACGCGGCCCGTGAGCGGCTTGCGCTGATCAATGCGGCGTCCGCCCGCATCGGCACCACGCTGGACCTGACGCAGACGGCGCGCGAGCTGGCCGAGGTCGCCACTCCGACACTCGCCGACACGGTCGTGGTCGAGGTCGTGGACGCTCTGCTGCGCGGTGAGGAGGTCCCCGGCCCGCCCGACCGGTCGGCGCTCCTGCGCCGCCTGGCCTTCCACACCGTCGCCGGGTCGGGGATGGTGCCGGTGGCCCCGGTCGGCGACGTCCACCGCTTCCATCCGACCACGCCGTACGCCTGGAGCCTGGCGCACCGTCGGCCCGTGCTGGTGCCCCGGATGGACGACAAGGGGCTGAGCTGGTTCGCCGAGGATCCCGTCAGGAACGCCGCGGTGCGTGAGCAGGGCCTCCGCGGCTTCATGGTGGTTCCGCTGATCGCACGCGGCGCGCTGGTCGGAGTGGTCTCGTTCTACCGGACCATCACCGACCGGCCGTACGACGAGGAGGATCTGGCGCTCGCCGGCGAGCTGGCGGCCCGTGCCGCCGTGTCGATCGACAACGCCCTGCTCTACACCCGTGAGCGGGACGCGTCCAAGGCCCGGCAGCAGGCGCTGGAGGAGGCCCATACGGCGCAGGAGCGGCTGGCACTGCTCAACGACGCCAGCTCCCGGATCGGGACCACACTCGACCTGCAGCGGACCGCGGAAGAACTGGTGGAGCTGGTGATCCCGCGGTTCGCGGACTTCGCCACGGTCGACCTGCTGGAATCGGTCGTCCAGGGCGGGGACGAGGAGGGCGAACAGACCCCGGCACCGGCCGACGGAACGGTCCTGCTGCGGGCCGTCGCGGTCGGCGAGATCAACGAGTCGGGCATGATCGGGGCGGCCGACGAGGTCGGCGGGACCTCCCGGTCGGCCAAGCTCTACGCCGAGAGCCTGCGCACCGGCCGGTCCATCCTGGTGGCGCAGGTCGACGAGGCCGCCCTGCAGCGGATCGTGGCGCACCCCGACCGCGTCCAGCCGGGCCTCGACGCGGGCGTCCACTCGTATCTGATGGTGCCGCTGCTCGCCCGCGGTGTGGTGCTCGGCGGCGCCGAGTTCATCCGGCTGCGCAACCCGGAGCCCTTCACGGTGGCCGATGTGGCGCTCGCCGAGGAACTGGCGGCCCGCGCCGCGGTGTGCATCGACAACGCGCGGCTCTACCGCCGTGAACGCGACACCGCGCTCACCCTCCAGCGCAGCCTGCTGCCGCAGGAGGTCCACCTGACACCGGGCCTGGAGATCGCCTACCGCTATCTGCCGAGCAGCGTCGTCAGCGAGGTCGGCGGCGACTGGTTCGACGTCGTGCCGCTGTCCTGCGGGCGGGTCGCCCTCATCGTCGGCGACGTCATGGGCCACGGCATCCGTGCCGCCGCCACCATGGGCCAGCTGCGCACCGCGGCCCGCACGCTGATCACCTTGGACATCTCCCCGGACCGGGTGCTGCGGCGCCTGGACGAGACGGCGTCGGCGATCGGCGACGGGCAGTTCACCACGTGTGTGTGCGCGGTGTTCGATCCCGTCGACCGCAGCTGCATCATCTCCTGCGCCGGACATCCGCCACCCGTGGTGCAGGACCCGAACGGGTCCACGCGGCCGATCGACCTGCCGCCCGGCGTCCCGCTCGGTGTCGGCGGTGTGGCCTTCGAGAACGTGGAGTTCACCCTCCCCGAGGACGGTGTCCTGGTGCTCTACACCGACGGTCTGATCGAACGGCGCGACCGGGACCTGGACGAGGGGATGCGGCTGCTGTCGCAGGTCGTGGCCAATCGCGGCCCGTCCCTGGAGGCGAGTTGCGACGCCGTGCTCGACGCGCTTTCGGCCAAGGACAGCGAGGACGACATCGCCATCATCATGGCGCGTGCGCTGCCGGTCCATGACGACTGGATCGCGATGCTGCCGCTGTCCGGCGACATGGCCGTGGTGGGCGAGGCCCGCCGGTTCACCCGGGCGAGGCTGCGCTCCTGGGGGCTGACGTCGCTCTGCGAGGTCTCCGAGCTGCTGGTCAGCGAGCTCGTGAGCAACGCCCTGCTGCACACCGGAATGCCCACCGAACTACGGCTCTTCCGCGACCGGGTCCTCACGCTCGAAGTGGCCGACACCGACAGCCAGGCGCCCCGGGTGCGCCGTGTCTCCGAGGAGGACGAGGGCGGCCGCGGCATGCACCTGGTCAATGAGCTCGCCCACCGCTGGGGCAGCCGCGCCACCCGGCACGGCAAGGTGGTCTGGGTCGAGTTGGAGCTGCCCCTCGGCACCTTCACCCCTGGCGGCCCCTGACCTCGGCTGCGGCTGAACGTCGTGGTGAGAGGCCGCGGACTTCGAGATCGAAGGACCGTCGGTGGGCGTGGCCGACAAGAGCAGGAAGAACAGTCGTGTCCCCGGCCCGGAAGATATCGTGATCACGCGGCCGGCTGCGGCGAGCGGCAGTGAGTTGAGCGCGGCGACGCAGAGCACCGCGCGGTGAAGTCCATATCGGAATCGAGGCATTGGGGGTGCTGCGGTGGTGTCGAAACGTGTCAACGTCGTGGGGGCGGGGATCGTCGGTCTGAGCATCGCGCACGATCTGGCCCTGCGCGGCCATGCCGTCACGGTGATCGCCGATCAGCGGGCGGAGGAGAGCGTGTCCAGCGTCGCGGCGGCCGTGTGGTTTCCCTACCGGAGCGGGACATCACCATCGCTCATGGGCTGGTTGCTCGCAGCCCGCGAGCGTTTCGAGCAGCTTTCCACCGACCGTGCCGCCGGTGTCGATCTCCGGGACGGCCTCGTGGTCGAGCGACACGTCGGGGAGGATCGCTCATGGACCGATGCGGTCCCGCAGCACCACGAGGCCGCCGCGGACGAGCTGCCCGATGGGGCGGTGGCGGGGGTGCGGGCGACCGTGCCCGTCATATCCATGCCGCACTACCTTCCGTGGGTGGAGAAGCGCTGCACGGGCCTCGGGGTGACGTTCGTCGAGGGCAGGGTCACGTCCGTCGACGACGTCGCCGGCGATGCCGACCTGGTGGTCGTCGCCGCCGGGATGGGTTCCGGGGTCCTCCTCGACGACGCTTCGATGTATCCCGTCCAAGGGCAGATCGTCCGCCTGGCCAACCCGGGAATCACCGAGTGGATCACTGACACCGAGAACCCCGGGGGCCTGACCTACATCGTTCCCCGCCGTGAGGACATCGTCTGCGGCGGCGTGGCGCAGGTCGGTTCATGGGCCACGGAACCCGTGGCCGAGATCGAGCAGGAGATCCTTCGCCGCGTCGTCTCCCTCATGCCCGCGCTGGCCGGGCTGCCCGTTCTCTCGCGCGCCACCGGGCTCCGCCCGGCCCGCGACACCATTCGCCTGGAATCCGTCGAGGGCTTCCCTGTGCCCGTGATCGCCTGTTACGGCCATGGCGGTGCGGGTGTCACGCTGTCGTGGGGCTGCGCCGAGGCCGTCGCGGACCTCGCCGGTCAGCTCTGAACACCTCGCCGATCAGAGCTGAACCCACCCTGCCCCGGGGAGAGGTCAGCCCGGGGCGACCGTGGGGGCGGGAGGAGTCCAGCGGCGAGTGCGGGATAGGGCGGAGGAGACCCCGAAGTCCTTCTTCAGCTGCTCCGGAATGGAGTAGTGCATGACCCGGCCGCGGGTGAGGGACGACAGTTCGAGGATGGATGTGAGGTGCCCGAGGCGGTCCAGTGCCCACGCACCGACCGGGGACCGGTCCTCGATGGCCTCCAGGGCACCGAGCAGATGGGGCACGGTCTTGACCACGGTGTCCCAGGCGGTGCGCGGCACGTCCAGCCAGTCCGCACAGGTGTCGCCGATGAGATGGCGGATCAGCGCCGAGACGATCGGGTCGAAGAAGGTGCCGGGGACCACGTCTTCATAGAGGTCGATCAGCTGGCGGGTGAGGTCGGCACCCTCCTGGCTGGGTCCCATGTGGCGGGCCATGTACAGGTCCAGGAACTGCCGGGCGGATTCGAGATCCACGGGCGCGTGGTCCTGATCGACGCCGAGCATCGCGCCGACCACCCGCCAGGCGTAGAAGTACGCTTCGGCGCCGTCGACACTCATGTGGATGTTCAGCCGGTGCAAGGTGTCCAGCACGAGCAGGGAGAAGAACATCTGCCCGCCGATCATGTCCTCCTGGCAGATCGGCGTCCCCAGCGTCCCGGCGTCCCAGCGGTCCTCCCGCCGCAGATGGTGGCGGATGGAGGCGTGCAGCAGCCGGACCTTCTGGGCGGCGGGGATGAAGCGTCCGCCGGCCTCGAACGCGTCGGGCCGTATGAGGTAGACGGTGAACTGCCCGGTCTCCGCCATCCGCTTGGACGGGTACTGCAGCGAGTGCGTGGCCGACAGCAGCTTCGCCACGTGCGGGACGACGTAGCAGGCGGGCATGGAGGCGAAGGACAGGGCGGTGGAAATGTGCACGTTGTTGTCGATGAAGAACAGCCGCGCCTTCTCCATCTCGTCCCAGTCGACCCACGCGGGGGGCGTACTCGTCACGTGCAGGTACTCCAGCGCCACCTCGGGCAGTCCGTCGGGCAAGGGGCTCCCGGTGGTGGACACGGAGCGCATGAGGGCGTTGAACTTCGCGACCTCCCCCCGCTCGAACAACGTGGCCACGGTGGCGTCGGCGAGTTCGTCGCCCGCCTGACGCAGCGCGTCCATCGACGACTCTGTGCGGTTCATCATCGGCCCCTCGTCTCATGGCGGAACAGATACGGGACGTGCGCCGGCCCGGCGGACCGCGGTATTGCCCGCCGGCCGTGGCGCGGGTTCAGCGGCAGCGGGCGCTCGCGGAATGCGCGAGGGTGGTCAGGGCCCGCTCGGCGTAGTCAGGGATGGGCATCTCGTGCAGGGCGCCGGTGGCTTCCTCGACACGCCTGCGGATCATCTGCTCGATCCGGTCGGGCGCCTTGAGCCGGCTCATCACCTCGCGCACCGCCTCCAGCCCGTCCGCGCCGACGTCCCGCCGCCCCAACAGGCCGCTCAGCTGCTCCCGCTCCCGGTCGTTCGCCAGCCGCCAGGTCTCCGCGAGCAGGGCGGTCGGCCGATGGGCGCGCACATCGTCCAGGCCGTCCTTGCCCGTGTCGGCCGGATCGCCGTACAGGCCGAGCAGGTCGTCACGCAGCTGGAACGCCTCGCCCAGCGGCACCCCGTAGGACGAGTAGCCCTCCCGCAGTCTCTCGCCGGCTCCGGCCAGGACACCGCCGATGAGCAGCGGCTGCTCGACGGTGTATTTCGCGGTCTTGTACCGGATCACCTTCAGCGACGTGTCGGTGTCCGGGACCGCGCCGGTGCGCAGGATCTCCAGGCACTCCCCGGCGACCAGCTCACGGGCGAGAGCCGCCCACAGCGGACGGGCCCGGGCAAGATAGGCGGCGGGCAGTCCGCTGGTGACGAACAACTGCCCGGCCAGCGACATCAGCAGATCCCCCACCAGCATCGCCAGCGAGCGGGCCGCGCTCTTCGTGTGGGGCCGCTGGCGCAGTGCCGTGCGCAGAGCCACGTGCGCGGTGGGTCTGCCGTGCCGCAACGGGCTGTCGTCGATGATGTCGTCGTGCACCACGGCGGCCGCGTGCACCAGTTCCATGGACGCCGCCGCCCGCACGAGCGCGTCGCTGTCCGGCTGACCCGCCGCGCGCCAGCCCCAGTAACAGAACGCCGCCCGGAGCCGCTTGCCGTCGGCCACCGCCGCCTCCACCTGCTCGGCGACCGGGCGCAGAGCGGAGTCGATGCTGAGCAGCTCGTCCGCCTCTTGCGCCACGAACCCCGTCAGTACCTCGTCGATGCGGGCCTTGAAGGCGGCCGCCTCGTACCGGTCAGCCATCGATGCCGGAGGTCCGACGCGCCACGGCGTGCTGCGCGAGCACCTCTAAGTAGGCGGGCGGCACAGCCGCGTACCGGTCGACCACCAGTCGGCCGCGCGCTGTGAGGTCCTGTTTCGCGTCAGCGGCAAGGTCGGGCATGTCCGACCTGCCGAGCAGTGCCCGGACGGTGTTCGCGGCGGAACCGAGTGCCTCGGCCGCCAGGTCGGCCAGCCCCGCCAGCAGCAGAACCGCCTGCTCCCCCGGGCCGCCCGCGTGTCCTGCTCCCATGCTCTCCCCCAGTAGGCACAGTGCTCGGGCGACGTGATCGATGTCGCCCTAAGTGAGCGTGGGGCTTTCGAGGTCCTTGCGGCAGAGGAACTCACGAACGAGTGACAGATCCCTTGACGAACCGATTCTTCGGCTGGACGTCGTCTTCCGCGGGCACCTGCGACCACGTTCTGTGACGATCCGGCCCCATCGCGCGATCCGCCCTTGCAGGCGAAGCGAGCGCGAGTGTTATTCAATGGGGGTGCGTAGGGGATCTCGGGGCTTCACCGCACGAGAGACTCTGCTACGCCTCCGGTCGTGTGCCGGGGTCGGCGAGCGAGCTGAGAGAGCCGCATGGACTCCACATCATCCCCCTTGTCCTCGTCGCCGTTCGAGCAGGTCAGCCGTGCCCTGGGGGACTACATTCCGCGGGACGGGGCGGCAGCGGCAGCCGATCCCGCCGCCCCGCAGGACGACCGCTCCGAACCTCCGTCACAGAACGGCGACCGCGCGACCACCGGTCAGGAGCAGATCCTCGGCGCCGTCAATCTGGACCTGGATCTGAGAATCACTCGCTGCAACCTGGACGCCCCTGCCTTCGAGGGGCTGATGGTCGCCGTCGGCGGGGCGTTCGCCGATCTGCTGCCTCCCGGCGACATACCGACGGTCACGCGGCGGTTGCGGCAGGTCATCGAGACGGGGGAGGCGCACGTCGCCCGGGTCCAGCGCCTGCGGCGGGACGACGGGTCGGAGCTGGTGGTCTCCATGAGCATCCTGCCCGCCGCGGCGCCCCAGAAGGGCCTGACCGTCTCCCTGATCGCCATGGCCAGGAGGCTGCATCTCTACGCTTCCGAGACCGCCATCGGGACGTCACTGGACATCGGCGAGACGGCGCAGTCGCTGGCCCAGTCCTTGCTGGTCTGGGGAGACGTGGCCGCCGTCGACCTCGACTACGCCGTGTGGACGGGCGAGGCCGTCACCGAGCAGGCGCAGGGGCGCATCCGGCTGCGGCGGGCGGCCCTGATGCCGGACAGGGCGTGGCCCGAGGGCTATCTGACGCCCGGCGACAACCTTCCCAACGAGGCGAGCCGTCTGCTGTCCCTCGCGGTCACGCGTGACGATGTCGCGCAGGCCCTCGTCATTCCGAATCGGGAGGCGATCGAGCGGGCGCTCGGCGATCCGCGGCTGGTGCGTGCCCTGGTCCCCGTCGACCGGCCGGTGAGTGTGGCGTGCATGCCGCTGGTCCTGGAAGGCTCCGAAGGCGCGCCGCCCATCGTGCTGGGCGTGGCGGAAGTGTGGCGGCGGCCGGACCGCCCCTTCCACGACAGCGAGTTGCTCGATCTCCAGGAGCTGGTGGCCAGGACCGCCCACCACGTCGATCTGGCCCGTCAGCACCAGCGCGAGCACGCCCAGGTACTGGCGCTGCAGCGCCGGCTGCTGCCGCGCGCCGGCAGCGACACCATCGAGGTCGCCAGCGTCTACCAGCCCACCACCCCCGACAGCGCGGGCGTCGGCGGTGACTGGGTGAACAGTTTTCCGCTGCCGGACGGCCGTACGGCACTCGTGGTCGGCGATGTCGTCGGGCACGGTCTGGGGGCCGCGGCGGCCATGGGCCAGCTGAGCATGGAGGCCCGGGCGCTGCTGTCGGCGGGGCTGGCGCCCGATGAGGTGCTGGCGCATCTGGACGAGACCGTCACGCTCCTCGACGACGCGGACGCCGGTCTGGCGGCCGGCTACAGCGCGCTCGGGTCGACCTGCTGCATCGCGGTCTACGATCCGGTCAGTCATCAGGTGGTCACGTCCAGTGCGGGCCACCTCCCGCCGATCCTGGTCCTCCCCGACGGGTCCGCCAGGGCTCTCGCGGCACACCCCCATCCTGGCCTGGGCACCGCATTCGCCCTGCGGGAGCCGTTCGACGTGCACACCTTCGCCGCGCCCCCGGGGTCCTTGCTCGCCCTCTACACCGACGGCCTGGTGGAGGATCCGGCGGTCTCGATCGACGAGGGCATCGACAGGCTGACGGATGCGGTGAGCAAGGTGCATCCCTGGGACGACCTGCAGCAGGTCGCACGGAGCCTGGTCGTCGAGTTCGCCTCGCGCAGCCGCCTGCGCGACGACGTGACCTTGTTGCTCGCCCGCATGGCCGGGCGTCGCAAACGGGACACCGTGGCCTGGCGGCTGCCGGCGCGCGACGACGCCGCCGCCCGGGCCCGTACGCTCGCCGCTGCCGTCCTACGGCAATGGCACGCCAAGAGCGACCCGCGCGACAGCGCGCTGCTGGTGATCAGCGAGCTGGTCACCAACGCGGTCCGCTTCGCCACCGGGCCCATCACGGTGCGGCTGATCAAGACCGGTCACAGTCTGCTGTGCGAGGTCGGTGACACCAGCAACGGCCGGCCGCGGCTGAGCCGCGGTGGCCTGCTCGACGACAGCGGGCGCGGCCTGCGCGTCGTCCACAAGCTCACCACCCGCTGGGGGGTGCGGTGGACCGACACCGGCAAGGTCGTCTGGGCGGAACTCGCCAGGTAGTACCACGGAGGGAGCGGCGCGGTGGCGCTACAGCCACTCCCCTTCCACGGCCGTGGCCGTGAGTCCCGGGGCCGCCGCGAAGAGCACGGTTCGGCTGCCCGCGTCCTGGCCGGCGTCGTGCGCCCGTCGCAGGATGTCGAACACGGCCGCACCGCCGCGGTTGCCGGTGGTGTAGCTGTCGCGGCTGTAGGCCAGGACGTCGGTCGGCCACCCGTCGGGCATCGTCTGTTCCATGTACTCCAGCACGCGGGTGCCGCCGGGGTGCGCGAGCAGAAGGTCGGGGCTCCAGGGTGTGGCGTCGTCCTGGTGGCGGCGGCGCAGCCACTCCCACATCGCGATGACCGTGTCCTGTACGGCGCGCGGCCCGCGCCGGTCCATGACGAAGTGCGTGCCGTCGTCACGGGTGTCCAGCCGGTGCAGGTCCCGGGTGCCGGGCAGGGTGTGGTGCCATGCCGCGTCCAGCCGCAATACGGACTGCGGCCTGGGGCGGCCGGTGACCACCGCGGCGACGGCGGTGTCGGCGAACAGCAGCCGGACGATCAAGGACTCCAGCGAGTCGTCCGCGGGCTGGTAGGTGGTGCTCAGCGCCTCCGATATCACGACCAGGACCACCCGGTCGGGGTCCGCGGCCACCAGGTCGGCGGCCAGCGCGAGGGAGCGGGTCCCTGCGATGCACGCCCACTGCGTGGCCGGGAGGAGAAGCACGTCATCGCGTAGCGACAGCCGGTCGGCGAGCGCTATGTCCAGTCCCGGCAGAGCCGGGGTGGTCGAGTGGCTGGTGATCAGGCAGTCGACGTCGGAGGCGTCCAGCCCCGCGATCTGCAGTGCCCCGCGCGCTGCCCGCTCGCCGTAGGCCTGTACGGCTTCCCATGCGGGCGCGGTGCGCTCCTGCACGGTCTGCGGCGCCGGTATCGCCTCGAGTGCGGCGATCGCGCGGTCCACTTCCTGCTCGGTGAATCCGTCGCGGATCAGTGCCTGCCGGGCCGGTGCGACGCCCGGAGTCCGCAGGCCGCTCCCGCCACTGGACGCGACGGCGGTGGCCAGCGGCAGCATCCACCCGCGGGAAGCGATGCCGGTACTGGCAGCGATGCCGTCGATGCGCGGCAGCCATGGCGCGCTGGGGTGCCGGTCACGTACTTCCGTCAGGATCTGGCTGGTCTCCACGGCGTGCTCGCCGTGTATCACCGCGGGAGGGCACAGATAAGCGGTCACAGTACGCACCTTTCTACGCAGGACTATCGAAAGTTACGAAGCATATGAAATGGGTCACTTCGTCAATCAGTGGTCAAGTAGGCGTCATTGAACTCCACTTATGACGTTATATACCTTTTTCGGGCAGATGAGACCAGACTGTGAGAAGGCTCTCTGTGGCCCACGCCACTCCGGGAACTCCACGATCGCCCGAGGGCGCGGGCGACCAGGGGTGACGGTGTGTCAGTACTCCCGGGCCGTGCGCTGGACGCACAAATGGCCGCCGCCGCATTTCTGCGACAACGGCCATCGTCCGCACCATCACGACCAGCCCCCGGGACGGTCACCCGACCGACCGGCCGGACCCCGGGGCGTGCGGGTCAGCCGCCCTGACCGGCGTTTCCGACCGGGCCGACCTTCACCGGGGAGCCGGTGCCGTCCGTGACGGGCAGCGTGGCGCCTCCCGGCCAGGCGAGGGTGACCGTCTTCGTCTCGTCCGGCGGGGTCACCAGCAGCCCCGTGATGCGGACGCCGGAGCCACCCGACTTGTTGATCGGGTAGTTGATGCCGAAGAACGTCGACTGCCCGTCCTTCAGGATGGTCGAGGTGGCCCGCTCACCGGTGCGCTTCGCGGACAACGACCCCGCGTTGGTCTTCAGGTCGACCCCCGGGTACCCGGAGATGGCGCAGTCCCGGCCGCCGCCGTTCTTCAGCTGCACCGTGACGCTGCCATCGGGGTCGCCGTCGATGGTGCTTTCCTTCGCCGTGATCTCCAGCTCGTCGGTACGGCACTTGCCGACCTTGCCGTTCTGGTTGGAGCCGGTCCCGGCGGCCGTGCCCTGCCCTCCGGAACTCTTCCCTGCGGAGTTCTTGGCGCCACCCTGATCCGAACCGCCCGAGCTCGAACCGCCCGAGCTCGAACCGCCGGCCGAGGAAGACGCGGTGGACGCGGGCGACGGGTCGCTCTGTCCCGTGACGTCATCGCCGTTGCAGGCCGTGAGCGACAGGCTCGCGGCGACGGCCAGGGCGGCGAGGGTGAGCTGGTGAACGCGCATCGTTTCTTCCTCAGTATCGGTAAGTGGTGCCGGCTGCTCGTACGAGTGGGTACGAGCGAGCGCTTCTGATCACCAGGACCACCCGGCCGGGTGAACCGTTCCGCCCAACTGCCCGCTAATACATTCCTGTTACACGCACAGCCGCCGCCCACAGGGACGGACCCGTCAGTCTGCGGACCTCGACTCGCCGCCGCGAAGTGGTGCCCTGCGGCAAGAACCGGGGGGCCGTTCCATCCGCAGGCACCAATCGTGCGGCTCGAAGGGGACCTACTCTCCGTTCCAGCCATCCCTTCTGCCCAGAAAGGCCGCTCATGTTCGAGGAGCTGCACCGTCGCGCCGTCGTCGCCGACGCCCACAACGATCTGTTGACGGCGGTCGCCGCCCGGCCCCCGAAGCGCTGGGGCTCCTTCTTCAGGGAGCGCTGGCTGCCGCAACTGCGAGCGGGAGGGATCGACCTGCAGGTGCTGCCCGTGTTCATCGACGCGCCGTACCAACCCGAGGGTGCGCTGCGGCAGACGCTGCGGATGATCGAGTGTGCCCACGTCCTGGCCGAGGAGAACGCCGATCGGGTCGCGCTGTGCCGCACCGGCGCGGACATCGACGCCGCCCTGGTCCAGGAGAAGATCGCTCTCGTGCTCGCGCTCGAAAGCGCCCCCGGCGTCGGCGCGTCCACCGAGCTCTTCTCGACCCTGCACCGCCTCGGCGTGCGCATCGCCTCCATCGCCCACTGGGGCCGCACCCCGCTCGCCGACGGCAGCCGCGAGGACGCTACCGGCAGCCGCCTCACCGCTCCCGGTGTCGAGGCCGTCCGCGAGATGGAGCGCCTCGGCATCCTCTTCGACATCTCCCACCTCGGTCGGAGCGGCGTCGAGCATGTCCTGGAGCTGGCCACCCGCCCCGTGATCGCCACGCACTCCTGCGCCCGCGCCCTGCGCGACCACCACCGCAATCTGTCAGACGAGCAGATCCGTGGTGTGGCGGCGACCGGGGGGCTGGTCTCCGTGGCGTTCGTGCCCGACTTCCTCACCGATACCCAGGACAAGGTCCACGTCGACAGGATCGTCGACCACATCGAGCACATCGTCTCGCTGGTCGGCGCCGACCATGTCGGCATCGGTCCCGACTTCGTCCGCGAGGTCATAGCCGACACCACTCCGCCCTGCTGCGAGGACTTCGCGGACGCCGACGACCCCTCGTTCACCTTCCCCGGGATGGAGGCCCCGGCCGACCTGCCCCAGCTGACCAGGGCCCTGCTCGCCCGCGGTCTGCCCGAAGGCGACATTCTCAAGATCATCGGTGGCAATCTGCACGCATTCCTCGGCGCGCACCTCTGAACGCGGTTCCCGACGCGTACGGGCCCCGGCCGAACCGGCCGGGGCCCGTACGCGTCCTCGCCCCGGGAGCGATTGGTCGGGCCGGCTGAACAGCGCACGTCGATCCTGCCGGAATCGACAGATCCGCACGCGGGACGTTTCGAGACCCTGGGGCCATGACACCGGGAAACATGCTGATCGCCGATATCGAACGACTTGTCCGCTGCGAGTCGCCGTCCGAGGACCTGGCGGCGGTCGCCCGCAGTGCGGAGGTGGTCGCGGCGGTGGGGGCCGCGCGGATGGGCGCGGAGCCCGAGCGGGTCGTCATCGACGGCCGGACCCATCTGCGCTGGCGGTTCGGCGGCGAGCCCAGGGTGCTGGTCCTCGGCCACCACGACACGGTGTGGCCGATCGGCACGCTGGAGCGGCTCCCGTTCGAGGTCCGCGAGGGTGTCCTGCGCGGGCCCGGCTGCTTCGACATGAAGGCGGGGCTGGTGATGGCCTTCCACGCGGTGGCCGCGCTGGACGACACGGCAGGCGTGACCGTGCTGATCACGGGTGACGAGGAGCCGGGGTCGCCCACCTCACGTGCGCTGATCGAGGACGAGGCACGCGGGTGTGACGCCGTGCTGGTGCTGGAGGCCGCGGGTCCCGGCGGGGCGTTGAAGACCGCGCGCAAGGGCGTGTCCCGCTACGAGGTCCGCATCACCGGGCGGGCGGCCCATGCCGGGCTCGAACCGGAGAAGGGGGTGAACGCGGCCCTGGAATCGGCCCATCAGATCGTGGCCGTGGCCGCGCTGAGCGGCGGGGGCACCACGGTGACCCCGACCAGGGCCCGGGCGGGCACCACGGTGAACACGGTCCCGGGAAGCGCTGTTTTCGAGGTGGACGTGCGGACGTGGACGCAGGAGGAGCAGGACCGGGTCCACGGCGCCATGCTCGCCCTGCGGCCGCACCTCGACGGGGCCGAGGTAGCGGTGACGGGCGGCCCGAACCGCCCGCCCCTGCAGGCCGAGGCGTCCAAGGACCTGTTCGAGCTGGCCTGCCGGCTCACAGCCGAGCCGCTGACGTCCACGGCTGTCGGCGGCGCCTCCGACGGCAATCTGACCGCGGGCATCGGCATCCCCACCCTGGACGGACTGGGCGCGGTGGGCGGTGGGGCCCACGCCGATGACGAACACGTCATCGTCGGGGAACTGCCCGGACGCACACGACTGCTGGGGGACCTGCTGGGTTGTCTGCTCGAACGAAATCCGGGCGTCCGTTCCATCCAGCCGGACCAGCTGACCGTGACGAGCGACTGGAAGCATGATCAGCGTGATTGAAGACATCCGTCTCCTGGAGAGCGTCAGCGACCTGGAGGCCGTCCGGCGCCTGTATGAGCGCATCTGGCGCACCGGGGCGAGCAACCCGCCGGTGACCGCCGATTTCCTGCGCGCGCTGGCCAAAGCCGGCGGTTACGTGAGCGGGGCCTACGAGGACGACGAACTGGTGGGTGCCTGTTTCGGCTTCTTCGCTCCGCCGGCCCGCGAGGCCCTGCACAGCCATATAGCCGGCGTGCTCGCGCAGGCGCAGGGGCGCAATGTGGGGTTCGCCCTGAAGCTCCATCAGCGGGCCTGGGCACTGGCACAGGGCGCCACCGAGATCTGGTGGACCTACGACCCGCTGATCCGGCGCAACGCCTACTTCAACCTGGTCAAGCTGGCCGCCGAGCCGACCGAGTACCTGCCGGACTTCTACGGTCCGATGGATGACGACGTCAACCGCAGCGACCCCACGGACCGGCTCTTCGTCCGCTGGCGCCTCTCGTCCCCCGACGTCACGGCCGCCTGCGCGGGCACACCCCGGGAAACGGCGGTCGCCGCGGCCGCGATGCTCGACATCGGTCCGGAAGGGCGCCCCTGGGCACGGCAGACCGCGGCGAAGCTCGTCAAGGTCGCCGTCCCCGACGACATCGAGGCACTCCGGGCACATGATCCGGCGCTGGCCGCCGAATGGCGTGCGGCGCTCAGGGAGGTCCTCGGCGGGTTGATGGGGGACGGCGGAAGGATCGCCGGTTTCGACCGGGCCGGCTGGTACACCGTGGAGAGAGCATGAAGATCACCGGAGTAGAGCTCCGCACCGTTCGGATGCCGCTTGTGGCACCGTTCCGTACGAGTTTCGGGACCGAAACGGTCCGTGAGGCCGTCCTGCTGCGGGCGGTGGCCGACGAGGCCGAGGGCTGGGGCGAGTGCTGCGCGGGCACCGCACCCCTGTACTCCTCCGAGTACACGCAGGCCGCGGCCGACGTCCTGACCCGCTACCTGATCCCGGCCATGACGGGCGTCAGCGGCGCCCACCAGGTGGGGCCCGCCCTCGCCGCGTTCAAGGGTCACCGCACGGCCAAGGCGGCGCTGGAGATGGCGGTGCTGGACGCCGAACTCAGAGCGCGCGACCAGCCGCTGAGCCAGGCCTTCGGCGCCACCAGGACCCACGTCCCCTGCGGCGTCTCGGTAGGCATCACCGACACGATTCCGGAGCTCCTGGACGTCGTCGCGGAATACCTCGCATCGGGCTACCGGCGGATCAAGCTGAAGATCGAGCCGGGCTGGGACATCGAGCCGGTCGCGGCGGTACGCGAGCGCTTCGGCGACATCCCGCTCCAGGTCGACGCGAACGCGGCGTACCGGCTCCACCAGGCCAGGCACCTGGCCCGGCTCGACCCCTTCGATCTGATCCTGCTCGAGCAGCCCCTGGCCGAGGACGACCTCCTGGGCCATGCGGAGTTGGCGAAACGCCTCACGACGCCGATCTGCCTGGACGAGTCGATCGTCGACGCGCGCGCCGCCGCCACCGCGATCAAGCTGAAGGCCTGTCAGATCGTGAACATCAAACCCGGCCGCGTCGGCGGTTACCTGGAGGCCAAGCGCATCCACGACGTCTGTGTCGCCAACGACATCCCGGTCTGGTGCGGCGGCATGCTGGAGACCGGTCTCGGCCGGGCGGCGAATGTCGCACTGGCGGCGCTGCCCGGATTCCGGCTTCCCGGCGACACCTCGGCGTCCGACCGCTACTACACCACCGACATCACCCCGCCGTTCCTGCTCGAGGAGGGCCGGCTGCGGGTGCCGACCGGCCCTGGCCTGGGCGTGACCCCGATCCCGGAGCTTCTCGAAGCGGTGACGGTCAGCACGATGTGGATACCCGTATGAGCGGAAGAGCGCCTAGCATGATTCCGTCAGACAGGAAGAAAGGCCACGTCCCGGGGCCTCACGAGCTTCGGACGGGTGGGTGATTCTGTGACCGGCCTTGCCCGCGTTCTGGAGGAGCTCGGTTCGACCCTCCTCCACCTGGTCTGTGGAGAGCTGCCGCAGAAGGAGATCGGCGGCGTCGTCATCCACGACCCGCTGGACGAGCCCGAGCTGCCGGACAACGCCCTGGTCCTGGGGGTGGGTCTGCGCGACGACCTGCCAGGGGTCGTCGCCCGGCTCGGTGGGCGGGGAGCGGTCGGCCTCGTCGTCCGCGGACCGGTCGAGCCCGATGAACAGCTGGTCGCGGCGTCACGGGATTCCGGCGTCGCCGTCCTCGCGTTCACCCGCGGCGCCTCGTGGAACCATCTGACCGGCATGCTCCGCACCCTGACCGCGGAAAGCGATCCGTACGACGCGAACGGCCACACGCGTTCGGGTGATCTGTTCGCCGTGGCCAACGCCATCGCGGCCCTGCTCGACGCACCGGTCACCATCGAGGACCGCAACTCTCGCCTGCTGGCCTTCTCCAGCCGCCAGGAGGAGGTCGACCCGTCCCGCGTCCAGACCATTCTCGGCCGGCAGGTCCCGGTCCACTACACCCGCATCCTGGAGGAACGCGGCGTCTTCCAGTCGATCTACCGCAGCAACCGTCCGGTCTTCGTGGCCCCGCTGCCCGAGTCCGGCGAGCTCCCGCGCGTGGCCATCGCGGTACGCGCCGGCGATGAGATTCTCGGGACGATCTGGGCGGTCGTCCCCGAGCCCCTCGACGAGGAGCGGAGCGAGTCGCTCTTCGAGGCCTCCAAACTCGTCGCCATGCACATGGTCTGGCAGCGCGCCGACGCCGACAGCGAGCGGCGCCTGCGCGCGGACCTGCTGAGCGCCGCCCTGGGGAGCGGGCCGGGGAGCCGTGAGGCCGTGCAACGCCTCGGGCTCAGGGACGAGCGGGCGATCGTCATGGCGCTCACCGCGGCGCCCGCCGCGACCGAGGCGCCCGCCCAGGCGGGCGCGGACCGCAAACGCCTCGCCGATGCCTTCGCCATGCACCTCGCCGCGGCGCACCCGCGCGCCGTCGCCGCGCTGATCGGCGATGTCGCGTACGGCATCCTGCCGCTGGCCCGCCACGACGCCGAGGAACGCCCGAGGGTGATCGCCGCCGAGTTCCTGGCCCGGGTGGGCTCTCGCCTGCGCCCGCTGATCGGCGTCGGCCGGCTCGCCGACGACATCTCGGCGCTCGCCCGGTCGCGGTCCAGCGCCGAGCAGGCCCTGCGCGTCCTGCGCGCGGGAGTGCTCGACCAGCAGGTCGCGCTGTTCGACGAGGTCCACGTCGAGGCGTTGCTGCTGGAACTCGCCGACCTGGTCCCCCAGGCCGACCTGCCCAGCGGCGCCATCGCCCGCATCGTCGGCTACGACAGCGACCACCAGGCGAACCTCGCTGAGACCCTGCGCGCCTGGCTGGACGCTTTCGGCGACGTAGCGGAGGCGTCCGCGGCGATGTTCGTGCACCCCAGCACCTTCCGCTACCGCCTGCGGCGGGCCGCCGAGGTCGGAGGAATCGATCTCGGCGACACGAACGCCCGGCTGGCCGCGATGGTCCAGTTGCGCCTGATGCACATCAGATCCGCAGGCCGAGACTCCTGATCAGGAAGGCCAGCCACTCGGTCTCCTGCTCGACCGCGACCTCGTTCCCGGTCGCCGCGCCGTGTCCGGCGTCGTCGAACACATGGAGCAGGATCGGCGCGTCGCCCTCCTGGGCGGCCTGCAGGCGGGCCGCGAACTTCCGCGCATGCCAGGGCCTGCACCGCGGATCGATCGCCCCCGCCTGCACGTACACCGCCGGGAACGTGCCGGGACGCACCAGCTCGTAGGGCGACAGTCGAAGGAACCGTCGTACATCGGCGGGGTCGTCGGGGTCGCCCCAGGCCTTCCGGAGCACGAAGTCCATGTAGGGATCGCGGATCCCCCCGATCAGGTCGAGCAGGGGCGCGCGGGGCAGCACGGCGCGCCAGAGGTCGGGCCGGGTGGTGAGGGCGACTCCGCACATCAGGCCGCCGTCGGACCCTCCGGACAGGGCGAGGCGGTCCGGGGTCGCACGGCCGGTGGCGATGAGATGCTCGGCCACCGCGACGAGATCGGTGTCCCGCACCCGCTTGCGTTCCCGGTGCGCGGCCAGCCACCAGTCCCGGCCGAACTCGCCGCCACCCCGCAGATGAGCCAGGACCACGACTCCGCCGGCGGCGACGAAGGCGGCCAGATCACTCTGGTAGGACGGCAGCAGCGGCACGTTCGCCGCGCCGTAGGCGTACACCAGGACCGGACCCGAGCCCTGTCCCACCATGTGGTAAGGGATCGGGACGCCGTCGGACGCGATGGCCTGGTCCTGCTCCACGGTGGCGTCGAGAGTCACGGTGGGGGCGGCCAGCGTCTCGAGCGGTGCGCCCGGCCGGTGGCCGTACACGCCCCAGGAGCTGGTCGGTGTGGAGAAGGCGAACACGAAGGAGGGGGCGGGGTTGCCCACGGCCAGCCCCGTCAGCGGAAAGTGCGGTGCGGCCAGGGCCCCGCGTCCCGGCAGCGGCAGCTCCCCCACGACCGTCCCCGACCGGTCGAGGATCCGGACCCTGGCGAAGGTCCGGTCGAACTCGCTGAGATAGAGATGGTCTCCGACCGGGGTGAGCGACCGCAGTACCGTGTCGCCCTCGGGTACGAGGTCGACCCAGTCCGACGGGTCCTCCAGCGAAATGGCCACCACCCGCCCGCGCGGGGCGTCCACGTCCGTCACCGCGACATAGCGGTCGCCGACGATGTGTCCGGCGACCGTCCCCTGGCAGTCGGTGAGGAACGGCCTCCACTCCTGGCCCGGACGGCGGACCGCGATCGGGATCGGGCTGCCCACCCGGTGTGCGGCGACCTCCCATCGCTCGCCGGCCTGGATGAGCGTGTACTCCCGGGATGCCCCCACCGGGACGGGCTCCACCGTGGTGCCGGCCCCCAGGCGGTGGAAGAACACCGCCTGCCGGAACTCCTCCGGTGACCCGGTGAGCGCGAAGAAGTAGAACCCGCCGGAGTCCGGCAGCCAGGACACGCCGCCTGCCCACGCACTGTGCAGGACCTGCGGCGGGGCGCCGCCCAGCTCCCGTCCGCCGGCCACGTCGAAGAGCCGGATCGTGTTGTGCTCGGTGCCGTCCGGGCAGACCCCGACGGCCAGGACCCGTCCGTCCGGTGAGGGCGCCAGCCAGGACAGCACTCCCTCGTCCAGGCCCGCGATCCGCCGCCCCGGCCCGTACGGGGTCCCGGCGACGACCACGTCGGACCCGTGGACGCGAAACCATCGACCGGCCGCGTACCGGGGCAGGTCGGGCCGGGCTCCGGCGTGCTGGGCCAGCACCAGGTCCCGCACGGCGGACCGGTCCAGGCCGTCGAAGACGACGGAGGTGGCGAGTTCGGCCTGTTCCCGCTGCCACTCCCGCACCTCGGACGTCTCGTCCTCCAGCCATCTGTACGGGTCCGGCACCCGGACCCCCGCGACGTCCGCGACGACCTCGACGGTCCGGGCGGGCGGATACTTCATCGGTACTCCTGGAACTCGGCGCGGAGCCGTTCGAAGGCCCCGGGGATCAATGTGGCGTGGTCGAGGTGGATCAGTGCGTCGTAGTCCGCGCCCGGCTCGCCGGGCCCGGTCGGCTCCCGTTCCGCCAGGAGGACATCGCAGTCGAACGGCCGCGGTGACCGCTCGACGAACCGGATCACCGGCCCCGAGCCGCAGGTCATCCCGACGACGGCCAACTCGGGGCCCAGCGCCGCATCCAGCAGGCCGCCCATCATCGGGCGCCCCTCGAACGGCGTCCGCTGCACATGCGCGTTGTGCGCACTGACAACGATGCGTTCCTCCCGGTCCAGAACCCACCGCACAGTCTCTGCCATGAAGCGGTCCCTCGGGTAGGGCCTCCCGGCCGGGACCAGGTCCAGTTCCGCGAGGAACGCCGCGATGGAGGCCGCTGCCCGGCGCACCACCTCGTCCGAGGCTCCGGCGGCACGCGCCACCAGCGCATTCAGGCCCGCCAGCAACCGCTGCCGCTCGGCAGGCGACAGGGCCGCGAACCGGACCGCCGCCTCGGTCCGGCCGCCCAGTTCGCTCAGGCCGATCAGTTCTCGCAGGTCCCAGCCGGGCATCCGGTCCGAGATCACCCGAACCGCCGGTCCGGGCGAGGTGGCGGAGCCCGGCAGGTCCATCCCGTAGAAGCCGACCCCGGCGGAGCGCATCCACGCCAACTGCCGGTGCATCGGCGCGCACTCACCGAACCGGTAGGTGATGCCGTCCCGGGCGACGTCCGGCACCTCGCCCGGGCCGCCGCGGAGCCAGGCGTCGACGCCCAGCCCCTCGGCGAACCCGGACTCCATGACGAAGGCGGTGAACCCGTGCTGCTCCACCAGATACCGGAGGATCCGGTCCTTGAGCTCGTAGAACTCGGTGACGTTGTGCGCGTCCTCCCCGAGCGCGACCACCCGGACGTGGTCGGGCAGCTCGGTGATCAGCTGTGGAAATACCATTGTTCCGGCGCGTAGAGGCTGCTGAGCAGCGCTTGGAACGAGGACCCCGGTCCGGACAGCGTGTTCTTCCAGACCACCAGGGTGTTCGGGGTGGGCAGGAAGAGCGCGGGCAGGTCCTTGCCGAGTGCGGTGACCTCGGCGGAGAGCGCCTTGGAGTCCGCGCCGAAGGTCGATGCGTTGATCAGCTTGTCGGCCGCGGGGTCGGCGTAGGAGCCCAGGTTGAAGCTCCCGTCCGTGTTGAAGACCGTGTTGCTGCTCGGGTATCCGGCCGCGAGGTAGAGCGGTCCGTAGTCCTGCATCGCCCACTCGTTCGCCTTGGCCGGCGCGAAGGAGTTGCCGTAGTTGGCGTACATGTAGTTGAGGGACTTCGTCACGAGGTCGACCTGGATGCCGAGCTTCTTGGCCGCCGACGCGAAGGCCACGTCACGGGCGCCGACGTACTTGGGGGTGTCGGCCGAGGCGAGGGTGAACCTGAACGCCTGCCCCTGCTGGATCCCCGAGCCGCAGAGCGCGGGCTTCTCGCAGGTGGTCGCACCGTCGGGGACGACCTTCCAGCCGTGGTCGGCGAGCAGCTTGCGGGCCGCCTCCGGATCGTACGCATAGGGTGCGGTGCTGCCGAAGGCCGGCGGATAGGGTGAGTCGGCGCCGGCCGTGCTGTAGTTCTCCGAACCGGCGCCGCCGTAGATGCCGCGGCCGGCGATGTAGCCCTTCTGGTCGATCAGCCGCTGAAGGGCTTGCCGGACGTAGGGCTGGGCGATCACTTTGTCGAAGCCGTTGACGGTGTTCTTGAAGTTGATCGTGAGGGAGTCGAACCGGGCCGGCGCCGGAGCGCCGTAGACGTTGTACCCCTTGGTCTTCAGGGCGCCGACCTGCGAGATGAAACCGGAGTCCAGGGTGCCGACGGTGAGGTTGCCGGCCTTGAACTGGTTGAGGACCGCGGCGGCGGAGGTGAACGCCTTGAAGTCGACCTGGTCGAGCCGCTTCTCACCCGGCCCGCTGTAGGCCTTGTTCGCCACCAGGGAGAAGGAGCCGGTCGTCGGGTCGAAGGCCTTCAGCCGGAACGGTCCGTTGACCACCTGCCAGAGCGGGTTGGTCGCGAACGACTTCTGGTCGCTCGACTCCTTGGTGAGGTGGTCGTAGATCGCCTTGGCGTTCCTGGGCTGGGTGAAGTCCAGATGCGGGCCGCCGGTACGGGCGATGTTCCACTCGGCCGACGGCATGATGTACAGCAGGGACAGCATGGAGAGCAGGTAGGACGGGTTGTAGGCGGTGTCCAGGGTGAGGCTCAGGGTGTCCGTCGCGGTCGCCTTGGCGCTGATTCCGTCCGGGAACTGCCCCGGGGTGTAGAAGCTCCAGTTGGCCGGGCTCCCGGCCAGCGCGGCCTTGAGCAGATCGAGGGAGAAGACGACGTCATCGGCGGTGACCGGTCTCCCGCTGGACCACTTGTAGCCCTTCATCCTGATCGTCGCGGTCTTGCGGTCCTGGCTGTAGACCGGCAGTTCGGCCAGGCTCGGCCCGGTGTCGACGATCTGGTCGCCCGCGCCGCTCGGCCGGTAGAGCGAACGCCACAGCTGGCCGCGGGCGATCACCGTGCCGCTCGCCGAGGCCGGCGGGTAGGGGTAGATGTAGTTCGGGCTGAGCCCCGGCGTCAGCGCCACGACGGCCGTGCCGCCGTTCTTGGGCACGCCGGTCTGCTTCGGGGGCGTCTTGGCGATGTCGTCCGCCGTGCCACCGCCTCCGCCGCACGCCGCCGTCGCGAGCAGGACGACGAGCGCTGTCGAGATGCGTCCACGCATGGTGCTGTCTCCCTTAGTTCTGACTCGAAGGTGAAGTAGGTCGCCCGATGGCGTCCCTGAGCGCGTCCGCGAGCAGGTTGAGGGCGAGGACGGTGAGGACGATGCAGGCGCCCACCGGATAGACCAGCCACCAGTAACCGGTGGAGAGATAGCTGGCCCCGTCGGCGAGTTGGCTGCCCCAGTCCACCGTGGGGTAGGTCATGCCGAAGCCCAGGAAGCCCAGCGCGGAGACGACGATGATCGCATCGGCCACCTGGAAGGTGGCGTTGATGATGATCACGCCGAGAGCATGGGGAATCAGATGGGTGAAGATGATCCGCCGTCGTGAGGCGCCCATCACCTTCGCCGCCAGGACGAACTCCCGGACCCGCAGCGCCAGCACCTCGCCGCGTATCAGCCGGGCCGACAGGAGCCAGGAGAAGCCCCCGATGACGAGGCTCAGCGACACCGCGCTCGCCGCGAACCGGGCCGAGAGGATCAGCACGACGAAGAGGAACGGGATCGACAGCATCACGTCGACCAGGCGCATCAGGAAGCCGTCGACCACACCTCCGGCGAGTCCGGCGACCGCCCCGTAGACCGTGCCGATCAGGGTCGAGATGAGCGCGGCCAGCAGGCCGATCTCCAGCGACAGCCGGCCGCCGGTCATGAGCCGGCCGAGTACGTCGAACCCGTTGGTGTCGGTGCCGAGCAGATGGCCGGCTCCTGGCGGCAGGGCCGCGTTGATGAGGTCCACATCGGTCTGGTCGGTGTGGTGGATCAGGGGGCCGAGGAAGCAGAACCCGGCGATGAGCACCAGGACCAGGCCACCGGTGAGCGCGAGCCGATGCCGCATCATTTTCTCAACTCGATTCGGCGGTCGGCGGCCGCGACCAGGATGTCGGCGAGGAAGCTGCCCGCCACGGTCAGGAAGCCGCCGATGAGCGTGTAGGCGAGGAGCAGGGGATAGTCCTCGCGTTGCAGGCTGTTCAGGAAGAGCAGGCCGAGGCCCGGGTAGTTGAAGAGCGACTCCACGATGAGGTTCCCGGCGAGCACGGTGGGCACCAGCGTGCCGACGAGCGTGATCAACGGCAGGCTGGAGTTGCGGAGCAGGTGGCGCAGCAGGATCAGCCGTTCCGGCAGGCCTTTGGCCCGTGCGACCCGGATGTAGTCCTGGCCGAGCTGGTCCAGCGCCGAGGAGCGCTGGTACTGCGCGAAGACGGTGACGCTGCCGCAGGCCAGAGTGATCACGGGCAGGGCCATGGCGCGTGGATCGGTGAACACCACCCACGGTGAATGCGACTGGGAGGCTTCGGCCGGGAAGATCTGCAGCGTCTGGCTGAACACCGCGATCAGCAGCAGACCGAGCAGGAACGACGTTGTGGCGTACAGGACATAGGAGGCGGCCGTGGCCGCCCGGTCGGCGATGCTGTTGCGCCTGACCGCCTGGAGAATGCCGAGCGGTACCGCGACAGCCAGTGCGAGGAGCATTCCGGCGGCGGACAGCATCGCGCTGCGGCCGGAGTTCTGGGCGAGCAGGGTGCCGACGTTCTCGTTCAGCGTGTAGGAGCGGCCCAGATCGCCGTGGAGCAGTTGGCCCAGATAGCTGAGGTACTGCGTGATCAGTGAGCGGTCGAAACCGTGGTCGTGGTTGAAGGCCGCCACCGCCTGGGGCGAGGCCCGCTGGCCGAGCACGATCCGGCCGGGGCTGGCCGAGACCGTGTGCAGCAGCAGGAAGACGACCGCGGAGATACCGAGCAGGACGAGAACCGAGACCACCAGGCGGTGGAGCAGATATCTAGCCATTGCGGTTCCCTTGCAGCGGGTAGTGGCAGGCCACCAGCTGGCTGCCGGTGACCGGCGCCAGGGGTGGTTCGATCCGGGCGCACTTCTCCGTGCTCAGCGCGCAACGGGTGCGGAAGCGGCAGCCGCTGGGCGGATCGACGGGGCTGGGCGGTTCGCCGCGCACGCCCGTGCCGGCGCGTTCGCCTTCCGGGACCGCTGCCAGCAGGCCCGCGGTGTAGGGATGCGCGGCGGCGCCGTAGACCTCGTCGGTCGTGCCGGTCTCGACGAGCTTCCCGAGGTACATGACACCGACGCGGTCGGCGAGGTAGCGCACGACCGCGAGGTCGTGCGAGATGACCACGCTGCTGAGGCCGCGCTCGATTTGGATCCGGCGCATGAGGTTGAGGATCTGCGAGCGGATGGAGACGTCCAGGGCGCTGACCGGTTCGTCGGCGATCAGCACCCGGGGTTCCAGGGCGAGCGCGCGTGCCAGTCCGACACGCTGCCGCTGGCCGCCGGAGAGCTCGTAGGGGTACCGGTCGAGGACGCTCTCGGGGAGACCGACGTCGTCGAGGAGCCGCCGCACCCGCTCCGGGCGGTCACCGACGCCCTGGATGACCAGGGGTTCGCGAAGGATCCGGCCGACGCGCATCCTCGGGTCGAGGGCGGCACCGGAGTCCTGGAACATCATCTGGACGGCCTTGCGCGGCCGGATGACCCGGTCCCCTTCGAAGAGGACCTCGCCGCCGTCGGGGCGGTCCAGGCCGACGAGCATGCGGCCCAGGCTCGACTTTCCGCAGCCGGACTCACCGACCAGGCCGAAGGTCTCCCCGGCCGCCACCTCGAAGCTCACTCCGGAGACCGCCTTGACGGTCCGGCGGCCCGCCGGGTGCTCACGGACCAGGTCGACGACGCGCAGGAGTGTCCCGCCGCTCTCCTTCGACGGGAACCGTCGCCGCTGGCCGCCTTCGGCCGGGCCGGCGACCGGGTGCCAGCAGGCGTAGGAGTCGACGAACGGCGGCTGCTCCTCGCGGCACCGGTCCGTGGCCGCGTCGCAGCGCGGCGCGAAGGGGCAGCCGGGCTCGGGCTTGGCCAGGTCGGGCGGCGAACCCGGGATGCTGAACAACTCCTCGCCCTTGTCCTGGCCGAGGGTGGGGATCGAGGAGAGCAGAGCCCGGGTGTAGCGGTGCCGGGTCCTGCCGAAGATGTCCGCCGTGGGTGCGGACTCGGCCACCCGCCCGCCGTACATCACCCCGACCCGGTCTGCCCGCTGGGCGATCACCCCCATGTCATGGGTGATCAGGATCATCGACATGCCCCGCTGGGACCGCAGATCGTCGAGGAGATCGAGGATCTCGGACTGGACCGTCACGTCGAGGGCCGTGGTGGGTTCGTCCGCGATGACGATCTCGGGCTCGCAGACCAGCGCCATGGCGATCATCACCCGCTGGCGCTGGCCACCGGAGAACTGGTGCGGGTAGCCGTCCCGGTCGACGCCCACTCGGGCGAGCATCTCCAGGGCGCGGTCACGGGCGGCGCGCCTGGTCTCCTTGCGGTGCAGGCGGACGGGTTCTGCCACCTGCTCGACGATCTTCTTGGTCGGGTTCAGCGAGGTCAGTGAGTCCTGGAAGATCATGGCGATCTCGTTGCCGCGGTACCGCCTCGGCTCCATCGCGAGCAGATCCCGGCCGGCGAAGTCGATCGACCCGCCGGTCACCCGGCCCCCGGAAGGGAGCATGCCCATGATCGCCAGGCCCGTCATCGACTTGCCGGAACCGGTCTCTCCGACGATCCCGAGCGTCTCGCCGCGTTCCAGCTCGAGGCTGACGTTCGCTACCGGCCGGACGACACGGTCGCCACGCCGGATCTCGACCGACAGGTCCCGGAGCGTCAAACTCTTGCGCACATCCATTCGCCGATATTGAGGGCCGCGGCGCGTGCGCTGTTCGTCCGGGACGGTGAGTGTTCAGCCCTGCGTTCGTCCAGGCGAACGAACGTCGGCGCGACCCGTGTGCAGGTAGCGCGCCCGCCCCTCGCCGTCGTCGCCGAGGAACGCCACCGGTCCGTGGCCGGGCTCGACGGGGAGGAGGGAATCGCCGCGCCAGGCGGCCAACTCCGTCCGGTAGCCCTCGTCGCCGAGCTCCGCCGTGATGCCGAGGGGAACGTGCTCGAGCCAGAGCCTGCCCCGCTCGTCCTCATCCACCCTGGTCTCGCCCGTGCTCGACAGGTAGGTGCCGGCGTAGCGGTGTGTGTTCAGGCGGGCCGCCGGATCCGGGACCGGGTCCGCGGGCAGCTCCAGGACCCGGCCGAGGATCTCCTTCCGCAGCGGCTTGGGGTCACCGCCGTTGGTGAAGATCGCTACTGCGAGGTCGCGGCCGGGGACGACGCGCAGGACCGCCGACTGGCCGATGGTGTTGCCGTCATGGCCGAAGACCAGGCCGCCCGGCAGGTCGTAGAGCTCCCAGCCCAGGCCCCAGGCCGTGCCCCAGCCGATGTCCGGCAGCGCGACCTGCGGCTGCCGCATGGCCCGCGGGCCGTCGTCCGCGAGGTGCATCCGGGCGAAGGCCAGCAGATCGCGAGGGGTCATCGCGAGCATCGACCCCGCCGGCGCGTTCGAGCGGGCCATCGCCCAGACCGCGGACGGCTTCCCGTCGAGATGCCCGACCGCCGCGCGGTGGAGGATCGCCTCGTACGGGTCGTTCGCCGCGTGCGTCATGCCCAGCGGCGTGAACAGGTGATCCCGCAGGCACGCGTCGAAGGGCTTGCCCCGCACGACCTCGACGATGCGTCCCAGCACGCAGTAGCCCGCGTTGTTGTAGGAGAACATCGTGCCGGGCTCGAAGAGCTGCGGCACCTCGTCCAGCAGGTCCACGTACGTGGCCAGGCAGTCGTCGCCCTTGCCGGTGTCCGTGAAGACATCCCCTTCGAAACCGGAGGTGTGGCACAGCAGTTGCCGCACGGTCGCCTCCCGGAACCCGGGAAGGTAGGTCCGGACCGGGGCGTCGAGCGCTACTCGGCCTTCGCCGACCAGCTGCATCACCAGCGTCGCGGTGAGCACCTTGGTGACCGACCCGATCTGGAACACCGAGTCGACCGTCACCTCCACCCCCGTCGCGGTGCTCAGCACCCCGGCCGCCGCTTCGACCGTCTCCGCGCCCACGCCGATGGCGACGGCGGCCCCTGGCACACCATGCTCGGCCAGCAGCTGCGGCAGCCGCTCCCGCAGCCAATTCCCGATGTCCTGCAGTTCGTCCATTCGCGCAACCGTAGACGCCGGAAGGCACTCCCGGTTCGTCCACGGCGACCATCGTTTTCGCCTCATTTCGTGGAAACGACCAGGACCGGCACCGTCAGTGATCATGCGGCGATTGTGAAGCTGAGCTGTGGGCCCGCATAAGAAACCGTCGATGGACCGATGGGCGGCGCGGGCGGCAAGGTTTGGGGTCTCCGCCGTGTTCTCGGCGGATGTGCGTCGTACCGATCCCGAGAGGCTCCGCCGTGAAGGCACTGGTCAAGGCGAAGGCAGAACCGGGTTTGTGGCTGATGGACGTTCCGGAGCCCGAAGTCGGGCCCGGTGAAGTGCTGATCAAGGTGCTCCGCACCGGTATCTGCGGCACCGACCTGCACATCCGCAACTACGACGGCTGGGCGCAGCAGGCCGTGAAGACCCCGCTGGTGCTGGGCCACGAGTTCGTCGGCGAGATCGTGGAAGTCGCCGCCGGCGTCGCCGACTTGGCCCCGGGCGACCTGGTCAGCGGTGAAGGCCACCTCATCTGCGGAAAGTGCCGTAACTGCCTGGCCGGACGGCGGCACCTGTGTCGCAGCACGGTGGGCCTGGGCATCGGCCGGGACGGGGCGTTCGCCGAGTACGTGACGCTGCCGGCCACCAACGTGTGGGTGCACCGGGTGCCGGTCGACCTGGACGTCGCCGCGATCTTCGACCCCTTCGGCAACGCCGTTCACACCGCCCTGTCGTTCCCGCTCGTGGGCGAGGACGTCGTCATCACCGGAGCGGGGCCCATCGGCATCATGGCGGCAGCGGTCGCCCGGCACGCCGGAGCCAGGAAGGTGATGATCACCGACGTCAGCCCGTTCCGGCTGGAGCTGGCCGAGAAGGTCGGCGTGAGCCTGGCCCTGGACGTCAGCGGCTCCACCATCGCGGAGGGACAGCGCAGGCTCGGGCTGCGCGAGGGCTTCGACGTCGGGCTGGAGATGTCGGGACGGCCCGAGGCGCTGCGCGACATGATCGCCAACATGACCCACGGCGGACGGATCGCCATGCTGGGCCTGCCGGCCGAGGAGTTCCCGGTCGACTTCGCCAGGATCGTCACCTCGATGATCACTCTCAAGGGCATCTACGGCCGGGAGATGTACGAGACCTGGTACGCCATGTCGGTGCTGCTGGAAGGCGGCCTCGACCTGAGCCCGGTGATCACCGGCCGCTACTCGTACCGGGACTTCGAGGCCGCGTTCGACGACGCCGCCGGGGGCCGCTGCGGCAAGGTCATCCTCGACTGGACCGCCTAGGGCCTGTCCGGCCTCCGCCGGAACAGCCCCGCACCATCAGACTCCGCAGGTACTCAGACCTCCGCAGGAACAAGGAGAGACCCATCATGCTCGACGCCGTCCGCGAGGACCTCCGTGCCACCCTCGATGAGATCCGCTCGGCCGGGCTGCACAAGCCCGAGCGGGTCATCGGCACCCCGCAGAGCGCCTCGGTCGACGTCACCTCGGGCGGGCGCCCCGGCGAGGTGCTGAACTTCTGCGCCAACAACTACCTGGGCCTCGCCGACAACCCCGAGGTCGTGGCCGCCGCCAAGTCGGCACTCGACCGCTGGGGCTACGGCATGGCCTCGGTGCGCTTCATCTGCGGCACCCAGGAGGTGCACAAGGAGCTGGAGGCCCGGCTGTCGCGCTTCCTCGGCATGGAGGACACCATCCTCTACAGCTCCTGCTTCGACGCCAACGGAGGCGTGTTCGAAACGCTGCTGGACGAACGCGACGCGGTGATCTCGGACGCGCTGAACCACGCCAGCATCATCGACGGCATCCGGCTGTCCAAGGCACGCCGCTTCCGCTACGCCAACCGCGACATGGCCGACCTGGAGCAGCGGCTGAAGGAGGCCGCCGGAGCACGGCGCACGCTCGTCGTCACCGACGGCGTCTTCTCCATGGACGGCTATGTGGCCCCGCTGGACGAGATCTGCGACCTGGCAGAGCGCTACGGAGCGATGGTCATGGTCGACGACTCGCACGCGGTGGGCTTCGTCGGCCCCGGTGGGCGCGGCACCCCGGAGCTGCACGGCGTGATCGACCGGGTCGACATCGTCACCGGGACGCTGGGCAAGGCGCTCGGCGGCGCGTCCGGCGGCTACGTGGCGGCCCGCGCGGAGATCGTGGCGCTGCTGCGGCAGCGCTCCCGCCCGTACCTGTTCTCCAACTCGCTGGCCCCGGTGATCGCGGCCGCCTCCATCAAGGTCCTGGACCTGCTGGAGGACGACACCACGGGCGAGGGTGCCGCGCTGCGGGCCCGCCTCTACGCCAACACGGAGCTGTTCCGGCGACGGATGACCGAGGAGGGCTTCGAGGTCCTGCCGGGCGACCACCCGATCGCCCCGGTGATGATCGGCGACGCCGAGGAGGCCGGACGCATCGCCGACCAGCTCCTGGAGCACGGCATCTACGCCGTCGGCTTCTCCTATCCGGTGGTCCCGCACGGCAAGGCCCGGATCCGGGTCCAGCTGTCCGCCGCCCACTCGGCGCAGGACGTGGAGCGCGCGGTGGCCGCGTTCTCGGCCGCGCGAGCGGCACTGGCAGAATGACCGGGTGATCGACACCCGCAGACTGCGCACTTTGCGGGCCGTGGCGGACCACCGGACGCTGACCGCCGCGGCCGCCGCGCTGTATCTGACGCCCTCCGCCGTCTCCCAGCAGCTGGCCGCCCTCGAACAGGAGGTCGGTCACCAGCTGCTGGTCCGCGACGGCCGGGGAGTCCGGCTGACGGCGGCAGGAGAGATCCTGGCCGCGCACGGCAACACCGTGCTGGCCCAGCTGGAGCGGGCCGAAGCCGAGCTCGCCGCCTACGCGGCAGGGCATGCGGGAGAGGTGACGGTGGCCTCCTTCGCCACCGGTATCGCCACCGTGGTCGCCCCGGCGATGACGGCGCTGGGCACCAGCCATCCCGGCATCGGGCTCCGGGTTCGCGACGCCGAGGGCGACGCCAGCCTGACCATGGTGCTGGACGGGCACGCCGACCTGGCCGTGGCGGTGGAGTACCGGGGCGCGCCCCGTGAGGACGACGAGCGGCTGTCCCGGGTCCCGCTCTACGCGGAGCCTTTCGACGCGGTCCTGCCACGGAGCCACCGGCTAGCCGACAGCGCCGGCATCAGAGTCGCCGATCTCGCCGAGGAACCGTGGATCGGCCCCTACCCCGGCAACCCCTGCCACGAGGTGGTCATGCTGGCCTGCGAATTCGCCGGCTTCCAGCCCCGCGTGACGCACTCCTCCGACGATTTCCGGGCCGTCGCCGCCCTTGCCGGGGCCGGAGCGGGGGTGGCCCTGGTTCCGCGCTCCGCGCTGCGCGGAGTGGATCTGCCGGAGGTCGTGGTCCTACCGGTCGCCGGGGATCCACCGACCCGCCGGGTGTTCGCGGCGGTCCGGCGCGGAGCGGAGCAGCATCCGCTCATCCGACCCGTGCTGGACGCCCTGGCCATGGCTGCCGACCGCGCCCGGCCACGAGAAGACCCGCCTCAGCTCCTGGGCGTCAACGGGTGATGTCCGTCGCGGCGACCGCCTCGACGAAAGCACCGCTGGTCCTACGCGCATCGTCTCCGGCCTGATGGACACCAGGAGGCAATCCCCGGCTGAACTAGGTGATGGGGAAATCGAAATAGGTGTCCGGATAGGGTTCGTCGTTGAGCGTGTAATGCCACCACTCGCAGTCGTATGCGCTGAAACCGCAGGCCTCCATGATGGAAAGAAGGCACTGCCGGTTCCTCGCTTCGACGTGCGCGAGCCCTGGCGCCCCATGATGCGAGATGCAGTCCATCAAGTCATGGTCACCGCCCATGGGAGCGAGCTCACCGGTGGACAGATCATGGAGCGTGAGGTCGACGGTGCTGCCCCGGCTGTGGCCCGACTTCTCGGCCACGTATCCTCTTTCGAACATCTCGGCTCTGCCGATATTCGGATAGTGCCGTGACTTCGTCCGGCCATCCTCCGGCAGATTCGACCAGCGCAGAAAGCAGTCGACGGCGCGCTGCGGACGATAGCCATCCCAGAGGAGCAAGCCGAACCCAAGGGATTCGGCCTTCTCGCGCGCTCGTTCCAGGGCTGCGCACAGAGCCCTGGTACCGACAATTCGATTGGCCAGATACCCGTCCACCGGTTTGCCGGTGAAGTTGTCCCAGGTAGCGTACTTGGCATCCCAGCGTATTCCGGATGCCAGCTCGTCCACAAAGACGAAGTCGTCCTTCATCGCCTTTTTCCTGCCAATGCCAGCGACACCGTCCGGTCGATCACTTCGGCAAGCGGCATCCCCGCGGCCGCCATCATCCTCGGATAACGGCTGTACGAGGTCATGCCGGGCAGAGTGTTGACCTCGTTGAGGACCACCTCCCCGTCATCCTTGAGGAACAGGTCAACCCGCGACAGTCCCCTGCATCCCAGAGCGCGGTATACGGCCTTGGCTGTCTCCTGAACGAGCAATCGCGACTCTGCCGGGATGTCGGCGGGCACGATGACCGCCGAGTTGTCGGAGCCGATTTCCGGTGTGTCCTCCTGGTGGATTCTGAAGAATCCATGAGACAGGACGATCTGATCCACCTCACCCGCGATCAGATCCAGCTCGTTCCCCAGGATGGCGCATCCGATCTCGCTGCCTACGACCGCCTCTTCGATCAGCACCTTCGAGTCGTACTGCCGTGCGCTTTCCACCGCACTCGACAGCTCCTCCTTTCGGGACACCTTGGTGACGCCGAAGGACGACCCCGAACGAGCCGGCTTCACGAAGACCGGATAGGTGAGCCGGTCGGGATCAATGATCTCGTCCGCCGTGACGGTCCAGAAATTCGGCGTGGCGATTCCCGCGCTTCCGGCGACGAGGTAGGCAAGGGATTTGTCCATGCACAGAGCGGAACTCTGGATGTCGCAGCCGACGTAGGGGATGCCGGAGAGCTCCAGCAGACCCTGGATCGCACCATCCTCGCCGAGGGTGCCGTGCAGTACGGGCAACACGACGTCCAGACGGATCACTTCGTATCGTCCCTGCTCCTGCACGAGCAACCCGTGCACGCTGCTGTCCGGTGACAGCACAGCCGGACGGCAGCTGCCGTGCTCCCAATCCGCGCCGGGCCCGTCGCAGAGCGTCCAGGCACCGCTCTTCGTGATCCCGATATAGAAGGGCTCATACTTCTCGAGGTCGAGGTTCCGTGCGATCTCCTGCGCGGACTTGACGGAGACAGGGTGCTCCTCCGAACGGCCCCCGAAGAGGATTCCGACCTTCAACCTATCCATGCTGATTCCTGCTTTCAAATGTCAGGCAGTTGGTGAGGGAGTTTTCCACGGTGTCGCGCAGAGCGTGGTCCGTGTAGTAGGCGGTGTGCGGACTGATGAGAACGTTCGGCAGTTCCTGCAGCCGCAACAACGATTTGCTGTCAATGGGCTTGTTCCGGCAGTCGGCGTAGAATATTCCTTCCTCTCCTTCGATGACATCCAAGGCCGCACCGCCCAACCTGCCGCTTTCCAATACCTGCACAAGGGCCCCGGTATCGATCAGCGCACCACGTCCGGTGTTGACAATCAGCGCGCCGTGCTTCATCTGCTCCATGCGCTGCCGATCCAGCAGATGGTGCGTGTCCGCAGTGAGTGGCGCATGGAGGGTGACGATGTCGCTCCGCTGCAGCAACTCATCGAGCGGAACGTAATCAGCAGGGGCCTTGGGGTGATTGTCATAGGCCAGTATCCGGCAGCCGAAACCCCACAGCCGGTCCATGACCGCAGCACCGATGCGGCCGGTTCCGATCACCCCGACGGTCAGATCGCGCAGCTCTTTCCCGCGCAGTTCACTCAACCGGTAGTCGTGCATGTCTGCGCGACGGATGATGGATTTGGCGTCCCGCACTGCCATCAACATCAGCATCAGCGTGTAGTCGGCCACGCTGTCCGGCGAGTAGGTGACGTTTTCCACGGAAATTCCGACACTGTCCGCGTATTCCACATCGATATGGTTGTACCCGATGCTCCGCGTCGAGATGTACAGCACGCCGGCTTGACCCAGCGCAAGAAGAGCGGCGTTGGTGATCCGAGTCTTGTGGCCCACGCTGATGCATCGGCTTCCGGATGCCAGTTCACTATTGGCTTCCGATACCGGTGCGTCTGTGGTGATCGGCGTTACGCCGAAGCGAGGCGCCAGCTCTCGGAACAGAACGGCCTCATCCGGGCCGCACCCATAAATGGTGATGCGGGACAGGTCGCTGTAGGTCATG
Organism: Streptomyces sp. RKAG293; assembly: GCF_023701745.1. Classification (NCBI taxonomy): domain Bacteria; kingdom Bacillati; phylum Actinomycetota; class Actinomycetes; order Kitasatosporales; family Streptomycetaceae; genus Streptomyces; species Streptomyces sp. RKAG293. Next base: position 8,938,756 of record NZ_JAJOZB010000001.1, on the reverse strand, counting down.
CCCACAGTCAAGGCGGCGTGACGTTGCCGGAACGTATGTGGTTTTCGATATGCCGGCGATACACCATGCTGCCTTGACTGGTGGCATGACCTTCAACGAAACAGCCTCCATGTGCCGCTGCCCCGTCACCCCGCTCCCGCTCGGCGGCCCCCGCGTCGCGCGGTCATGACCCCGCTCAGCCTCGGCGAGATCGCCGAGATCGTCGGCGGGACGGTCAAGGGCGACGGCGCCGTGACGGTGACCGCGCCGGCCGTGCTCGACGGCCGGCAGGTCGAGCCCGGCGGCCTCTTCGTCGCCTTCGCGGGCGAGCACGTCGACGGCCACGACTACGCCGGCCAGGCCGGCCGGGCGGGCGCGGTGGCCGTTCTCGGCTCCCGGCCCACGCAGCTGCCCACGGTCCTCGTCGAGGACGCCCGGTCCGCGTTGCAGGCACTCGCCGCCCACGTCGTGTCCCGGCTGCGCGACGGGCTGACCGTTGTCGGGCTGACCGGCTCCCAGGGCAAGACCAGTACCAAGGACCTGCTGGCGGCCGTGCTTTCGAGCGCCGGGCGGACGATCGCCACGATCGGCTCGCTCAACAACGAGCTCGGTGTGCCGCTCACCATGCTGCGCGCCGACGCGGCCACCCGGTTCCTCGTCCTGGAGATGGGCGCCCGCCATGTCGGCGACATCGCCGCACTCACCGGCCTGATCGCGCCCGACATCGGCGTCGTCCTCAACGTCGGTCAGGCCCACCTCGGCGAGTTCGGGTCGCGCGCGGCCATCGCCCAGACCAAGGGCGAGCTGGTGCAGGGGCTGGCGCCCGGCGGCACCGCCGTCCTCAACGCCGACGATCCCCGGGTCCTCGCAATGCGCTCACTCACCGACGGCCCGGTGCTGACCTTCGGGCGGGCGGCCCACGCCGACGTGCGGGCACTCGACCTGGCTCTTGACCGGCTCGGCCGACCGTCCTTCACGCTGCGGACCGCCGACGCCTCGGCTCCCGTAGTGCTGCCGCACGTGGGCGCCCACCAGGCACTCAACGCATCGGCTGCCGCGGCCGCTGGTCTGGCAGCCGGCGTAAACCTCGAGGTGGCCGCGGCGGCACTGGCCACCGCCTCGCTGTCGAGGTGGCGTATGGAGCCGCGCGACCTCACCGGCGGCGCGACGCTGCTCAACGACTCCTACAACGCCAACCCCGACTCGACCCGCGCCGCCCTGGACGCGCTGGCGGCGATCGAGGGCGGGCGCCGCATCGCCGTCCTCGGCGAGATGCTCGAGCTCGGCGCCGACAGCGAGGCCGAGCACCGCGCCGTCGGGGAGTACGCCGCCTCCCGGGCCGACGTCGTGGCCACGGTCGGCGAGGGCGCCCGGCCGATCGCCGACGGCGCGGGAGGGCGGGTGGTGGTGCTGGCCGACAACGACGCGGCCGTCGACTGGCTGCGCAGCCACCTCATCGCCGGCGATGTGGTGCTCGTCAAGGCCTCCCGCGGGGCACGCCTCGACGTGGTCGCCGCCGCGCTCGAGTGAGTCACTGGTACGCGGACACCAGGCCGAGGCCGTAGCCGTTGCCCTTGGCGACCGGCACCAGGCCGGACCTCCGGTCGGGTCCGGTCGGCGGTCGCCCCCACTTGGGCGCGGCCACCGGCCGGCAGGAGACCCTGACTCACCGCCCGCGCCGCCTCATGTGGAGTGCGAAGGCCCGGTAGATCATCGGCCGCAGCGGCAGGTCCCACTCGCCGACGTATCCCACCGCCTGACCGCCGGTGCCTACCTTGAACTGGATCAGCCCGACGTGCGGGTCGTCAGCATCGAGGGTGGGAGTGATGCCGCGCAGGTCATAGACGTCGCAGCCGGCCGCCAGCGAGTCGCGGATCATCGCCCACTGGCAGGCGTTGGAACCGCGCACCTCACGCTTCTCAGTCGAGGACGCGCCGTAGGAATACCAGGCGTGGGCGCCTACCCGGACCAGGATGGTGGCAGCGACCAGATCGCCCTGGTGGTGGGCCAGATAGAGCTTGATCCGCTCGGGGTCCTCGGCGCTCAGCGCCGCGAACATGGTCTCGAAGTAGCGCAGCGGCCGGGGCGTGAAGTGGTCGCGGTCGGCGGTGTGCACGTAGAGGTCGTGAAACGCCTTCAGGTCCACACCGACGGTGACCTCGACTCCCTCCTTGGCCGCCTTCTTGATGTTGCGGCGCCATTGCTGGTTCATGCCCCTGAGCAGGTCGTCCTCAGTCCTGCCGGCCAGCGGAACCTCGTACTTGAACTGCGGATGCCCGACCCCGAACCCGTCCTCCGGGCTCTGCGGCAGCCAGCCGGCGGCCCTGAGCCGGCCGGTCACGCGGGCGCCGACCGGGTCGGCCCACTGGCTCCGCAGCTCGGTGAGCCGCTGGATGCCCGGGTCGGCGATGCCCTCTTTGACCTGGGCGGCGCTCCAGGTGTCCGTGCACACCGGCGGGCCGAGCCGGATCGCGAACGCGCCGTGCGCCTTGAGATGGGCCGTCAGCGGATCGAGCCACGCGCGGATCTCGCCGGTCCAGTCGATGACCGGGCCCTCGGGCAGATAGGCCAGCGTGAACCGGTCGAACCGCGGCACCGGTCGGTGCAGGACGAGCCCCGCACCGACCAGCCGCCGACCGTCGAACCAGCCGAGGGACTCGCTGCGCCACTCGGTCTTGACGCGCCCCCATGCCGGGGTCTGCAGAAAGCTGACCGACCGCTGTGTCCGCACGAACGCCAGGTGCTCGGCGGCGCTGATCGGTTCGACGGTCAGGCTCACGCCCGCGGTTCGTGCTGGTTCGCTGTAGGACATGCCTTCAGTCAAGGCGGCGTGGCGTTGTCGGCGCGTATGTGGTTTTCGATACGCCGACGATATGCGCCGGTGTTCACCGGCTATGTACCTGTCCTGGTGTTCACCAGCTGATTCCGGCCGCCACCGGCAGGTGGTCGCTGCCGGTGGCCGGGAGTGACCACGAGCTCTTCGGCTGCACGCCGCGGACCAGGATCTGGTCGATCCGCGCCACCGGGAACGTCGCCGGCCAGCTGAAGCCGAAGCCGTCCCCCGCCGCGTCCTGGACCGAGTGCAGCTGCGAGGTGATACCCGCGAACGCGCGGTCGTCCATGGTGCCGTTCAGGTCGCCGAGCAGCACCACTCGCTCGTTCCGCTCGGCCGCGATGGCCTTGCCGAGCGCCGGCACGCCTCTGTCCCGCGAGTCCGTCCAGAAGCCCGCTCTGGGATTCACCCGCACGGACCCCAGATGGGCCACGTACACCGCGAGCGGCCCGTGGTCGGTGGTCACCGTGGTGCGCAGCGCCCGGTTGTAGGCCATCTTGACCTCCGCCGGCTTGGCGTCCCCCAGCGGCCCGGCGTCCGTCTCGATGTCGACCGGCCGGGTGTCGGACAGTGGCAGCCTGCTCCACAGTCCGACCGTGCCCTGCACCGTGTGGTACGGGTACGCCGTCGCCAGCTCCTTCTCGTAGATGCCCTGGACCTGCTCGGTCAGCTCCTCCAGTGCCAGCAGCTCCGCACCGGAGGCGGCCAGGTCGCGGGCGGTGCCGGCCGGGTCGGGGTTGTCGGCGCCGACGTTGTGGCTCACCACGGTGAGGTCACTGCCCGGGTGGGACTTGTCGCCGAGCAGCCCGCCGAAGAGGTTCAGCCACACCGCCACCGGCAGCAGCAGCGCGACCGCCGCGGAGGCGGAGCGGCGCCACACCGCCCCGACCAGCAGCACCGGGATGAACAGCCCGAACCACGGCAGGAAGGTCTCCACCAAGCTGCCGAGGTGCCAGATCCGATTCGGGATCTCCGCGTGCAGCAGCATCAACAGGCCAATGAGCAGTGCCAGCGCCGCGAGCACCGGACCGCGTTTCCAGGGCTCCGGCCGGAAACCGAAGGGGGCATCCCCTGCTCGGGCCCGGCGGAGAGCTGCGGGAAGGATCGGCCGGCGAACGCCCACGCGCCGGGTCCCGCCCGTGCCCGCCGCCGGGACACCGGCTCCGGCTCCTGTCGCGCGGGTATCCGACGGGCTGTCCTGCGCCGTCTCCGGCGTTGGTGGGGTTCTGCTCATACCGTCAGTCAAGGCGGCGCGGTGTTGCCGGCGCGTATGCGGATTTCGATACGCCGACGATATGCGCCGCCCCGTAGCCTGCAGAACATGCGTGTGCTGATCGTCGAGGACGAGCCCTACCTGGCAGAAGCCATCCGCGATGGCCTACGTCTGGAAGCGATCGCCGCCGACCTCGCGGGTGACGGCGACACGGCTCTGGAACTGCTGGGCATCAACACCTACGACATCGCCGTCCTCGACCGCGACATCCCCGGACCGTCCGGCGACGAGATCGCCAAACGCATCGTCGCCTCCGGCAGCGGCATGCCGATCCTGATGCTCACCGCCGCCGACCGTCTCGACGACAAGGCCTCCGGCTTCGGCCTCGGAGCCGACGACTACCTCACGAAGCCGTTCGAACTGCAGGAACTCGTGCTCAGGCTCAGAGCACTCGACCGCAGGCGTGCGCACACCAGGCCTCCCGTCCGGGAGATCGCGGGTTTGCGCCTGGATCCGTTCCGCCGCGAGATCTACCGCGACGACCGCTACGTCGCGCTCACCCGCAAGCAGTTCGCCGTGCTCGAAGTCCTCGCCGCCGCCGAAGGCGGTGTCGTCAGCGCCGAGGAACTCCTGGAACGCGCGTGGGACGAGAACGCGGACCCGTTCACCAACGCCGTACGCATCACGGTCTCGGCGCTGCGCAAACGCCTCGGCGAACCCTGGATCATCACCACCGTGCCAGGCGTCGGCTACCGCATCGACACGCACCCCGGGGCCGGATATACGGGAGATGGCCGTGGATAGGGCACCTGGGATGAGCGTTCGCCTCAAACTCACCCTCAGCTACGCCGGATTCCTCATGGTGGCCGGTGCCTTGCTGCTCACGGCCGTGTGGGTGTTCCTCCTCCGTTATGTCCCCGACCGTGCGATGCTCATCAACCCCGATGACACCCCGACGCATGGTGTCTTTCCCATCCGGTCCGGCCTCCTGAACGTCTTCGCGCCGAGAGCAGCCGCGGTCATGGTGTTCCTGCTGATGTTCGGCCTCGTAGGAGGGTGGATCCTCGCCGGCCACATGCTGGCCCCCTGACCCGCATCACTCACGCCACCCGCATGGCCACGAACGGATCACTGTCCCACCGGATCCGGCTACCGGGCAGCAAGGACGAGTTCCGTGAACTCGCCGACGCCTTCGACATCATGCTCACGCGGCTCGAGGCACACGACGCCGAACAGCAGAGATTCGCAGCCAACGCCTCCCACGAGTTGCGCACCCCGCTGGCGATCTCGAAGGCACTGCTCGACGTGGCCCGCACCGATCCGAACCACGACACGGGTGAACTCGTCGACCGCCTCCACGCCGTCAACACCCGGGCCATCGACCTCACCGAGGCACTGCTCCTGCTCAGCCGCGCCGACCGACGGTCGTTCACCCGAGAACACGTCGACCTGTCCCTCATGGCGGAAGAAGCCACCGAGACGCTCCTCCCGCTCGCGGAGAAGCATGGCGTCACCCTCGAGACCAGCGGCGACATCGCCCCGACGAGCGGATCGCCGGCGCTCCTGCTGCAGCTGACCACGAACCTCGTACAGAACGCGATCGTCCACAACCTGCCGGAACACGGCAGCGTATGGGTCCACACCAGCGTCCGCCCCAGGACCGTGGTACTCACCGTCGAAAACACCGGCGAGCAGCTCACCCCCCGGCTGGTCTCGACGTTCACCGAACCCTTCCAGCGCGGCACTGAGCGCATCCACACCGACCAGACAGGCGTCGGTCTGGGCCTGGCCATCGTCAAAACCATCACCCAGGCACACGACGGAACCCTCACCCTCACCCCGCGCCCCGCCGGCGGGATCCGCATCGTCGTGGAACTACCTGCGACATTCCCGTACGCCGGCGGGTGAGGACGAGCAGCAGCCCGGCCGTGCGCCGTGCGGCCCGGGTCGCGGGCTCCTGGACCGGCTCGGGAACCGTTCCCCCGTATCCTGCGTGACCTCTTGATGTGAAGTCGGCCGGTGAGGGGACGCAATGAGAACGCGGACGATGGTGAGCGTGGCGGTAACGGCCTGTGCGGCGCTGGTGGTGTGCGGGTGCGGTCCGGAGAAGTCGAAGGAGAACGCGGACACGAAGCCTTCGCAGCCGTCCGCGTCCACGCGGACGAACGAACCGTCGGCCACGCCGTCGGCGTCCGCTCCGACCGCGAAGCCGTCGGCCACTCCGACCGGCGTCCAGCCCGCGCCCAGGACGAAGGAACGCGCGATCCAGCGGTACGAGCAGTACCTCCACGCCCTCGGCCATGAGGACATCCGCACGGTCTGCGAGGTGGCCGGGCCCGGCGCGAAGAAGGCGGAGGACAAGGGATTCGGCCCGTGCACGTCGACGTACGTCGTCGTGTTCCAGATGATCTCGCCCGCGCAGAAGAAGGCCCTGCAAAAAGCGACGGTCGACCCGCAGCGGGTCGTCGTGCGCACGCCCGACAAGATCGAGATGCCGCTCGAATCGGTCAGGTCCTCCGCCACCTTCTCCGAGAGCGACCTCGGCGACTACACCCTGGAGTACCTCAAGAAGGACTGGTACATCACCGACGGAACCTGACACGCGCTACGCCGAGTGCTCCGCACCCTCACCTTCTGTCGGCGGTGGCGTCCCTGCTGGTCCCGCTGGTCGGTCCGCGCTATTGGTTCAGACAATTAACAACGATGTCGTTTCCATCTCGTTAACATTTTACTTCTTGACGACATGGCAATCGCCGAGTTGACTCCCGTGAACCTCGGCCGCAGCCTTGCGGCCTCGTCAGGGAGGCAACCCAAAAATGAACGCGGTAATGCGTCGTGCCGTCATAGGCTCTCTTGCGGTAACGATGACCGTGTCCGCGGCCGCTTGTGGCGAGACGGGCGGCGGCAGCGGAGTCAGCCGCAAGGACAAGTCGATCGGCCTGCTGCTTCCGGACTACGCCACGAAGCGGTACGAGAAGTTCGACCGTCCGTTGATCGAAGGCAAGATCACGTCGCTCTGCCCCGACTGCAAGATCGCGTACGAGAACGCCGACGGTGACCCGGCGAGACAGGCGCAGCAGGTCCGCGACATGATCACCCAGGGCGTCAAGGTCCTGATCCTGAGCCCGCAGGACGCGGTCGGCATCAAGGCCTCGGTCCAGGAGGCCGTGGACAAGGGCGTCAAGGTCGTGGCCTACGACCGCTTCGCCCAGGGTCCGGTCTCCGCCTACATCTCCTACGACAACGAGAAGGTCGGCGAGCTGCAGGGCCAGGCCCTGCTCGACGCCATGGGCGACAAGGCGACCCCGACTGCCAACGTTGTCATGATCAACGGTGACGACTCCGACCCGAACGCCGCGCAGTTCAAGGCCGGTGCCCACAAGGCGCTCGACGGCAAGGTCAAGATCGCCTACGAGGAGAGCGGTCTGTGGAAGGACACCGTCGCGAACCAGAAGGTCACGGAGGCGATCGGCCGCCTCGGAGCCAAGAACATCGACGGTGTGTACTCCGCGAACGACGGCATGGCCGGCGGGATCGCCACCGCCCTCAAGGGCGCGGGCATCAACGTTCCGCTGACCGGTCAGGACGCCGACCTCGCCGGCATCCAGCGGATCCTGGCCGGCCGGCAGAGCAGCACCGTGTACAAGGCGTTCAAGCCCGAGGCCGACGCGACCGCCGAGATCGCGGTCAAGCTGCTCAACGGTGAGGACATCAAGGTCATCGCGGACACCGTCGCGACCAGCGGCTCCGGCACCACCGTGCCCGCGAAGCTACTCCCCGCGGTGTCGGTGACCAGGGACAACATCAAGGACACGGTCGTCAAGGATGCCGTGTATCTCGTGATGCAGATCTGCACCGCCGGCTACGCCGCCGCCTGCGAGGCGGCCGGCATCAACTAGAACCCCGGCCCCCACCACTCCCCCGGTGGCTCAGGCCCGGACCGCTGTGATGACCACGGGGGCCTCCTCGCCCCGGCGCCGATCATTTGGCATGAGCTTCAGCGTGAGGGTGGTGCCGTCCCAGGTGACGGGGAGTTCCCGCGCGGGGTCGGTGGTGGGGGCCGGTGACCAGCCGAGCTTGGCGGACGCACCCTTGGCCACCTGCTCCGGCACCCCGACCCCGGTCCAACCGGTGGTGTCTCCGCCGTTGTCATTCCCAGGATCGATCACCGAGAGCGTCCCCGCCGAGAAGCTGTACGTCCCCGAACGCTCGACGTCGTTCATGTGCCAGGCGCCGGCCGTAATGGTGATCGTCGAGTACGAATCGTGGGTCCGGCCCGCCGGCGTTATCGTCAGCTTCCAGGTGCCGCGCGCGAACGCGTCCAGGGCAACGGCCCCGACGGTGAGCTTGTCGCCGGATTTCCCGGAGTTCCCGGAGTTCTTCTTCCCGCCACAGGCCGCGACAGCGACAGTGACCAGCCCGATCCCTGCGTACCTGAGCGCAGCCCGTCGACCCACGATCCGTTCCAGCTGCCTGAGGTCAGCAAGCACGATGAAACACCCCTCCGGTCCGAAATCCCCATGACGCGCCCGCACAGCAGCGCAGCCCACACCCGATCCCGACGGATGCCTGCGCCGCGCTGAGGCAGCAACTCCCCTGCGATGAGGTGCCGCCCCCGGCACGACTCACACGGAGCGTGTCACACCCCGCCCCCCGGAGTACGGCGCTCGGCCCGATTCACCCACCAGTGCGGCACCTGTTCGGCTGGCCTGCCAACGGACCAGCCGGGACGAGGAAGCCCGAGCCTGCCAGCCGGCTCGCCTGCTGCCCGGATCACCCGGTACCGGCGTCAACTCGCCTGCTGGACAGGCTCCGTTCTGGCCCTCTCGGTGGTGATGGCCCAGCGTTCGTGGTCTCTCCACGCTCCGTTGATGAACTGGAAGTCGGGCGAATAGCCCTCCCTCCTGAAGCCGAGACGCTCGACCAGCTTCAACGACGGCGTGTTCTCCGGTTGGATGTTTGCTTCGAGCCGGTGCAACTCCAACGTGCCGAAGGCGAACTGCATGACGAGTGTCAGGCCTTCGGTCATATAGCCACGGCCGGTCGTGGATGCGTAGGCCCTATAGCCCAGAGTTCCGCTCTGGATGGTGCCCCGGACGATGTTGTTGACGTTGATGCCGCCCACGATCGCGCCGGTGTCCCGCAAACAGATGACGAAGCCTTCATGAGTGGGCTGCTCGAATCGCTTGAGGTAGGTCTCGAAGGATTCGGCGGTGGAATCCCGGGCCGACAGCCAGCGCTGCGACATCTCAGAGCTCTCGCGGCCCAGGACGTCGAGCTCCTCGTAGTCCTGACGACAGACGTGGCGGATGGCCACGCGTGGCCCCTGCACAAGGTACGTGGTGGAAGGCATCCGGGAGATCCTACGCGGGCTTCGCCCAGCGAAGGCATGCGCCGTTCGGCTCCCTCGTCACGTGGCCCGCACGCGGGCTCTTCCTGCCTGGCACCTCGACCTTCGTCGCAGAGCCGTGGAGCGCCGCCATAGGATGGGGCCCATGCGAGGGTGCTGCAGCTCCTGACCTGATCCCGCCGCCCGACCGCTGCGCTCACCCCCGTCGACATGTGCCCACCAGCCGAACGCAGCGCCATCGACGCGCTGTTGTGCGAGGGCGGCACGGTCATACAGCCAGCCGGGCAGCGGGCCAGACACCTCAAGGGAACCGACGTGACCACGGCACGCCCCGTCCAGCCGGTTCGGCCCGAAGGCACCGCGCCCGCGCAGGTCTGGTACGCCGCCTACGGGTCCAACATGCACATGAACCGCTTGATGTACTACCTCGGCGGCGGGCAGCCTCCCGGCGCAGCGCGCAGCTACCCCGGCTGCCGTGACAGCCGGCCGCCGGCGCTCTCCGTTCCCGTGGAACTGCGCGGCGCGCTGTACTTCGCCACCGAGTCCCCGGTGTGGACCGGCGGCCGGGCCTTCTACGATCCGCACGCCATGGGGCGCCTGTACGCCCGTGCCCACCTGGTGAGCGCAGAACAGTTCTCCGACATCGCAGCGCAGGAGATGCACCGGGAACCGGGAACGGACCTCGACCTCACCGAGGTCCTGCGCGACGGCGTGGCCACGCTGGGACGCGGTCCCTACGAGACGCTGGTGTGCCCCGGATCGCTCGACGGCATTCCCCTGCTCACGTTCACAGCCCCCTGGACGGTCGGCGAAGCCGAGTGGACGTCACCCTCAGCCGCCTACCTCCGGCACCTGGCCCGCGGACTCCTGGAGGCCGGAGCCTGGGACGTGCCCGCCATCTGCACCTATCTGCAGGCCTGCCCGGGTGCGGCGGGACACTGGAACGCACACCAGATCGCCGACCTCCTCGCCCAGTGAGCCACAAGACGATGAGCGTCCACCACTAGTGACCTGAGTCGGAGGTTTGGCGTTAGTTCGGTATGAGCCGTCCGGGTCCGAAGATTCCGCCGTTGTTACTGACTGAGCCCCAGCGGGCCGTGCTGGAGGGCTGGGTGCGTCGGCGCACAACCGCGCAAGCGTTGGCTCAACGGTCGCGGATCGTGCTGGAGTGCGCGGACGGTCACTCGATCATGGAGGTGTCCCGTCGTCTGCGGATCGCTCCGGACACGGTCCGCACCTGGCGGCGGCGCTTCCTGGAGAACGGCTTGGACGGCCTGTGTGACGAGCCCAGGCCGGGTGTCCCGCGGAAGATTACCGACGCGGATGTGGAACGAGTGATCGTCAGGACGCTCGAGGAGACGCCGAAGAACGCAACGCACTGGTCGACCCGTTCCATGGCCGCAGCCACGGGCATGTCGCAGTCGACGGTCTCAAGGATCTGGCGGGCGTTCGCCCTGGCCCCGCACCGCTCGCAGACCTTCAAGCTTTCGACGGACCCGTTCTTCATCGACAAGGTCCGCGATGTCGTCGGCCTCTATCTCGATCCGCCGGAGAAGGCCCTGGTCCTCTGCGTGGACGAGAAGTCGCAGATCCAGGCCCTGGACCGGTCACAACCGGTGCTGCCGATGATGCCCGGCGTTCCAGAACGCCGCAGCCACGACTACATTCGCGCCGGCACCACGACGCTCTTCGCGGCACTCGAGGTCGCGACCGGCAAGGTGATCGGATCACTGCACCGCCGCCACCGGGCCATCGAGTTCAAGAAGTTCCTGGCCAAGCTCGACAAGGAAGTCCCGGCCGGGCTCCAGGTGCATCTGATCCTCGACAACTACGCGACCCACAAAACACCCGAGATCAAGAAGTGGCTGCTGGCCCACCCGCGCTTCCACCTGCACTTCACACCCACAAGTGCGTCGTGGCTGAACCTGGTCGAGCGGTGGTTCGCCGAGCTCACACAGAAGAAACTCAAGCGCGGAGTCCACCGCTCCGTCCAAGCCCTCGAACGCGACGTCCGAACCTGGCTGGCCGACTGGAACGACCAACCCCGGCCCTTCATTTGGACGAAGACCGCTGACGAGATCCTCGACAAGGTCGCCGCCTACTGCCACCGAATCTCTGACTCAGGTCACTAGGGTCTGTCGTCTGGATCTCCGCGGCGTCGCGGTGTCCAGCACGCACATCTGCCGCGTTGTCGTCGGACGCTCCGCGTCGCCTCCCTCCTCCGCCTTGCAGCTGCACGCACCGGACACCGCTCCTTCCCCCACGGAGATCCAGACGACAGACCCTAGTCGCGTGGGAAGCGCACTCCGTCCAGGCACTGCTGAATGAACGCCGGGGGACGCACCGACAGAATCGCGTCGGAGAACAGCGCCACGGCAAGCAGTGCGGTGGGCCACCACGGGTCGGGAGTACTGATCATGGTTGAGTCCCTTCGTGGTGGACGACGAAATGGATGACTTCCTGGAACTGGGCGATCGCGGCCTGCTGGTCGAGGGCGCCGTTGCCGACGGTCATGAGGATGCCCAGGTAGGCGAAGTAGAGGGTGCGCGCGCCGGCGCCCGCCTCGGTGGCGGTGAGCGGCGTGCGGGCCAGGAGGGTCTCGAGCTCGGTGAGCAAAGCCCGAGCGAGGGCCTGGAAGACCTCTGATGGATGGGTGCCGCGCACGATGACCGCGGCGTATTCCCGGGACAGCCCGAGGTCGAGGGCGAAGTAGGCGATGAAGGGTTCGACGAGGTTCAGGACCTCCTGGGCCGCCGCGGCGGGGAGCAGCGGTGTCATGTCGCCCTGCTCGTCCCGACCCTCCCGGCTGTGGCGCACAGCGGCGATCCAGATGTCGAAGATGGCGACGAGCAGGGCGTCCTTGTCGCCCGCTGACATGACGGTGCCGGTACTCACTTGGGCATCGGTGGCGATCTGGCGGATGGTGCTGGCGCCGAATCCCCGCTCGCGGAAGAGTCGTTCGGCCGATGACAACACTCTGCGTCGCGTCGCCTTCCGTTGCGCCGCTCTCGACTGAACATGTTCAGTGAACATGTTCAGGACGACAGGACGTGAGAACCGCGCGCACAAGAGGGCCCGACCCGACAAACATTCACGCCGCGTGAACGACCGTCAGGCGCGGCAACGCAGCATCGTCAGCGGAGGGTTGTCGTGGAGATCCGCCCAGAACTCCTCACCGAACGCGGCCACGCCGGGATCGGACACCGTCAGCGGAACCCAGGTCGACTCGGAGAAGCCGGCCGCCTGCAGAGACTTCTCGTAGACCTCGCGGTGGGGCGGGGTGGCGACGAACGAGATCGGCGGGTCGAGGAGCGCGGTGACCCGCACACGCGGCCCGAGATCGGACACCTCGCCGGTCGATTCGCAGCGGAACCCGTACTTGTCCAGGGGCGGCCCGTCGAAACGGAACTCGGGGCTCTGCATGAAGACGAAGAACTCGGCACCGTCCGCCAGGCTGCGGTGGATGTTGCGGCACATCCGCTCGATCGTGGCGACGTCCTCGGCGTAGTTGAACAGCTGGACCGCGACCGCGATGTCGAAGTACTTCGCGACGTCGCGCAGTTCGGCCACGTCGCCCACCTCGTAGCGCACGCCCAGCGGATCGCCGTCCTCCAACGCCTGCGCTGCGGCCACCATCTCACCGGAGATGTCCACTCCGAGCACCTCTGCCGCGCCGCGCCGCTTGAACTCCCGGCTGTAGAAGCCGGTGCCGGACGCCAGGTCGAGGACCGACTTTCCGCGCACGTCTCCGACCATCGCCAGAAAGCTGGGCACCTCCCCGTACTGCGCCAGCGGCAGGGTCTTGAAGCCCTCGAACGCCTCACCGATCTCGTCGTACAGCTGCGTGCTCATGGTGCTGTCCTCTCCCGCGCTTCGTCATATCCGTGGCCGGCCGGTTCCTCGGGAACCGCCAGGGCCTCTGGCGGACACTCTCCCCCCGCCCCGCAGGACAGCCGTATTGGCAGAAGACACAAAGATCGCGGACATCGTCCCGGCCTTCGTACGGGCCCGGAATGCGTGCACTGCAGCCCGCGGGTACCTCCTCGCGGTGCGGTCGGCCTCGACGAGGTTGCAGGCCGGGGCGTAACGGAACCACCCGTCCCCCGGCGGAACGACGCCCCAACCCCTTGCGGATCTGCGCCTGTTCATAGCCCCGGAGAGGAACATGTCCCGGCGACCGTCAAAGAGTCCTGACAACATCGCCGGGCTGCCCACGACTGCTCATCCGCGCTGTTCAACCCGGCGCTGATCCACGGCCGCGGCGTTCTCCAGGTGGCGGCGCGGCCGAGGTCACGGCGCCGGCTCGGGGCGCCGGGCCAGGACGGCGCCCAGCAGGAGGCCGGCGGCGATGGCCGTCACGAGGGTGATCATTTTGGTGAGGTCGTGGAAGCCCTGGATGGGGTAGCCGCCGGCCAGTGCGGTCAGCCCGCGCATGCCCAGGGAGCCGACGGTGAGGGTGAAGAATCCCGGCAGCAGCAGCACGATGCGTGGGGGTTGAGCGGGTCTGGCGGCCAGCCAGGTGGTGACCAGGCCGAGCAGTACGGCGGCGGTGAACGTGCCGCCGACCTCACCGATCAGCTTGGTGCCCGCGGTCTGCACACCCACGGTGGCGTACACCAGCACCAGGAGGATGCCCAGCAGCCTGACGGGGATGGCGAAGGCCAGAACGGTGCCGACGGTGAAGACGATCCAGGCCAGGAACAAGGCCCAGCGCGGCAGGTCGCCGTGGGCCGCCACGTCGAACAGCGCATGCCGTGATCTGCCGGTGATCACCAGTCCGAGGATGACTCCGAGGTAGAGCTGGACGAGCAGGAAGACCGCGTAGACCAGGCGGATCGCGCCCGTGGTGAGGAATCCGGCGGCCAACTCCGCGGTGGCCGCGCTGAGATAGTCGCCGGGAACGAAGTAGAAGAGAGCGGGCAGCATCAGCAGCACCGGGCCACCGTGTGCGGGCGTGCGGGCGAACGCCTCCAGCGTGATGAGGGAGACGGTGGCCGCGGCCACCAGCGGCAGCACCATGGCGAGTCTCGGCAGCCGCCCGGCGGCAACGGCCAGGGACGCGGTCACGGTGCCGAGGACGGCGGTGGTCCACACCTCGTACCAGGTGGGCTGCATCAGGGGTGCGAATCCGATGGCGAACAGGACGATGCCGGTCAGCTTGAGCCACCATGGGTACGGCGGCGGGGCCGACGTGATCGCTGCCAGCCGGCGGCCGGCCTCCGCGGCGCCCATTCGCCCTTCGGCAACCTGCGCGATCAGCGGCTTGAGCGCGATGACCCGGTCCAGCCGGAAGACCTCGGGAAAGCCGCGGACCGCGACGGTGGTCACCTGCCCGTGCGAGGCGATCGTGACGGTGGCGGCGTCGGGAACGACCAGCAGGCCGGCCTCGGCTTCCAGCCCGCGTGCCGCAGCCGTCACGGACCACTCGATCTGCTCCGCGCCCTCTCCGCTGGTCGTCAGCAGCAGCCGGGTCAGGCCTGCCAGGAACGCCGTCGTCTCCGGGTGGCGGTCGTCCGGTCGGTCCATGGCGGCCTCCCCGCGGCTGGCGCTGGGCGACGCCCGCACCCTCACAGCGTCGACCGCGCGTCGTCGATCGGCAGCCAGGGTGCGCCGTGCGGGTGACGGCCCCTTGCCGCCGCTACCACCAACCTGACTCGCGAATTCGAGCGACAGGAGGGCAGGGTTCATGGACGATGACGGCTCACGACTGATCGCTGACAGCAGCCGCCCTGCCGTTCGTCGCCGCGCTCGCCGCCGACCCGGCCATGGGCGTGCGGGTCACCCTCGTCGAGTTGCTGGCGGCCATGCAAGCCCCCGCTCTGGCGGACGAGGACTGGACCGCGACGTGGGCACTTCTGGCGGACCCGGACCCGGATCCGGCAGTACGGCGGGCGGCGATCCCGCTCGCGGGCGGGGGTGCGCGGCTCCTTGGGCGGTGCCGGGTGGAGAGCGACCCGGCCGCTCGGCTGCCGGTGCTGCTCGCCCTCGGCGAGGCCGCTTCCGGCAGGACCGGGCGCGACGCGGACGACGCGCGGGCGGTGGTGGCCGGCCTGCTGGCCGGGGACGATCCCGGTGACCCTCCCTGAACCAAGAGTGGACCGTAGGGGCGACGACTCTGTCAATCGATGATTGAAGAATAGCCATTTTGTGCATCTTCAAGCACGAATTGAGCGAGACTTGGCACGCCCTCTCGCGGCGGCGACCATCCCCTCACATGGGCCAGGAGGTAGGACGGCCCCTGCTCGGAGCCGACTTGATGCGATTGCGCGTGCCCTTGACCGTCCGTCCCGCGCGTGCCAGGCTCCCCGGCACGCAAGGTGGTTTAGACCACCGGTGCCCGGTCCCTAGCCGGCCCCTGAGCCACCGCCCGTCTCTCCTCCCCATGACCTGCGGGGCAGGAGAACCGCTGTCAGCGTCCTCCTGCTCCCCACCTGTACGGAGACTCTTCGTGAGACTGACACTGAGACGACTCGCCGGATCACTCCTAGGCGGAGTTCTACTGGCCGTTCCGCTGGCCGGCACAGCAAGCAGTGCACCGGCAGCGACAGCGGCGGAGGCGGTGAACACCGCGCCGCCCGGGGTCGTGCCGGCGCTCCAGGAATGGGCCGGCGGAACAGGGCGGCTGGTCCTCACGTCGACCAGCCGCATCGTCGTTCCGAGCGGATCCCCCAGCAGCCTGCAGAATCTGGCCACGCAGGTCGCCGCCGAGGCGGCCGAGCTGACGTCCCTGCACCTGGGGGTCGCCACCGGCACGGCCGGGGCAGGAGACATCGCTCTGCGCATCGACCCGGCTGCCGACTTCGGAGCGGCCAAGACCGCGTTGCGGCCCGAGGCATACCGGTTCAGCGCCGGCACCACCTCCGTCGACATCGTCGGCGGGAGCTCCAAGGGCGCCTTCTACGGCACCCGCACGCTGCTGCAGGCCATCCTGGGCTCGCCCGACCACGCCAGCGTTCCGGTGGGCACCGCGGTGGACTACCCGAACTACGCCGTGCGCGGGTTCATGCTGGACGTGGGCCGCCGCTACTTCACCCCGCAGTTCATCCAGTCCTACCTGCACTGGATGGGGTGGCTGAAGCTCAACACCCTGCAACTGCACCTGAACGACAACGAGATCAGTCCGCCGAACGGCGACTGGTCCCAGGCCCAGTCCGCCTTCCGGCTCAAGAGCACCAACCCCGCCTTCGCCGGTCTGGCCGCCACCGACGGCTCCTACACCCGAAGCGACTGGGACGCCTTCGAGACCACGGCAGCCGCCAACAGCGTCACGCTCGTCCCCGAGATCGACTCGCCCGCGCATGCCAGGGCCTTCATCAAGTTCCGTCCCACGCTGGGCCTCAACGGCGGCAATTCCGATCACCTGGACCTGAGCAAGCCGGCGACCACCACCTTCATGAAGAGCGTGTTCGCCGAGTTCGCGCCCTGGTTCCAGGGTCCGACCGTGCACATCGGGGTCGACGAGTACCCAGCCTCGCTGGCCGGCCAGTACCAGACCTACATCAACACCCTGGCCCCCTACGTGCGCTCCCTCGGAAAGACCGTCAACGCCTGGGGCAGCTTCACGCAGATGTCCGGCGGCGGTGCCGGCTACGACAAGGGCATGGTCATCAACAGCTGGAACAACGGCTGGTACGGGCCCAAAGCGGCGATCGCCGACGGCTACAAGGTCATCAACTCCAACGACGGCCTGCTCTATGTGGTGCCGTTCGCGAACTATTACCACGGTCAGGGGCTGGACGGTCAGTCCATCTTCACGAGCTGGGCGCCGAACGTCTTCGGAGGCGGCCAGGACCTCGCAGTCCAGGACCCGAACCTTCTCGGGGCGATGCCCGCGGTGTGGAACGACCTGGTCCACGCCACCTACTCCGAACTCGATGTCCACGGACTGATCGAGAAGAGCTTCAACGCCCTCGCGCAGAAGATGTGGTCCGGTGGCGCCGCCGGCACCGACTACACCGCCTTCCTCCACCAGGTGATCACCGTCGGCCAGGGCCCCGGCACCGCCTACCTGCCCGACACCCTCCAACCCCAACCCACACCGGGCGACCTGGCCTACAACCGTCCGGTGACGGCGTCGTCCGTCGAGACCCCGGCGTTCCCCGCGGCCTACGCCGTCGACGGAATCGAGACCACCCGCTGGTCCAGCGCCTACAGCAACAACCAGTGGTTGCAGGTCGACCTCGGCGGCGCCCGGCAGTTCTCCTCGGCACGGCTGAACTGGGAAGCGGCGTACGGGAAGGACTACAACATCCAGACCTCCAACGACGGCTCCACCTGGAACACCGTCGCCCAACGCCGCGGCCTGACCAGCGCCGGCCCCGACACCCTGACCTTCCCCACCACCACAGCACGCTACGTCCGCATGCAGGGCATCACCCGCGCCACCGCCTACGGGTACTCCCTCTACTCCCTCCAGATCATGCCCTGAGCCCGAACCCTCTCAGCGCGACCTCGGATCCTCACGACCCGGCGAAGGGGCGGTCAGGGGTGGTCGGGCGGGCAAGAACCTGGCCGCCGCCTCCTCCGCCCCGTGCCCCCCATGCCCCCGGTGGGTGCTCGGCGATCTTGCCTGCGACGTCCACGGCGATCTCGATCGCCCGTGCCGCGAGTGGGGAGTGGGTGCGACCCGCCTGCCACAGCAGGAAGATCTCACGTGGCGGGAGCGCCGGACCGAGTTCGTGGACGCACAGCAACTCATCAGTTCCGACATCGGCACCGTGGAGGGCGAGGTGTGGCAGTACCGCCACACCCATGCCGGCGCGCACCATCGACAGCACCGTTTCGTTGCCCGCGGTGCGGAACACGATCCGCGGGCGCACCCCGTGGCGGGCGAGCGTCTGCTCCAGCCGGGCCTGGTCGCAGATCGGTGGGTGCGCCACCATCGGTGCGGCGTCGAGTCGGGCCGGATCCACCGGTCCGTCGGGGAAGGTGCCGCGGCGGGCCACCAGTAGATAGGGATCGTCGAGCAGTTTAAGGTGTTCGACGTCGCCGTCGATGCGGCCGTCGAAGAACATCAGGTCGAGTTCACCGACGTGTGGCCGGTCGGTCTCCTCCTCGAACAGCCGGATGTCGCAGCCGGGGTGCTCGTCCCGGAGTCTGCGGACGACCAGCGGCAGGATCACGTTGGACACGCTCTGGAACGTGCCGATGTCGACCCGGCCATCACCGGCCTTGAACCGGTCCACGGCCGCTGCCATCACCTGGGCCTTCGCCAGCAGATCGCGTCCGTGCGCCAGCACCAGGGCGCCGAGCGGGGTGATCCGCACCGGTTTCGGCCCGCCCGGCCGGTCGAACACGGCGCCGCCGACAGCTTTCTCCAGAGCCGCGATCTGTTGACTCACCGTCGACTGGGTGTACCCGAGCCGCGCGGCGGCCCGCCCGAACGAGCCCTCGTCGTCGACGGCGGCCAGTGTGGTGAGATGCCGCAGTTCGACGTCAGCCATGCGGGCCGGACCCCCTCGCAACCGAAAGACATCGTAGATCATGATTGATGTGATCTAATTCTATCGCTTTTCGCGATGGACTGCCTCGCCTAGCGTGGGGTTCATGACCGATCACCTGTCCCACGGCGAGCGGCTCGTCGAGATCAACGATGTCGAGCTGTGCGTCGAGACCTTCGGAAGCCCCGCGAACCCGGCAGTCCTGCTCGTCGATGGTGCGGCCGCCTCCCTGCTGTGGCGGGAACACGACCTGCCGAGACCGTTGTGGGACGTGTTCGCAGCCGCTCTGATCCAGCACACCTCAGGAGGTAGGCCATGACCCGGTTGCGTTCGGCGCTCTGGCTGCCGATATTCGACGAACTCGCCGAACCGGCGGTGGTCGCACGTCTCGCCGCCGAGGCGGAGGAGGCCGGCTGGCACGGCGTGTTCGTATGGGACCACCTGCGCTGGCGGGCGCCGATCCGGCGGGTGGCCGACCCGTGGATCACACTGGCCGCGATCGCCACCGCCACCGAACGCCTTCGGCTCGGCCCCATGGTCACACCACTCGCCCGCCGCAGACCGTCCAAGGTCGCCAGGGAGACCGCGACGCTGGACCGGCTCAGCGGTGGCCGCCTCACCCTCGGCGTCGGTCTCGGCAGCGACCGCTTCGCCGACGAGCTGCGCGCGACCGGCGAGGAACTCGACGACCGGCGGCGGGGGCAGATGGTCGACGAGTCCCTGGAGATCCTCACCGCCGCATGGTCGGGCAGGCCGGTGCACCACCACAGCCGGCACTACACCGTCGACGGCATCTCCTTCCTCCCCCGACCGGTGCAGCGGCCCGGCGTCCCGGTGTGGGTCGCGGGACTTCCCGGCAACGTCAAACCGCTGCGCCGCGCAGCCCGGCACGACGGCTTCTTCCCGGTAAATCTGGAACACCCGGACCAGCTCGCCGACATCGTCGCCGGCCTCACCGAGCTCCGTGGGTACAGGGCGACCCCGTACGACATCGCCGTCGCCCTCCCACCCGGCACCGATCCGACGCCCTACGCCAAGGCGGGCGCCACCTGGTGGCTGACGGAGTTCCCGCCGGAGACGGTGTCGCTGGACCAGGTGCGAGGCGTACTGCGCGACGGGCCGGTGGAGCCCTGAGACATCGGCATCCCCACGACCGACGACATGTCGCAAATATCGAAACCAGTATCGAGAGGATACGGTGACCGTGATGTCCGACCAGCAGGGACCCCAGACGCCGCCGAGCTCCGAGCCCACCGCGGCTGAGCACGGGACCGGACGCACCGAACTCTTCGACTACGACGCGGAGTTGCGGCTGCACAACGAACACCTCCGCGCCGCTGCCCGCGTCGGCTCCGGCGACCGTGTGCTCGACATCGGCTGCGGCACGGGCCGGACCACGCGTGAGGCCGCCCGCGCCGCCGTCACCGGAAGCGCGCTGGGCGTCGACGTGTCCGCGCCCATGCTCGAACGGGCCATGCGGCTCAGCGACGACCAGGGACTGCCCAACGTCACCTACCAACAGGCGGACGCGCAGGTCCACCGCTTCCCGCCGGAGCATTTCGACCTCTGTATCAGCAGGTTCGGAACGATGTTCTTCGCCGACCCGGTCGCCGCGTTCACCAATATCGGGAGCGCCCTGCGCCCGGCAGCGCGCCTGGTACTGCTGGTGTGGCAGAACCGCGACCGCAATGAATGGGCCTCGGCGCTCCGCCGGAGTCTCACCCCCGCGACAGACACACCCAGCCCTCCCCCCTCCGGTCCTGACGCTTTCTCACTCGCAGACCAGGACATCACGGAAGGCATCCTGACGGCGGCAGGCTTCACGGACGTCACCTTCACCGACGTGCACGAGCCCGTCTACTACGGCCCGGACACCGCCACCGCCTTCGACAGTGTGCTCCGCCTGCTGAAATTCCAGGACCTGCTTGCCGACCTCGACGCCGCGACGGCCGAGCAGGCACGCACACGGCTACGCGCCACCCTTGCCGCTCATGACACCGGCAGCGGCGTGTACTTCGACTCACGTGCCTGGATCATCACAGCCCGCCGCCACTGACCACCACGGTGAGGCACCGTCCCAACGACATTGGCGGCTACCGTCGCCAAGCGTCGCCGACCAGGGGTCGACGCTCTCCTCAGCCCTTCAGTCCCGTCTGGGCGAGCCCTTCCACGAAGTGCCGCTGGGCGAAGGCGAACACGATCAGGACGGGAACCGCCGACATCGTGGCCGCGGCCAACTGGACGTTCCACATGGGGCCGCCGTAGTTGTCGACGAACTGCGTCAGCGCCGCGGCAGGGTGAACAGGCTGCGGTCGGACAGATACGCCACCGGCTCCAGGTGGAGATTCCACGACTGGAGGAAGGAGATGATCGCGACCGCGGCCAGCGCCGGCCGGTCCAGCGGCAGCGCGACCCGGAAGAACGTACCGAATCTGCCGAGGCCGTCGACACGGGCCGCGTCCTCCAGCATCGGTCGTTTCCCTTCGCGCACCCGCTAGTCGCTCTCGGCGCTACCAGCGCTGCCCACATTGTCGGCGTTGTCAGCCCTGTCGGCACCGGCCGAGGACCACACGCCGAACCACTGCTCGGCGCCGAACTCCTCGAACCGCCCCACCTCGGTGAACCCCAGCTTCGCCGCGAGGCGCACCGAGCGGTCGTTGGCGGTCTGGGTGCAGAGCACCACCGGCTCGCCGGGAAGCGCGCCGGCGAACCAGTCGAGCGCCGCTGCGCCCGCCTCGGCGGCGTACCCGCATCCCCACGCCTCCGGCAGGAACATGTAGCCGAGCTCGGCCTCCCCGCCATCCGGACGGACGTGGCCCGGACGCTCCGCGTCGCGCCGATCGAGCGTGACCATGCCGATCATCGCTCCGTCGAGATCGATGACGAAGAGGCCGGGGCGCCGTCTGGGCACCTCAGGCACCGCGCGCTCGAGCTCATCACGCGCTCGGGGCCACCGAGGTAGGTGCCCACCGCTGGCGAGGCCAACAGCTCGATGGACGCCGGACGGTCCCGGGCCTCGGGCTCGCGGAGTACGAGCCGCTCGGTCCTGATCGGGGCAGGTGGCCAGGCGACGGGTCCGAGCTCAGTCATGCCGGCCAACCTAACCAGCAGGCTCGGCAGCGATCAAGGCCGACGGACCGGTCGACCCACCGGCCGGAGCCCCACCTTCGCCAACGGGCCTGCAGCCACTCCTGTCAGAGACGCGGCCCGGCGGACCCCGTGCCGTCAAGCCGGCCGCCCCACCTCACCGGACGCTGCGCGCCGCACGGCACGCGAGCGGGCCCCCGATCGTGATCGGGAGCCCGCATGGTCACTACCTCTGCCCGCTGTTCACACCCGGCGCAGTGCGGAGCGGCCCGCGAAGCGCGCCGCGTCGCCCAACTCCTCTTCGATCCTGATGAGTTGGTTGTACTTCGCCGTGCGGTCGGAGCGGGAGAGCGAGCCGGTCTTGATCTGACCGCAGCCGGTCGCCACCGCCAGATCCGCGATGGTGGTGTCCTCGGTCTCGCCCGAGCGGTGCGACATGACAGCCGTCCAGCCCGCCTGGTGTGCCGTGGCCACCGCGGTCAGCGCTTCGGTCAGGGTCCCGATCTGATTGACCTTGACCAGGACCGAGTTGCCGACGCCGGTGCGGATGCCCTCGCGCAGCAGCGTCTCATTGGTGCAGAACACGTCGTCGCCGGTGAGCTGGCAGCGGTCGCCGACGCGGGCGGTCAGCTCGCGCCAGCCGTCCAGGTCGTTCTCCGCCATCGGGTCCTCGATGGAGACGACCGGGTAGGTGTCGATGAGTTTGGCCAGGTAGTCGGCGTTCTCGGAGGGGGTGCGGCGCACCCCCTCACCCCTGTAGTCGTACACCCCGTCGCGGAAGAACTCCGACGACGCCGGGTCCATGACCAGGCCGATGTCCGTGCCGGGGCGGTAGCCGGTGCGCTCGATGGCGGCCATCACGAAGTCGAGCGCCTCCTCAGCGGTACGCAGCGCGGGCGCGAAGCCACCCTCGTCGCCGACGCCCGTGGAGTGTCCGGCGGCCAGCAAATCGCGGCGCAGGGTGTGGAAGACCTCGCTGCCCATGCGAACGGCTTCGGCGAAGGTGTCCGCGCCCACGGGCACGATCATGAACTCCTGGAAGTCCAGCGGATTGTCGGCGTGGGCGCCGCCGTTGACGATGTTCATCATCGGCAGCGGCAGCAGGTGAGCGTCCGGGCCGCCGAGGTAGCGGTAGAGGGGCTGGCGGTGGGCCGCCGCGGCGGCCTTGGCGGCGGCGAGGGAGACGCCGAGGATCGCGTTGGCGCCGAGCCGGGACTTCGTGGCGGTGCCGTCGAGGGCGACCAGCGCGGCGTCGAGACCCGCCTGGTCCGCCGCGTCCCGGCCGCGCACGGACGCCGCGATCTCCCCGTTGACGTGGGCCACCGCGCGGTCGACGCCCTTGCCGTGCCAGCGCGCGGGGTCTCCGTCGCGCAGTTCCACGGCCTCCCGGGCACCGGTGGAGGCGCCGGAGGGGACAGCCGCGCGCCCCAGGGACCCGTCCGCCAGGACGACGTCGACCTCGACCGTGGGGTTGCCCCGGCTGTCGATGATCCGGCGGGCGGTGACGGTCTCGATGGCGGCGTCGACGGTTCCGGCTGCCTTTGCGGACATGGGAGGTCCTTCCCGTTGTCGTGTGCCGTGGCCCCGGCTGCGACAGCGCTGGCGCTGAGCCCGACAACACCAAACCATACAGCAATGCTGCCCAGTTTTGCTGTACAGCATTGCTGTACAGGCCAGGTGCGCAGCTTTGCTGACCAACGGGGTAAAGTGCCCTATGCCCACCCCGGAAGCCGCCGCCATCGCCGCCGAACTGCGCACCGCGATGGGCAAGCTCACCCGACGCGTCAAACACGAGGACCGCATCCCGCTGGGCCAGGTCGCCGTGCTCGGCACCCTCGACCGCGACGGCGCCATGACCACCAGCGACCTCGCCACCGATCAGCGCGTACGGCCCCAGTCGATGGCCCGCGCGGTGGGGCTTCTCATGGAACAGAACCTGATCACGCGCCGGGCGCATCCCACAGACGGCCGAAAGTCGCTGGTCGAGCTGTCGGACGCGGGCCGGGCCGCGCTCGAAGCGGAACGCGGCCGCAGGGTCGGCTGGCTCGCGCAGGCCATCGAGGCCGAACTCACGGACGAGGAGCAGACGTTGCTGGCACTCAGCGCCGCCCTGCTGGAGCGGCTCGCCACACGTTAGTTCCCCGACAGGCAACGGTGGCCGCACCTCGGTCGCCGTGGTGGAGCAGGGACGCTCGTGGTGGCCGTCTCCTCCGGGAGGTACCGGCACACTCAGATGCCTTGTGCTTCCCGCTTCCCGTCCAACACACTTCGGATATGCGCGTCGGGTTGGGTTTTGACCACTGGACCTGGGCTGTCGGCCTCGGCGTGTATCTGGTGTGCTGTGTCCTGGCCTGGCTCGCCGAGCGGCGAGGGGCAGGCGGGCGGTGCGAGAGGCTCAGGCGAGGATCGCTCGGCGGCTTGCCGAACTTGAGGCCGCGCTACCCGTGGCGCCCGATGCCGATCTGGCGTTGAACCCGGCTGAACTGGGGTATCTGGCCGACGGCTCGGTTGGGGCCATGCGGGCCAGCCTCGCGTGGCTGTGCCAGAGTGGCGCGATCGCCGAGTACCCCGACCTCAGCGCAGCGACCGCGCTACCTGCGGGAAGCTGGCCGTTGGCTCAGGCGATCCATGTGGCGGCCTCGGACACGCTCTCGCTGCGACGGTTGAACCCGTCCTACCGGGTCTACTACCAGCCGGATACCGACACTCCCCGGATCGACACATCAGCGACAGAACTGGCCGCGAACCTACAGCGCCAGAATCTGCTCCATAAGGGGCACGGACATCCCCAGGAGCGTTGGTCACGATGGCCCGCCATCGTGGCGTGGGGCGCGGCTCCGGTCGCCGGTACGGAACTGCTTCTCGACGGCTTCTGGTCGGCCGCGCTGATCGTCGCAGCCGCGGTGATCATGCTGTACAGCACGTACGGCCTGGTGAGGGCACCTCTGGATCCGGACGGCACGACTCAGGTGGGAATGAGCCTCCTCCGGCAGGCGCGAGAACGCCACTCGGCGCTGCGTCCGGAGCACAGACCCCACTACCGGAGCTTCACTCCGGACCTGCTGGCCACCGCCGTGGCCCTCTTCGGGTACGAGGTGCTCAAGAGCCAACACCCGAACCTGTACGAACTGGTCACCACGGAACCCTTCATCGGACTTGAGGACTACGGACCCTACGACTCGGGGACCTAACGCAGCGACGCCGGCAGACGCGAGCATCCAACCGCCGCCACGGGAGTGGCCGTTGACGTCCAACAGCCACTCCCCCAGGTCGATGACCGTCCTCCCGCGATCTGCGTTACGGGGGAACGGTTGCCGTCGGCCCGTCAGCAGACTTTGTAGTCGACCTTCGTCGAGTTGTAGGAGCACGCGCTCTGCACGCTGCCGGTGGAGCGGCGCAGGGTGGCGGTGTCCTTGTCGTTGTTCCAGACGTAGGCGGCGCGGCCCTGGTAGAGGTGTGCGCTGTTGTTGGTGCCCTTGCCGGTGTGGACGGCCACGATGGCACCGGCCTTGAGGGTGACGGCGGGGAAGGTGTAGCGGTGGTTGGAGGCGTCCGTCAGCGTCCATCCCTTGAGGCTGACCGATGTTGCGGTGGAGTTCTTCAGCTGGACCCACTCGGCGTCGAGGCTGGCGTTGCCGCCGAGGTCCGAGCCTGGCGAGTCGTAGTAGACCTTGTACAAGTGCACGGAGCCGACCGCTTGGGCCGGACCGGCCGTCAGGAGCGTGGCACACCCGGCAACTGCCGCCGACACAGCGGCAACAGAGCGAAATCGAGACATGAGGGGGCACCGATCATCCGGGCGCGATGCCTATGGCATCGCACGGAACGCTCAGCATAGGCGCCTCTCACCCTCCCATTGCGCGCTGTTACCGTCCCGCTACACGGGCGGGGTGCTGCCGCAGGCGGGGCCGCGATTCGCCTGGAGTCGATGCTCAACTGGTCTCTTCAGCTCCCGCCGGGGTGCTCGACCGCTGGTCGACCGATGCGGTGAGGCGTTGCAGTGCAGCATGGGCGGGTGGGCCCCAGGTGGGCTTGCCTCCGGGACGGCCGTGGACGCCGGCGTCGAACGCCCGCCACCCGATACAACGTCGCCAAAACCGTCGAACGAAACGACGGCGGTAACCCGATGAGGACGACCGGGTCGCACTCGAGCCCCCTACCCGGCCTCGTCCACGCGGAAGGCGCGCCGGTAGGCGGCGGGCGTGGTGCGCAGGGACTCGTGGAAGCGTCGGCGCAGGTTGACGGCCGAGGACAGGCCGGCCCGGCGCGCGATGGTCTCCACGGGCCGGTCGGTCTCCTCCAGCAGCGCCCGGGTGGCGGCGATCCGCCGGTCCAGCAGCCGGCGTCCGGGGCTGCTGTCCGGCCCGTTGTGGCCGCCGCCAGGGCACTACAGGATCATCACCGTTATTCTGGAGGTATGACGCATCCGTCGCAGAACACCGCGAACGGACCGCCGGACGCGCTTGCGGCCGCCCGGACGGCGGTCGGCGGGTATCTGGATCAACAGGTGGCGGCCGGCACGTCCGGCGCCGCGGACCAGCTGAGCCGATGGCAGGTCACGGGGACCACCGACGACAGCATCGCCGAGGCGACCGCGCAGGCGGCCTGGGACCAGGTCGGCGAAAAGCCCAGCGGTCTGTACGTCACCGGTCTGGAGGACCTGCGGAAGGAGTACGCCCGGCACTGGCAGGAGGCCGATCTCGTCACCCGCGGGTTGCGGCACCTCGGCCATGATGTGGCCGGACTCGACATCCCGCACGCCCCGGACGACGAGGGCGCATGAGTACGCCGTAGACGTTCGTCCCGAGTCGCCGTGGTGCTACGCCGCGGTCCGCAGTCGTCTGCCCCACGGGGACGCGATGGCGGGGATGGCGGGGATGGCGAGCAGCGAGGCGACTGAGAACGGCCGCTGCGCCATGTCACTGTCCCTCGGGCAGGTTCAGCTGCCAGGAGACGCCGAAGCGGTCGTTCACCCAGTCGAACTTCGCGGCTGGTGCGTACAAGGAGGGCCGGGCAGCCGGCGGGGTGCTCGTGGATGAGGCCGAGCACCGCCGCCCGCGCCGGTTACGCTCGTCGGCCGTAGCCGGGAATCAGGCCGCGTACTGGTGGGCCGAGTAGGTCAGGTAGCCCGCGTCACCGCCCTGGAAGTACGTGGCCTCGTCGACGGGGGCGATCGGAAGCCCGCCCCGCAGCCGCTCGACCAGGTCGGGGTTGGCGAGGAAAGCGCGACCGAAGCTGATGAGATCGGCGCCCAGGCCGAGCCAGTGGTCGGCGTCGTCCCGGCTGGTCTGCTTCGGTCCCATCGGAAGGACGGGGTTCATGACGAGGGTGCCAGGCCACGCCCGGCGCAGGGCGACGAGCACCTCTTCGTCGGCGGTGGCTTCGAGGTGCACATAAGCCAGTCCGAGGGGCGCCAGTTCGGCCAGCAGCGCGGTGTAGAGCTCGCGGACTTCGGTCTCCTCGACTCCCCAGAACGTCCCGCCCGGTGAGAGTCGGATGCCGGTCCTGTCCCCGCCGACGGCCTCCACAGCGGCGGCGACGGCCTCGACGGCGAACCGGATCCGATGGGCGATCGGGCCGCCGTAGCGGTCCGTGCGCAGGTTGGCGTTGGACGAGAGGAACTGTGAGATCAGATAGCCGTTGGCGCCGTGCAGTTCCACCCCGTCGAAGCCGGCGTCGATGGCGCGACGGGCGGCTTCGGCGTACGACCGCGCGTGCTCGGGCACTTCGGCGGTGTCCAGCGCACGCGGCATCGGCGCGGGCTGGAGCCCGGTCGGGGTGAACACGTCACCGGTGGCGGGGACGGCCGAGGGCCCGACCGGCTGCAGGCCGGTGGTGTCGGCATGCGAGACCCGGCCGCCGTGCATGAGCTGGGCGAAGATCCGTCCGCCGTTGGCGTGGACGGCAGCGGTCGTGGGACGCCATGCCTCGACCTGCTCGTCGGTGTGCAGTCCCGGCGTACCTGGGTTGGACTGCCCGATCACGCTCGGCTGCACCCCCTCGCTCACGATCAGCCCGGCGGTGGCCCGCTGGGCGTAATAGGCCGCCATCGACGGCGTCGCCAGACCTCCGGCGGCGGCCCGGACCCGGGTCATCGGGGCCATGACCACCCGGTTGGGCAGCGTCAGGCCGCCGAGCCGGTAGCTGGTGAAAAGGGTCGTCACGTCAGGACTCCTTCGTGCTCCACCGTGCCCGCGTATCGGGCACGACGGCTACGCTAAAACCTCACACCGATGTCAGAGGCAAGGGTCTGTGACGCAGAACTCAGCCAGGAGGGCTTTGTGCGGATCGGGGAGCTCGCGTCACGGGCCAACGTCAGCGTCCGGTCGGTGCGTTACTACGAGGAACAGGGGCTGCTCACCAGCACCCGCAGTCCCAGCGGGCAGCGGCACTACACGGACGGCGAGGCCGAGCGGGTCACGTTCATCCAGCGGCTGTACGCCGCGGGCCTGTCCAGCCGCACCATCGCCGAGCTGCTGCCCTGCGTCGACACACCCAGCGAGGAGAACTCCGACGCCGCGCTGGAGCGGATGGCGCTGGAGCGCGAGCGGCTCTCCACGCACATCGCCGACCTCGTCCGGACCAGGGCCACGCTCGACGCACTGATGGCCACGGCTCGGGCGCACCGGGAAAACGTGGGGACGACCACGGCCGGCTGACCGCCATCCCCAGCGGCCATGGCCTCCCCGGATCGGACCCTGACCTGGTGGCGCCCGGTCGACCGGCGAATCACGCCGCGCGCTTCAACTCCGCCGCACCGAAGGAGACGTCGAAGCGGTCGCACCAGATGCTGACGCTGGTGTAGACGGCGAGGTCGACCTCGGCCGGCAGATCGTAGTTCTGCTCGCCCTTGTTGCCCTTGAGCTTGCCGAGACTGATGTGCTTCGCGTCGTCGAAGACCCGCCAGCCCGCCGTGCCCTTCTTCACCGGCGCGTCGGTGACCAGGACCCGGAGGTCGGGGCCGTTGCTGGTGTCGAGGCCCTCCAAGCGCAACGTCCGCTTCCCGTCGGCGAGTTGGAGGATGCGTACGGAACCCTTCGTGGCGTGCTCGTGGCTGATCAGCTCGCCGGTCGCGAGGACGGACGGCGTCGCCCGCTCACCGTCGGCCTTGGCGGGGGCGGTGGTCGGCAGCGCGTCGTTGACCGTCTCGTCCACCCACAGCTTCCACGGCTGGAACCAGTACAGACCCACCGCCAGCAGCAGCACCGCGACGCCGGACAGCACGATGCCCAGCGGCTTCTTCAGAAAAGTGAGCAGTGCGGTGACCGCGCGCATGATGCTGATTCCCTCTCTCGTTCCTGGAAGAGGTCGGACCCCTCGTGTCATCCAGCTAAGCGGAACAAGGGACCCTGATGCGCGCTCACGCTGATGACGAGAGTCTTACGTGGTCGGCGGATTCCGTACGGCGTCGACGGTCGCCGCCGATCACCTGATCGACCTGCTCCGTGCCTGGGAGCCGAAGGAGTAGGAACCGGTAGTGTCGCCGCTGCGCAGAGCGAGCTGACGCGAACGGGGAGAGTGGGGCACGGATGTACGTCCTGGAACCGGGGGATCCGCGGCGGATAGGGGACTTCACGCTGATCGGCAGGCTGGGTGCCGGCGGTATGGGCCAGGTGTTCCTGGGACGTTCCGCGGGCGGGCGGGCCGTGGCGGTGAAGGTGGTCAAGGCGTCGCTGGCCGAAGTTCCGGAGTTCCGGGCCAGGTTCCGTCAGGAGGTCGCCGCGCTGCACCGGGTGGGCGGCGAGGGGACGGCGCCGGTGCTGGGTGCCGATACCGAGGCCGCGGCACCGTGGGTGGCCACCGAGTACGTGCCGGGACCTGCACTGGATCAGGTCGTCGGATCGGGCTACGGGCCGCTGCCCGAGGCCACACTGCATGCCCTGGCCGGGCGGCTGTCCCGTGCGCTGGCCGCCATCCACAGCGCGGGCCTGGTCCACCGCGATCTCAAACCGTCGAACATCCTGCTGACCGTCGACGGCCCGCGCATCATCGATTTCGGCATCGCCCGGGCGCTCGACACCGCGGCGGGCAGCGTGCGTACCTCCACCGGGGTCGTGCTCGGCTCGCCCGGTTTCATGTCACCCGAGCAGGTGCGCGGGCAGCCCGTGACGCCGGCCGCCGATGTGTTCAGCCTCGGCTCCGTGCTGGTGTACGCCGCGACGGGGCGGTTGCCGTTCGGCTCGGCCGACCTGGGGCCGCACGCGCTGATGTTCCGCGCCGCCGAGGAGGAGCCGGACCTCACCGGGGTGCCGCAGACCCTGACCGGTCTGGTGACCGCCTGTCTCGACAAGGACCCGCGGCAGCGGCCGACAGCCGAACAACTCGCCGTCCGCATCCCCGAAGCGGACGGGGACAGGCCGTGGCTGCCCGCAGAGTTGCTGGCCGAACTCGGCCGGCTCGCCGCCCGGATCCTCACCGCCGAGACACCGCCGCAGGTATCCCCCGCGGAGCCACCGCAGGTACGCGCCTCCGACACACCGCCGGTGGTACTCGCCGCGCAGACACCGCCGCAGGACTCGACAGCGCCGACGCGGTCCAAGCGGCGGTGGCGGTCACTGCTCGCCGCAGTGGTGGTGCTCGCCGCGGTGGCCACGGGCACTGCACTGATCCTGCGTGACGGCGATGAGAAGGACCCCGGGGCGGGCGGCGCACCGTCAGCTTCCGCGCCGGCCTCGACGTCGGCGTCACCGAGCACCGGGCCGGGAGTCCCGGCCGACTTCGTCGGCGCCTGGGAAGGCGTGGTCGAGGGCAATTCCGATCTGCCGAAGCGGGTACTGCGGCTGGAGATCTCACCAGGGCGGCCTGGCGACAAGGTCGCCGCGTACATCGACACCGACCGTGATCTGCAGTGCACCGGGCGCAGCAAGCTGGTCTCCACCGACGCCGACACCCTGGTCGTCGGCGCGGGCCAGGTGACCGCGGGGGTGCCGCAGGGGCGCTGCAAACCGCTGTCCCAGCAGACCCTCAAGGTGCGGTCACGGGACGTGCTGGTGTGGACCTCCGGCGGCCGGACGGCCGATTTCTACCGGTCGGCCGGCGGAGGGGCCGCGGTGCCGGACCAGTACGTAGGCGTGTGGGTGCCGGCCAACGTGACCTATCGGGAGAAGGCGATGATGGCGATCACCCAGGGCCCGGTCGGTGGCCGCCTGGTGCGGCTGTCGGAGAACGCGGGCATGGATGACGGCTCGGAGCAGCTCTGCGACAGCAGTTTCGCCATCGGCGCCGTGTCCCCGGTGCTGGCACTGAGCCCGCCGACCTACACCGCGGGGTCGGGGAAGGGCTGCCGCGAGCCCTCGGCGATCTTCCTCACGGTCGGCCGCGACGGCCATCTGCTGCTGTACAGCATGGACGCGGACGCGGAACCGTCAGAGTTCGTGCGGAAGACCTGACCGCCGCCCCGCACGAGAGCGGGACTCCCCTGGATCGCAGGCCGACGCAGCGGGTCGCCCGGCGTGCTTGACCCTTCGTCACTGATCGCAGGTCGCCCCGGAGCCGGTGGGCACGGCCCGCCCGGTGTCCCGGCTCCGGGGTCCCGTTCTCAGAGGTACTCGGTCGCGGCGTCGAGGAGCCAGTCCGCGACATAGTCGGCGAACGAGGAACGGACGAGGACCCAGAAGCCCCGCTCCCGGCCTACGAGTACGACCTGCGCGCGGGCGAGCGTCGTCTGCGCGCAGCGGCCGGGGCCGAAGGCGCGGGGGTGCAGGTCGAGGGAGCAGCCGTGGGAGAGCAGGTCGCCCGCTCGGGGGCCGGCGACCAGCAGGGTGGTGCGCTGGGCGGAGACGTCCGTGACGGCGGCGGCCTCGTCGCCGACTGCCGCACGCATCCGGGTCTCCAGGCCCTGCTGAGTGCCCGGCCGGCCGACGACGAGCCATTCGTCGGGTCCCAGCCAGAGGACGGCCAGGTCACGGACGGCATCACGGGCCCGTACCGCGGTGTCGGGTTCGAGAGGGAGCGGGAGGCCGAGGGCCAGGCCGACGGCGTCGGCGGCGGGGCCCTTCGGGTCGAGGCGGACGTTGAGCTGGGCGAGGAAGGGGAGTTCGGCCAGGCGGAGGTCACCGCCGGAGGTGCGGGTGGCGGCGGCGAAGCGGTCGGCGGCGTGCGCCAGGGGGCTGTGGCGGGTGGTCCGGGTGGCGGTCTCAGCCATCGCGGCGGGCTCCCTCGGGGTCGTAGAGGACGGGGCTGGCGACGGTCACCGAGATCAGCCGGTCGCCGACGGGGGCGTAGAGCCGCTCGCCGATGCGGTCCCGGCCGCCCTTGATGAGGGCGAGCGCGAAGGTCCGGCCGAGGGCGGCGCTGCGGTAGCTGGAGGTGACGTGTCCGAGCATCGGAACGGGGGGCGCCGGGAGCACGCTGTCGGCGACGAGGTGGGTGCCCTCGGGGAGGAAGGCGCGGGGGTCCTCGGGGAGCAGGCCGACGAGGTGCTTGCGGTCGGGGCGGAGGGTGTCGGCGCGGGTGTAGGAGCGTTTGCCGACGAAGTCCGGCTTCTTCTTCGACACGACCCAGCTCATGCCCAGGTCTTGCGGGGTGACCGTGCCGTCGCTGTCCTGGCCGATGATCGGGTAGCCCTTCTCCGCGCGCAGGACGTGCATGGTCTCGGTGCCGTACGGAGTGATCCCGTACGGGGTCCCCGCTTCGTCGAGCGCCTCCCACAGGGCGAGGGCGTCCCACGGGGAGACGTTGATCTCGTAGGCCAGCTCGCCGGAGAAGCTGATCCGGCAGACCCGGGCCGTGATGCCCGCGACGGTCGTGTCGCGCCAGGCCATGAAGGGGAAGCTGTCGTTCTGCACGTCCAGGCCGGGGGCCAGGCCGCCGAGGACCGCGCGGGAGCGGGGACCGACGAGGGCGACGGTGGCCCACTGCTCGGTGACGGAGGTGCAGCGGACCCGCAGGTCGGGCCACTCGGTCTGCAGCCACTCCTCCATCCAGTCCAGCACGGCGGCGGCGTTGCCCGTGGTGGTGGTGACGATGTAGCGGTCGTCGGCGAGGCGGATGGCGGTGCCGTCGTCGAAGATCATGCCGTCCAGGCGGGCCATGACGCCGTAGCGGACCATGCCGACCTTCAGCGTGCTCATCATGTTGGTGTAGATCCGGTCGAGGAAGACCCCGGCGTCCGGGCCCTGGACGTCGATCTTGCCGAGGGTGGAGGCGTCCATGAAGGCCACGCCCTCGCGGGCGGCACGGCATTCGCGCAGGACGGCGGTCTCCATGTCCTCACCGGACAGCGGGTAGTACCACGGGCGCTTCCACTGGCCGACGTTCTCGAAGCGAGCACCGTGAGCGGTGTGCCACGGGTGGAGGGCCGTGATGCGGGCCGGGTCGTGGAGGACGCCCCGGTCGCGGCCGGCGAGGGTGGCGAAGGAGACCGGGGTGTACGGGGGCCGGAAGGTGGTCGTGCCGAGGGCGGAGATGTCGACACCGAGGAGGTGGGCGACGGTGCCGGAGGCCAGCACGCCGGAGGTCTTGCCCTGGTCGTTGGCGGTGCCTGCGGTGGTGTAGCGCTTGGTGTGCTCGACGGACCGCATGCCCGTGCCGGTGGCCCGGACGAGGTCGGCGACGGTGACGTCGCGCTGGAGGTCGACGAAGCTCGACGCCTCGGTGGCGCCCGGGACCACGTGGACGTGCGCGGGCGACGAGGCCGGTTCGGCTGCCACCGAGGGGAGTTGGGAGGCCTCTGCCGGGTGGCCCGTCGCCTCGGTCGCGCGGACTCCGGCGGCCGCACCCTCGGCGAGGACGGCGGCCAGGTCGAAGACGCCGTTGGCGGAGCCCGCCACCTCGACCGCCTGTCGGCAGCTGTCGGGGACGAAGGAGCCGAGGGCGTCGTCGTAACGGAGCGTCCCGCCGGCCTGGCTGAACAGATGCGCCACGGGGTTCCAGCCGCCGGAGACCAGGAGCAGGTCGGCGGTGAACTCGCGCTGCGGTGGACCGGACCCGCCCGATCCCACCGATCCCCGCGATCCGTCCGATCCCTGCGATCCGTCCGGCCCTTCCGGCCCTTCCGGCCCTTCCGATCCGTTCGGCGCGACGGTGACCGAGGTGAGGCGGTCCCCGCCCTGCGTGCCGGTGACCGCGTGACCCGCCAGGACTTCGAGACCAGGTACCCGCGGCCCCGGTTCGTTGCGGGTGTCGACGATCGCCACGACGTCCACGCCCGCGGCGACGAGGTCCCGGGCGGCGGCGTAGGCGCTGTCGTTGGTGGTGAAGACGACGGCCCTGCGCCCCGGGACGACTCCGTAGCGGTTGACGTAACTACGGGCCGAGGCGGCCAGCATGACGCCCGGGCGGTCGTTGTCGGCGAAGGCAAGGGAGCGCTCGTGGGCGCCCGTGGCGAGGACGACCCGGCGGGCCCGGATCCGCCAGACCCGCTCGCGGGAGACGTTGTCGGGGGCGTGGGCGCCGAGGTGGTTGGTGCGGCGCTCCACGGCGAGGAGGTGGTTGTCGTCGTAGTAGCCGAAGACGGTGGTGCGGCGCAGGACGCGCACGTCCGGGGCCGCTGCGAGCAGCGCCTCGATCTCGCCCGGCCAGGAGGGGAGTTGGCCGGTGCTGAGGAGACTGCCGCCCAGCTCGGGCTGGTCGTCGGCGAGGATGACGCGGGCGCCGCCGCGGGCGGCGGCAGCGGCCGCGGCCAGTCCGGCCGGCCCCGCGCCGACGATCAGCACGTCGCAGTGGGTGTGCACGGCGTCGTAGCGGGCGGGGTCGGGCTCGGTGGCGAGCCGTCCTCGGCCGGGGAGGCCGGTCGCCACGAGGCCGTCGTACAGCTCGACGGTCGTCGCGGGGAGCATCGGCTCGGGGAACGGCTCCTCGATCTGGATGACGGCGTTGGGCTCCTCGACGCCGGCGGAGAAGATGCCACGGGGGCGGCCGAGCTTGATGCTGGTGTTGGTCCGGATGACGCCGTTGGCGAGGAGGGCGGAGGCGAGGGTGTCGCCGGGATGGCCTTCGTAGTCGACGCCGTCGAAGGTGAACGTCAGCCGGCCGCCGCGCGCGATGCGGCCGCCGGCGGCGAGCCGGAACGGCTGGGTCTCCCCCACTGCGCCGCTTCCCGAAACCGGTGGCTCCGCCCCTGCGCCCCGAGGCTTCGTCGTCGGCTGCGGGCCGGTGCTCGCGCTGTGCTCGCCACGCGGAACGGTCTGCCCGCAACGGGGTTCGATGAACTCGTTCGTCGACGTGTCACGTACCGCGTTGAACCAGCGGCGGCACCCCGCCGAGTGCATCCAGCGCTCGGCGAAGGGCCCCTTGGGGTTGTCCCGGAAGAAGAGGTAGCGGGCCCACTGCTCGTCCGTCAGGGCCGAGGGGTCCTCGGGGTGGGCGAGGTGTGCCTGACCGCCGTAGTGGAACTCGGCCTCGTCACGGGGTCCGCACCAGGGGCATGGGATGAGCAGCATGGTTTCGGGCTCCTCAGTGGGCTACCGCGGCCGCGCCGTGCTCGTCGACGAGCGCGCCGGTGGTGAAACGGTCGAGCGAGAAGGGGGCGTTCAGGTGGTGCGGGGTGTCGTGGGCGATGGTGTGGGCGAAGACCCAGCCCACGCCGGGGGTGGCCTTGAAGCCGCCGGTGCCCCAGCCGCAGTTGAGGTACAGGTTGTCCACCGGGGTCAGCCCGACGATCGGTGAGGCGTCGGGGCTGACGTCGACGATGCCGCCCCAGGTGCGCAGCACGTGCGCGCGGGCGAAGACGGGGAAGAGTTCCAGCGCGGCGGACATCTGCTCTTCGATGATGTGGAAGGCGCCGCGCTGGGTGTAGGAGTTGTACGAGTCGATGCCCGCGCCCATGACGAGCTCGCCCTTGTGCGCCTGGCTGACGTAGACGTGCACGGCGTTGGACATCACTACGGTGGGGTGGACGGGCTCCAGCAGTTCGCTCACCAGCGCCTGCAGCGGGTGGCTCTGCAGCGGCACCTCGAAGCCCGCCATCGCGGCGAGGACCGAGGAATGGCCCGCCGAGCAGAGCGCGACCTTGCCCGCGGCGATCGGGCCGAGGGTGGTCCGCACCCCGATCACCCGGCCGCCGGCCATGTCGATGCCGGTGACCTCACAGTTCTGGATGATGTCGATGCCGGCGGCGTCCGCCGAGCGGGCGAGGCCCCAGGCGACGTGGTCGTGCTTGGCGATGCCGGCGCGGGGCTGGTAGGTGGCGCCCATGACCGGGTAGCGGACGTCCGGGGAGATGTTGACGATCGGGCAGACCTCCTGGACCTGCCGCGGGTCGAGCCACTCGGCGTCGACGCCGTTGAGGCGGTTGGCCTCGACGCGGCGGACGCTGTCGCGCACGTCCTGGAGGCTGTGGGCGAGGTTGAGGACGCCGCGCTGGGAGAAGAGGATCGGGTAGTCCAGCTCCTCCTCCAGGCCCTCCCAGAGCTTGAGCGCGTGCTCGTAGATCCCGGCGCTCTCGTCCCAGAGGTAGTTGGAGCGGATGATGGTGGTGTTGCGGGCCATGTTGCCGCCCGCGAGCCACCCCTTCTCCAGGATCGCCACATTGGTGATGCCGTGGTTCCTGGCCAGGTAGTGGGCGGTGGCGAGGCCGTGTCCGCCGCCGCCGACGATGATGACGTCGTACGACTTCTTCGGCTCGGGCGTGCGCCACAGCCAGTCGGGGTGCTCGGGGAGATCGGCACCGGGGGTACGGGGACGCTCGCGCTGGCTCATCGGGCTGCTCCGTCTCGTCGTCGGGTGCGGGCCGGCATCGGGTACGGAGCCCGGGGTTCGCGGGTGAACACGGCAGCCCCTCAGCCGCGCAGGCGCGACATGCTCGGGTCGAACAGGGGCTCCTGCGCGACCTTCGCAGCCACCCGCCGGTCGAAGTAGCCGATGTGCAGCTCACGCCCCGGCTCGGCCAGTTCGGCCGGGAGCCAGGCGTAGGCGATGCCTTTGCCGATCGTGTAGCCGTAGGCGGCGCTGGTGACGTAGCCGACGGGGCGGCCGCCGTCGTAGACGGGTTCCTTGCCCATGACGACGGCGGACGGGTCGTCGATCGTCAGGCAGGTCAGACGGCGCTTCACCGCCGCCTTGCGACGCTCGAGGGCCGCCTTGCCGATGAAGTCGGGCTTGTCGAGTTTGACGGCGAAGCCGACGCCGGCTTCGTAGGGGTCGTGCTCGTAGGTCATGTCGGTGCCGAAGGACCGGTAACCCTTCTCCAGGCGCAGGCTGTTGAAGGCGCCGCGGCCGGCGATGATGCCGCCGAGCGGCCGGGCGGCGGCCCACAGCGTGTCCCAGAGCTTCAGGCCGTGATCGGCCGTGGTGTAGAGCTCCCAGCCGAGCTCTCCGACGTACGACAGCCGCATCGCCGTGACCGGCACCGAGCCGATGTGGGCGCGCTGGGCGCGGAAGTACTTCAGGCCCTCGTTGGAGAAGTCGCGGTCGGCCAGCGGCTGGAGGACCTGGCGGGCGAGCGGGCCCCACAGGCCGATGCAGCAGGTGCCGGGGGTGATGTCGCGGACGGCGACCGAGCCGTCGGCCGGGAGGTGCCGGGTGAACCAGTCGTGGTCGAGATTGCCGTTCGCGCCGACCTGGAAGAGGTCCCGGGAGAGACGGGCGATCGTGACGTCGCTGCGGATGCCGCCGTCCTCGTCCAGGAGGAGTGTGTACGTCACCGAGCCGACGGACTTGTCGATCTTGCCGGTGGACAGCCGCTCCAGGAACGCCGCCGCACCGCGCCCGCTCACTTCGAGGCGCTTGAGGGCCGTCATGTCGTACAGGGCGACGGTCTCGCGGGTGGTCTGGGCCTCGGCACCGACGATCGGGGACCAGTAGCGGGCGGCCCAGTCGTTGGGGGTGGGGATGGAACGGCCCTCGACCAGTGCGGCGTTGGCCTCGTACCACTGGGGACGCTCCCAGCCGTTCGCCTCCAGGAAGACGGCACCGAGCTCCTGCTGCCGTCCGTAGAAGGGGCTGGTGCGGATCGGGCGCGGGGTGCCCGGCGGCTGGAGGGGGTGGAGGATGTCGTAGACCTCGACGAAGTTCTGGCAGTCGCGGGCGAGGACGTACTCGGGGGCGAGCTGGTGCGGCTCGAACCGGTTGACGTCGCACTCGTGCAGGTCGAAGGAGGAACAGTATCCGTCGACCAGCCATTCGGAGACGGCCCGCGCCACGCCGGCGGAGTGGGTGACCCAGACGGCCTCGGCGACCCAGAAGCCCTTCACCTCCGGTGACTCGCCCAGCAGGGGAAGCCCGTCGGTGGTGAAGGAGAAGAGGCCGTTGATGCCCTCCTCGATCTTGGCCTCGCGGGTGGCGGGGAGGAGGGACTGCGTCTCGGTCCAGGCGTCCGCGAAGTCGCCCTCGGTGAACTTCAGCACCGACGGCATCCCGTCGGCCGCGTCCGCTGCCTGCACCGAGCGGATGTCGTCGACGGAGACCGGCATCGGGCGGTGGCCGTAGGAGCCGATCCCGATGCGGTCGAAGCGGTCGCGGTAGTAGAGGTCGGCGTCCTGGTGGCGCAGGATCGGGCGGACGGCCTCCTCCGTCTGGCCTTCCAGGGCGGGCACCGGGCCGGTCCACGCGAGCTGGTGGGCGAGCGGGGTGAGCGGGAGGTTCATGCCGACCATGCGGGCGATCTTCGGGCCCCAGATGCCGGCGCAGCACACGACGATGTCGGCGGGGATCTCGCTCTGGTCGGTGCGGACGCCGCTGACTCTTCCGTCGCTCTGCAGTACGTCGAGGACTTCGTGGCGGGCGAGGAAGCGGACCCCGCGCTCCTTCGCCTGCCGGATCTGCGCCTCGACCGCGAGCACGGACTTGGCGAGGCCGTCCGTGGGCACCAGCAGCCCGCCCAGGACCCGCGAGGGGTCGACGAGCGGGTGGAGTTCGACGCACTCCTCGGGGCTCAGCAGCCGGGCTTCGACGCCCCAGGCGGTGATCCAGCCGTGGCGGCGGTGGAGTTCGGTGAGACGGTCGGCCGTGGTCGCCACTTCGAGGCCGCCGACCTGGAGGAAGCAGGGCTGGCCGTCGACGTCGAGGGAGCAGAGCTTCTCGACGGTGTAGCGGGCGAGTTCGGTCATCGTCTTGGAGGAGTTGGTCTGGAAGACCAGACCCGGGGCGTGCGACGAGGAGCCTCCGGTGGCGGGGAGCGGGCCCTGGTCGACGACTGTGATGTCGGTCCAGCCCGCGGCGGACAGTTCGTCCGCCAGCGCCGCTCCCACGACGCCCGCTCCGATGATGACCACTCGGGGTCCCGCCATCGCCGCACCTCCGCCTTAAAGCAGTCCGAGTTGCTTTCAGCGCAACAAGCTTCAGGTTGCGCAACTCAATGTGCCGGTCCCTCCGGGAGGTGTCAAGGGGGCAAACGACAGTGCCCGGAGGGCTGTCGGACAGCCTTCCGGGCACTGCGGTGTGCTCGCGTCGGCGCGCGTCACGCCGGGAGTCGGGCGGGGCTCCCCCGGACGTCGTCCGGGAGGTCGCCGGCGGAACGTTTCTCCCGCCACCCGACAGGTCACTTCAGCCAGGCGGCCACCTTGTCGCCATTGGCCTCGACCCACTTCTTCGCCGCCGCCTCGTCCGACATCTTGTCGACGGCGATGTACTTCGCGACGAGGTTCTGATCGTCATTGGTCCACGAGAAACTCTTGACCAGGCTGTAGGCAGGACTGCCCGACGCGGCGAACTTGGTACTGACGATCTTGTCCAGGTCGTACACGGGATAGTCGCAGGCGACCGCCGCCGCGACGGCGTCGCAGCCCTCCTTGTAAGGGGGCAGATCGACCTTGACCAGCGGCACCTCGGAGAGGAACCACTGCGGCTCGTAGAAGTAGCCGAGGATCCACTCCTGCTTCTTCTCGGCCTGCCGGAAGGCCTGGATGAGCGCGGTCTCGCTGCCCGCGTACACCACCTTGAAGTTCAGGTTCAGATTCTTCACCAGCGCCGCGTCATTGGTGACGTACGACGGGTCGCCGTCCAGCAGCTGGCCATGGCTGCCCGACTCCGAGGTCTTGAACTGCGACGCGTACTTGTTGAGGTTCTTGTAACTGGTGATGTCCGGGTACTTCTTCGCCAGCCACGGCGGTACGTACCAGCCGATGACCCCGTTGTTGCCGGTCGGGCCGGCCGCGACGGCGGTCTTCTGATCGGTGATGTACTTCTTCTTCAGGTCGTCATGGCCCCAGTTCTCCAGGACCGCGTCGACCTCACCGGTCCCGAAGCCCTGCCACGCGACCTCCTCCTTGAGGTCCTTCTTCTTGACCGTACAGCCGAGTTTGTGCTCCGCGACGTAGGCGACGACCGCCGCGTCCGCCTCGTAGCCGACCCACGGATTGACGGCGAGGTTGAAGGTGCCGCACTTGCCGCCGCCCGAGCTGGCGCCCGCGTCGGAGGGGGTGTCACCGACCTTGGCACCGCCGCAGGCGGTGAGAGCCAGACCCAGTACCGTCAGTCCGGCGGCGCCGGCGCGCCATCTCGCGGAACGGGTACCCGCGACGAGGTGTATTGCCATGTGTCGTGCTCCTTTTGACTGCCTAGTGCCGACGGCCGTTCACCGCCGTGGTACGGCGCGCCGCCGCCTGTGTGATCCCGTCGAACATGACGCCGAGCAGCACGATGGCGAGTCCCGCCGCCAGCCCCTTGCCGTAGAGCTCTCCTTGCGAGAAACCGGCTACGACGTCGTAGCCGAGGGCGCCCGCACCGACCAGGCCGCCCACAACAACCATCGACAGCACGTAGATCAGGCCCTGGTTGACAGCGAGAGCCAGGGCGCTGCGTGACATCGGCAGTTGGACTTTGGTGATGATCTGCCAGGTGTTGGACCCGGCAGCCGTGGCCGCCTCGACGGTGGTCTCCGGTACGGCCCGCACCCCGTCTGCGATGATCTTCATCGTGACGGGCGCGGCATAGACGACCGCGGCGACGATCGCGGTGAACCGGGTCGCCCCGAACAGTGCGAGGAACGGCACCAGATAGACGAACGGCGGCATGACCTGCGCCGCGTCCAGGCTGGGCCGGATGAGCCGGTCGGCCATCGGGCTGCGTCCCATCCAGACGCCCACCACGACCCCGAGGGCCATCACCAGCACCGTCGCCACGGCGGTCGACGCCAGCGTCGTCATGCTGTCCGACCACATGCCGGTGCCGACGAGGAGGGCCACGCACGCCCCGGCCGTCACTCCGGCCCGCCGGCCGCCCAGTACGGCTCCGACGGCGACCAGGACGGCGCCGACCAGCCACCACGGGGAGTCGGTCAGCAGCGACTGGAAGGGGTTGAGCAGTCCGTTGGTGACGGTGTCGCGGAGGGCGTTCGTCATCCCGGAGAGATGGTCCTGCGCCCAGTTGGTCACGGTGTCCGCCGCACTGGCGATGGTGCTTCCGGTACTGCCCTCGCCGGGGAACTCCGCCGCCCACACGTAGGTGTGCGACAGGTACACCAGGACCGCCGCCGCCACGCCGCCCGCCACCAGCAGGTGCCGGCGCCACTTCAGGAAGTGCCCACCCGGGTGGCCGGCCGTCCGGCCCCTCCCCCGGCCTTCGGCAGCGGGGACCCCCGTCGCGCTCCGCTCGCTGGCCGCCGTCGTCACACGGTCGAGGACGATGGCCATGACGACGATGGCGAGACCGGCGTTGAACGCCGTTCCGACGTCCAGCGACTGCAGGGCCTTGACCACGGTCTTGCCGAGCCCGGGTGCGTCGATCAGCGCGGCGATGGTGACCATGGCCAGGGCAGCCATGATGGTCTGGTTGATGCCCATCACCACGGTCCGCTTGGACATCGGCAACAGCACCTTGGTGAGCGTCTGGCGCCGCATGGAGCCCAGCGAGTAGGCCGCCTCGACCGTGGTCTCCGGAACGGTCCGGATGGCGTGCGCGGTGATGCGGATCGCGGGAGGCGCCGCGTAGATCAGCGTGGCGATCGTGGCGGAGGCCGGCCCGATGAGGAAGAAGAGCGTGAGCGGGGCGAGATAGACGAAGGTCGGCATCGTCTGCATGAAGTCCAGGAACGGCGTCATGATCCGGTTGGCCCGGTCGGACATCCCGGCCCACACGCCGAGCGGGATGCCGATGAGGAGCGAGACGAAGACCGCCGACAGGGTCAGCGCCAGGGTGTCCATGCTCTCCTGCCACAGCCCCTGCAGCCCGAAGAAGGTGAAGCCGGCCATGGCGAGCAGCGCGACCCGCACGTTGCCCAGGGCCCAGGAGAGGTAGCCGACGATGCCGACGACACCGAGCCACCCGATCTGCGGGACCCCGCGGCCGCCCGAGGACTGGGAGATCAGCGACTGGATGAACGTCACCAGGTTGTCGATGACCAGCCGGATCTCGTTGAAGAAGTAGAGGAAGAGCGGGTTGCTGTTGCGATCGGCGCCGATCGAGTCGTTGACGTCGTTGAACCAGCGGTGCAGTCCGGTCAGGTCGGCCGCCGCCAGCGCGAGTGTCTGGTGGCCGCGGAACACGGCGAAGATCACCAGCCAGAGGGCCAGGATGCCGGCGATGACGAACCGGCGCGGGATGGCGCGGATCGCCCCCAGCCTCGTGGGCGCCTCGGCGACGACGGCCATCACGCGCCGCCTTCCGCGCCCGCGATCACCGCGAGGATCTCCTCGTCGCCGATGACCCCCAGCAGCTTGCCGTTCTCGACGACCTTGACCGGCTTCACCGCCTCGAACACCGCCCGGGTCGCGTCCCTCACCACCACGTCCGGGCCGAACTCGGGTCCGTCGAGGTCGTCGTCAGGTCCCGCCGGGCGCATGATCCAGCGCAGCGTCAGGACATCGGCGCGCGGCACGTCCTTCACGAAGTCGCGGACGTAGTCGTCGGCGGGGGCGCCGACCAGTTCGGCGCCCGTCCCGCACTGGACGGTCTTGCCGTCGCGCATGATCAGGATGCGGTCGCCCAGCTTGAGCGCCTCGGACAGGTCGTGGGTGACGAAGACCATGGTCTTGCCGACCTCGTGGTGCAGGCGGATGACCTCGTTCTGCATGTCCCGCCGGATCATCGGGTCCAGCGCCGAGAACGGCTCGTCGAAGAGCAGCACGTCCGGATCGCCGGCGAGCGCCCGGGCGAGGCCGACGCGCTGCTGCATTCCGCCGGAGAGCTGGTCGGGGTAGGAGTTCTCATAGCCGGACAGGCCCACCAGCTCGACGACCTCCAGCGCGCGCTTGGTGCGCTCGGCCTTGCCCATGCCGCGGATCTCCAGGCCGTACGAGACGTTGTCCACCACGCACCGGTGCGGCAGCAGCCCGAAGTGCTGGAAGACCATGGAGAACTTGTGCCGGCGCAGCTCCCGCAGCCGCTTGGGGTCGGCGTCGCGGATGTCCTCGCCCTCGAAGACGACCTGGCCGGCGGTCGGTTCGATCAGCCGCGTCAGACATCGCACGAGGGTGGACTTGCCCGAGCCGGACAGGCCCATGACCACGAAGACCTCGCCGGGCGACACGTCGAAGCTCACGTCCCGGACCGCCGCAGTGCATCCCGCACGGTCCATGAGTTCGCGGCGCGACAGGCCGCACAACTCCTCGGACTGCGGCACCTTTTCGGCCTTCGGCCCGAACACTTTCCACAGCCCGCGCACGGAGATGACCGGGGTCCGGTCCTGATCCGGGTCCTGGGACCTGTCGCGCCGCCGCGACACCTCGGTCTGTGCTGGGATCACTGTCGACCTCTCTCCATGCTTCAGGTGTTCGGCCTTCCGGGCTTCAGGTTTCGGGCCTTCGGCGCTTCAGCTGCGGAACCAGAGCTGCGGCCGCGGTCGGATGTTCTGCCAGATGTGCTTGGGCTCGCGGTACTCGTCCAGGCCGGCAGGTCCCAGCTCCCGGCCCACGCCCGACTGCCCGAATCCGCCCACTCCGCCTGCGGCACATAGGGGTGGTAGTCGTTGATCCATACGGTGCCGTGGCGCAGCCGCCGGGCGACTCGCTGTGCCTTGCCCGCGTCCTGCGTCCAGACGGCACCGGCCAGTCCGAAGTCCGTGTCGTTGGCTATGCGTACGGCTTCGTCCTCGGCGTTCTCGCCGCCGCTGAACCGCTCGACGGTCAGCACCGGGCCGAAGGACTCCTCGTGCACCACGCGCATGTCCTGGGTGCAGTCGTCGAGAACGGTCGGCGGGTAGTAGAAGCCGTCCGCGAGCGCTGGGTCGTCCGGGCGGGCGCCGCCGCAGCGCAGGACGGCGCCTTCGGCGATGCCGGCGGCGACGTAGGCCTCGACCTTGTCGCGGTGGGCGGCGGAGATCAGTGCGCCGGTCTCGGCCGCGGCGTCGAAGGGTCCGCCGAGGCGGATCTGCCGCGCGCGGCGTACGACCTCGTCGACGAGGGCGTCGTGGAGCGAGTCCTCGACGATCAGCCGGGCGCCCGCCGAGCAGACCTGGCCCGAGTGCAGGAAGACGGCCGTGAGCGCGAAGTCCACGGCCGTCTCGAAGTCCGCATCGGCGAATATGACGTTGGGGTTCTTGCCACCCAGTTCCAGCGCGACCTTCTTCACCGTCGCGGCGGCCGTGGCCATGATCCGTTTCCCGGTCTCCAGCCCGCCGGTGAAGGACACCATGTCCACGTCCGGATGCTCGGACAGCGGCGCCCCTACCTCCGGTCCGGTGCCCAGGACCAGGTTGGCGGCCCCGGCGGGGAGCCCGGCCTCCTCCAGCGCCCGCATGAGCAGGATCGAGGTGGACGGGGTCAGCTCACTGGGCTTCAGGACGAGGGTGTTGCCCGCGGCGAGGGCCGGCGCGACCTTCCAGGAGGCCTGGAGGAGAGGGTAGTTCCACGGGGTGATCAGGCCGCAGACGCCGATCGGCTCGTAGACGATCCGGCTGATGGCGTCGTCGCGGCCGGTGTCGATGACCCGGCCCGCGCTGGTGCCCGCGACCCCGCCGTAGTAGCGGAAACAGGAGACGACATCCGCGATGTCGTACTCGCTCTCCACCAGCCGCTTGCCGGTGTCGAGCGACTCGGCCCTGGCGAATTCCTTCGCGTCCCGTTCCAGGATGTCCGCCACGCGAAGGAGCAGCGCCCCGCGGTCCCGCTCCGG
Source organism: Streptomyces sp. RKAG293 (assembly GCF_023701745.1). Lineage (NCBI taxonomy): Bacteria > Bacillati > Actinomycetota > Actinomycetes > Kitasatosporales > Streptomycetaceae > Streptomyces > Streptomyces sp. RKAG293. The sequence continues at coordinate 8,893,925 of NZ_JAJOZB010000001.1, read as the reverse complement.
TGTGCCCGGCCACGGTCCCGAGTCGAAGGCGCGGCGGGCTGCGAGGATCGCGGCCTCGGTGTCGGCCCGCGTGCCCTCGGCCACGCTCGCGACGAGTGTGCCGTCGGCCGGGCAGCGAATCTCCCGGCGGCCGCCCGCAACCGGGGCTCGCCACTCACCGTCCAGATACAGGTCCGCCACGCGATGAGCCCTTCAGACGAATCCGTTGCGCATAGCGCATCGAATTGCTTGTGGTGGAACACCCTGGCCGAACGGGTGGCGCGCGTCAAGGGGTTGATACCTGCGGGCTTCACCTCTTGACCGCAGGCCGCGCGGGGCTGGACCATGTTGCGTATCACTCACTCTGTTGCTCATTACGCACCAGCGGAGGTCGTCAATGTCCCCTCGCCCCCAACCCGGCCACGAGTACGTCCTCACGCTCGCGTGCCCGGACCGGGCCGGCATCGTCCATGCGGTGAGCGGCTTCCTCGTACGGAACTCCGGCAACATCCTGCAGAGCCAGCAGTTCGACGAGCGGCTCAAGGGCCGGTACTTCATGAGGGTCCACTTCGACATTTCCGATCCGGACACCGGTCTGGAAACTCTGCGTTGCCGATTCGGCCCGGTCGCCGAGGCGTACGGGATCCGGTGGACGCTGCGGGACGCGAGCACCCCGACCCGCACGCTGATCATGGTGTCCAAGTTCGGGCACTGCCTCAACGACCTGCTCTTCCGGCAGCGGACCGGCGCCCTCAACATCGAGATCCCGGCGATCGTCTCCAATCACCGGGAGTTCGAAGGGCTCGCGGAGACGTACGGCGTGCCGTTCCTTCACGTGCCGGTGACGCGGGAGACCAAGGCCGAGGCGGAGGCGCGGCTGCTGGAGCTGGTGCGCGAGCTCGACATCGAGCTGGTGGTGCTGGCCCGCTACATGCAGGTCCTCTCCGATGACCTGTGCAAGCAGTTGGAGGGGCGGGCGATCAACATCCACCACTCCTTCCTCCCGAGCTTCAAGGGCGCGCGCCCCTACAACCAGGCGTACGACCGCGGGGTCAAGCTGGTCGGGGCGACCGCGCACTACGTCACCCCGGAACTCGACGAAGGGCAGATCATCGAGCAGGACGTGGTCCGCGTCGACCACTCGCTCGACCCGGAGGAGCTGGTGACGGTGGGCCGCGATGTCGAGGCGCAGGTACTCGCGCACGCGGTGAAGTGGCACAGCGAGAACCGCGTCATGATCGACGGGAACCGCACGGTGGTCTTCCGCTGACGCAGGTCGTACGCGCGCGCCGGCACCCTCTCCCAGGGAGGGGAGGGCATCAGCCGTCGGCGCGCTCGAGCATCGCGCGGCGCCAGCGCTCGGTCTCGGCGATCTGGTTGAACGTGAAGACGTGCAGCCCCGCCACCGCCGCTGACGGAGCCGTCAGCGCGGGCGCCGTGCGCGTGAGGAACCGCTCCGGCGAGTAGCCGCCGGGCGCGGAGAGCCGGACGAACCACGAGGCGTGCCGGGCCAGGAAGCGCGTCGACTCGCCCACGCCGATCTTGGTGGCCATGGCGAGCAGCTTCGTACGCTCGACCGGCCCGGCCACCCCCACATGCACCGGGAGCGCGACGCCGCGCCGCCGGATACGGCCGACCCACTCCCCCAGGACCTGCGGGTCGAAGCACAGGTTGCTGACGATGTACGTGGCGTGGACGTGCTTCTCCCACATGGCCTGGATGGTGATGTCGTCGTCGATCAGGGGATGTCGCTCGGGATAGCCGGTGATGCCGACATGGCGGAAGGGGCTGCCCAGCTCGCTCAACTGCCGCAGCACGGGCAGGGCCCCCTCGTACGCACCCGCCGAGGGGTTCGCGTCGCCGGCCGGGACGAAGACGTCCTCGACGCCGGCGGCCCGGAGCCGGTCGGCGATCTCCGCGACGTGCGCACCGTCGCGCAGGAGGCGTGCGGGCACGTGCGGGACGACGCGGTAGCCCTGGCCCGCGAGCCGGACGGTGAGGTCCAGGGTGGGGTCGAGGCCCTTGACCGGCGACGCGGTGACGGTGATCACCACGTCGCGCGGGACATGGGCGAGGACCTGGTCCTCGGTGGGGCCGGCCGGCAGGACCTCGTAGCGGACCCGCTCCAGCAGGGTCCTCACCGCGGGTCGCGGTGGCGGTAGTACGCCGCCTTGGAGGGCGGCAGGGGGTCCTTGCCGAGGATGAGGTCGGCGGCCCTTTCGGCGATCATCATCGTGGGGGCGTAGATGTTGCCGTTGGTGACGTAGGGCATGACGGACGCGTCCACGACGCGCAGTCCCTGGACGCCGTGCACCCGCAGGCTGTCCGGGTCCACGACCGCCATGTCATCGGTCCCCATCTTGCACGTGCAGGACGGATGCAGGGCCGTCTCGCCCTCCTTGGCGACCCAGTCCAGGATCTCCTCGTCCGTCGCGACCGACGGCCCGGGCGAGACCTCCCCGGCGTTGTACGGCTCCATGGCGGGCTGGTTGAGCAGCTTGCGGGCCACCCGGATCGCCTCGACCCACTCCCGCCGGTCCTGTTCGGTCGACAGGTAGTTGAAGCGGAGCGCCGGATGCTCGCGCGGGTCGCTGCTCTTGATCTTCACCGAACCGATGGCGTCGGAGTACATGGGCCCGACGTGCACCTGGTAGCCGTGCCCGCCCGCCGGCGCGGAACCGTCGTACCGGACCGCGATCGGCAGGAAGTGGAACATCAGGTTGGGGTAGGCGACGTCCTCGTTGCTGCGGGCGAAGCCCCCCGCCTCGAAGTGGTTGGTGGCGGCCGGGCCCTTGCGGAACAGCCACTGCAGACCGATGAAGGGGTAGCGCCACTTCTTCATGTACGGCTGCATGGAGACCGGCTGCTTGCACGCGTACTGGACGTAGACCTCGAGGTGGTCCTGCATGTTCTCGCCGACGCCCGGCAGATCGTGGACGACGTCGATGCCGAGTTCGCGCAGCTCCTCCGCCTTGCCGACACCGGAGAGCTGCAGCAGCTGGGGTGAGTTGATGGCACCGCCGCACAGGATGACCTCGCCGGCCCGTACCTGCTGCGGCTTGCCGCGACCGCGCTGGTACTCCACGCCGACCGCGCGCTTGCCCTCGAACAGGACACGGGTGACGAGCGCCCGGGTCATGACCGTGAGGTTGGGCCGCTTCATGACGGGGTGCAGATAGGCCTTGGCGGCGGACAGCCGACGGCCCCGGTGGACGTTGCGGTCGAAGGCGGCGAAGCCCTCCTGGCGGTAGCCGTTGACGTCGTCCGTGAGCGGGTAGCCGGCTTCCTGGACGGACGCGAGGAACGCGGGGAACAGCGGGCTGGAGGCGGGTCCGCGCTCGAGGACGAGCGGGCCGTCGTGACCACGGAACTCATCGTCCTGGTCGGCGGCCAGGCAGTTCTCCATGCGCTGGAAGTAGGGCAGACAGTGGGAGTAGTCCCACTTCTCCATCCCCGGGTCGGCGGCCCAGCGCTCGTAGTCCAGGGGGTTGCCGCGCTGGAAGATCATGCCGTTGATGCTGCTGGAGCCGCCGAGGACCTTGCCGCGTGCGTGGTAGACGCGGCGGCCGCCCATGTGGGGCTCGGGTTCCGACTCGTACTTCCAGTCGTAGAAGCGGCTGCCGATGGGGAACGTGAGGGCGGCGGGCATCTGGATGAAGATGTCCCAGGGGTAGTCGGAGCGGCCGGCTTCGAGCACCAGCACGCGGTTGGCCGGATCGGCGGAGAGCCGGTTGGCCAGCGCGCTGCCGGCCGAGCCTCCGCCGACGATGACGAAGTCGTACTGCAAGGGAGCCATGGCTGTCTCGTCTCGCTCGCGCCGTCGATACGCGAGGCATGCTAGTACGAGTACCGCCATACGCACTAGGTTGCGTGCCACGCAACTTGGCGGGTCGCGGTTCCCCTTTCACTTCCTCCGGGCCGTTGTTTACCGCGCGTATAGTTCCGCTATGGGCAACTTCAGCGCAGATAACGAAACAGCCGGACCGCAGACCGGCGGCGTCCAGTCCGTCGACCGCGCGATCAGCGTCCTGGAGATCCTGGCTCAGCGCGGCGAGGCCGGTGTGAGCGAAGTGGCCGCGGAGATCGACGTGCACAAGTCGACCGCGTTCCGGCTGCTGGGCGCCCTGGAGGCGCGCGGCCTGGTGGAGCAGGCCGCCGAGCGCGGCAAATACCGGCTCGGTTTCGGGATCGTCCGGCTGGCCGGCGCGGTCACCGGACGGATCGACATCACCCAGCAGGGACGCCCGGTCTGTGAACGGCTCGCCGAGGAGCTCGAGGAGACCGTCAACATCGCGGTCATGGAGAAGCAGTTCGCGATCAACCTCTTCCAGGTGCGCGGCCCGGCCGCCGTCAGCGCGCACAACTGGGTCGGCCAGCTGACCCCGCTGCACGCCACGTCCAGCGGCAAGATCCTGCTGGCCCACCTGCCCGCCGGCGAACGGGCCGAGCTGCTCGTGGAGGCGGGCCTGGAGAAGCTCACGCCGCGCACCCTGACCTCGAAGACCAAGCTGGAGAAGAACCTCGCCGAGGCCCGGGAGCGCGGCTACGCCTGGACCCTGGAGGAGCTGGAGGTAGGCCTGCACGCCATGGCCGCGCCCGTCCGCTCCCGCGACGGCGAGGTCATCGCGGCGGTCACCGTGTCCGGGCCGTCCTACCGCTTCACCGAGGAGCGGATGCACGAGCTGGCACCGGCACTGATCAGGGGAGCCGCGGAGATCAGCCACCGCATGGGCTACCTCGGCTGAGGAGCCGCCCCCAGCCGCTCCTGGACCCACTCGTGGAAGGCGCCGATGTGGTGCTCGCTGGGGACCAGGACGCCGCCCTTGGCGTACAGGCGGGAGCTCATGGCGGGCTGGCAGCGCTCGCAGGCGTCGAAGTCCTGCCGGTTGACGCGGTCGAAGAGCTCGACGGAGCGGCTGACGTCCCTGCCGCTGTCCACGACGTCCTTGAGGTAGAGCCAGTCGCACTCGACGATCGTGCGGTCGGCGGCGACGGGGTACATCCGGTGGAAGATGACATGGTCCGGCACGAGGTTGATGAAGACCTGCGGCTGGACGGTGATCGCGTAGTAGCGGCGGTCCTGGTCGGGGGACACACCCGGTATCCGGTCCAGGCCTTCGGTGCCGTCGACTGTGAAGCCCTGGATGTCCGAGCCGAACTCGGCGCCGTGGCCGACGTAGTACTGGGCGGCGTAGCCGTCGGCGAACTCCGGTAGGACCTCGGTGAGTTCGGGGTGGATCGTCGCGCAGTGGTAGCACTCCATGAAGTTCTCGATGATGAGCTTCCAGTTCGCCTTGACGTCGTAGACGATCCGCTTGCCGACCGCGAGATTGTCGATGTCGTAGTGCTCGATCGGCTCCACATCGCCCAGCCGCTCCACGACCGCGCCGATGACCTGCTCCTCGAAGGAGGGCGGCTCCTCGGCCAGGCACACCCAGACGTAGCCGAGCCATTCCCGGACGTGCACACCCACCAGGCCGTACTCGGTACGGCCGACGTCCGGCATCTTGGTGAGGTTGGGGGCGGCGATCAGCTTGCCCGTGAGGTCGTACGTCCAGGCGTGGTAAGGGCACTGGAAGGCCCGGCTGACCTCGCCCGACTCCTCGGTGCGGAGCTTTGCACCACGGTGCCGGCAGACGTTGAAGAAGGCGCGGATCGCGTTGTCGCGGGAGCGGGTGACGAGGATGCTCTCACGGCCCACCTCGACGGTCCGGAAGGCGCCGGGCCTGGCGAGTTCGGAAGCGCGCGCGACGCAGAACCACATCGTTTCGAAGATGCGCTCCTGCTCCTGGGCGAAGACCTCCGGATCGGTGTAGCAGGAGCCGGGGAGGGTGGCGATCAGGCTGTCCGGCAGGCTGGTCGATGTCACGTGGGCACTCCCCGGGGATGTTGTGTGATGTGCAACCTGACGTGGATGGCGCAACTTCTTGCGGGCAGAATGTGGCGCGTGGCCCCCGCTGTCAAGCCCCGGCGGCAGCCAGCTGTTTGCGCCAGCGGGTGAACAGCCGGGGCTGGTCCATGCCCAGCACCGCGACCGGAGCCCCGGCGCGGCGGTAGACCGCGAGGAAGCTGCGGTCGTCCGCCGCCCCTTCCTCGACGGTGACGCTGTCGGCCGCGGCCGCATGGCCCGTGAACTGGATCCGCACGCCGTACTGGTCCGACCAGAAGTACGGCGGCCTGACGGGACCCGGCTGGCCGGCGCCACCGGACAGCAGGGTGGCGACGGCGACGGCGGGGCGTTCCTTGGCGCCGGTCCAGTGCTCGACGCGGCGGTGCATTCCGGCGGCGGGGTCGTACCAGTTGGCGCAGTCGCCGACCGCGACGACGCCGGCGAGACCGGTGCGGCCGTCCGCACCGCATTTGACGCCGTTCTCCAGCTCGATGCCGGAGCTCTCGAGCCATTCCACATGCGGCTGGGCGCCCACCCCGACGACGACCACGTCGGCGGGCAGACGGCGGCCGTCCTCCAGGAGGACCGCCTCCACCCTCCCCCGGCCTTCGGCTGTCGGGACCCCCGTCCCGCTGCGCTCGCCGCCGCTGAACCCCTTGACCCCGACGCCGCACAACAGCCGTACGCCGTGGTCCGCGTGGAGCGATGACACGACGCCGCCCATCGTCTCGCCGAGCGGTCCGGCCAGCGGGGTCGGCGCCACCACCACGACCGTCACGTCCAGCCCGAGGGCGTACGCGGTCGAGGCGACCTCGGCACCGATGAAACCGCCGCCGATGACGACCAGGCGCCCGCCACGGGCCAGGTCGGCGCGCAGCGCACGGGCGTCGTCCAGGGTGCGCAGGGTATGGATGCCGGCCATGTTCGCACCGCCCGCACGGGCCGGCAGGGTACGGGCGGCGGCGCCGGTGGCGATGACGAAGCCGTCCGCGCGGACGGCTGTGCCGTCGGCGAGTCGTATCCGTCGCTCGGTGCGGTCGAAGCCGGTGGCACGGGTGCCGAGCAGCCATTCGGCGGCCAGGTCCTCGCCGTCCGCCTCCAGGGCGAGGTCGGCCTCGGCGACGGCCCCGGTGAGGAAGTCCTTGGACAGCGGGGGCCGGTCGTAGGGCCGGTGGGGTTCGTCCCCGATGATGACCAGCCGCCCGTCGTACCCCTGTTTGCGCAGGGAGCGGGCGGCCGACAGGCCGGCGAGCGAGGCGCCCACCACGGCCACGGTTCTCACGCGGAGCCCTGGGCGAGCCGGGCCCCGACGCAGGGCGGGAGGTTGGGCGCGGCCAGGGACAGCTCGACGTAGATCATGCCGTCCTCGACCAGGACCTGGTGCGTACGGACGGGCCGCTTGGCGGGCGATGTGTCGACCGCGCCGGTGCGCAGATCGAACTTCGACGCGTGCAGCGGACATTCGACCTCGCACCCTTCCAGCCAGCCATCAGCGAGTGAGGCGTCCTGGTGGGTGCACGTGTCGTCGATGGCGAAGACCTCACCGTCGTCGGTGTGGAACACCGAGACAGGGGGGTCGATTTCGAGCCGGTAGGCCTCGCCTCGCGGCAGATCCGCGAGCCGGCACACGGGAATCTTCATGACACCTCGGTGCGTATAACGAAACTGATTGCGGGAAGCGCAACAACAGTTTGGAGGCGCCCCCAGCCGCTGTCAAGAGACACGAAAACCGCCCCACAGCATGGGGCGGTTGACGTACGAACGGGCAGTTCAGGGGCGGTCAGTGGCCTCGCTTGATCCACTCGTCGAGCTGCGGCGCCTCGGCTCCGACGGTCGTCCCGTCGCCGTGTCCGGTACGAACGACCGTGCCGGGCGGCAGCGTGAGCAACCGCTCCCGGATGGAGTCGATGATCGTCGGAAAGTCCGAGAAGGAGCGGCCCGTGGCTCCCGGCCCGCCGGCGAACAGCGTGTCGCCGGTGAACACCGTGCCCAGCGCGGGCGCGTACAGACACACCGCACCTGGCGCGTGGCCCGGGGTGTGCAGGACGGCCAGCTCGATCCCGGCCACCGACAGCTGCTGACCGTCGGCGAGTTCACCGTCGGGAGACCGCTCCGGGTGGGCCTGCTTCCACAGGGAGAGGTCGTCCGGATGCAGCAGGATCGGCGCACCCGTCAGCGCGGCCAGCGCGGGAGCCGCGTCGATGTGGTCGTTGTGGGCGTGCGTGCACACGATCGCGCGCAGCGTACGGTCCCCGACGGCGGCGGCGATGGCGGCGGCGTCATGCGCGGCGTCGATGACGATCGCCTCGCTGTCGTCGCCGACGATCCAGACGTTGTTGTCGACGTCCCAGGTGCCGCCGTCGAGACTGAACGTCCCGCTGGTGACGAGGTGGTCGATGCGCACGGCGGAGGCGGCGACCATCAGAAGACCACCACCGAGCGCAGGACGTCACCGCTGCGCATCCGGTCGAAGGCCTTCTCGACATCCTCCAGGGCGATCGTCTCGGTGACGAAGGCGCCCAGGTCGAGGCGGCCCTGCAGATGCAGGTCGATGAGCATCGGGAAGTCCCGGGACGGCAGGCAGTCGCCGTACCAGGACGACTTCAGCGCGCCCCCGCGCCCGAAGACGTCCAGCAGCGGCAGCTCCAGCTGCATCTCGGGCGTGGGCACACCCACCAGCACGACGGTCCCGGCCAGGTCGCGGGCGTAGAACGCCTGCCGGTACGTCTCCGGCCTGCCGACCGCCTCGATGACGACGTCGGCGCCATTGCCGCCGGTCAGCCCGCGGATGGCCTCGACGGGGTCGGTGGTCTTGGAGTTCACGGTGTGGGTGGCGCCCATCCGCTTGGCGGTCTCGAGCTTCCGGTCGTCGACGTCGACCGCGATGATCCTCGCCGCGCCGGCCAGCCGGGCCCCCACGATGGCGGCGTCGCCGACACCGCCGCAGCCGATCACGGCGACCGAGTCGCCGCGGCCGACGTTGCCGGTGTTGATCGCGGCGCCGATGCCGGCCATGACACCGCAGCCCAGCAGCCCGGCGACGGCCGGGGAGACCGCGGGGTCGACCTTGGTGCACTGTCCGGCGTGGACGAGGGTCTTCTCGGCGAAGGCGCCGATGCCCAGCGCCGGGGACAGCTCTGTGCCGTCGAGCAGGGTCATCTTCTGCTCGGCATTGTGGGTGTCGAAGCAGTACCAGGGGCGGCCACGGCGGCAGGCACGGCACTGACCGCACACCGCACGCCAGTTGAGGATCACGAAGTCGCCGGGAGCCACATCGGTCACGCCGTCGCCGACGGACTCGACCACGCCCGCCGCCTCATGGCCGAGGAGGAACGGGAAGTCGTCGTTGATGCCCCCCTCGCGGTAGTGCAGGTCGGTGTGACAGACCCCGCAGGCCTGGATCCTCACAAGGGCTTCGCCCGGCCCGGGGTCCGGCACGATGATCGTTTCCAGACTGACCGGGGCACCCTTCCCCCGGGCGACCACACCACGAACCTGCTGGGCCATGACTACTCCTCGGCTGGTTTCTCATTGCGGCACGCAGCGCACGTATCGCAACGAAAGCATCCGTGAAGCAGATACGCCGGTCAAGGACCGGGGCCGGTGCCGGACATGACGTTACTCGCGGACCTGGGCGTTCACCGAGGGATACGCGTCACCGCTGTCCGCGCCCAGGCCCGCGAGCAGGCGCAGCCCGTCCTCGGCGGGGCTGCCGGGGGCCGCGGACAGCACCAGCAGCTCCCTGCCCGTCTCGCCCGGCAGGGCGAAATTCTCCTGGTGCAGTTCCAGCAGCCCGACCAGCGGGTGCCGGTAGGCCTTGCGGCCATGCGTGCGGGCGCGCACGTCCGCGCGGGCCCAGAGCCGGCGGAAGCGCTCGCTGCCCATCGCCAACTCGCCGATGAGCGAGGCCAGGCGGGGGTCATCGGGGTACTTGCCGGCGGCCAGGCGCAGATGCCCGACCACATCGAGGGTGCATTGCTCCCAGTCCGCGTAAAGGCCGCGCTCGGCCTCCTCGAGGAAGATGTGCCGTGCGGTGTTCAGGCCCGGCACCGGCCGGCCGAAGAGGAGCCCGGCGAGGCGGTTCCCGGCGAGCACGTCCAGACGGTGGTCCATGATCAGCGCGGGTGCGTCGACGACCAGGTCGAGGACGCGCAGCAGCTCCGGCCGGAGCCGCCCGCCCGGCGCCTTCGCGCGGCGGCGGCGCTGCCGGGCGAGCCGGTAGAGGTGCCCGCGTTCGGTCTCGTCGAGGCCGAGGACACCGGCGAGCGCGTCGAGAACCTGCTCGGAGGGCTGGGTCGCGCGGCCCTGCTCCAGGCGTACGTAGTAGTCGACGCTCACTCCGGACAGGTGCGCGACCTCCTCGCGGCGCAGCCCTTCGACCCGGCGTCGGCTGTCGGTGTGGATGCCCACGGCCGCCGGATCGACCCGGGAACGCCGGGTCCGCAGGAAGCCCGCAAGATCGTCCATGCCTCCCAGTATGGCCTCGGTGGTCCCGGTGGAGCGCCCGCGAAGTGCCCGCGAGGGTGGCCCTGCCGATACCAGGAAGTCCGGTCCGACGGAAGCGGCGCCCCTGAACACCGGGCGCCGCGGCGCCCAGGATCGAAGGCATCCGATCCGAAGACGTCCGATCCGAAGGAGTTCCCGTGAAGACGCTGATCGTCCACGCCCACCCGGAGCCGAAATCGCTCAACAGCTCACTGAAGGACCTCGCGGTGTCCACCTTGGAGGCCGCCGGGCACGAGGTACGGGTGAGCGATCTGTACGCGATGAACTGGAAGGCGGTCGTGGACGCCGCGGACTACGGCCCCGACGCCTCACGTCCGCTGAAGGTCGCCCTGGACTCCGGCCGGGCCTTCGACGCCGGGACGCTCACCCCGGACGTCCGCGCCGAGCAGGAGAAGCTGCTGTGGGCCGACACGATCATCTTCCAGTTCCCGCTGTGGTGGTACTCGATGCCCGCGATCCTCAAAGGCTGGGTGGACCGGGTGTTCACCCACCACTTCGCGTACGGCGTCGGCGAGCACAGCGACACCAAGTACGGCGAGCGCTTCGGCGAAGGCACCCTCGCGGGCCGGAAGGCCCTGCTGTCGGTGACCGCCGGCGGCCCGGAGTCCCATTACGCCGCTCGCGGGATCAACGGCCCCATCGACGATCTGCTGTTCCCGATCCACCACGGCATCCTCTACTACCCGGGCATCGAAGTGCTGCCGCCGTTCGTCCTCTACGGCACCGACCGGATGACCGGCGAGGACTACACGGACGTCGCCAAGGCCTGGGAGCAACGCCTGCTCACCCTGGAGTCGACTGAGCCGATCGCGTTCCGGCGGCAGAACTTCGGTGACTACGAGATCCCCTCGCTGCACCTCAAGGAGGGACTGGAGCCCGCGGGCCGTGGGGGTTTCGGGCTGCACGTGCGCGGCTGACCGCCGGCGCGCGGGCAGGTCAGGTGGCGAAGGAGAACCGGAGGAACTCGAGGATCTCCGCCCGCGCTGCCCCGGCCTGCGGCTCCACGCCGGGCATGCTGAGGAACGCGTGTCGCGCTCCGGGGTATTCGGTGAGCCGCGCGGGCGTCCCGGCCGCTCGCAGTCGCTCCGCGTAGCGGCGGCCGTGATCGGCCACGGGATCGTGGGTCGGCACCACCACGAGCGCTGGGGCCAGTCCGTCGAGATTGTCGGCATAGAGCGGCGAGAGGGCGCGGGAGTCGGTCCCCGTTGGAACGGCGAGCCTCTGGAACAGGAGCAGTTGGGGCTCGGCAAGGGTCGGGCTGGACGCGTGCTCGGTGGCCGAGGCGTAGTCCAACATCGTCTCGGTGACATCGACAGCGGGGTTGACCAGCACCTGCGCCGTGAGGCGCAGCCCGGCCTCTGCGGCCCGGATCGCCGCCATGGCGCAGATCAACGCGCCGCAGCTCTCCCCGAAGACGACGGCCCGCGCCGGGTCGATGCCCCACTGCACGGCATGCCGCACCACGTGCTGGAGCACGTCCCAGCCGTCGTCGACGGCCGCCGCCAGCGGACTGGCCGGAGCGAGGAGGCGGTGCTCCACCGAGACGACGACCGCGGGCAGTCGGGCGGCGAGGTGACTGTTGACCCAGTCACTCTGCACCGCCGTGCCGACGAACCCGCCTCCGTGCACGTGGAGCACGAGTGGCAGGCCGGTCCGGCCGGCGCCGTCGCCGGCCGGACCGGAGGCCGGCCGGTACACCCGTACCGGCAGTTCGCGACCGGGCAGTGCCACCTTCTCCCAGCGGATCGCGGCACCGGGATCCGGTTCCCCGGTGAAAGCCCGTGCCGTGCTGGACGCCCGGAAGCGGTTCTCGGCGTCGCGGTAGGCGACCAGTTCCTCGGCCGTGACGGCCGCCCAGTTGGGCTCCGGCGGCCGCACCGTTGCAGTGACCTCGCTCATGATCTTCTCCTTGCTCAGAGAGTTACGCTACCTCAGGTATCGAAACCTAAGGTATCGGAAAGGGGTATCGTGTGGGAATGGCAACGACCGCATCCGCCAGACCCCCCGGTCGCCCGCGCGCCGGCCTCAACGACGCGGTCTTCGCGGCCACCCTGAGCACGGTCCAGGAGCTCGGCTACGCGCGCGCCACCGTCGAGCGCATCGCTGCCGCGGCCGGCGTCGCGAAGTCGACCGTCTACCGGCGCTGGCCGTCGAAGGGCGAACTGATCGTGGACTGCCTGCTGGACGCGCTCGGCCCGGCGCCGCTGGAAGGACCTGACCGGGCTGTGCTCATGTCCTCGGCCGTCCGCTGGATCGCGGGGAAGATCGGCGAGCCCGGGGTGGGGGACGCGTTCGCCGGCGTGTTCAGTGACGCCGTCAGCGACCCGGCCCTGCGCGAGATCCTGTCCACGCGCTTCCAGGACCCGTACCGGCGCGCGCTCCAGGACGCACTCGGCGATTCGGAGCCCCGGGTCCTGTTCTTCATCGACGTCGTGGTCGGAGCCCTGCTCCACCGCATGGGCATGACCGGCGAGCCCATGTCCGATGCCGACCTCACCGCGCTGATCGACATGGTTCTGCCGCACTTCACCGACGGGTCCGCCCCCGGTTAGCCGCGCGTCGGACCAGATGTGCCCTGTTGCCCTTGCCTTTGGCCGTTCCCGATCCCGTTGCCGTTGCCGTTGCCGTTGCCGTTGCCGTTCCCGAGGGTCCAGGCCTCGATGTCGCGGTAGTGGATCGGTCCACTGCTACGGCCGGCGTTGCTGCCGACCAGGTGCAGCCGTTCGGCGGCCCATCGGCAGCCGGTGAATCCGGCGAACCCTGCGGCGATCTCTCCGATCGAGGACCGATCTCCCCGGCGGGCGCGGGCCAACGTCAGATGGGGGCGCAGCGGCCGCTCCTCGAGGGCGACACCGCAGTTCCTGACGGCGGTACGCACGGCGGTGGCGAGCACGTAGAGCTCTTCGAGGTCTCCGTCGATCCCGCTCCACAGCACCCGGTCGTCGAAGTTTCCGCTGCCGCGCAGTGCCAGACGCGGCGGCCGGTGGTCCCCAGCGAGGTCGGCCAGAGCCGGGCGCAGGAGCGGAACGGTCTCGGCCGGGAGCTCCCCGAGGAACGCCAGGGTGATGTGCCAGTCCTCCACACGGTTCCACCGCATGTCCGGGTGCGTGTCGTAGGCGGGGCGCAGCACCCGGGCCAGTTCTTCCTTCGCGTGATCGGGCGGGGCGAGGGCGATGAACACGCGAACGGTCGCGGGCTGAGTCTGTTCGTTCACACTGGACTTCGTACCACCCGGGCAGGCGCTACGACGGCCCGGGTGCCACAGGTCGTCACCCGCCAAGGCGGCGTTTCAGTCGAAAGCTCTGCCGGTGGCGGCGAAGAGGCGGGCGCAGCGTTCCGCCATGGCGTCCGGGGATTGGTCGGGGTGATTGATCCACCAGCGAACCAGGGCGGTGACCAGGCCCCGCCAGGCGTATTTGAGTGCGTCCGCATCGAGTGGGTCGGGGGACCCGGTCGCGCGCAGCAGGTCGGCGGTGCCGGTTGCGGCGAGCTGGTCGATGGCGGTCCGGTAGCGCGCGGCGGTGCGGGCGGGCTCGCTGTCGGCGGGCAGCGAGGCGTCGTAGAGCACGAACCACCCCTCACGTCGGCCGTCCAGGGCGGTGAAGATGCCGCGCAGCACCAGCAGTGGTGTGCGCGATGCGGTGGCGTCGCCCTCCGCCATCGCATCGCGCATGGCGTCCAGCAATCGGTCGCCGACCGGGGTCAGGCAGGCGAGGAAGAGGTCCTGCTTGGCGCCGAAGTACTGGTGCAGCAGCGTCTTGGTGACGCCGACGCGTGCGGCGATGGCGGCCAGCGATGCGGCGCCGTAGCCGTGGCGCCCGAACTCCTCGGTGGCGGCTGCCAGGATCTGCTGCTCACGGCGGGCCCGTGGGACGCCTTTGGTGCCGGCCCTGCCTTCGGGGGTGGTCATGACGTTGATATTACCCTAACGTAATTTACCAGCAGGTACATTACCCTCAGTCACCATGGAGTACCGGACCCATGCCCGACGCCACGACCGCTCCCCGCACCTCCCGCGTCCGCTCCTGGTGGGGATGGGGCTGGGCCGACGCCCAACCCGACGACGCCGAGTGCGCCGCCATGGGCGCCCTGCTGCCCGGCACCCTCCCGCGCCCGCTGCCGGTCCCCCGGATCGCCGACCAGAGCATCGGACGCCCCGGTGCCGAGCCCCCGCGGAGCCTCGCCCACCTGGTCACCGCCGACCCCGAACCGCGCGCCGCCCATGCCATGGGCAAGGCCTATCGCGACGTCATCCGTGCCCTGCGCGGGCAGCCCGGCCGGATCCCCGACCTGGTCGCCCACCCGACCCGCGACCAGGACGTGGCCGATCTGCTGGAGTGGGCCGGCCAACACCACGTCGCCGTGGTCCCCTTCGGCGGCGGCTCCTCCGTCACCGGAGGTGTCGAGTACCGCGGAGACACCCACCATGCCGTCATGTCCCTCGACCTGACCGCCATGGACCAGGTGCTGGAGATCGACACCGACAGCCGCGCCGCTCGCATCCAGGCCGGCACCTTCGGCCCCGCGCTGGAGGACCAGCTCCGTCCCCACGGCCTGACCCTGCGCCACTTCCCGCAGAGCTTCGAGTTCTCCACCCTCGGCGGCTGGCTCGCCACCCGGGCAGGCGGCCACTACGCCACCGGCCGCACCCACATCGACGACTTCACCCAGTCCCTGCGCGTGGTCACTCCCGCCGGTACCAGCACGTCCTGGCAGCTGCCCGCCTCAGGCGCCGGGCCCTCCCCCGACCGGCTCTTCCTCGGCTCCGAAGGCGCTCTCGGCGTCATCACCGAGGCCTGGGTGCGCGTGCAGGAACGCCCCCGCCACAGAGCCTCCGCCTCCGTCGCCTTCACCGACTTCCACGCCGCGCTGAACGGGGTACGGGCCATCGCCCAGTCCGACCTCACCCCCGCCAACTGCCGCCTGCTCGACGCCGGCGAGGCAGCACTCGCCGGCGCCTCCCGAGACGGCTCCTCGATACTCGTCCTCGGCTTCGAGTCCGCCACCGCACCCGTTCACGCTCACCTCGCCCAGGCCCTCGACCTCGCCCGCGCACACGGCGGACGTGGCGGTGAGTCCGCCGCCGAGGCCGGCGCCCCGGCCGATGCCGCCGTCGGTGCCTGGCGCTCCACCTTTCTGCGCATGCCCTACCTGCGCGACGGCCTGGCCAGGATGGGAGCCGTGGTCGAGACCTTCGAGACGGCTACCACCTGGAGCCGGCTGCCCGCCCTCATCGACGCCGTCCGCACCGAGGTCGGGACCGCCGCACGCGACATCACCGGCCACCCCGCCACCATCAACTGCCGCCTCACCCACGTCTACCCCGACGGCGCCGCCCCCTACTTCACGGTCCTCGCCGCCGGCCGCCCCGGCGACGAGGTCGCCATCTGGGACCACCTCAAGACCGTCGCAGGCGACGTTCTCCACCGCCACCGCGCCACCATCACCCACCACCACGCCGTCGGCCGCGACCACCGCCCTGAGTACGATCGCCAACGCCCCGAACCCTTCGCGCTCGCCCTGCGCGCCGCCAAGCACGCCCTCGACCCCCACGGCATCCTCAACCCCGGCGTACTCGTCGACTGAGCCGGGTGGCCGAACGCTGGAACGGTGGAACGTTGACTTCGGCGCGGCCGGGCAGAGTGTTCAGGCCGGTGCGGACAGGGCTGCACCGTAGCTGGACAGAGCCGCCTTGGTGTCGGCCAGTGGGAAGCGCGCGCCGAGGTATCCGTCCGGGCGGACGAGGAATCCGGTCGGGCCCTCAGGCCGGTAGAGCCGGGCGAACTCCCCGGCGGCGTCACGGTATCCGGGGACGGCCGGGGCTCCGGGATCGGTCGATGCGGTTTCGCGGGCCAGGACGGCGATGGTCCGCGGGCTCTGCGGGCCGGTCTCGAGCTCCGGGCCGTCGGAGGTGTCGGGGCCGCTGCCGGTCATCCGCAGCACCCCGGCGGCGTCGGCGGCATCGGCCAGGTCGGCTGCCTCGGCCGTGTACAGCAGCAGCACGTGCCCCGTGCGGCCGCGCAGCATGTCGAACAGGCGCAGCGAATAGGCGGCGATGGGAGTGGTCAAGCCGGCGCAGTCCGGTGCCCGGTCACCGGGCTGGGGTGCGCCGGTCGGCCCGTAGGGGCTGTCGGCGAGTGGGCCGTCCCGGTAGCCGACGAGGAGTTGGGCTTCGCGGAGCATGATGGTCCGCGGGTCGTCCGGGTCGGCCTCGATGCCGTGGGTGGCGTGCCGGACCGTCCGGCCGACGACCTCCTCGCCAACGGGGCGACGTTCCGCGTCGTAGCTGGTGAGCAGGGCCGGCCCGGCCTCACCGTTAATGACGAGCGCAAGTTTCCAGGCCAGGTTGCAGGCGTCCTGGATACCGGTGTTCATGCCCTGGGCGCCGGTCGGGGGGTGGATGTGGGCGGCGTCGCCCGCGACGAAGACCCGGCCGTCGGCGTAGCGGTCCACGATCCGGTGGCTGATGCGGAAGACGGAGGACCAGCGCATGGTGGAGAGGGTGGCCGGCCGGGGGGCCAAACGGTCCACGACGGCCTGGATATGCGACAGCTCCGGGATCCGGCCGCCCTCCAGGCCGTGCGCTACGCCGCCCGTCTGCTCGGGCCCCCGGTCTGTCGCCTGCTCTGTCGCCTGGGTGGAGAGTTCTGGCGGGACCAGCATCGACATGCGGTACCGTCCTGCGCCGGGCAGCGGGATACACACCAGCAGGTCGTCCGTGGCCCCGTCGTCGGTACGGTGCATGGAGCGCACGCCGTACCCCGGCGGAAGGTCCCAGTCCGCCTCCACGTCGGCCAGCATGTACTCCTCAGCGAAGGCGCCGCCCTCGAAGCCGAGTCCCAACCCTTTGCGCACCGTGCTGTGTGCTCCGTCGCAGCCGATCAGATAGCGCGTACGGACCTCCTCGGCACCGCCGGACGCGGTCAGCAGCCGGGCGGTGACTCCGTCCGCGTCCTGGGTGAACGACAGCAACTCGGTGGAGCGCTCGATCGCCGTGCCCAGGCCCCTGACGTACTCCTCCAACAGGCGCTCGGTCTCGTACTGCGGGAGCGCGGCGAATCCGTAGGGCACCTCGGGCGGCAGCTCAAGGTCGATCCGCGCCTGCTCCCGGCCGTTGACGTAGATCAGCTGGCCGCGCATCGGAACAGCGGCTTCCAGGACGGCGCGGGCCAGGCCCATCCGGTCCCAGATCTCCAGGGTGCGCGGCTGGATGCCGACGGCCTTGGCATACGGGAGGCGGGCCGGCAGCCGGTCGATGAGCCGACAGCGCACCCCACGGCGGCGGAGCTCCGCGGCCGCGCTCAGACCCACCGGTCCGGCGCCCGCGATCAGTACGTCGATGGATCGGGTGTGCGACACGGGCGCCTCCTTGGCTCGGCCCCCGTACCGCCCCTCTGCTCCATGGTCCCCCTCCTAGGCGCGGGTGGCGAGCCGAGACCCCACGACGTCGCTGAACCGCAACGGCGAGGTCAGTCCCGGTATCCGTAGTCCCGTTCGGACTTCCGGTAACGCTCCACCAGGATCGCGTCCATCGGCGCGGTCTGCGGTCCGAAGAACTTGCCGAACTTCTCACGGTATTTCTGGAACCACTCCGCCCGCTCGGACAGGAAGAAGATGTCATGCAGGGCGATGGAGCGAATGGCGATGACGGGTACGGGCGCCTTGCTCACAGCGAACTGCGGATTCCTTGCTGCCCTGACATCACAGTTCTCGTGGAACTGACCGACCATGAGGCCCTGCGCCACGTAGTCGTCCTTGACGCGTTCCTGAGCCTTGTCGAGCAGCTCGGTGTCCTCGCTGTGGAGATCGGGAAGGACGACCACCATGGCGCGCAGCATGGGATTCCGTCCCTGCCACGAGGTCAGTGAGTACTCGTGGAGGCTGCTCCGTACGATCTCCTCCACCAGGTCGGGGGTCGGCGCGTGCCCGACCAGGCGTATGCGGATCTCCATGGTTCTGTTCTTGCGGGAAGGCGCCACGAACGGGCAGATGGGACCCATTCGACCGATCTCTGGATGGCTGGTCGCGATGTAGTCGGTCAGCCACAGGTCGACCGACTCGAGCACGGACTCGAAATCGACGACAGATCCGGTGGAATTCATGGCGTTCCCGTCAGATCCGATACGCGATCGACCGCGATGCGCGCGAGGCGGCGGGGCTCGGACTCGTCCGGAATTCGGGTGTTCACCAGGGAAAGGATGTCGTCCTTCATCACGAGGACCCAGGCGGTCTCGATACGGAAGTGTTCGACGGTGGAAAGCCACCGCACCAGGAAGCTGCCGTCCCCGACGGAGATGGGTTCCAGGCCGACCTTCGTGATGTCGAGCTGGACGCCGTCGTTCAGTTCCATGCGGTAGTGCGTGCAGTCGCGTACCGCGGCGGAGATCTCCTCGAACACCTGCCGGCAGGCCTGCTGGCCGAACCGTGTGACGTGGTGGAATACCACCGAGCCCACGACGTTCGTGAACAGCGCGGAGGCATGCTGCGTCGCCTCGGGATGGGTGCCGTGCGTCAGCATGTTCGTCAGGTCGACAATGGCGCGCCCGGACTCGTCACCGGAAACGAAGGTGGGGTCGTAGGCGGCGCTCGGTTCCTCGCCGAAGAACGACTCTTCGAGGTCCTCTTCTCTGAGGAGCAGTGTCTGGAAGGCGGTGTCGTCCATCGCGTTCTCCTATCGGCGTACGAGGCTGAGGGGGCGTATGTCGGTCCAGTGCTCCTCGACATGGTCGAGGCAGGACTGGCGGTCGGTCTCGGCGAGGGCGACCGTCCATCCCGCGGGCACTTCGGCGAATGCGGGCCACAGCGAGTGCTGGCCCTCGTTGTTGACGAGTACGAGGTAGCTGCCGTCAGGGTTCTCGAAAGGGTTGGCCATCGTTTCTCCCTATAGAAATGGTCAGGTTCGGGTGGCTGCGCATGCTGCAGGTGCGCGGCATGCTTCATGCCCGCACCGGACAAGGCCGGCCGGATTCGTCATTCCTCGTCCAGGACCTTCATCACGTACTTGTGAATCCCGTTGATCGAGGTGAACAGCTCCATGTCCTCGAACTGCGGGTCCATGACCACACCGTGCTTCTCCTCCAGCACGTGTTGGAGGACGAGCAGAGTGAGCGAGTCGATCACCAACTCGGCGTCGTCGGGAAACTCTTCCGGGGGCCCGAGACCGGCGTTCTCGGACAGGATCACTCTGATGTCACTCTTTGAGATCATGCTGTGTCCCATGGATTCGACGATGCTTCCGACGTGACGTACTCATGCATCAATGCGCGGTCGCGGGTCAGCTTTCCCATCGAGTTCCGGGGCAGCTGCCGCGTCACAAAGAACCGCCTGGGGATTTTCACCGCACTCAACCGTTCCCGGCACCAGACGGTGAGTTCGTCCGTGGTGACCGCCTCATGGGCTCCCACGAACGCCTCGATGGCGTCCGCGTGGGTCACCACGGCATCGGTCACCCGGGGATGGCTCAGCAGCGCCGCCTCCACCTCGGTGAGGTCGACCTTCAACCCGCCGACGACGACGAGCGAGTCGGTCCGGCCGAGCATGGTCAGCACCCCGGTCGTCGGGTCCTGGTGAAACCGGTCGAAGGTCCGCAGCCAGCCGTCCCTGAAGCGGTCGGCATGTTCGCCGTAGAGGTACGGCGAGCGGTCCATCCGGACGTACAGTTCCTCGTCGACCACTTTCACCTCGGCGCCCGGCACCGGCGGCCCCACCTGTGGGGGCAGGCACGTCCCGGAGAGGTCGCCCGCGATCAGCCCGATCTCGGTCAGGCCGTAGACCTGGCTGATCGGCAGGCCGAAGCGCTCACGGAACTGCTCGTAGGTCTCCTGCGGAACCCGCTCACCGCCCGAGACGGCCAGCCGCAGCGCGGGCAGGTCCGGCCGATCCCGCGTGCGCACCAGGAGTTCGTAGTGGGCGGGCGTCCCGTACACGGCGGAGATCTCGGCGGCTGCCATCAGCCGCACCACCTCGGTGGGGCGGAGCGTCGGTGGGACGACGAGCGTCGCCCCGGACAGCAGCGCATGCAGCACGCCGCTGACCAAACCCATGTTGTGCATGACGGAGTTCAGCAGGAGGACCCGGTCGCCCTTGCCAGGTATCCCGGGGAGTGCGGCGTGCCGGTCGAGCTCGGCCAGCACGGAGTCCGCCGGCCGACCGATGACCTTCGGCCTGCCCGTCGAACCCGAGCTGAACTGCACCAGGCGGATGTCGCCGTCGGCCGGCCGGCCGTTCGACAGCCGCTGGACCGTGAACGCGGACTCCTGACGGAATCCGGCCACCGGCCCATCAGCCCCGGCCGCCACTACCAGGTACTGGGGGCGCACCAGCTCCACCAGCGGCTCGTACTCAGCCGGCCTCAGCCGGAAGTCGACCAGAATGACCCGTGCCCCGCGGCTCCACAGAGCCAGCAGTACTTGCAGATACGTGAAACTCGGCTTCATACGCAGGAGAACGGAGCTGCCGTCGGCAATACCGTGCTCCCGAAAATTTCCGGCAAGGCCACTGACCGCTGCTCGGAGTTCGCCGCGGGTGACGGGGGAACTGGAAATCGCCCACAGCTCGTCGTCGGCTCCTCGCCCCAGCAGGTGTTCTCCCCACCATGCATCCGCCATAAACGCATCCTTACGAGAAAACCGGGCCGCGCACTATTCGCTCCGGCATTTGATGACGGTGAAGTTAGCACCGCCGAGAAACGCCGAGCAAGCACGCCACCAACCCACCGGGACCCCTTCGGACGGAGCCGGCATTCGGCGCGATGCGCCGCTGGGTGACCCGGCGCGTGACGTGACCGGCGCGGCAGCAGGAGCTGTTCGCACTCCCGGCACGAGGGAGTCCCTGGCGGCGCGCACCTGCGGGGATCGTTGTCGAACCGTCCTGCGGGGCACCGCACCCACAGGGTTCCGCCGGCTTCGGCGTACGCCTGTTGTCCCGCCGGCGGGACAAATGCGAGACCTCCGACATTGATCTCCTTGACCGCCCAGTGCCCTCGGGTTAGGTTTCTAGGGATTTTGATTCAGGGCAGTTGCGCCGGTTCCGGTGTACGAGGCGACCCACCGTTCCTACGGTCAGGAGGTCGCGAATTCTCCGATGTCCTGTCGCGCTTTCTCATTGTCTTCACGGCTGTCAGGCTGTCTTTTACTTTTCTCCCCCGGGAAATATCAGCACGGGGGATATTCCGGAGGTGGGGACTTGTCCATCAGTGCTGGCGCCACACTGCCGCTCACGGCCGCGCAACGCGAGATATGGATGGCCGAACAGCGGTTGGCGGGAGCCAACCGGGTGTTCCGGGTGGGCGACTATCTGGAAATCCACGGACGCGTGGATCCGGTGCTCTTCGAGCAGGCATTACTGCGGGTCGTCTCCGAGACGGAGGCGCTGCACGTCCGCTTCGTCGAAGAGCGCGGCGACGGCCGGCAGGTCCTCCACGGGCTCGGTGACTGGGCGCCCGCGGTGATCGATCTCAGCACCGAGCCTGACCCCGAGCGAGCCGCCCACGCATGGCTGGAAGCCGCGGTGGCCCGGCCGATGGACCTCTCCAGTGACCGGCTCTTCGAGTACGCGCTGCTCCGCCTGGGCCCCGACCGCTTCTACTGGTACCAGGGCTACCACCACGCCGTGATGGACGCCTTCGGAGCACTACTGATCACCCGCCGGGTCGCCGAGGTCTACACCGCCCTCGTCCAGGACCGACCGGTGAAACCGAGCCCCTTCAGCCCGCTGCACGAGTTGTTGGCCGCCGATGAGAAGTACCGCTATTCCCAACAATTCGCCCTCGACCGGGACTACTGGACGGAGCAGTTCGCCGACCGCCCCGAGCCGACCGGGTTCGTCGACCGGCCGTCGACCACCCCGCAGCACTACCTTCGGCGGACAGCCGGCCTGGGTCCCGTGGAGCTCAGCGAATTGCGCACGGCGGCGCGGCGCGCCCGGGCCCCTTGGTCGCACCTGGTCATCGCGGCAACAGCCGTCTATCTCCATCGGATGACCGGCTCATCGTGCGTGGTGCTCGGCCTGCCGGTGACCGGGCGTCTGGACCAGCTCCAGCGCCGTACTCCCGGCATGGCTTCCAACGTCCTTCCGCTGCGGCTCTCGTTCCGACCGGATCTGTCACTCGGTGAACTCCTCGGACAGATCGCGGACCGGGTGGTCGAGCTCGGCAGGCACCAGCGGTACCGGGCCGAGGACCTGCAACGGGACCTGGACCTGCCGGGCAGTCTGGGAACGTGGTACGCACCGGTCGTCAACGTGATGTCCTTCGACTACGTGCTGGACTTCGCCGGCCTGCCCACCACCGCGCACAACCTGTCCTCGGGCCTGGTGGGCGACTTCACGGTCGCGGTGTGGGACCGGCGCGACGGGACCGGGCTCAAGGTCGATGTCAATGCCCACCCCGAAATCTGCTCGGCGGGCGAGCTGGCCGCTCATCATCAGCGCCTGCTCACCGTGTTACTGGCCGTGACCACGGCCGATCCCGCCCAAGCGGTCGGCCGGATCGACCTGCTCACCGACGAGGACCGCACGACCCTGCTGGGTATCGCCGCGGACGCTCCGCCGGTCGCGGAGACCACACTGCCGGGGTTGTTCGAGGCGCAGGTCGACCGTGCACCAGACGCGATAGCCGTGACATGCGACGACACCACCCTCACCTATACCGAACTCAACACCCGGGCCAACCGCCTCGCCCACCTCCTCATCAGCCACGGCATCGGCCCGGAAGACAACGTCGCCCTCGCCCTGCCCCGCACCACCGACCTCGTCACCGCCATCCTCGCCGTCCTCAAAACAGGCGCCGCCTACCTCCCCCTCGACCCCCAATACCCCACCCCACGCCTCACCCACATGATTACCGACGCCCAACCCACCCTCACCCTCACCACCACAACCCAGAACAACCTCCCCCACCACACCACCCCCACCCTCCACCTCGACCAACCCACCCACCAGACCAACCTCACCCACCAACCCACCCACAACCCCACCGACCACGACCGCACCACCCCCCTCACCCCCCACCACCCCGCCTACATCATCTACACCTCCGGCTCCACCGGCCGCCCCAAAGGCGTCGTCAACACTCACCGGAACGTGGTCAGGCTGTTCGACGCCACCCGCCAGTGGTTCGGCTTCGGCGCGGACGACGTCTGGACGCTGTTCCACTCCTACGCCTTCGACTTCTCGGTCTGGGAGCTCTGGGGACCGCTGCTGCACGGCGGCCGACTGGTCGTGGTGCCCTTCGAGGTCAGCCGAACGCCGGGGGCGTTCCTGGACCTGCTCGCCGACCAAGGTGTCACCGTTCTCAACCAAACGCCGTCGGCCTTCTACCAGTTGGCGCAGGCCGATGCGGACCCGTCCCGGCCGGCCCGACAGCTCAGTTTGCGCGTTGTGGTGTTCGGCGGCGAGGCGCTACAGCCCTCCCGCCTGGCCGACTGGTACCTGCGGCACCCCGACGATGCACCGGTGCTGGTCAACATGTACGGCATCACCGAGACCACGGTGCACGTGACCTATCAGCCGCTGACCCGTGACCGGGTGAACAACGAGGCAGCGAGCGTGATCGGCGTCGGCATCCCCGACCTGCGCACCTATGTGCTGGACGGCGGGCTGCAGTTGGTGGCGCCCGGTGTCGTGGGTGAGCTGTACATCGCCGGGGCAGGCGTGGCCCGCGGATACCTCGGCCGTTCCGCTCTGACGGCTGAGCGTTTCGTCGCCGACCCGTACGGCTTGGAGCCCGGCGGACGGATGTACCGCACAGGCGACATTGTGCGCTGGAACTCCGACGGTGAGATGGAGTTCGTCGGCCGCGCCGACCACCAGGTCAAGATTCGCGGTTTCCGCATTGAACTCGGTGAGGTCGAGGCGGCGTTGTCCGCTCATCCGTCGGTGGCTCAGGCGACCGCGGTCGTATACGAGGAACGGCCTGGTGACTCCCGCCTGGTGGCGTATGTGGTGGCACGGGATGCTCTTCTACCGCAGCAGGTAAGGGATTTCGCGCAACTGAGTCTGCCCGAGCACATGGTCCCCTCGGCCGTGATCCTGCTCGATCGCCTGCCGCTGACCTCTAATGGCAAGCTCGACCGTGCCGCCCTGCCGGCTCCGGACTTCGCGTCGGTCGGGTCGGGCCGGGAGGCCCGTACTCCGCAGGAGCAGATCGTCTGCGACCTGTTCGCACAGGTACTGGGTCTGCCGCGGGCCGGGGTCGACGACGATTTCTTCGACCTCGGCGGGCACTCACTCCTCGCCACCCGCCTCATCGCGCAGATCCGGTCGGTCTTCGGCGTCGAGATCGGTCTACGCACCCTCTTCGAGGGCCCGACGCCGGCGGCGGTGGCGGCCCTGCTCGATACCGCTGGGCCTGGACGACTGGCGCTCACCGCGCGGGAGCGGCCTGAGGCCATGCCGCTGTCGTTCGCCCAGCGCAGGTTGTGGTTCATCCACCAGATGGAAGGGCCCAGCGCCACCTACAACATTCCCCTCGTACTGCGGTTCACCGGCCAGTTGGACCGGGACTCGCTGCGCACCGCGCTCGGAGACCTCGTCGCCCGGCACGAGAGCCTGCGCACGGTCCTGCCCGAGGTCGACGGCACCCCGTTTCAACGGGTGCTCGACATAGCGACCATGGACCTGCCCATCACCGAAACCACTGAGTCCGAACTGGACGATGTTCTTCTCCAGGCAGCCCGTCATGCGTTCGACCTGGCCGTCGAACCTCCGCTGCGCGCCGACCTCTTCGAGGTCTCCCCCCAGGAACATGTCCTACTGCTGGTCGTCCACCACATCGCGGGCGACGGCTGGTCACTGGGACCCCTCGCCGCTGACCTCACCCACGCCTACACCGCCCGCACCCAGGGCGAGTCCCCTCACTGGGTTCCGCTGCCGGTGCAGTACGCGGACTACACCCTGTGGCAGAACGAACTCCTCGGCGATCAGAACGACCCCGACAGTCTCTTCGCGACCCAGATCGACTACTGGACGAGCACTCTGGCCGGTCTTCCCGACCAGCTGAGCATCCCCACCGACCGGCCCCGTCCCGCCGTGATGACCTACCGCGGCGACTACGTCACCGTCACCATCAACCCCGAACTCCACCAACGCCTCGCCGACCTCGCCCGATCCACCGGCACCAGCCTGTTCATGGTCCTCCAAGCCGGACTCGCCTCGCTCCTGACCCGCCTCGGCGCCGGACACGACATCCCCCTCGGCAGTCCCATCGCCGGGCGCACCGACCAGAACCTCGACCACCTCATCGGGTTCTTCGTCAACACCCTCGTGCTGCGCACCGACACCACCGGCGACCCCACCTTCACCCAACTCCTCAACCAGGTCCGCGAAACCTCACTCGCCGCCTACGCCCACCAAGACGTCCCCTTCGAATACCTCGTCGAAATCCTCAACCCCACCCGCACCCTCGCCCACCACCCCCTCTTCCAAATCATGCTCGCCCTCCAAAACGCACCCGTGAGTTCGTTGGAGCTTCCCGGAGTGCGTGCTGGTGTCGAGCTGGGCAGGACCGGGACGGCAAAGTTCGACTTGTTCTTCGGCCTCGCCGAGCAACGCGGGCCCAACGGCGAGCCGCAGGGCATCGGCGGCGTTGTCGAGTACTCCAGCGATCTCTATGACCCACCTACCGTCCATGCCCTGTTCGACCGGTGGATCCAACTCCTCAACGCCGCTACCACCCACCCCGACCAGCCGCTCAGCACCATCAACGTCCTCACCCCCACCGAGCACCACCAGCTCCTCCACACTTGGCAGGACACCGCCCTGCCCCTGCCCGAGGCCTCCCTGGCCGACCTCTTCAGCCGGCAAGTGGCGAAGACCCCGGAAGCTCCCGCCGTCGTGACCGACGACGCCACACTGTCGTACGCGGAGCTCAACACTCGCGCCAACCAACTCGCGCATCACCTCATCGCCCGCGGAGTCCGCCCCGGCGATGCCGTCGCTGTCCTGCTCCAACGCTCACCCGAGACCATCACCACCCTCCTCGCCCTCATGAAGGCCGGCGCCGTCTACGTCCCCCTCGACGCCCGCTATCCGAGTGAGCGCATCCACCACATCCTCGAACAGACCAACACCACACTCGTCCTCACCGACACCGCCTCACGAACCGCACTCCCTACCGCAACACCGCACCTCGTCATCACCGAAACCGACCCGGCCCAGTTCGACGGCGAAAGCCACCACGCACCCGACGTCACTGTCCACCCGGATGCCGCCGCCTACGTGATGTACACCTCCGGCTCCACCGGCACCCCCAAAGGTGTTGTCGTCAGCCACCGCAACGTCACCTCACTCGCCCTCGACCCCCGCTTCGACACCACCGCACACCAACGCGTGCTGCACCACTCACCCCCCGCTTTCGACGCCTCCACCTACGAGGTCTGGGTCCCGCTCCTCAACGGCGGAGCCATCGTCATCGCCCCCGCCGGCGACCTCGACATCCCCCAACTGCAGAAAACCATCACCGACCACCACGTCACCGCTACATGGCTCACCAGCTCCCTGTTCAACGTCATGACCGAACACCACCCCGAAACCCTCACCGGCGTCCATCAGATCTGGACCGGCGGCGAAGCGGTCTCCGGCACCTCCGTCCAACGCCTGCAAGAGGTCTGCCCCACCACCACCGTGGTCGACGGCTACGGACCCACCGAAACCACCACCTTCGCCACCTGCCACCCCATCCCCCGCCCCTACACCGGCAACACCACCGTCCCCATCGGCCGCCCCATGGCCAACACCCGCACCTACATCCTCGACAACCACCTCCAACCCGTCCCGCCCGGCGTCACCGGCGAGCTCTACATCGCCGGCACCGGCCTCGCCCACGGCTACCTCAACCAACCCGCCATCACCGCAGAACGCTTCACCGCCGACCCGTTCAGCCTGGAACCCGGCGAACGGATGTACCGCACCGGCGACCTCGCCCACTGGAACCCCGACGGCAACCTCGAATACACCGGCCGCGCCGACCACCAAATCAAAATCCGCGGCTTCCGCATCGAACCCGGCGAAATCGAAAAGATCCTCACCGACCACCCCGACATCACCCAAGCCGCCGTCATCACCCACGAAAACCAACCAGGCACGATCCGCCTCATCGCGTACGTCGCTGCCACCAACGAACTGCCTGCGGAGAGCCTGCGTGAGTTCGCCCGCAGGCGGCTGCCGGACTACATGCTGCCGTCGGTGTTCATCCAGCTGGACAGGTTGCCGCTGACTGCCAACGGCAAGCTTGACCATGCCGCGCTGCCCGATCCTGACCCGGCTCCCCAGGCGCAAGCGCCGGGACGCGAGCTGCGGACGGCGCGCGAGCGGCTGCTGGGTGAGCTGTTCACGCAGGCCCTGGGTGTGGACCGGGTCGGGCTGGATGACGACTTCTTCGCGCTCGGCGGGGACAGCATCATCTCGATCCGCCTGGTCAGCCTGGCGCGCACGGCAGGGGTCGGTTTCGCGGTCCGGGACATCTTCGAGCAGCGGACCGTGGCAGGACTGGCGGATGTCGCCGAGGACTTGTCCCCGTCCGCTGCGGAGCCCGACGGATCGGGCGTCGGTACCGTGGAGCCCACACCGATCATGCTCTGGTTCGACGAGCGCGGCGGCGCCATCGACCCGTTCTACCAGGCGATGCTGCTGCAGGTGCCGGCCGAGTTGGGCGAGGATCGCCTCACCGCGGCCGTCCAGGCGCTCGTGGACCACCATGACGCGCTGCGACTGACCCGGACCCCGAGCCGCGCCAGCGGCCGGCCGTGGTCGCTGGAAGTCCTTCCGGTCGGCGCCGTGTCGGCCGTCGATCTGGTGCACCGTGTCGACGTGGGCGGCGGCACCTTCGACGAGGCGCTGGTACGGGATCATCTGGGGAGGGCGGCCGCCCGCCTGTCGGCGGAGCGGGGGGTGCTGCTCCAGGCGGTCTGGTTCGACGCCGGGCCCAGTCGTGCCGGCCGGCTGCTGTTCCTGGTCAACCACCTGGTGGTGGACGGGGTGTCCTGGCGGCTTCTGCTTGCGGACCTGGTCGCCGGCTGGGAGGCGGTCACGCACGGCCGGCTCCCCGGGCTGGAGCCGGTGCACACCTCGCTGCAGCGCTGGTCCCGCCTGCTGACGGCGGAGGCCCGCCATCCGGCTCGTGCCGCGGAGGTGAGGCTGTGGGCCGATCTGCTGGCCTCCGCCGACCCACCACTGACCGCTGACCGGCTGGATCCAGGGCGGGACACCGTCGGCCGGGCCCGTGACCTCAGCCTGTCCCTGCCACCCGATGTCACCACCTCGCTCTTGACGACCGTGCCCGCGGCCTTCCACGCCGGGGTCAACGACGTCCTGCTGACCGCACTCGCCCTGGCGGTCGCCCAGTGGCGCCGCGGTCATGCCCGCGGGCGGCACACCGAACTGCTGCTGGATGTGGAGGGTCACGGCCGCGAGGAGATCATCGCGGACACGGATCTGTCACGCACCGTGGGCTGGTTCACCTCGCTGTATCCCGTCCGGATCGACCCGGGCGCACTGGGTTGGGAAGAGGTCACCGGCGGCGGACCGGTCCTCGGACAAGCCCTCAAAAGGGTCAAGGAGCAGCTGCGGTCGCTGCCCGACAAGGGCATCGGCTTCGGTCTCCTGCGCCACCTCAACCCGGCGACCGAAACGGAGTTGGACCCGCTCGCGGTGCCCCAGCTGGGGTTCAACTACCTCGGCCGCTTCCCTTCCGCCGGCACCCCCCTCGTTGCGGGCAACCCGGCGTGGACGGTGGCACCGGAGGCGGGCCTGCTGAGCGGCGCCGATCCGGCCACCGCCCTGGCGCACGGCCTGGAGGTCAACTCGATGGTCCGCGACACTCCGGACGGCCCCTGGCTGGAGGCCGTCTGGACGTGGGCCCCGGATCTCTGGCCCGAGCAGCACGTCCGTGACCTCGCCGAGGACTGGTTCCGCGCGATCCGCGGCCTGGTCCGGCACGGCGACCGGGCTGACACCGGCGGCCACACGCCTTCGGACTTCCCCCTGACCACCCTCAGCCAGCACGACATCGAGCAACTCGAAGCCGCGTGGAGGATCCAGAAATGACGTCGTCGGGCCTGGAAGACATTCTGCCCCTGTCCCCCATGCAGGAGGGGCTGCTGTTCCACTCGCGCTATGAGCAGGACGGCGCGGACGTCTACGGGGTGCAGCACGTATTCGACATCGCGGGCACCCTCGACGGTGAGATTCTGCAGGCGGCGGTCCGCGCTCTGGTCCAGCGGCACCCGAACCTGCGCGCCGGTTTCCGACAGGTGGGGTCGGGCCAGACGGTGCAGACGATTTCCCGTCAGGTCGACGTTCCCTGGGAGGAGTACGACCTCTCCTCGCTTCCCGGCGACGAGGCGGAGGCGGAGTTCGTCCGGCTCGCCGCCAAGGAGCACGGCCGCCGGTTCGACCTGGCCGAGCCGCCGCTGCTGCGCTTCTCCCTGGTGCGGCTCGCCGGGGAGCACCACCGCCTCATCCTGACCACCCATCACATCTTGCTCGACGGTTGGTCCACTCCCATCCTCGTGCGCGAGCTGACCGCGCTGTACGACAGTCACGGGGACACCTCTGTGCTGCCCCGGGTGACTCCCTACCGCCAGTTTCTGGGCTGGCTGGCCCAGCAGGACCAGCCGGCGGCCGAGGCTGCCTGGCGCGAGGTGTGCTCAGAGCTCGAACAGCCCACCCTGGTCACGCCGGCGGATCCCGGACGCGCGGCGCGGATGCCGGAACGGATCACCGTCGAGCTGGACGAGGAGCGCACGGCAGCGCTCACCGAGTGGGCGCGCGGCCAGGGCGTGACCCTGAACACCGTGCTGCAGGCCGGCTGGGGTCTGGTGCTGAGCCGCCGTACGGGCCAGGACGACGTGGTCTTCGGCGCCGTCGTGGCGGGTCGTGACCCGCAGCTGTCCGGGGTGGAGTCCATGGTGGGCCTGCTCATCGCCATGGTGCCCGTGAGGGTCAGGCTGGACCCGGCGCAGTCGCTGCTGACCACGGTCGTCCGGCTGCAGGACGAGCAGTCGCGGCTGACCGCGCACCACCATCTCGGGCTGGCCCGTATCCAGCAGCTGGCGGGATTGGGCGACCTCTTCGACACATCCGTGGTGTTCGAGAACTATCCCTGGGACGACTCCGCCACCAAGGCGGGTGCCGGACTGCAGATCACTCCCGATCTTGGCCGGGGACGCGACGCGACGCACTACCCGCTCACTCTGATCGCGGCGCCGGGCCGCCGTCTCCACCTGCGCCTGGACTACCGCGACGATCTCTTCGACCGGGCCACGGCCAGGACGTTCCTCGATCGGCTGATCCACGTACTCGACCTGATGGTCGCCGAAGCGGACCGGCCGGTCGGCCGGATCGACCTGCTCACGGACGCGGAGCGACGCGAGCTACTGGTCACCCGCAATGACACCGACGTGGTGAGTGGCGGGGCAACGCTGCCGGGGTTGTTCGAGGCGCAGGTCGACCGTGCACCGGACGCGATAGCCGTGACATGCGACGACACCACCCTCACCTATACCGAACTCAACACCCGGGCCAACCGCCTCGCCCACCTCCTCATCAGCCACGGCATCGGCCCGGAAGACAACGTCGCCCTCGCACTCCCCCGCACCACCGACCTCGTCACCGCCATCCTCGCCGTCCTCAAAACAGGCGCCGCCTACCTCCCCCTCGACCCCCAATACCCCACCCCACGCCTCACCCACATGATCACCGACGCCCAACCCACCCTCACCCTCACCACCACCACAACCCAGAACAACCTCCCCCACCACACCACCCCCACCCTCCACCTCGACCAACCCACCCTTGCAACCGACCTCACCCACCAACCCACCCACAACCCCACCAACCACGACCGCACCACCCCCCTCACCCCCACCACCCCGCCTACATCATCTACACCTCCGGCTCCACCGGCCGCCCCAAAGGCGTCGTCATGCCGGCAGCGGCGCTGCTGAATCTCCTCGCGTGGCATCACCGCACGGTCGGTGGCGCACCCGGAAGCAGGACCGCACAGTTCACAGCGATCAGCTTCGACGTGTCCGCTCAGGAGATTCTGTCGGCTGTCTCCTATGGCAAGACGCTGGTCATCCCCGATGAGGCCGTCCGCCGCGACGCGGCCCGGTTCGCCGCGTGGCTCGACGACTGCCGGATCGACGAGCTGTTCGCCCCGAACCTGGTGCTGGAGGCCCTTGCCGAGGCCGCCGTCGAGCAGGGCCGTACGCTGCCGCGGCTGCGAACCGTCGCGCAGGCCGGCGAAGCTCTGACACTCAGCGGTCAGGTCCGCGCATTCCACCGGTCGGCCCCGGGCCGGGTACTGCACAACCACTACGGCCCGACCGAAACCCATGTGGTCACAGCCCACACGCTGACCGGCGATCCTGACCTCTGGCAGCTACCCGCGCCGATCGGCCGGCCCATCGCCAACACGCGTGCGTATGTGCTGGACGGCGGGCTGCAGTTGGTGGCACCTGGTGTGGTGGGTGAGTTGTACATCGCGGGGTCCGGCGTGGCCCGCGGCTACCTCGGCCGTTCGGCCCTGACGGCTGAGCGTTTCATCGCCGACC
The DNA here is from genome assembly GCF_023701745.1 of Streptomyces sp. RKAG293. Lineage (NCBI taxonomy): Bacteria > Bacillati > Actinomycetota > Actinomycetes > Kitasatosporales > Streptomycetaceae > Streptomyces > Streptomyces sp. RKAG293. Next base: position 8,861,999 of record NZ_JAJOZB010000001.1, on the reverse strand, counting down.
CGTACGGCCTGGAACCCGGCGGACGGATGTACCGCACGGGCGACCTCGTGCGCTGGAACCCGGACGGTGAGCTGGAATTCATCGGCCGCGCCGATCACCAGGTCAAGATCCGCGGCTTCCGCATCGAACCCGGCGAGATCGAGAAGGTCCTCACCGACCACCCCGACATCGCCCACGCTGCTGTGACCACCCACGAGGATCAGCCGGGCCGATCTCGTCTGGTGGCGTACGTGGTGACGCGAGAGGCTCTTCTACCCCAGCAGATACGGGATTTCGCGCAACAGAGCCTGCCCGAACACATGGTCCCCTCGGCCGTCATCCTGCTCGACCGCCTGCCGCTGACCACGACCGGCAAGCTCGACCGTGCCGCCCTGCCGACACCGGACTTCGCGTCCGTCGGATCGGGCCGGGAGGCCCGTACTCCGCAGGAACAGATCGTCAGCGACCTGTTCGCCCAGGTGCTCGGCCTGCCGCGGGCCGGAATCGACGACGACTTCTTCGACCTCGGCGGACACTCGCTCCTCGCCACCCGCCTCATCGCCCGCATCCGCGCCACCTTCGGCGTCGAAATGGGCCTGCGCACCCTCTTCGAGGCGCGGACCGTAGCGGCAGTGGCAGCCCAGCTGGACACTGCCGGTCCGGCGCGACTCGCCCCGACCACACGGGAACGGCCTGAGGTCATGCCGTTGTCGTTCGCTCAGCGCCGGTTGTGGTTCATCCACCAGATGGAGGGACCCAGCGCGACCTACAACATTCCGCTCGCGCTACGCCTCACCGGGGAACTCGACCAGGACGCACTACGGTCGGCGCTCGGAGACCTCGTCGGCCGGCACGAGAGCCTGCGCACGGTCTTTCCCGAGATCGACGGCACCCCGTACCAGCACGTACTGACACCCGAAGCCGCCGCGCCACGCGTGACCGTCACTCCGACAACGGAATCGGAACTGCCGACCGCACTCGAACAGGCAGCTCGGCATGCATTCGACCTGGCCGTCGAACCTCCGCTGCGCGCCGACCTCTTCGAGGTATCCCCCCAGGAGCATGTCCTACTGCTGGTCGTCCACCACATCGCGGGCGACGGCTGGTCACTGGGACCCCTCGCCGCTGACCTCACCCACGCCTATACCGCCCGGACCCAGGAAGAACTCCCGAGCTGGGCACCCCTACCGGTGCAGTACGCGGACTACACCCTGTGGCAGAACGAACTCCTCGGCGATCAGAACGACCCCGACAGCCTTTTCGCCACCCAGATCGACTACTGGACGAGCACTCTGGCCGGTCTTCCTGATCAGCTGAGCATCCCCACCGACCGGCCGCGTCCCGCCGTGATGACCTACCGCGGCGACTACGTCACCGTCACCATCAACCCCGAACTCCACCAACGCCTCGCCGACCTCGCCCGATCCACCGGCACCAGCCTCTTTATGGTCCTCCAAGCCGGACTCGCCTCGCTCCTGACCCGCCTCGGCGCCGGACACGACATCCCCCTCGGCAGCCCCATCGCCGGCCGCACCGACCAGAACCTCGACCACCTCATCGGGTTCTTCGTCAACACCCTCGTGCTGCGCACCGACACCACCGGCGACCCCACCTTCACCCAACTCCTCAACCAAGTCCGCGAAACCTCACTCGCCGCCTACGCCCACCAAGACGTCCCCTTCGAATACCTCGTCGAAATCCTCAACCCCACCCGCACCCTCGCCCACCACCCCCTCTTCCAAATCATGCTCGCCCTCCAAAACGCACCCGAAGGAACCTTCCAACTCCCCGGACTCCGCATCGACCTCGCACCCGGACGCACCGGCACCGCAAAATTCGACCTCTTCTTCAGCCTCGCCGAACAACACGGCCCCAACGGCGAACCTCAAGGCATCGACGGTGCGGTCGAGTACTCCAGCGACATCTACGACGCACCCACCGTCCACTCCCTCTTCGACCGGTGGATCCAACTCCTCGACACCGCGACCGCCCACCCCGACCAACCGCTCAGCACCATCAACGTCCTCACCCCCACCGAACACCACCAGCTCCTCCACACCTGGCAAGACACCGCATCACCGGTGAGCGAGACCCTCCTGCCGGACCGCTTCGCGGAACAGGCTGCGGCCACGCCCGACGCGGTGGCTCTGATCGTCGGGGATTCCACCCTGTCGTACGCGGAGCTGAACGCGCGCGCCAACCGTCTCGCCCACGCCTTGTTGCAACGGGGTGCCGGGCCGGACCAGGTGATCGCCCTTGCGCTGCCACGCTCGGCCGACCTGGTGGTCACCCTTCTGGCAGTGCTCAAGACGGGTGCCGCCTACCTGCCACTGGACCCCGATCATCCGGCGGCACGCATCGAGTACGTGCTGAAGGACGCGCGACCTGCTCTGGTGCTCACGACGACGCGAACGGACCGGCTGGTGGCGGGCGGCTCGTCGCAGCGGTTGGTGCTGGACGCTGCCAATGTCCGCGCGCTGGTGGCTGACTGCTCCGACAGTGATCCGACCGACGCCGACCGTGCAGCACCGCTGCGGCCCGCCGACGCCGCGTACGTGATTTACACCTCCGGGTCGACCGGACGTCCCAAGGGCGTGGTCGTGCCGCACGCCGCGTTGCTCAACTTCTTGGAGGCGATGCGGCAGAAGGTCGAGATTCGGCCTGAGGAGCGGCTGCTCGCGGTCACCACCGTCGCCTTTGATATTGCCGCGTTGGAGCTGTATCACCCGCTTCTCTCGGGCGCCGCGGTGGTTCTGACGCCGAAGGAGTCGGTCGCGCAGCCCTCTGCCGTCCTCGACTTGATCGCGCGGCATGGTGTGACGGTCCTCCAGGGGACCCCCTCGCTGTGGCAGCTCCTGGTGGCGCACAACCCGGAGTCTCTGCGCGACCTGCGCATGCTGGTCGGAGGGGAGGCGCTGCCCACCGCCCTCGCCGAAGAAATGCGCGAGCTCACGGGCGACCTGACCAACCTGTACGGACCGACCGAGACAACCATTTGGTCGACTGCCGGGGACTTGGCCGGTGGCGCGGGCGCTGCCCCCATCGGACGGCCGATTGCCAATACGCGCACCTATGTGCTGGATGACGAATTGCAGTTGGTGGCACCTGGTGTGGTGGGTGAGTTGTACATCGCGGGGTCCGGCGTGGCCCGCGGCTACCTCGGCCGTTCCGCCCTCACGGCTGAGCGTTTCGTCGCCGACCCGTACGGCCTGGAACCCGGCGGACGGATGTACCGCACGGGCGACCTCGTGCGCTGGAACCCGGACGGTGAGCTGGAATTCATCGGCCGCGCCGATCACCAGGTCAAGATCCGCGGCTTCCGCATCGAACCCGGCGAGATCGAAAAGGTCCTCACCGACCACCCCGACATCGCCCAGGCCGCCGTCATCGTTCGTGAGGACCAGCCAGGTGACGCCCGGCTGGTCGGCTATGTCGTCGCCGACAGTTCAACGGACGATCGCGATGAGCAGGTCGAAGAGTCCCAGTTGAACGAGTGGCAGGAGCTGTACGACTCCGTCTACACCTCCGCGACCAAGACGGTGTTCGGCGAGAACTTCGCGAGCTGGAACAGCAGTTACGACGGCCGGCCGATCCCGCTGGAGGAGATGCGGGAATGGCGGGACACCACCGTCGAACGCATCAGGACGCTCCGTCCTCGCCGTGTCCTCGAAATCGGTGTCGGAACCGGACTTCTGCTCTCTCAGCTGGCGCCCGAGTGCGACGAGTACTGGGGTACCGACTTCTCCCCCACCGTCATCAAGGACCTTCAGGCCCAGGTCGACAACGATCCCGTCCTCCTCCCGCGGGTTCGCTTGCGGACCCAGGCCGCCCACGACTTCGGCAGCCTGCCCGACAACCACTTCGACACCATCGTGCTCAACTCCGTCGCCCAGTACTTCCCGAACGCCGGCTACCTCGAGCAGGTGCTTCACCACGCCGTACGCGCTCTCGCGCCCGGCGGGGCCGTGTTCGTGGGTGACGTCCGGAACCCCCGTCTGCTGCGCACGTTCACCACCGCGGTCCAGGCCGCCCGCGCCGACGACGCCGACCCCGCCGCCATCCGCCGCGCCGTCGAACAAAGCCTCGTCCTCGGCAAAGAACTCCTCATCGACCCCGAATACTTCACCACCCTCACCCACCACATCCCCGACATCGCCGGCACCGACATCCAACTCAAACGCGGCACCGCACACAACGAACTCACCCGCTACCGCTACGACGCCACCCTCTACAAAACCGGCATCAACCCCCACCCCCTCACCCACACCCCCCACCACCCCTGGAACCAGAACGCCGACGATGCCACCGCCGACCTGGCCAGTCTCAGGCAACGGCTCGAGACCCAGCAGCCCGCCGAGCTGCGGGTCACCGGAGTCCCCAACCCGCGCCTCACCCATGAACGCGCCCTGCAGCACGCCCTCGATCACCACGCACCTCTTCCCACCCACACCTCCAACCCCTCCATCGACCTGGAGATGTTCCATCAGCTGGGCGACGAGCTCGGTTACTGGAGCGGTATCACCTGGAGCACCCACGACGTCGACACGGTCGACGTCACCTACATCGTCCGCAGTCGGCTGGCCGACAGCATCCCGACCCACACCTACACACCGGTCGACAGCAGTGGCTCTGGTGCGGCCCTCTCGACCTGGGTCGTCAACCCGGCCACCAGCCGCGGCACCGCGGCACTCCTCACAGCCCTCCGTGAGCAAGCCCGTCAGCACCTGCCCGACTACATGCAACCCGCCGCCATCGTCCCCCTCGATCGCCTGCCACTGACCGCCAACGGCAAGCTCGATCGTGCCGCCCTGCCGGCTCCGGACTTCGCGTCGGTCGGGTCGGGCCGGGAGGCTCGTACTCCGCAGGAGCAGATCGTCTGCGATCTGTTCGCGCAGGTACTGGGTCTGCCGAGGGCCGGGGTCGACGACGACTTCTTCGACCTGGGCGGGCACTCGCTGCTCGCCACCCGCCTCATCGCGCAGATCCGGTCGGTCTTCGGCGTCGAGGTCGGTCTACGCACTCTCTTCGAGGGTCCGACGCCGGCGGCGGTGGCGGCTTTACTCGATACCGCTGGGCCTGGACGACTGGCACTCACCCTGCGGGAGCGGCCCGAGGTCATGCCCTTGTCGTTCGCTCAGCGCCGGTTGTGGTTCATCCATCAGATGGAAGGGCCCAGCGCGACCTACAACATTCCCCTTGCACTCCGGCTGACGGGCGAACTCGACCGGGACGCACTACGGTCGGCGCTCGGAGACCTCGTCGCGCGGCACGAAAGTCTGCGCACGGTCTTTCCCGAGATCGACGGCACCCCGTACCAGCACGTCTTGACGCCCGAAGCCGCCGCACCTCGTCTGACCGTCACTCCGACGGCAGAGGTCGAGCTGTCGGCCGCACTCGAACAAGCAGCCCGGCACCCCTTCGACCTGGCCGTCGAACCTCCACTGCGAGCTGAGCTTTTCGAGCTGTCGCCCCAGGAGCATGTGCTCTTGCTGGTGGTCCACCACATCGCGGGGGACGGTTGGTCGCTGGGACCGCTTGCTGCCGACCTCACCCACGCCTACACCGCCCGCACCCAGGGCGAGTCCCCTCACTGGGTTCCGCTGCCGGTGCAGTACGCCGACTACACCCTGTGGCAGAACGAGCTCCTCGGCGATCAGAACGACCCCGACAGTCTCTTCGCGACCCAGATCGACTACTGGACGAGCACTCTGGCCGGTCTTCCTGATCAGCTGAGCATCCCCACCGACCGGCCGCGTCCCGCCGTGATGACCTACCGCGGCGACTACGTCACCGTCACCATCAACCCCGAACTCCACCAACGCCTCGCCGACCTCGCCCGATCCACCGGCACCAGCCTCTTCATGGTCCTCCAAGCCGGACTCGCCTCGCTCCTGACCCGCCTCGGCGCCGGACACGACATCCCCCTCGGCAGCCCCATCGCCGGCCGCACCGACCAGAACCTCGACCACCTCATCGGGTTCTTCGTCAACACCCTCGTGCTGCGCACCGACACCACCGGCGACCCCACCTTCACCCAACTCCTCAACCAAGTCCGCGAAACCTCACTCGCCGCCTACGCCCACCAAGACGTCCCCTTCGAATACCTCGTCGAAATCCTCAACCCCACCCGCACCCTCGCCCACCACCCCCTCTTCCAAATCATGCTCGCCCTCCAAAACGCACCCGAAGGAACCTTCCAACTCCCCGGACTCCGCATCGACCTCGCACCCGGACGCACCGGCACCGCAAAATTCGACCTCTTCTTCAGCCTCGCCGAACAACACGGCCCCAACGGCGAGCTTCAGGGGATCGACGGTGCCGTGGAGTACTCCAGCGACATCTACGACGCACCCACGGTGCATGCCCTGTTCGACCGGTGGATCCAGCTCCTCGACGCGGTAACCGCCCACCCCGACCAACCGCTCAGCAGCACCAACGTCCTCACCCCCACCGAACACCACCAGCTCCTCCACACCTGGCAGGACACAGCTCTGCCCCTGCCTGAGGCCTCCCTAGCCGACCTCTTCATCCGCCAGGTGACGAAAACACCGGACGCCCCCGCCGTCATCACCACCGACAGCACCCTGACGTATCAAGACCTCGATGCCCGCGCCAACCAACTCGCGCACCATCTCATCGCCCGCGGAGTCCGCCCCGGCGACGCCATCGCCGTTCTCCTCCAACGCTCACCCGAGACCATCACCACCCTCCTGGCCCTGATGAAGGCCGGCGCCGTCTACGTCCCCCTCGACGCCCGCTATCCGAGTGAGCGCATCCACCACATCCTCGAACAGACCAACACCACGCTCATCCTCACCGACACCACCTCACATGCCGTGCTGCCGCCCACCACGACCAATCTCCTCATCACCGACACCACGCAACCCAACCAACACGACCAGCACGCACCCGACGTCACTGTCCACCCGGACAGCGCCGCGTACGTGATGTACACCTCCGGCTCCACCGGCACCCCCAAAGGTGTTGTCGTCAGCCACCGCAACGTCACCTCACTCGCCCTCGACCCCCGCTTCGACACCACCGCACACCAACGCGTGCTGCACCACTCACCCCCCGCTTTCGACGCCTCCACCTACGAGGTCTGGGTCCCGCTCCTCAACGGCGGAGCCATCGTCATCGCCCCCGCCGGCGACCTCGACATCCCCCAACTGCAGAAAACCATCACCGACCACCACGTCACCGCTACATGGCTCACCAGCTCCCTGTTCAACGTCATGACCGAACACCACCCCGAAACCCTCACCGGCGTCCATCAGATCTGGACCGGCGGCGAAGCGGTCTCCGGCACCTCCGTCCAACGCCTGCAAGAGGTCTGCCCCACCACCACCGTGGTCGACGGCTACGGACCCACCGAAACCACCACCTTCGCCACCTGCCACCCCATCCCCCGCCCCTACACCGGCAACACCACCGTCCCCATCGGCCGCCCCATGGCCAACACCCGCACCTACATCCTCGACAACCACCTCCAACCCGTCCCGCCCGGCGTCACCGGCGAGCTCTACATCGCCGGCACCGGCCTCGCCCACGGCTACCTCAACCAACCCGCCATCACCGCAGAACGCTTCACCGCCGACCCGTTCAGCCTGGAACCCGGCGAACGGATGTACCGCACCGGCGACCTCGCCCACTGGAACCCCGACGGCAACCTCGAATACACCGGCCGCGCCGACCACCAAATCAAAATCCGCGGCTTCCGCATCGAACCCGGCGAAATCGAAAAGATCCTCACCGACCACCCCGACATCACCCAAGCCGCCGTCATCACCCACGAAAACCAACCAGGTGACGTTCATCTGGTCGCCTACGTCGCCGCCGACCGGTCCGTCCCGACGAGCGATGAGGATGAGCGGGCGCAGATCGGCGAGTGGCAGGAGCTCTACGACTCGCTGTACACGGGGTCCGGTGCTGAGTTCGGTGAGGACTTCTCCGGCTGGAACAGCAGCTACGACGACAGCGCGATTCCGCTGTCGGAGATGCGGGAATGGCGTGAGGCGACCGTCGAACGGGTCAGGGCGCTCAAGCCCGGCCGGGTCCTGGAGATCGGCGTCGGTACCGGCCTGCTCCTGGCGAAACTGGCGCCCGAGTGCGACGAGTACTGGGCAACGGACCTCTCCCCGACCGTCATCGAGGCGATGCGGTGCCATGTCGATGCCGATCCCGAGCTCGCCGGGCGCGTCACCCTGCGCGCCCAAGCTGCGCATGAGCACGACGGTCTCCCGCAGGGTCACTTCGACACGGTCATCCTGAACTCCGTGGTGCAGTACTTCCCCAACGCCGAGTACCTCCGGCAGGTCATCGAGCAGGCCGTACACCTGCTGGTTCCCGGCGGAGCGCTGTTCGTGGGAGACGTCCGCAACCCCCGTCTGCTGCGCACGTTCACCACCGCGGTCCAGGCCGCCCGCGCCGACGACGCCGACCCCGCCGCCATCCGCCGCGCCGTCGAACAAAGCCTCGTCCTCGGCAAAGAACTCCTCATCGACCCGGAATACTTCACCACCCTCACCCACCACATCCCCGACATCGCCGGCACCGACATCCAACTCAAACGCGGCACCGCACACAACGAACTCACCCGCTACCGCTACGACGCCACCCTCTACAAAACCGGCATCAACCCCCACCCCCTCACCCACACCCCCCACCACCCCTGGAACCAGAACATCGACGCCCTCGCTGAGCGGCTGCGCGAAGAGCGGCCGGACCAGCTTCGTGTGACGAGCGTCCCCAACACACGCATCGCGAACGACCTCGCCGTCCAGCACGCGGTGGAGGCCGGCGCGCGCCGGGCCGCCCCGCATACGGCGTACGTCGACCTGGAGGAGTTCCATCACCTCGGCGACGAACTGGGCTACTGGACCGCGATCACATGGAGCAGCCATGACACCGGCGCCGTCGATGTCACCTACGTCAACCGCGGGCTACTGGGGGACGCCGCTCCCATCGGCACTTACGCGCCGGCGGGCAGCGCCGACGCCGGCACTCCCCTCTCGACCTGGGTCGTCAATCCGGCCACCAGCCGCGGCACCGCCGCCCTCCTCACCGCCTTGCGTGAACACACCCGTCAGCACCTGCCCGACTACATGCAACCCGCCGCCATCGTCCCCCTCGATCGCCTGCCACTGACCGCCAACGGCAAGCTCGACCGTGCCGCCCTGCTCGCGCTCGATCCCGAACGCGGCGACATCGGCCGGGCTCCCGGCACTCCGCAGGAGCAGGTCGTCTGCGAGCTGTTCGCGGAGACCCTCGGCCGAAGTGTGGTCGGCGTGGACGAGGACTTCTTCGAGCTGGGGGGACACTCGCTGCTGGCCACTCGGCTGATCGCCCGACTGCGCAGCGCGTTCGGCGTCGAGCTGGGACTGCGCAGCCTGTTCGAGGCGCCCACGCCGGGGAAGATCGCGGCGCGGCTGGATGTGGACGATCCGGACGGCTCCTATGAGGTGGTGCTGCCGCTGCGCACCCGGGGCAGTCGGCCGCCGTTGTTCTGCATCCACCCCGGGGGCGGTATCAGCTGGTCCTACAGCGCTCTGATCAAGCACCTCGACCCGCAGTACCCGCTCTACGGCATCCAGGCGCGCAGTCTGGGCCGTCCGGAGCCGCGGCCGGAGAGCATCGAGGAGATGGCGGTGGATTACGCCGACCAGATCCGGACGGTGCAGCCGCACGGTCCCTACCACCTGGCCGGCTGGTCGTTCGGCGGTCTGTGCGCCCACGCGGTGGCCGCGGAGTTCCAGCGGCGCGGTGAGCGGGTCGCGCTGGTCGCGGTGCTGGACGTCATCCCGAACTGGCAGGGGCTGACGCATGCCGACGTGCCGGCCCCCGATGACCGGGTGATGCTCCTGTACCACGTCGGCCTGGTCGACGACGGCAGCCATCGGGACAGCGGCGAGGAGATGACCTTCGCCAGGGCGCGGGAGATCCTGCGCCGTCAGGGAAGCGTGCTGGCCAATCTGGAGGAGGACCGGCTCGCGACGATCACCGAGATCTCGGCGAACAACACGCATCTGACCGTCGATTACCAGCCTGGTCCGATCGATGGTGACCTGGTGCTGATCGCCTGCTCGGAGCAGCAGGACCCGCCCGTGACCGCCGAGGCCTGGCAGCCCCACGTCCGTGGCTCGGTCGAGGCCCATGTGGTGTCCGGTGAGCACGGAACCATGCTCACCCGGCCGGGCACGCTGGCCCAGATCGGTCGGATCCTGTCGGCCAAGCTCCACGACGTCGCCGGTGACCGGTGACGTCCGCCGGCCCGCACTTGAGCTCCCTTCCACTCACTGTCTGCGAGGACTGATATCGATGTTGACCAATGTGCTCTCAGTCGACTTGGACAAAACGCTGGAGGCCGTTGAGGACTGGCTCAGCGGCTACATCCGTCAACCGCACAGCGAACTCGGCCGGTCCGGTCCGGTGTGCCCGTTCGTCGCCCCGGCCCAGGACGCCGACGCGCTGGAGATCAGAGTCAGACTCGTCGGGCTCACCCCGAGCCAGGCGCTCATCGACGAGATCGTGCGCTGCGGTCTCGACGAGTTCAGCGAGGTCGGCTGGAAGGCCGGCAATCCGAACCTCCGCTCCCTCCTGCTCGTCCTGCCGGACCTGCCGCCCGAGCACCTGCACCTGCTGGACACCGCGCACAGCGCGCTGAAGCCCGAGAGCGTGCGCCGCGGGCTGATGCTCGGACAGTTCCACGAGAAGTGCCGTGAGAAGGCGGCCCGCAACCCGGCATTCGAGGTCAGTTGGGCTCCGGTGCCGATGGTGGCGATCCGCTCGATGGCCATCCACGACGTGCTGTTCCTCGCGAATCGCAGGGACTGGTTCGAGGAGTACGCACGCCGTTTCGGGGTCCGCTACCGGAACTCGGCACACGGCGTCGACCCACTGCTGACCGAGGTGTACGAGCGCGCCTGCGCCGTCCACGGCCTGAGGGGCTGAGCGGATGCGCACCGCATCACGGCTGACGGGGTGGCGGCGATGACCGGCGTCGTCGTGTACCGGGGGATGAATCGGGCCACGCTGGACCGGCAGTACTCGCCGAGCTCCCGCGTGCGCAGTCTGCCGGCCTATCTGGACGAGTACCGGCGACTGAGCGAAGCTGCCCGCCGCGACCATCCGGTGCTCACCGGTCTCGCCTACGGACCGCACCCTGCCGAGACGCTCGACTACTTTCCCGCTACGAGTACGGGTGCGGTGACGGGAACGGGTGCGGGAACGGCCCGTCCGCCGCTGCTGGTCTTCGTCCATGGCGGGAACTGGCAGGCGCTCGGCCGGGCCGAATCGGCCTTCCCGGCACCGCCGCTGCTCGCCGCCGGCGCGGCGGTCGCCGTCGTCGAGTACGGGCTGGCGCCGGACGTCGGGCTGGACACGATGGCGGGGATGGTGCGCCGCAGCGTGGACTGGCTGCTGCAGAACGCGGACCGACTCGGATTCGCCCCGGACCGCCTCCACCTGTGCGGGACGTCGGCCGGCGCCCATCTGGCCGCGATGGCTCTGCTGCCTGATCCGCTCGACGGCCCGGACGTGTCCGGCCGGATTGCCGGAGCGGTCCTGCTGAGCGGCATCTACGACCTGGAGCCGGTCCGGCTGTCCTACGTCAACGAGGCGCTGCGTCTGGACGAGGCCACGGCGCTGCGCAACAGCCCGCTGCATCTGCTGCCGGCGCGACCGGCCGAGGTCGTGGTCGCGCGTGGCGGCAACGAGACCGAGGAGTACATCCGGCAGCACGAGCGGATGGTGGCGGCGCTACGGCCCCGGGCAGCGGTGACGGAGGTCGTCGCGGAGCGGCGCAACCACTTCGACCTCCCCTACGACCTGGGGGTCGGCTCCTCACGGCTGGGGAGCGCCGTCCTCGCGCAGATGGGACTGGGAGGGAGCACGACATGACCACCGAGCAGAGCGCCGGCACCGGGTGTCCGTTCGCCGGCGGTGCACCAGCACAGCCGAGGGACGCCGCGGCGGGCGCGCCGGCGGTTCAGCCGTCGGAGGGGTCGCCGCCGGGCAGCACCGCGTACGCGCACTACGCGCGGATGGACGCGCTGCTTGAACTGCAGCATCCGCTCAGCGCGGCGGACACCGAGCCGGGCTTCATCATCATGAGCCAGGTCAAGGAGCTGCTGTTCAAGCTGCTGCACACAGAACTCAGCACGGCACGTGACCAATTGGGCAAGGACCAGCTCGACGACGCGCTGTGGACGCTGCGCCGATCGGCCCGGGTGCAGCAGGTCCTGCTGGTGTCCTGGGAGACGTTCTCCGTACTGTCACCTGTGGAGTTCGCCGAGTTCCGGGACGTCCTCGGTTCCGCGTCGGGTTTCCAGTCGGCCGGCTATCGGCGGTTGGAGTTCCTGCTCGGCAACAAGAACCGGGGGATGGTGGAGCCGCACCGCGGCTCGGTCACCTACCAAGAGGTGCTGGACCAACTGCACGAGCCGAGCCTGTACGACGAGGCACTCGCGCTGCTGGCCCGCCGTGGGCTGCTGCCTGCGGACGAGGAGACTGCCCGCGACGCCACGCGGCCGTATCGGGCCGGTGAGGAGGTCGAGGCGGCCTGGCTGGCGGTGTACCGGGATCCGGTCCGGCACCGTGACCTGCATCTGCTCGCCGAGGCGCTCATGGACACCGCTGACCAGTTCGCCCGCTGGCGCTACACCCACCTGGTGACCGTGCAGCGGATGCTGGGCGCCAAGCCGGGCACCGGCGGCACCGACGGCGTGTCCTGGCTGTCCCGGATCAGCGAGCACCGCTTCTTCCCGGAGCTGTGGTCGGTGCGCTCGGCGCTCTGACCGGTGCGCGGCATCAGACGTTCGGCACCCGCGAGCGGCACGGCGAAGGAACCCGCAGGACACGTCCTGCCCAGCCACACGACAGACAAGGAGCAGCAATGGAAGGCGGCATCCCTCGCGCGGCGGCCGAGGAACTGGACGCGGCCGATCCACTGGCCGCGTTTCGTGAGCGGTTCGTCATCGCCGACCCGGAGCTGATCTATCTGGACGGCAACTCGCTGGGCAGAATGCCCGCGGCCACCCCGGACCATCTGCGCGCGGTGCTGGAGGAGGGCTGGGGCGAGGGGCTGGTGCGTTCCTGGCAGGGCTGGATCGACTGGGGCAGCCGGCTCGGTGACCGTCTCGCCGAGCACGTGCTCGGGGCCCGCCCCGGTGAGGTGGTGGTCTCCGACTCCACCTCGGTCAACCTGTACAAGCTGGCGGGCGCCGCGCTGGAGGCCGCGCCGGGGCGCGGGACCGTCCTGATGGACGCCGAGGACTTCCCGACCGACCGGTACGTCCTGCAGGGCCTGGCCGCGCAGCGCGGTCTGCGTCTGCACCAGGTCCCCTCCGACCTCGACGGCGGCCTCGACCTCGGCCAGTTGCGCGCCGCCCTGGACCGGGACGTCGCCCTGGTGGTGCTCTCGCTGGTGTCCTATCGCAGCGGCACGCTGCTGGACATGGCGAGGGTGAACGAACTGGCCCGCTCGGTCGGCACCCGTGTTTTGTGGGACCTGTCGCACGCGGCCGGAGCCGTTCCCGTGGACCTGGCGGCGACGGGCGCGGAGCTCGCCGTCGGCTGCACGTACAAGTACCTCAACGGCGGACCGGGCTCACCCGCCTACCTCTATGTGCGACGTGAGCTACAGGCCCAGCTGCGGCAGCCGATCTGGGGCTGGTTCGGACAGCGGGAACAGTTCCGGATGGGCCCCGCCTACGACCCCGTACCCGGCATCGAACGGTTCTTGGTGAGCACACCGCCGCTGCTGTCCCTGGCGGCGATCGACCCCGGACTCACCCTTGTCGAGCAGGCCGGCGTGGAAAACATCCGGGCCAAGGGCTTGCTCCTGGGTCAGCTGGTCTCCGATCTGGCGGCCGCCTGGCTGACCCCGCTCGGCTTCCGGTCGGCCTCACCTCCCGCGGCGGAGCAGCGCGGTTCACATGTGTCGCTGTACCACCCGGACGCCTGGCGGATCTGCCAGACGCTCGCCGCGGACGCCAAGGTCATCAGCGACTACCGGACCCCGGACCGACTGCGGATCGGACCGTCCCCGCTCTACACCCGGTTCACGGAGGTCTGGGACGCGATGGACCGCCTCCGCGACGTCGCCGGCCGGCGGACCTATCTGTCCCGGCCTGCCGGCCTGGCCCGTGTGACCTGACCTCCCCGTCGATGCGCAGTCCCTCGCCCCCGAACCCCCTCCACCTCATCCGATACGGAGTAGTCATGTCAGAAGCGTCCCCGCTCACCACCGACGGCCTGGTCCAGATCCTCTTCGGTTCCTCGGCCTTCCAGATGCTCAACGCCGGCCGCAATCTGGGCCTGTTCCCGCTCCTCCACCAGCAGCCGGGGCTGACGGCACAGGAGATCGGGGAGGAACTCGGTCTGGCGGATCGTCCGACCCAGATCCTGCTCCTGGGCACCACCGCACTGCACCTGACGGACCGCCAGGATGACCAGTACCGCAACGCCGATGTCCTGAACGACATGTTCGCGGACGGAACGTGGGACATCATCGAGGACCTCATCGAGTACGAGGAGCGGATCGTGCGCCCCGCCGAGGTCGACTTCACGGACTCGCTGCGCGCCAATACCAACATCGGTCTGCGACGGGTCAAGGGGACGGGCACGGACCTGTACCACCGGCTGTCGGCGGATCCGGACCTGGAGCAGCTGTTCTACCGCTGCATGCGGTCCTGGTCGCGGCTGTCGAACCCCATCCTGATCGAGAAGGCTGACCTGACCGGGGTGCGCCGGGTACTCGACGTGGGCGGCGGCGACGGCGTGAACGCCATCGCCCTCGCGCAGGCGAACCCGGGGGTCGAGTTCACCGTCCTCGACCTGCCGGGGACCGTGGAGATCGCCCGCCGCAGGATAGCCGAGCACGGCCTCAGCGACCGGATCTCCGTACGGGCGGCCGACATCTTCACCGATGCCTACCCCGGCGGGCACGACTGCGTGTTGTTCGCCAACCAGCTGGTGATCTGGTCGCCGGAGCAGAACGTGGGCCTGCTGGGAAAGGCCTACGCGGCTCTGCCCGACGGCGGGCGGGTACTGGTGTTCAACGCGATGTCCGACGACAGCGGCGACGGGCCCCTGTACGCGGCCCTCGACAACGTCTACTTCGCGACCCTGCCCGCCGCGAGCAGCACCATCTACCGCTGGGGCCAGTACGAGGAGTGGTTCGCCGCGGCCGGCTTCGCGAAGGCCGAGCGGCTCCCAGGTGGCCGGTGGACCCCGCACGGCGTGATCAGCGCGGTCAAGTGACGCCCCAGCGAGAACCGGAGCCGACCATGTCACTCACTTCCCACGGCACCTCGTCGAACGGCGGGGGCGCGACGTGCCCCGTCGGGCCGCACATGATGGACCCGGATCTGCTCGCCGACCCGTTCGGCGGGTACGGCCGGATGCGCGAGCAGAGCCCGGTGGTCCGCGGCCGGTTCGTCGACGGCACCCCGGTGTGGTTCGTGACCCGTTTCGACGACGTCCGCGCCGTGCTGCGCGACCCCCGGTTCGTCAACACGCCCTCCCACGTTCCGGGCGTGGGCGGCACGGATCCGCGCGAGAGCATGATGGACCTGCTCAACGTCCCCGAACATCTGCGGGCCTACCTGCTCGGCTCCATCCTGGACAGCGACCCGCCGGACCACCCGAGGCTGCGGCGCCTGGTGACCCGGGCTTTCGCGGCGCGCCGCATCCTCGACCTGCGGCCGGACATCGAGCGGATCGCCGACCGGCTGCTCGCCGAACTCCCGCACCACGAACAGGACGGTACGGTCGACTTCCTGGAGCACTTCGCGTACCCGCTGTCGATCACCGTGATCTGTGAGCTGGTCGGCATCCCGACGGTCGATCTCGAGCGGTGGCGGGTGTGGGGAGGCGATCTGGTGTCGATGCGACCCGACCGGCTGCAGCACTCGTTCCCGGTGATGATCGACTACTGCCATGCGCTGATCGAGCAGCGCCGCGCCGCGCTGGGGGACGATCTGCTCAGCGCGCTGATCCGGGCCCAGGACGACGACGGCGGCCGGCTCAGCGACATCGAGATGGTCACCATGATCGTGACCCTGGTGCTGGCCGGGCACGAGACGAGCGCGCATCTGATCGGCAACGGCACCGCCGCACTGCTCAGCCACCGCGACCAGCTGGAGCAGCTGCGCAAGGACCCGTCGCTGATACCGCGCGCGGTGCACGAGCTGATGCGCTGGTGCGGCTCGGTGCAGGTGGCCCGGCTGCGCTACGCCGCCGAGGAGCTGGAGATCTCCGGGACGCCGATCGCCCGTGGCGACGCGGTTCAACTGGTGCTGGTGTCAGCCAACTTCGACCCACGCCAGTACCCGGACCCGGACCGGCTGGACGTCACGCGCCACCAGGACGGGCAGGCCGAGAACCACGTGGGGTTCGGTCACGGGATCCACTACTGCCTGGGTGCCACACTGGCCCGGCAGGAAGGCGAGGCGGCGTTCGCCAAGCTGCTGGAGCACTACCCCGATCTGGCACCGGCCGACGGTGACACGGAGTGGGACCGCGCCCTGCTCCCCGGCAGCTGGCGGCTGAACTCACTGCGCCTTCGGTTGCGGCCCTGAGCCGACCGCGGGGTGATGGGGCCGCCGGGCGACCTCATCACCCTGCTGCCCCGCTCAGTTGGCGGACGGTTCGTCCGCCACGGCGATGGCCCGTACGGGACACGCCAGGGCGGCCTCCGTCGCCTGCCGCCGCGTCGCCACCTCAGTACCTCCGGGCACGAGCCGGGAGTACCCGTCGTCATCCTGGGTGAACAGGTCAGGCGCTGTCAGGACGCATTGCCCCGAGCCGATACAGGTGTTGTGGTCGATGCCGATCAGCATGAGCATGAGTCTCCGGTGTGTGCGTGAGTCTCCGGTGGTGTGGCAGTCAAAAGCCTTCAGTGATCCAGCTCGTGCGCGGCGGCGCGGTCGAGCGCCGCGACTATCCAGTCCTCGAAGTCCCGTTCGGCCTTGGACGCGGCTTCGCGCCAGAGCTCCACGCGGTCACCGGAGGCGCTTATCCGGGGTATGTGGTCACGTGCGGGCGTGGCCGCCCGGTTGCCCTGACGGCTCTCGCGCAGGGTGGCTCTGAGCTGGTTCCTCGACCAGCTGTGCTGCTCCGCCCGGTCGAGCCACACGTCCGCCTCCGCGGGCGGGAGGGAAGCGACCTCGGCATGGTGCCCAAAACTGAGTGCCTCGCGTCGTCGCCCGAGCTCGAAATGCCGCGCCACCCACGCGTAGTTGCGCAGTGTCTGGTAGTCGAGCCCGGCGGCCTCGGCGCCGGCCTGGTAGCGGTCGGCGTACTGCTCCTGGCCGTACACCAGCCAGTCCCCCAGGCACCAGGCCGAGGAGTCGGCGATCTGGAAGATGCGCTGTCCGGCCTTCTCCCAGCGGTCGTAGGTGAGCCTGGCCGGGAGCTGCAGGCCGACCCGGGTGGTCAGGATGCGTTCCGGTCCTGCGGTCCTGGGGCGTACCGCCCTACCACCCGTCGTGTGCCTGGCCGTTGATTGTATGGTCCGCTGGTTATCCTTGGTGATGTGCTCCATGTGGTGCTCCCCTGGAATTGAGGCACTGCCAAATCTCGTACCAGTCGTATGCGGCCGGGGGTCGTGATATGTAGCGGCCCAAAAAACCGTAGGTCAACCTTCAAGAATCAGTCAACAATCATTTCCGGTCGGCATATGACCGATCCGGTTGCGTTCCTGGGCCCTTGGCGATCAAGGCCGTCTCAAAATCGCCTATAGGTGTGCGCGCTGGGAGCCGGCCGCCCGGGGCGGGCGTGAACTGCCGCCTTGCACGCCTCCGCGCGGCGGCACAGCACCCCGCCCGCCCGGACGGTTCCGTCAACGAGCGGACGAGGTGGGCTGAGCGGGGCCGGCCGAGGTGGACCGGACGGCGGCGTCGATGCCGTCGAGGATCAGGTCCAAGCCCACCCGGAAGGCCTCCTTGGCCTCGTGCTCCAGATAGGGCGAGCTGTCGCCGCCCCCTTCCTCGACGGCGACGGGGGCGGCGCCCGACTCCAGAGCCGCAACGGCCGGAAAGCGCTCGGCGAAGTCCGGAACAGCCTCCATGAGCAGCGCGGACCGGACGGTCCACCACTCCTCATCGGACACGCCGGTCGCCGGCCCCGCCTGCTGAAGCTCCGCCGCGACCCGGGCCATCCCCCGGACGAACTGAAAGAGCACGGAGATGACACGCCGGACCCTCAACGGCTCCAGCCCGATCCCGTCGAGGATCCGCACCACCGTCTCCAACTGCGTGTACTCGCCCGGGCCGAGTACGGGCCTGGCCTGGGAGACCTGCAGGACCCACGGATGGCGCAGGTGGAACGCCCAGGTGTCATCGGCCCAGGAGACGACCGCGGGGCGCCATCCGCCGCCGGTCTCGTACGCGGTGGGCAGCTCGGCCAGCACACGGTCGTGCATGAGGTCGATCAGTTCGTTCTTGCTCGGCACATAGGTGTAGAGCGCCATCGCGCTCCGCCCGAGCCACACACCCACCGCCCGCATCGACAGGTCGGCCATGCCCTGCTCATCGGCCACCGCGATGCCCGCCGCCACGATCGTGTCGACGTCGAGACCGGGCTTGGGCCCGGGCGCCGTCTTGGCGTCCTTGGAACCGGCCGTGCGCCAGAGCAGGGCCATCGAGCGGCGAGCGTCGCCCTGTCCGGAAAAAACAACCACCTTGCAACTCCTTACTGCATAAAGTAACCTCTTCCACGCATCTCTTTACAGCGTAAAGATATCACGTCGGCACGGGCTGCCCCGGGATGGCCGACGTCCATGGAAGGTTTCCAATGGCAGAACTCCCTGTATCTTTCATCCAGGTCACCGACATCACCCGCGTCACACCGCACATGGCCCGCGTGACCTTCGACGCCGACCAGCTCGACGCCTCCGTCGGCCAGACACCGGACCAGCAGGTGAAGCTCTGCTTCCCCCTCCCCGGCCAGCGGGTGCCCATCCTCCCGGACGAGGGAGGAGACGCCACGAGCTGGTACTACGCGTTTCTGGCCATTCCGGAGGACGAACGGCCGACGATGCGCAGCTTCACCGTCCGCCGCCGCGCGCCGGGCACCAACACCATCGAGATCGACTTCGTCCTGCACGGCGAGACCGGCCCCGCGACCCGCTGGGCCGCCTCCGCCCAGCCCGGCGACCAACTCGGCATGGTCGGCCCCTCGGCCGTCTACGCGCTGCCGGTCTCGATCGACGACTCCATCGCGAACTCCGACTGGCTCCTGCTGATCGGTGACGAGACCGCCCTGCCCGCGATCGGCACCCTGCTGGAGGCGCTGCCCGAGGGAGCCCGCGCCCTCGCCTACATCGAAGTCGCCGACCACACCGAGCGTCAGAGCTTCGAGAGCAACGGCGACGTCGGCGTCCACTGGGTGTTCCGCAACGGAACCGCCCCCGGCCGGAGCGACGCCCTGGTCGAGACCGTAGGCAAGGCCGAGTTCATCCCGGGCCGCCCCTTCGTCTGGCTGGCCGGCGAGTCGGGCACCGTCCGGGCACTGCGCCGCCACCTCGTCGACGATCGCGGACTGGACAAGCGGTCGATCGCCTTCAGCGGCTACTGGCGGTTCAAGCTGACCCAGGACGACGCTCCGACCGAGCAGGACATGGCGGAGGCGCAGGAGCGGCTGGCCGAGGCGACCGCGGAATGAGCCGCAGCGAGGGGTACGCGGCCGGGCCCTTAGGCGATCCGAGCGAACAGCCGTACGTACCTGAGAGGGACCCCATGATCACCGTGCGAGGTCTTGCCCGGCAGTTCGCCCTGCGGGGGCGAACCGTCGACGCGGTGAAGGGCATCGACTTCGATGTGGCCGCTGGGGAACTCGTCGGGTTCCTCGGGCCCAACGGAGCAGGCAAGACCACGACCCTGCGGATGCTGACCACGTTGCTGCGCCCCACCGGCGGGACCGCGACCGTGGGCGGCTGCGATCTGCTGACGGACCCTCAGGGGGTGCGCCGCCGGATCGGCTATGTGGCCCAGGGCGGATCCACCTGGCCGGAGTCCCGGGTCGCCGAGGAGATCGAGCTGCAGGCCCGGCTGTACGGACTGTCCCGATCGGAGGCCAGACGCCGCGGAGCGCTGCTGGCCGAGCAACTCGACCTCGCCGGCCTGGACCAACGACCCGCCAAGACACTCTCCGGAGGCCAGCGGCGGCGGCTCGACATCGCCCTGGGCCTGGTACACGAACCGGCCCTCGTCTTCCTCGACGAGCCCACGACCGGACTGGATCCGCAGAGCCGGGCCAACCTCTGGGACCACGTCCGCCGGATGCGCGCCGAGCAGGGCATGACCGTCTTCCTCACCACCCACTACCTCGACGAGGCCGACGCCCTGTGCGACCGGATCCTCGTGACGGACCACGGAACGATCGTCGCGCAGGGCACCCCCGACGAACTCAAGGCCCGCGTGGCCGGCGACGCCATCACCATCCAGGTCGCCGACCGGTCCACCGAGGCCGCCGAGCTCTCCCGGCAACTGCCGGGCGCCCACGAGGTCACCATCACCGACGACACCGTTCGGCTCAGGGTCCCGCGCGGCGACGCCGCCCTACCCGAACTGCTGCGCGTTCTGGACCGTCAGGGCATCACCATGACCTCGGTCAAGGTCAGCCGCCCCACCCTCGACGACGTGTTCCTCAGCCTGACCGGCCGCTGTCTGCGCGACGACGATGCCGCACCGCCGGCCCTGGAGGCCACCCATGCTGCATGACACCGGACTCATCTTCACCCGGGACATGAAACTATCCCTGCGCAATCCCACCTGGCTCCTCATCGGAATCATGCAGCCACTGCTCTACCTGTTCCTCTTCGGGCCGCTCATGGTGACCGTGGTCCGCAACACCCCCGGCTTCCCCTCCGACGACGCCTGGACCGTCCTCACCCCGGCGCTCATCGTGCAGACGGCGCTGTTCAGCGGCTCCTTCGCCGGAGTCGGACTGCTCACCGAGTACCGGGTCGGCGTGGTCGACCGCTTCCGCGGCACCCCGGCCAGCCGGTCCGCCCTGCTGTTCGGCAAGGTACTGGCCCAAGCCGCCCAGGCCACAGCACAGTCCGCCCTGATCGTGGTCGTCACCCTGCTCGTCTTCGACCTGAACGCCCCCGTCTCCGGGATGCTGCTGAGCCTGCTGATCGCCGCGGTGCTGGCCATCACCCTGTCTTCGGGGTCCTACGCGCTGGCGCTGATCCTCAAGAGCGAGGCGGCATTTCCCTCGCTGATGAACATGGTGCTGCTGCCGCTCCTGCTGCTGTCCGGTGTGCTGCTGCCGGTCACCAGGGAACTGGCTCCAGGCTGGCTCTACAACCTGGCACGGATCAACCCCCTGACCCATATCGTCGACGCCGAACGTGCGGCCTTCAGAGGCGACCTGCACGCGAGCGGGCTGCTCACGGGTTGTCTGATCCTGTTGCTCATGACCGTGCTGGCGCTGGTCTGGGGCACCCGCACGTTCCAGAAGGAGAACGCCTGACGAACCACCGGACTGGCGGGCCGGGCCGCGGACCGGCCCGCCAGGCCGATGGCACCCCCTGCCCCGGTCACGACCACCCCCGAACACGACTACGACCACAACCACGACCCGAGGTTCCTCCGGAGCCTCACCCGTACCGCCCGAGGAGCGCATGTGAGTACCGAGGCCATCAAGGTGACCGGTGCGAGGGAGAACAACCTCAAGAACGTCTCGGTAGCGATCCCGAAGAACCAACTGACGGTCTTCACCGGTGTCTCCGGCTCCGGCAAGTCCTCCCTGGTGTTCGACACCATCGCAGCCGAGGCACAGCGCCAGCTCAACGAGACGTTCACCACCTTCGTCCGCAACTTCCTGCCCGACCGGGGCCGCCCGGACATGGACGCCATCGAGAACATCTCCGCCGCGATCGTCATCGGGCAGAACCGTCTCGGCGGCAACCCGCGCTCCACCGTGGGCACGATCACCGACATCCACCCGCTGCTCCGGCTGCTGTTCTCCCGTGCGGGAGAGCCCACCGGCCTTCCGCCGAGTGCCTTCTCCTTCAACAACCCCTCAGGCATGTGCCCGGTCTGCGAAGGCCTGGGCACGATCGTGGAGCTCGACCTCGACGCGTTCGTCGACCGCACCAAGTCCCTGAACCAGGGCGCCTTGCTGCACCCCGACTTCTCCCCCGACAGCTGGTACTGGCTGAGCTATGTGGAGTCCGGCCTCTTCAACAGCGACACGGTGCTGGCGGACTTCACCGATCACGAGTGGCAGCAGCTGCTGCACGGCGAGACACCGCACAAGATCCGCCTCAGCTGGCAGGGCAACACCCTGAACGTCAAGTACGAAGGCATCGCCGACAAGTTCACCCGGCTGTACATCAAGAAGGAGGACATGTCGGAGCGCAGCCGCCAGGTGTTCCAGCGGTTCACCCGCTCGGCTGCCTGCACGGCCTGCGACGGCACCCGCCTGGCTCCCGCCGTCCGCGCCACCCATATCGACGGCCGTCACATCGCTGACCTCACCGCGATGGAGGCCGGTCATCTCGTGACGGTCCTCGCGGAGTGGGACCTGCCCCACGTGAAACCCGTCCTGAACGACCTGATGGCCCGCCTCCGTCACCTGGTCGACATCGGTCTCGGGTATCTG
Source organism: Streptomyces sp. RKAG293 (assembly GCF_023701745.1). Lineage (NCBI taxonomy): Bacteria > Bacillati > Actinomycetota > Actinomycetes > Kitasatosporales > Streptomycetaceae > Streptomyces > Streptomyces sp. RKAG293. Next base: position 8,839,406 of record NZ_JAJOZB010000001.1, on the reverse strand, counting down.
AGCCTGGACCGGGAGACCCGTACGCTGTCGGGCGGCGAGTCGCAGCGGATCAAGATCGTCCGACATCTCTCCAGCAGCCTGACCGGAATGATGTACGTCTTCGACGAACCGAGCGTCGGCCTGCACGCCCGGGACGTGCACCGGCTCAAGGAACTCCTGGTCAAGCTACGGGACAAGGGCAACACCGTGCTGGTGGTCGAGCACGACCCCGACATCATGGCCATCGCCGACCATGTGGTGGACATGGGACCGAAGGCCGGAACGCTCGGCGGTGAAGTCGTCTTCGAGGGGACCTTCGCCGACCTCGCCGATGCGGACACCCTCACCGCCCGCCACCTCCGGCACTCGCTTCCCCTGCGGGCCGAGCCCAGGCGGCCCACCGGGGCCCTCGCTGTCCGGAACGCGAGCGACCACAACCTCAAGGACGTCACGGTCGACTTTCCGACCGGTGTCCTGACCGTGGTCACCGGTGTGGCCGGGTCGGGAAAGAGCTCACTGGTCAACGACGAGTTCCTGAGCCGGTATCCGGACGCCATCGTCATCGACCAGTCCGCGGTGACGGGCAGCCGGCGGTCCAACACGGCGACCTACACGGGGCTGCTGGAGACCATCCGCAAGCTGTTCGCCAAGGCCAACGGCGTCAGCGCCTCGCTGTTCAGCGCAAACTCCAAAGGCGCCTGTGAGAACTGTCAGGGGCTCGGCATGCTCTACACCGACCTGGCGTTCATGGAGACGCTGAAGTCCGTCTGCGAGGTGTGCCAGGGCCGCCGCTTCTCCGACGACGTCCTCGGCTACCGGCTGCGCGGCCGGTCGATCAGCGACGTGCTGGAGATGACGGCGGCCGAGGCCGCAGACTTCTTCACCGAACCCAAACTCCGCCAGGTTCTGCATGCGCTGACCGAGGTGGGTCTGGACTACCTGCGCCTCGGCCAGCCGCTCAGCACCCTGTCGGGCGGTGAGTGCCAGCGCCTCAAGCTCGCGGCCGACCTGCACCGTGTCGGCAGCGTCTACGTCCTGGACGAGCCCACCACCGGTCTGCACATGTCCGACACCCAGCGACTCCTCGGCATCATCGAGCGCCTCGTCGACCAGGGCAACACCGTGATCGTCATCGAGCACAACATCGACGTCATCAAGAGTGCCGACTGGATCATCGACCTGGGCCCCGAAGGGGGCAGCGGCGGCGGCCGGATCCTGTTCGAAGGAACGCCTTCGGACCTCCTCAAAACGGAAGAGTCCCATACCGCCGAGTATCTTCGCCGAGACCTCGCGAGCACCTGAGGTACGAAGCGGCGCGCCGGTCCGGGTGCGGCGCGCCGCGCGTTCCTCGCGAGCGGACCGGAGACCGCCGACGGCGAGTTCGCCCTCCCGATGCTGACCGCCGCACTGCACGTGCGGCGGCTGTGAAGGGTGAACGTGGGACACCTGCGCCTTTCGCTGAAGGGTCCGATCCATTTTCGTGACGGTCCGTCATAACACCAGCGCCACACGGCGATTCGTGCGTTCACCGTGCGTCCCGGCCCGGCCGGGAAGCGGCTGCTTTCGGCGATCGGCCTGCGCCCGGGGGCGAGATCGGCCAGGATACTGACGGGTTCGGCGGCGCCGACGAACCGGGGGGTGGGGGCGATGACTGCTGCACGGCCGGGCCTGGCCGTGTTCCTCGCCGCGAAGGCGGCGTCGGACACCGGGTACGCGCTGGACTTCGTCTGTCTGTCGGTGTTCGTCTGGGAGCGCACCGGCTCCGCACTCGCCACCGGGCTGGTCAGTGTCGCGCTCTACGCCGGGGCGATCCTGGGCGGGCAGGCGGGCAACCGCTACGGGCGGGCCTGGAACCGGCGCGGGGTGATGATCGGCGCGGACGCCGTCCGGATGGCGGTCCTGGTGCTGCTCGCCGTGCTGCCGACCGGGGCGCAGTTGGCATGGCTCTACCCGGTGGTGTTCTTCCTGGGGGTCGGACGGTCGGTCTTCGAAGCCACGTTGTCGGCGGCGACGCCGGTGCTGGCCGGCGATCGGGTGCAGGCCGTCAACAGCTTGCTGGCCGGGCTCAAGGGGATCGCGTTCGTGGTGGGGATGGGCGCGGCCACGGTCGTCGTGCCGGTCCTCGGCTTCCGGGGCGTGTTCGCGCTCGACGCGGGCACGTACGCGCTGTCGGGGATGGTGCTCATCGCGCTGCGGCTGCCGCTGCGGGAGGCCGCCGCCGTACCGCTGTCGGCCGGCGCCAGGGCGGGCCGGGATGTGGGTCGGCCGACATGGCCGCTGCTGGTGCTGACCGGGGTGGCGTCGCTGGTGGTGCTGCGCGGGTTCGACGCGTTCGGCAGCGCCTCGCAGCAGGTGGGCCTGCCCATTCTGGGCAGCCGGTTACGGCCGGACGAGCCGGCCCTGTTCGCCGGCACCATGTGGAGCCTCTGGGCGATCGGGTTGTTCGTGGCCGGATTCGTGCTGCGACCGATGGCCACCCAGATCGTTGCGCGGGCACCCGCGATGGTGTTCTGTCTGTCCACCATCGTCATGTCGCTCGGGTTCATCGGAGTGTTCTGGCTGCCGGGTTGGTGGCCGCGGCTGCTGGCGGCGCTGGTCGCGGGGGTGGGCGACGCGTTCAGCGAGATCACCTTCAAACAGGCCCTGCAGCAGCTCCCGGACGAGGAGCGCGGGCAGGCGTTCGGGTTCTGCCAGATCGTCGTCAACGGCGGTCTGATGGCGGGGCTGGCAGTGACGAGTGTGGTCCTGACGCCCGATCTGGCGGCCCGCTGGGTACTGCTGCTGCACGGCCTGCCGATCCTGCTGGCCGGCTGGCTGGTGCTGACCTCCCGGCGGTCGCGCCGGGTTCAGGAGCAGCCCACATGACCGCCGACGACGCGTGTTCGGAGGCGCCGCGCGCTTACCTCGACCACGCGGGGCTCGGCCGGGTCCGCGCACCGGCCGCCGACGCGATGCGCACCGCCCTGGACGAGGTGTATCCGCACGGCAGCGCCCGTATGGGGCGGATCTTCCCCGCCCGGGCCGCGGCCCGGGCGACCGCCGCCGCGCTGCTGGAGTGCTCCTCCGACGAGGTGGCCCTGGTGCCGAACACCTCCACCGGCCTGCATCTGGTGGCCGACGGGCTGCGCTGGGCGCCCGGTGACGAGGTGGTGGTCTTCGACCGGGACTTTCCGGCCAACGTGCACCCCTGGCGGGCCTTGGCGGAGCGGTGCGGGGTGCGGTTGCGATGGGTGGCGATGCGCCACGGCGGCTATGAGGCGGACGACATCGCCGCCGCGATCGGGCCGTCGACCCGGCTGATCGCGGCCAGCCACGTCAACTTCGCGACCGGCTTCCGGCTCGACCTCGATCTGCTGTGCGCACTGGCCGCCCCGGTGGGCGCGCTGGTCTGCGTGGACGCGGTGCAGGGGCTGGGCGCGCTGCCGCTGTCGACGGCCCGCACCCCGGTGGACTTCGTCGCCGCCGGGGCGCACAAGTGGCTGGGCGGCCCTCCGGGTACCGGCCTGTTCTACTGCCGGGCCGGGCGGCTGCCGCTGCTGCGCTCGGTCCCCGCCGGCTGGTTCGGCTACGACGGGGCCAACGACATGCTCAGCAAGGGCTCCGGCCACTTCCGGTACGACCTGCCGCTGCGATCCGGTATCGGCCGCGTGGAGGGCGGCATGTACGACGTGCTGGGCATGGTGGGGCTGTCGGCCGCACTGGACGAACTGGCGGCGGTGGGCGTCCGAGCGGTGGCGGATCGGATCGAGTTGCTGACCGGGCGGTTGCGCGAGGGGCTGGCCGCCAGGGGTTACCGGGTCGAGTCCCCGGCGGGCGCGGGCGCCTGGTCGGGGATCGTCAGCTTCACCGACCCGCAAAGGGACGGTGGGCGGTTGGTTCAGGAGCTGGCGGCGCGCGGCATCCATGTGTCGTACCCGGACGGCATGATCCGCGTCTCGCCGCACTACTGGACGGCTGGGGCCGAGGTCGAGCTGTTGCTCGACGCCCTGGCCGAACCCCCCGCGGGGGCCGCCGCCCGTGATTGAAGCGGTCGTTTCGCTTGGCAGCAACTGCCCAATGTCTTGCGGCCGTTGGCGCGCCGTGCGACAAAGGACGCGTACCCGCACAGACATGTGCGGGTCTTCCTACGACGGAGGGGATTCCCGATGGAAAAGGAATACGAGAGCTGGGAGCAGCTCGAGGACGAGGTCGAGATCACGACCGGTGCCGCTGACTGCTGGACCTGTCTGATCGACAGCGGCGCCTGACCGTCGCCCCGCACACCACGCTCCCCGCGGTCGCGCCCTGTGCGTGGCCGCGGGGAGACCTTTTCTCACCCGGGAGCTACGGATGGAACGGTGGCGGTTCAGCCACGGCGTGATCGGTGTGAACGCCCCCAGCTGGTTGACGTTCGAGGTGCACCGGCCGTACCTCGACGGCGCGGAGTCGCCGTTGGCCGAGATCCAGGCCCGCGCCCCGCTGCTGGCCGCCCGCCGTTTCGACCAGCGCGCCGCGACCGCTCTGCGGTTCGGGATGAACATGCCCGCCAGCTACCGCCGGCTGCTGATCGAGGAGTCGCGGCTGCGTGAGTACCGGGCCGTCGTCCCCACCGATCTCCCGGCGCACTTGGCTTCCGCGTCCTGGGCCCGGCTGACGCGGGCGTACGTCCGCCGCGCGGAGCTCGACCCGGTCGACCGGGCCACGTTGGCGCAGTGGCTGGTGGCGGTGTGCCTGCCGGCGGCGGTGCTGGAGGTGGTGCCGGACGATCTGGACCCTTTGCGCTGCCGCGACGAGGTCGAGGCCACCGTGCAGGCCGCTCGGGCGGCCGCGCTGTTCCAGGCCGAGGGGCTGTCCGCGCGCACCGCCGCGGCCTTTCAGGTGCTGGTCGAGGACCCGCCGGACACCTTGTGCCACGCCCAGGCCGCCGGTTCCTGGGGCTACCTGCTGGCCCGGCACGCCGGCGACGACGCGGCGGCCCCCGGTCTGGCCCGCCAGGCCCGGGAGCTGCTACTGGGAGCGGCCGGTGGGCGCACCGCGTTCGAGTGCGCGATCGCGGCGGTCCGGCTGGACCTGCGCGAGGTCATGCGCGCCGAGCGCGAGCAGGACTTCGACGGCGCCGCGACACTGCTGGCCGCCGCGGCCGCTTCGCTGGATCCGCTCGTCCCGGCGGACCCGGAGGACGAGCTGCTCCTCCTGGAGGCGCGGCGGCGGCTGATCGACCGCCGGCTGGAGATCGCGGTGCGCCGCGAGGACACCGTGGGCGAGCAGCAAGCGCTGGCCGAGGGCATCGCCCTGGACCCCTACTCGGTCAAGATCCGCATGCAGGCCGCGCAGGCGCAGCAACGGCTGGGCCGGCCGGATCAGGCGCTGGCCGGTTACCTGCACGCTGCCCGGCTGGGTCCGCTCGGCACCGGTTTCGCTCTGGTGGCAGCCGCCGAGTGCGCCCGGCAGGCCGGCCACGAGGAGTTCGCTTTGCTGCTCGCGGAGCGGGCCTTTCGGGCCGCGCCGCGCTCGGCCAGGACCCAACAGCTGCTCGCCGACGGCTACGCCCGGGCCGGTGAGGAGGCGCTGGCCAAGGTGGCGCGCCGGGCCGGCCGCCGCACGTGCCGGCCGCCCGGGTACGCGAACAACTGGCACTACCAGATGTACGCGTCCTACTTCAATCTGGGCCAGTCCCAGTCGCCCAACCTGTACGCCGAACTGCCCACCCTCGCCTACCGGCACGCAGCGGCGGGCACCGCCCCGGACATCACCTATCAGCGCCTGATGCCGCCGGCGTTCCGCGGCAACCTGGTGCGCGAGTCCGGGCTCGCGGAGTTCGCCGTCGACCACCCGGCGGAGCTGCCCGAGCAGCTGCGCACCCCGGCCTGGGACCACCTGTGCGAGTGGGTCGAAGGGTTCGAGAAGGCCGATCCGGAACGACAGTTGCTCACATCCGCGCTCCTGTTCCGGCTCGGCTTCGGCCGGCTGGTGCTCGACCTCATTCCGCAGCGCCCCGCCGCCGAACTGTCGGGGCCGGCCGATTTACGGCTGCACCACTGGCGCGACCTGGTGCGCTACGTGGGCTCCGTCGGCGGCGGCCGCCGGCAGGTGGCTGCGCCCACCACTTCCTTCGACGTCGCCCGGCACCCCGACTGCCCGCTGCGGCTGCGGTTCGTGATCGCGGTGTTCGCCGTTGTCTTCCACGCGCGGGAGACGAAGTCGCTGGACGAGGCGCTGGCCTGGCGGACCACCGCCGAGCAGGCGCTGGCCGAACTGCTCGCCGACCCCGGCTGCACACCGCTGGACCGGCTGATGCTGGAGAGCAGGTTCTACCGCAGCGTCACCTATGTGCCGTTCCTGCAGCGCGACGAGGCGCGGCTGACCGCCGAGATGGACCGGGCCGAGGAACTGGCCAGGGCGATCGAATCGACCACGCCGTACGAGGAGTTCCTCCGCCGGGAGAACCTGCGCGCCTGCTTGGAGAGCCGGTCCAAGGAGGCGCTGGGGTTCGGCCGCGACGACCTCGCCCACCGGCGGATCACGGAGGTGATCGCCCTCGACCCGTACGAGCCCAAGAGCCATATCGAGCTCGCCGAATCCCTGGTGCGGCAGGGCCTGCACCGGGAGGCCGCCGACGCCTATCTGCGGGCCGCGCGGCTCGGGCCCACGTCGACCGCGATGAGCTACGGCCTGGCCGGCGAGTGCCTGGCCAAGGCCGGGCTGCCGGAACTGGCCGAGGACTGCTTCCTCCAGTCCCTGCGCATCGACCCGTACGCCGTCTCGTCCGCTCGTGGTTGGGCCAGAACCGGGCGCGACGACGCGATGGGGGCGCTGGGCCGGGAGTACCGCGACGGTCTGGAAGCGTGGGCCACGACGCGCCGCGCAGCCAGGGCCGAGGCCCTGAACGGGACGACGGCGGACGGGGACGCCTCGGCGCACGTGGTGACGGCGGTGACCGCCGTGACGGCGATCGGCGGCGGTGCGGACTCGTCGGGCGCGGGCCGGGGGAACCGGTCCTGATGCGCTGGTCGCTGGCGGAACAGGCCCGACCCGGTACCGACGCGGTGGTCGTGCCCGCTTTCACCGACCGGCCGGGGCAGGTGCCCTCCGCCGGGTTCGTGGCGGCCTGCGGTTTCACCGGGCGGCCCGGCGAGGTGCTGCGCCTGCCGGGAGAGGCGGACGGTCCGGCGCAGGTGCTGCTCGGCTTCGGAACCAGCACCACCCTGGACGACGACACGATCCGGTCCTCGGTCGCCGAACTGGCTCGTGCGGTAAGCGGGTTCGGGCGGCTGGGCCTTCCGCTGCCCGCACCCGGGGGGCGGGCGCCCGGCCCGTCGGCGGTGCGCGCCGCCGTCGAGGGGTTCCTGCTCGGCGGCTACCGCTTCACCCGTCACAAGTCCGCCGTCGCGAGCGGCCCGTGCGGGCCCGAGTACGTCGACCTGCTCCTGCCGGACGGCGGCGGGGCGGCCGAGCGCGCCGCACTGGACGAGGGGCAGCGGCTGGCCGCCGCCACCCTGCTCGCCCGGGACCTGGTCAACGAGCCCGGTCAGGACCTGACTCCCGCGCTGTTCGCCGAGCGGGCGGCGGCGGTCGCGGCCGACAGCGGGCTGCGGTGCGAGGTGTGGGACGAGGAGCGCATCGCCGCCGAACGCCTCGGCGGGCTGCTCGCGGTCGGCCGCGGCTCGCTGCGCCCGCCCCGCATGGTCCGGCTGACCTACCAGCCCGACCGTCCGGTGGGCCGGTACGCGCTGATCGGCAAGGGCGTCACCTTCGACGCGGGCGGGCTGTCCCTCAAACCCAGCGCCGAGATGCTCACCATGAAGGCCGACATGGCCGGGGCGGCGGCCGTGCTCGGCGCGATGTCGGTCCTGACCGGCCTGGACTGCGGCACGCAGGTCGACGCCTGGCTGCCCCTGACGGAGAACATGCCCAACGGCGACCCGGTACGCATCGGCGACGTGCTGCGGATGCGCGGCGGCCGCACGGTGGAGGTGCGCAACGCCGACGCCGAGGGCCGGCTCATCCTGGCCGACGCCCTGACCCTGGCCGGCGAGTGCGCCCCGGACGCGATGATCGATGTGGCCACCTTGACGGACGCCGCCCCGATCGCCCTGGGCCGGAAGATCGCCGCCGTGATGGGCACCGACGACGCCCTGGTGGACCGGTTGCGGCAGGCCGCCAGGCAGGCCGGCGAGCCGGTCTGGCCCCTCCCGCTGTCCGACCGCTACCGCTGGCAGTTGGAGTCACCGATCGCCGACCTGGTCAACTACACCATCGGCAACCGGCACGGCACCGCCCTGCTCGCCGGCCTGTTCCTGCGGGAGTTCGTCCCCGCCGGCATCCCCTGGGCCCACCTGGACATCCAGGGCACCGCACTGTGCGACGCCGACGACGGCGAGTGGGCGCAAGGCGCCACCGGCTTCGGCGTCCGCACCCTGGCCACCCTGCTCCGCGAACCCCCGGCGGTCCCCCACTGATGGCTTGAGCCAGTGGTGTTCCCCACTCACCCCGCAGCAACTTACGTCAGATACTCTGGAGGGCCCGCCGTCGACATACTCGGCAGGCCCTCCAGGTCCTCACTATTTCCCCTGGCCGCCGGCCTCGAGGAAATGGCGGTAAACGAGGTCAAGCAGTGCCGCATATGCATGCTGCGACCGAACGACCGCCTGGTCGCCACCCGAGGCGACGTCGCCGAGCCGATCAATGCGGTGCATAAGCTCCTGCAGAAACGCGAGCACATCCACGGGTGCCGGCTTGAAGATCCCGCGTTCTACGTACCGAATCACCGTCGTCACGTACTCCTCGGCGAACGCCAGGTCGCTGTGCGCCATAATCATACCCTCGCCGGAGCCGCTCCGCGGGAACGGCAGTTGGCGCCACAAGGTATAGGAGTCCATAAAGCTCAGCATTCGATATTCCTTCGTTCTAGTGATCGTCCGTGTACCAGAAGGAGACAACTCTTCCATCTGGGCCGATAATCCCGCCCATGCCTCCATTGGGATCCGAGTACTTAACGCCGAACTTGCCATCGTCAAAGGGCATCCTCTTTGCGTTCAATCCCGCCTTACCTCCCGGCTGAGCCAGTCGCGCTGCCCAGTCCTTAGCATCCTGCAAATACTTTGCGGTCGAGATGTGAAGTGGTTCGGCGTGCTTTTCGAAGTGGTATGCGAAGCTGTCCTCGGCAGATTCGAAGGTTCCCTCGTGCCAGGAGCCCGAAAGCCCAGGGCACGGCCCGCTGTTGTGAACCAATACCGGTGTATCGCCCGCCAGCACATAGTACGTGTGCAGGTTGTCGACGGTGAGGTTGTAGGTACGGGCCTGCAGGGCGAAGGCACGGTTGGCCTGCACAGGGACGGTGCTCTTGTCGCTGCTCAGAAGCGTGGTGCCTGGGGTGAGTTCGCTTGTCTTGAGCCAGCGGTGTTCCGATGGGCTCCAGAACGGGTGGTCGGCGGTGGCGGTGAGCCTTTTGGGTCCGTTGCGGGTTGCGAGTGTGAGTTCGTTGAACTGTTTGTCGTCGTCGGTGACAATCTGACGGGTCACCTTGCGGGCGGCTGTAGTCCCGGTGACCGGGTCAGTGGCGAGGACGGTGTCGCCGTCGCGGACGTCCTCGATGTTCTTGGTGGAATTGTCCCCCATGAGCACCTTGGTGCCGGCCAGGAAGCACTTAGTGCACGGGACGCGCCGTAGCACTTTGATCATGGCCGTTAGGAGGTGGAGCCTTTCCCCGGTGAACTGGTCGGGATGGAGGAGATCACACCAGTCGTGATCATCCGGTGTGCCCATGGTCGCCTGCGCGACACACAGCATGACTGCGCCATTCGGTGACAGCGATATCACCATCTCCTCGACCGCAACGAGTTTCTTGGCGGCGTCGAGGATCACCGGTCCGTAGTTGATGACCTGGCAGACGCCGTCATTCTGCTGGCAGAAGTGGGGATCCGCCAGGCGGCACCCCAGGGGTGTTTCGCACCGGTACTGTCTGCGGGCGATCGCGCCGGGATCTTCCCGCTCGAACTTTGCAGCAGCTTCCTCGTCGGCCTTGAGCTTGACGGTGGCCGTGGCGAGGGCATCCTTGGCGGCCTGCGCCGCGCCGGCGGCGTCCTTGCCGGCGGCCAAGGCGGAGGCGCGGGCCTCGTTGGCCGCGTTCCAGGCGCCCGCTGCCGAGGCGTGAGCCATCGCGGAGGAGATCGCGGCCTCGGTGGCGGAGTTGGTGGCCTTGGCCGCGGAGGTCTCGGCGTTGGCGGCGGCTTGCCTGGCGGTCTTGGCCGATTCCGCGGCCCGGGCGGCGGACGCTTCGGCGTCCTTGGCGGACGCCTTGGCCTGCGCGGCGAAGTTCTCGGCGTCCTTGGCCGAGGCCTTCGCCTGGTTCGCGGCGGTGGTGGCCTCGGCGGCGGCCTTACGCGCCAGGGCTGCGGCCTTGCGGGCCTCGGCGGCGTTCTGCTGCGCGGTGGCAGCGATCCGGGAGGCTTCCGCGATCAACTGCTGGACCATCGCGACATGGGTGGTGGCCAGCATGTCCTGGCGCTGGGCCTTGTACCGCCCGTCCTGGAGGAAGTCGTGCAGTAGCTCGGGCGGGCCTTCCAAGGCGATGGTGGCTGCGGACTTCACCTCCGGGCTGCCGCTGTCGATCAACTGGGCCGCCAGGACCCGCTCGTCCTGGGCGCGGGCGGTGTACTGCCCGTCGGTGATGAACTGCCGGTACTGCTCGACAGACCCGGAGTCCAACGCGGCGTTGCCCGCGTCCTGGACCCGGCGCCCGCCGGTGGAGGCGACCTGCGCGATGTAGACGCGGAAGTCCCGGACAGCCACCTGGTACTGCCCGGTGGTCAAGAACGCGGTGATCGTCGCCGCGTCACCCTTCAGGGCCTCCTCAGCCGCCGCACGTACCGATGCCACCGGGCTCTGCCCGGCCAGCGTCGCGACCGATGTGCGGTCGTCCTGCTGCGCAGCCCCTCCTCCGCCGGTCCGCAAATACTCCATGACGTCGTCGTCAGAACCGGACAACGCGGTTTCAGCGGCGGCAACAGCCCACGGGCCGGCTGTCTGCATCGCTAGCAGCGCGGCCTTGCGGCCCTTGGCCGCGACGACCTGCGGGTCGGCTCCGGGCGCGGTGGCCTCGGCGGCCAGCTGCTGGGCCTGGGCGATGCGGTCCTTGTTCTGCTGGACCGTACGGACCTGGTCCGCCTGGGCCTTGGCAGCTGCTTCCTTCTGGTCCTGGGCCTGCTCGATCCCGGCGTTGGTGCGGCCGAGGAGTTCTTCGGCGTCGACCTCACGGGCCAGCGCGTAGATACTCTGGGCCTTGGCAACGGCGGCACTGGCATCGTTGGCCGCGGTGGTGGCCTCCCCGGCATGCTTGGTGGACTCGTTGGCGGCGGTCACCGCGTCATGCGCGCGAGCGCCGGCCTCGTCGGCGGCAGTGGCGGCGGCCAACGCGTGCGCGGCAGCCGACCGAGCAGCATCACCTGCCTCACCGGCCGCGACAGCGGACTTGCGGGCCAGGCTCACTGCGGCGTAGGCGGCGCGCTTGGCCTCCCCGGCATGCCGGCGTGCGGCCGCAGCGGCCGCCTTGGCCTTGGCCGTCTGGGCATCCGACTGATTCGCATAACCGCTGGCCTCATCGGCCGCATCCGCGGCTGCGGCGGCATCCACGCCAGCACCGACCGCGGCCAACGCCGCATCGCCGGCCTGTGTCGCGGCTTCCTTGGCCTTGTCGGCGGCCTTGGCCCCCGTCGTGGCCGCCGAGGCCGCGGCGCGTGCGGTATCAGCCGCCGTGTGCGCGGCCTGGGCCTTCGTGGCATCCACGGCCGCATCAGCCGCGGCACTACGCGCCTTGGAGGCGGCCTGCGCGGCCCCGGCCGCGGCGGAGGCGGCCTGCGCGGCCGCATTGGCCGCGACCCGCGCCGAACTGTTCGCCGCCCGCGCCGCATCGATCGCCTGCTGCGCGGCGGTTGCAGCCTGACTGGCCGCGGATGCCGCACGTCCCGCCGCGGACGCGGCCTTGTTCGCGTCGCTACCCGCCGCCTTCGCCTCAGAAGCAGCCAGCCTGGCCGCATCCTTGGCCAACTTCGAGGCCGTCACCGCACGCGCGGAGGCGTCCTTGGCGGCTACCGTCTCCGCGGCCGCCTGATCGCCCGCCACCCGCGCCTGCTCCGCCAGCTGCGCGACACTGGTGTATTCCTGGTCATGCGCACGCGCCACATACAGGCCGACCTGCAAGAACTCGCGGACGTCGTCCGCGGAACCGTTCAGTGCGAGGTTGCCGGCCGCCTGCACCGCAGGCCCGGCCGTATCCAGAATCTGAACAAGCTGAACCCGCTCGTCCTGATCCCGCGCCGTGTACTGACCCTGACTCAAAAACGCCAACACATCCGCGGGCGTCCCACTCAGAGCAGCGTTCCCAGCAGCCTGAACACGACGACCTGCCCCGTCGATGATCTGGGCCACCCGCACCCGCTGATCCTGCTCGTGCGGTGCCCTCCAACCATCCCTCACAAACACCGCCACTTCAGCGGCGTCCCCCGACAGGGCTGTGTTCACAGCCTCCTGCACCCGCCGACCGCCCACACTCGCGATCTGGGCGGCCTCCACCCGATCATCCCGGAACTTTGTCTCTTCCAGCTGAGCCGCGAAGCGTTGGACATCGGCGTCGGTACCGGTCAGGGCTACCTCCGCAGCGGCCTTGACGCCGGGCCCGCTCGTCTCCCACAGCCGGACGATCCAACCCCGGTCACTGCCGCCGGGAGCGTCATCGGCCATAGCCGTCGAGGATCCGAGCAGAGTCGCCATGAGCGTCAACGGCAACAGGCCCAGACACAACACGCGTATAGCGCGACGTGTCCATTCCGAATAATGGTGCAAGGCATGTCTTTGCCGCAAGGCGATACTCATCTCACTGACCGGCAACTCCCGTGGCCGGATGCCGAACCTCGGCACCGTGAGCATAACCATGCCTGCTTTACCCGTCCTTCACATTACCATCGATCAACACAGCAAGCTGGCGCGCACGGTTAGCCATCGCAAGCCGACGGCGGCACGCCTTCCAGAGGACCGGCCCTCCGTGCCCTACCACACCAACAGCCTGCGGTGAAGGGCGACTTGCCGCACCTTCCCGCGGCGAACGCGCCTCGATTCACCGGCCGGTTGGCACGCTGGGTACACAGTCTCAGTGTGTTAGCTTCTTGCAGTACTTTACGTTTCGATTACATCTGTGGGGGGCCGCGGATCTGCAGTCGCCCATGCCTGAAAGGAATTCTTCGGTGACATCTCGCCTCCGCATACTGCTACTTGCGGCTGGAATCGTCAGTGCGTTTACCGCATTGATCGGTGCGCCCGCCCTGGCCTCCACCACTTCCGCTTCCGTCACGGCAGGAGCCGCTGACACCGCGCCGCCTTCCGCGGTGGAGGACTTCCAGTACCCCAATGCGGCGAAGATTCTCAAGGACCGGAACATCAAGCTCCTCAAGGGTGACGGTCACATCCTGCTGCTCGACGCCTGCGGCACCTCACCCCAGCAGATCAAGGTCTGGACGGGAGCCTCAGAGATCTGCTTCCAGGCCAACAACAAGACGGGCTACCTCACTCTGGAGGTGCCCGACGTCATCCGCCTGCAGACCGGGGAACACCCGATCAGCGCCGACCTCACCGCTGAAGGCGCGACCCAGACGGTCGCCGTCGCCAAGGACAGCGCCAAGAGCGTCGGCGAAGGCACCGTGGACGGCGCCCCTTCCGTCCTGGTCGCCATCCGCGTCACCGGCTGATTCGCGAACCAGCTTCCCACCACGCCGGCGTAACGCCGGCGTCTCCCTCTCTTCTGAGGTTGAGTCCGCGCTCTTGCCAGCGCCTTCGGGCTGTCCAGGACCTTCTGGGGCAGCATGTCCGCCGTCTGCGGCGGACTTCAACATTCCTCTTCTGAAGGAAGCACATCGTGTCAGGCATACGTTCACGCACGGCGTGGACCACCGGACTTCTCGCAGTCACCGTCCTAGCGGGTGTTCTCACCGGCCCGGCGACCCAGGCAGTGACGGGTGACGCCGCCGATGCCGGGGTCTCCGCGTTCGCCGCGAAGCTCGACATCGGGGGCGGACAGCGGTCGTGCACCGGCACCCTTCTGAACAACCAGTGGCTGATCACCTCCTCCAGCTGCTTCGCCGATGACCCCGCCCTACCGCTGACGCTGCCCGCCGGGGCGCCGAAGCTGAAGACGACCGCGACCATCGGCCGCACCGACCTGACCGGCACCACCGGCGCCGTGCGCCAGATCGTCGACCTGGTGCCCCGTCAGGACCGGGACCTGGTTCTGGCCAAGCTCGATACCCCGGTCTCCGGCATCCGGCCCCTGCACCCGGCCATCACCGCCCCCGTTTCGGGCCAGTCGCTCATGGGTGCCGGCTACGGCCGCACCAAGGACACCTGGGTCCCCGACACCCTGCACACCGCCGCGTTCACCGCCCATCAGGTCGACGCCACCACCGTGGGCATCGACGGCACCGCCATCTGCAAGGGTGACACCGGCGCGCCCGTCTTCCGCGACGTCGACGGCAACTTCGAGCTGGCCGCCGTCGCAAGCACCTCCTGGCAGGGCGGCTGCCTGGGCTCCGACGAGACGCGCACCGGTGCGGTCGCCACCCGCGTCGACGACATCAACGCCTGGATCCGCCAGGCCACCGCCGTAACGGCCACGCCGTGGAAGCTGCAGATGCTCGCCACGACCAACACCGGTCTCTACCACACCGCGCGCGACAGCAACGGCGACTGGCTCGCCTTCGGCGACGTCCAGCAGGCCGCAGGCAGCATCGGCGAAGTGAAGGTCACCGCCGACGCCGCGATCAACGGCAAGAACTACGTCTTCGCCATCGGCGGCAACGCCCACCTGTACGAAGGCGCCCGGCTGCCCAACGGATCGTGGGAGAAGTTCCGCGACCTGACCGCCGAGACCGGCGCACTGCCCGGCCTGACGAAGATCGCGGTCACTTCAACCGGCAACGGACTCAGCCTGATCGCACTCGCGAACGGCCGGATCTACCACAACGTCCAGGACGCCAACGGCAAATGGATCAAATGGGGTGACGTCACCGCCGCCCTCGGCGTTCTCGGCAACGCCACCCAGGTGACCACCTCCCAGACCGGCACCGAGACCCAGATCGGCGTCGTCGCCGACAAGAAGGCCTTCCACGCCATCCGGCACGCCAACGGCACCTGGACCGCCTGGGGCGAACTCAAGCAGCTCACCGCGACCCTCGGCCCGGTCAGCAACATGGCCTTCGCCGGCACCGGTACCGACCTCCAGGTCGTCGTCACCAACGCCACCGGCGGCATCCAGCACGGCATCCGCGCCGCCAACGGCACCTGGGGAGTCTTCGGAGACCTCAGTCCCGTCCTGGGCAAGGACCCGGTGACCAACATCGACGCCGCCGCTGTTGACGGCGAGCTCCAGACCGTCGTCGTCACCGCCGACGGGCACATCAAGCACACCCTGCGCCACGTCAACCGCACATGGGACGCAGCCGACGAACCGTCCAACATCCCCGGCACCCCCACCACCGTCGCCATCACCGGCAGCTGGAACTAGCCTCCGCGCCATTCGCCACTGCACCCACGAGGTAGCCAACGCTCCCGGCCGCATCATCAGCGGCCGGGAGCGCGCCGTATGAGCACCACGCTGCGCACAGCGCGCCCCGGTGCAGCTTTCCTCCTCCCGCCCGTACGAAGGACTTGAACCGTGTTCGAAAAACATCCGCGCACCGCGCGGATATCCGGCCTACTCGCCGCTGCCGTAGCCGTTGGCCTGCTGACCGGCGCCCCGACAGCACAGGGGGTCGTCGGCGATAGCGCCGCGGACAACACCTACGCGTTCACCGCGAAGCTCGACATCGGCGGCACGCGGGCCTGCACCGGCGCACTCGTCGACGCTCAGTGGATCCTCACAGCGAGCAGCTGCTTCGCCGACGACCCGCGGGCCGGCTTCGCCATACCCGCCGGGGCACCAAAGCTGAAGACCCTCGCGACCATCGGCCGCACTGATCTCAGCGGCACCACAGGCACCGTCGTCGCGGTCACGGAACTGGTGCCGCGAGTGGACCGGGACCTGGTGATGGCCAAGTTGGCGTCGCCTGTGGTCGGCGTCAGTCCGGTCGCGCTCGGACTGTCGGCCCTGGTGCCCGGCGAGGTGCTCCGGACCGCGGGATATGGCCGTACCCAGCAGGAGTGGGTGCCGAACCGGCTGCACTCCACACAGGTCATAGTCGACTCGGTCGCCGCGACATCCGTCGCTCTGGCGGGCCGGACCACAGGTCAGGCCACTGTCTGCCAAGGCGACACGGGCGGCCCGGTGTTCCGGGAGCACGACGGCCGGGTCGAGGTCGCCGCCGTCAACAGCAGAGCCTGGCAGGGCGGCTGCCTGGGCTCGGAAGAGACCCGAACCGGAGCCGTCAGTTCCCGGGTGGACGATATCGACCCCTGGATCGAGCAGGTGCTGGCGCTGCCGCGGCAGACGCAGGTCACCTCGGGCGACTTCGACGGCGACAAGAAGGCCGACGTCGCGGTCCTGAACGACTACGGGAAGACCCCTGACGGGCGCAATCGCGCGGCGTTGTGGGTGTGGTCGGGCGACGGTCTGCGGACGGCGCGGGCCGTGTGGGACAGCGGAACGGACAGCTGGAACTTCGGCGCCGGCAAACTCACCTCCGGCGACTACAACGGCGACGGCAAGACCGACGTCGGCGTGCTTTACAACTACGGTGCCACCGGCGACGGCCGCAGCCGCACCGCCCTGTTCACCTTCCTCAGCAACGGTACCGGCTTCGGGGCGCCGACCAAGGTGTGGGACAGCGGAGCGGACAGCTGGAACTGGAACAGCAGCCTGGTGACCTCCGGCGACTACAACGCCGACGGCAAAGCCGACATCGGCGTGCTCTACAACTACGGTGCCACCGGCGACGGCCGCAGCCACACCGCCCTGTGGACCTTCACCAGCACCGGCGCTGGTGTACAGGCTCCCCGAGTGATGTGGGACAGTGCCGCCGACAGCTGGAACTGGAGCAACAGCAAGCTCACCTCCGGTGACTACAACGGGGACGGCAAGACCGACATCGGCGTCCTCTACAACTACGGCAAGTCCACGGACGGTCGCAATCAAACAGGTCTCTGGACGTTTTCCAGCAATGGCGACAGCTTCCAGGCGCCTCGCAAACTGTGGGACAACGGGGCGGACAGCTGGAACTGGAACAGCAGCCTGGTGACCTCCGGCGACTACAACGCCGACGGCAAAGCCGACATCGGCGTGCTCTACGACAACGGTGCCACCGGCGACGGCCGCAGCCACACCGCTCTGTGGACCTTCACCAGCACCGGAACCGGCATCCAGGCACCGCGCAAGCTCTGGGACAGCGCCGCCGACAGCTGGAACTGGAACAACAGCAAGCTCACCTCCGGTGACTACAACGGCGACGGCAAGACCGACATCGGCGTCCTCTACAACTACGGCACGTCCACGGAAGGCCGAACCCAGACCGGCCTGTGGAATTTCCCCAGCACGGGTACCGCGTTCCAGAATCCCAGCAAGACCTGGGACAACCGGGAGAACTGACCCAGGAACGGTCACCAGGCCGGAGGATTTCGGAGGGCAATTCGCGCGCCACGACGGCGCTGGCCTCGCGCCCGGTTGCTCGCACCAAGTCCAGGGCCCGCCTCCCGAGGATCAGTGGATCCTCGGGAGGCGGGCCGTCAGTGGCTCAACTCTCGGGTCACGAGCGAGCTCGGCGCACGCGGTGCGAAATCTTGCTGGTAACGACGGCCAATCACCTACCGGTCCACGCGGGGATCATGGGGGATGCATCGAGTGGCCGGCCCACACCGCCACCTTCTCCGTGCCGACCGCCGGAACAGCGAGCGGGCCCTGCTCACGCTGACCGCGGTTCTTGGCCTGCACTGCCGAATCTTGCACAACGACCAGACCCGCACGCCAGTCAACCGCTCACTGATCGCTTGCGACCAGGCCCTGGACACCTTCATCTAGCTTCGCGGGACGTCCTTGACGAACACGATCCCGTCGCTGTCCGCCAGGTGGGCCGGGTCGAGCGGGGCGTAGCCGAACCATGGGGATACCCGGAGCGCGGGCCCTGTGCCGACGAGGGCGGTGGCCAGTCGCGGGGCGTCGACGACGCAGCGGTCTTCCGGGAGCGCGTACAGGAGTCCTTCGACGGTGTCCGGTGACGGGGTGTCCACTCCCTGGTGCCGGATCGTGCCGAGGGCCGTGGCCACGAAGGCATACGCCTCGCCGAGTCGGGCGCTCACCAGCGCACCGGCGCTCCACCACTCCACCGGCCCCTCCCACATCTGCATCGTGCTCTTCCTCCGCTGGAGATGGGAGTTGTGGGCGTGGATGAATGCCGGTCCCCGTTCGGCGAGGGCGAGGAGGTTCTGGGCCATCATCAGATCCCGCAGCGCGCACAGCCGGGTCATGCGGGCCGGTGAGGTGTCGGCCATCCAGTGGTGGTAGCGCAGCAGGCCGGCCGCGGTGCGCCCGTGCAGGCGCGCCCGGTCCCAGTCGTCCCGCGAGGTCTCCTGGATCAGGTGTGGCGTCTGCGCGTCGAGCAGCGCTGTCAGATCGTCGGCGAGCAGCCGCAGTCGGCCGGCCTCGGCCGACTGCCCGGTGGACCGGGACGGGTCCATCATCGCGGCGGGATCGGTCCACCGGTCGTCGGGGCCGATCAGGCGGTCGAGTGCGTCCGCGGTACAGGGGAGCAGGTCCGCGTCCACCCGGGCCGCGAGGTAGCCGTGGAGTGCGGTGAGGGCCTGCCGGGGGCTCGCGGCGTGGGTGATCTCCAGCGGGCCGTCGAACCCGGCGAAGCGGAGCCGCTCGGACGCGGGGCGGCCGTCGTTGTCGACGCAGACGTTGTAGGCGCGCATCCAGCGCACGAGTTCGCGGTTGGCGGCGGAGGTGCCCCAGCCGTGGCTGATTCCCTGCTCCATGATCTCGTCGAGAGTGCCGGTGCCTGAGGTGACGTAGTCGTCCACGACCAGGCCCGTCATGCAATCGCTCTCGATCGCGATCGTCCGGTAACCCTCCTGCTCGACCAGCTGCCGGAAGAGTTCGTTGCGCAGGTCGAGCAGGGCGTCCTGGCCGTGGGTGGGCTCGCCCAGGGCGAGCAGCCGTGGCCGGGCCGGGAGCAGTCTCATGAGGGCGGCAGCCTCGACGGCATGGACGGTGTCCTTGATGTCAGTAGCCATGCCTTCAACGGTATCGTTGAACCTTCGGTTGAAACTTTTGAGCGATATCGTCTGCCTCATGGGGAGAAACCTTCAAAGCGCTGATCGGCTCAGGCCGGTCGATCTGGCCCGCGGGCACAGTCTGTCCACCCAGGCGATCAGGAATTACGAACAGGCCGGCATCCTTCCGGCCGCCGATCGCACACCCCACGGCTACCGCACCTACACCCCACTGCACGCCAGGGCTCTGAGCGCGTTCCTCGCCCTGGTGCCGGGCCATGGCCACCGGACGGCGACGTCGATCATGCGGGCCGTGAACCAGGGCGCGGTCGACGAGGCATTCCGTCTCATCGACGAGAGCCACGCCCAACTGCTCGACGACCGGAGGACCCTCCAGGCCGTCGACAGCGCCCTCCGCGACCTGGGGCCCACCACGGCGCCCGAGGCCGGCACGGGGTCTGAGCCCGGTGGCACGTTCATCGGGCCCCTGGCGGACAAGCTCGGAATCCGGCCCGCGACGCTGCGCAAATGGGAGCGCGCCGAGCTGGTGCGCCCGCGCCGCGACCCGCTGACCGGGTACCGCGTCTACGACGAGGCCGACGTACGGGACGCCCGGCTCGCCCACCAGCTCAGGCGGGGCGGTTACCTGCTGGAGCAGATCGCCCCACTGCTCGCCCAGGTGCGGGCGGCCGGCGGTCTGGAGCCGCTCGAGGCCGCACTCGCCGACTGGCATGCCCGGCTGTCCGCCCGCGGGCGGGCGATGCTGACCGGGGCCGCGGAGCTGGAGGCGTACCTCCGCGAGCGCGGATAGGGCGTCGGTCGCCGGACCGACGCCGGGACCCGTCCCGCAATGGCTGATTCCCGCTCAGCGACGGCTCCCTGACTCTTGGTTGTTTGGCGGATGCCTAGTCGAATGACCGCACAAATGTCCGCACGTCGCGTTCTGTCATGTTTTGGTTACTGACGGCCCGCTTCAAAGCGACGCCACGGACGCCACAGACGTCATCGCCGTCATGGACGCCGAACCGGACCGACGACCGGATGAATCCACAGCGGCGCGCCCAGCGCCCAACCCGACACCAGGAGTGCCGTGAGCCCGATCCTGTTCATCTACGCCAAGGGCGGCCCGCCTCTGGAATACGCGCTCCCGAAGATCGCCGCACACGGCGAGGTGCACGTACTGGCACTCGCACCGCTGCCGCGGTCCACCGAGGCGGCGTGGAAGCCGTGGTGCGCCTCGGTCACCCGCGTGCAGCCGCAGGAGGGCGAGGAGTTGGTGAGCCTGATCTGCGCCCACGCCGCTCGCGTCGAGGCCGCCGCCGTGCTGACACTGTCGGAATACGCGGTGGTGGCCGTCGCGCACGCCTGTCTGCGGCTCGGCCTGGCCGGTGCGGGTGAGCAGGTGCTGGCGGCCCGGGACAAGCGGCTGATGCGACAGATCTGGCATGACGCGGGGGTTCCCGTTCCGGGCTTCGCCGAGATCCACTCGCCCGACGACATCGCCCTCGCCTTCGAGTCGCTGAAGCCGCCGCTGCTCCTCAAGGCGGCGTGGAGCGCGGGCTCCACGGCTCACCTCACGGTGCGGAACGAGCAGGAGGCGGAGCGCGGCTGGAAGACCGGACGCTCCGTCATGGCGGCATCGTCCGAGGAGGGTTACGCGGAACTGCACCGCGCGGACGAGGGCGTGAGCGACTTCCTCCTCGAGGAGATCGTCATCGGAGACGCCACCGACTGGTTCGACGGACCCGGCTGGGGGGACTACGTCAGCGTGGAGGGAATCGTCGCCGACGGTGTCTACCACCCGTTGTGCATCACCGGCCGCATGCCGACCATCCCGCCCTTCACCGAACGCGCCAGCATCACCCCGGCCGCTCTGCCTGAGGTGCTGCAACGTCGCATCGAGGAGGTGTCCCGGGCCGCGGTCGACGCGCTGGGACTCGGCACCTGCGCCACCCACACCGAGGTCAAGCTCGGTGCGGACGGCGCGATGTGGCTGATCGAGACCGCGGCCCGGTTCGGCGGTGTGATGACCACGTGCCAGGTGGAGACCGTCTTCGGCCTCGACATGATCGGCATGCTGGTGCGCCAGCTGCTCGGTGAGACGGTCGAATACCCGTCCCGGATGCTGACCGAGGGATCAGGCGCCGCGGGCTCGCTGGTCATCCTCGCCGCCGACACCGCGGGCGAACCATGGAAGCACCTTCCGCGCTGGGACTTCACCGCGGTGGACTGGTCCTCCCTGCTCAGTGACGGGTCCCGCATCGAGCTCGTCCGCGAGCTCAGTCTCCCGCCCGGCACCGTCATGCCTGCCTATGAGGAGGCCGGCGGAGCCAACTCCATGGCGGCCTTGTGCTTCGTCGCCGCCGATTCCGGCCCCGCGCTGCTCGCCGACTGCGGACGCATCGTCGAGTCCCTTCCCCACGAGCTCACCGCCACCTGTCCGGCCTCGGGGAGCGCCTCATGACGAACTCCGGCACTCCCCTGACCCGGACCGGCGCTCCGACCGGCTCGCACCAGGGAGCAGTCGTGGGCAGTGTGCTCACGCTGCCCCTGTTCGAGCAGCTGTGCGGCGTTCTCGGCGGCCACCCCTACGTCAAGGTCGTCGTGGACCGGCAGCAGGGTGTCTGGCACATCCTGGACAGCGCCGTGCACTCCTTCCACGTCAACTACATCGCCACCGAGATCCAGGCACTGACCCTGGAGGAACTCGACGCCGAGCTCGACGGTTTCAACCACAGCGTCTACCAGGATCCGGAGCGCCGGTTCCTGCTCGGTGTCCTGTCCCTGCACTTCGGCGGGCCCGAGGACCAGTCACAGCCGTTCCTGGTGCTGGAGACGACCGAGGCCGACACCATGGGTGCGACGCTGCTGACCGAGTTCTACTCCTTCGTCCGCGAGCAGCTCGACAGCGCGCTGGCGCTGCTGGTCAAGCCGGCCAACCACGGCCAGGCGAACGCTCTCACCTCCGTGCCCGAGACCGTGCTGCCCCGCACCCAGGGCCACGAGCTCTTCGCGGCCGCCCCCTTCGTACCGCTCACCCTCGGCTCGGCCGTCGGCCGGCTGCGGGCCTTCGCCTCCACCGAGGAGTACCTCGCCGCCCGGCCGGGACTCACGTGGTACGACATCGTTGCCATGCCGGTGGTCCCGGACGACATCCCGCGGCTCGCCGGTCTGCTCAACGGCTCACCCACGACCCCTCTGTCGCACACCAACATGCTGGCGGCCGGCTGGGGCATCCCCAACGCCATCGTGCGCGGTGTCCTGGACCGGATCGCCGCCGACGACCTCGACGGTGCCTGGATCCGCTACGACGTGCTGGCCGACGGCGCCGTCGTCGAACGCGCCGAGCAGCCGTCCGACCTCACCGAGCCGACCTGGCACACCCAGCGCATCAGACTCGACGCCCCTCAGGTCGCCGACGTGCCCATCGTGCCGCTGAGCGAACTCCGTTCCCATGACCGGCGCAGCTATGGCACCAAGGCGGCCAACCTCGGCGAACTCCACCATGTGCTGCGCCACGGCTCCGCCCGGCTGACCGGCTACTACTCCGTCCCGCGCCCGCCCAGGCCCGACCTTCTCGGCCACCTGGCGGGTCGTCTGCGGACGTCCGAGCACGCCGATCTGGCCGAGGCAGCCGGCGCGTTCCTGGCCCGGCGGGTCAGCGCGCCGGAGGGGATAGCCGTCCCCTTCGCCGTCCAGCAGCGATTTCTGGACTCGTCGCCCGCGGTGCAGCAGAGCATCGGCAAGCTGAAAATGGCCCTGGAACTGGACGCCATGGACGCCGTGGACACCGCCTGCGTCCAGTTGCAGCATCTGGTGCGGACCCTGCCGGTGCCCGAGGACCTGGTCCGCGCGCTCGACACGCACCTGGTCAAGCACCTGGCCGGAACGAGCCGCTTCGCGGTGCGCTCGTCCTCCAACGCCGAAGACCTGCCGGGCTTCTCCGCCGCGGGCATCTACGAGTCGCACACCAAGGTCACCGATCTGCCCGGACTCCTGGACGCCATCCGCCACGTGTGGGCGTCCCTGCTGTCCCCCCGTAGCGTGCGGCTGCGCCACCAGGCAGGCATCTCCCTCGACGACACATATATGGGCGTGATCATCCAGCGGTACGAGGCATCCCCGCTCGGCGGCGTGATGGTCACCTGCAACCCGACCAACAGGGCCGACTTCCGCAACGTCTACCTGAACTGCGCGCACGGTTCCACCTCCGACGTCGTCGACGGCACGACGCTGCCCCTGCAGTACCTCTACAACACCGTGGAAGGCGGCGGGCGTACCATCTCGCTCGGTGCGGCATCCGAGGACCTGGACCCGCACACACAGGACCATCTCGGCGAGCTCGCGCTGGCCGGCCGTCTGCTCCAGTCCCACTTCGCCACCGACTACACGTTCGCGGTGCCGCTCGACATCGAATGGCTCCTCGCACCCGGTGGCCGGCTCCACATCCTCCAGCTGAGGCCCTACAGCGCCTGACGCCGCCCGGCGGGCCCCACCACCGCGGGACTTCCGGCGTGGTGCGGCCCGCCCCTCGTGGTCGCCCGCCCGCACTCGGGCGGAAGCCGGCCCCTCGCACCGTCCCCGCACACCGACGAAGGTCCCCCATGCCTGTTTCCCTGCTCGCGCGCGCGAAACGCCGTGCCCCCATGCCCAAGAACGTCCTGCGCGTGATCCGCCTGAACAACGGCTTCCAGCTGCTGTTCAACCTGCTGTGGTGGATGCCGGTCTTCTACGAGTACCAGAAGCAGGCAGGGCTGTCGGACAGTCAGATCTTCGGCATCCAGAGCATCTACTACGTGGCGTTCTGCCTGCTGGAGATACCCACCGGTCTCCTCGCCGACCGCATCGGCCAGCGACGCTGTCTGCAACTGGGGGCGGCGGTGATGACCGCCGCCAACCTGGTCCCGGTGGCCTGGCCCTCCTTCTCGGGCTTCCTGCTGCACTTCCTGGCCATCGCCGCCGCCCGGTCCCTGGTGTCCGGAGCCTCCAGCGCCTATCTGTACGAGTACTTGCACGCCAATGGTGCCGGCGAGCACTACGTCCAGGCGGAGGGCACCGCGAGATCCCTCGGGCTCTGGGCCAAAATCGCCTGCTGGCCGCTGGTCGGCGTCCTGATGCACCTCCAGCACCAGGCCCCCTACCTGCTGACAGCCGCCTGCACGCTCGGCTCGCTGGCCTGTGCCGGCGCACTTCCCGCCCTCGCCGCGGACCACGACGCACAGCGACCTCACACGGAACGCGCCGGTCTTCTCAGCTCCGCGCGCCAGGCGCTGGCCCTGCTCAAGAGCTCGAGGTCTCTGGGGCCCTTGATGGTGCAGGGCGTGGCCATCTTCACGCTGGCGCGCATCTGCCAGGTCAACCTCTTCCAGCCGCTGCTCCTCGACAAGGCCATTCCGGTCGCCGACCACGGAGCGGTGCTGTCCGCCATGACCGTGGCCGAGGCCGTTGGCTCCGCACGGCCGGGCTGGGTCCGCGGAAAGCTGTCGGACACGGCCGCCGTCACCGTGCTGAGCCTCGTGATGGCCCTGTCCCTGGCCGCCACCACGATGGCCGGGGCCATGGCCACCATCGGATGGCTGTGTGTCTTCGCGGCGGCGACCGGTCTCGCCTACCCGGTCCAGCGGAACCTGATCAACGCGGCGATCCCGAAAACCCCATACCGCGCAACGCTCCTGTCGTTGGAGTCGATCATCGACCGCGGGGTGTGCGCCCTGGTGGCTCTGGCCGTCGGCGCCTACCTCGCGGCCGACCGCCTCGACGCCCTCCTGGTGCACGCGGCCGTGGGAACGTGCCTGCTGCTGCTCGTCGTCAGCGTCGTCCTGTGGTTCGTCCGTCGCGACCGGGTCCGTCCAGCTCCCGGGGAAGCGTGATACCTGGTCAATGCTGAGAGAGAGTGTCGACGGCCCGCGGCGGCCAGGTGGTGGCGTCGAGAATGCCCAGGGCGTAGGCGCGGGCCACCATCGCCGGACGGGAGGCGGCGTCCAGCACACCGCGCAGCCGCCGCAGGTGATAGTCCAGCGCCTGCCGGGACAATCCCAGGTGGGAGGCTATGACCGTGTTCGGGCTGCCTCCGGCCATCAACGTGAGCACGCGCAGTTGCACCGGACTCAGGCCCGGCCTTCCGTGGAACTCGGCGCTCAGCGCGGTCAGTACGGCTGCGATGTGGTCGGGCGCCCCTTGGCGCCTGACCACCGCCAGGTCGGTACGCAGCACCCGGTTCCCGCCGGAGGCCGTACGGCAGACCACCGAGCCGCTGTACCGGGAGGTCCGTCCCGCAACGAGGTCCGCCCAGACGCCCCGCACCGAGCCGACGTCGAGACCGCCGTCCAGATGCTCGGCGGCCCAGCTTCCCTCCAGCGCGCTGCGGCCGCTCCCCAGCAACTGGGCCGCGCCACCGCTGACCCGCTGCACCCGGCCGCTCAGGTCCAGTGCCACGACGGCGAGACCCGAGCGCTCCCGCAACGCGTGCAGTTCCTCGTCGGCGACGGTCTTGTCCTCCAGGACCCGGGTGTGGTCGGTGACGTCCAGGTAGATCCCGCCCACGCGCGGTCCGCAGCCGACGTCGAGCACGAAGCGGTGCCCGGTCACCTGGCGGGGCAGGCCGTCGGGATGCCGGAAGGAGAGGGTGTGACGGACCGGACGGCCGGACAGGAGCACCTCGCGGTCGAGCGCGCGGAACATCGCCGCGTCGGCGGGTGTGTCGATCTCCTCGACGGTCCTGCCGACGACAGCGTCGGGCTCCATGCAGTACAGGTGGGCGTAGGCGGCGTTGGCCCACAGGTACCGGCCCTGTCCGTCCCGGATGAACGCCGGTGCCGGCGCGAACACGGCAATCGCCTCGAACCAGCGCGCGAATTCCGAACGGTCCTGATGCACCGGCGGTTTCCGGCTCGGCTCCTCCCAACTGCCCTGCTGCCATAGGCCCCGCCCGTCATCCGCTTCTACGTACATGCCCAACTCCCCCATATGTCATCGGTACCTCGTGTTCGCTGCCGGCCACCCGCCACTCAACGCCCTCGTGCAGGCCCGGCGCCGGCACGCGTCGGGTGCTGCGGGCTCATCGCCGGCGTTCCCACGCGCGGGCTACGGGACAGGGCCGCTGCCCGCCGACAGGAGAGCACTTTTCTGGACGGTACCGGTGGTGTGCGTGCGACGGCCGCGGCGACGGGCGAGAACCCGCCAGTTCCACCGGCCGATGACTTCACCGCGAGTAACGCGCCGTTCCGGGCACGTTGGCCCCCTACGCCGAGGGGCGTAGGCGCGAAGCCGCCCGCGGTACGACGACGCCGGCCGTGACCGCGCCGAGGATGGTGCGCACGCCACCAGCGAAGGAGCCTGTCTCGTGACAGCGCAGACACCGCCCACCGATCACCGGTTGCCGGATTCCGTGGGACCACCGCGACGCGGTGGTGCGGCCTGGACCGCGATCGGCCGGGCTCACGGCCACCACCGGATGTTCCTGATCGCCACCTGCATGGCTCTGGTCCTGGCCGCCATCGGCGACGAAGCTCCCGGCTATGACGGGCCCGGCCCGTTCATCGACCTCGCGTTCGCCGTGATGGTGGCGCTGGTCCGGTGGCGGTTCACCCCGCTGTTGATCCTCGCCATGAGCGCCTTCTTCGTCTTCGGCGGACTCGCCACGCCCGAGTTCGCATCCCGGCTGATCGAACCGGACCGCGCACTGGACTTCACCGCCGGCTGGCTACAGATGCTCGGCTTCGTGGCCGCAGCCGTCTTCGCGGTGGCCTCGGCCGTCCACGCCCGCCGCACATCCCGTTGACCCGACCGTGCAGCTACCCGGAGGGACCAGGGGCAGAGGTACGGAACCTGACTCAGCTCTTCCAGCTGATCGCACTCGGCCGCACCACCGTGATCGTGCCCGAGTCGGCCGGCGCCGACCTGCGCAGGGATCTGGCCGCCGTGCCGGTTCTGGATGCTCCACCCGTGACAACGGTGATCGCCTGGCCGCCACAGAGCCGACTGCGCACAGTCGCCGACCTGATCCGTGTGGCGACACGCCTCCGACCGGGGCGGCCCCGGACAGGGCGTGCCCGACACCGTGCAGGAACGAGGCAGCACGGTGACACGCAGGCCGCCACCGGTCAGGGCGCAGGCGCAGGCGCAGGCGGGGCCGGAGAACTCGGCGCCGACCACGATCACATGGTCGCCGGGGAGTGCCGCCCTGATGATTTCGGCGGCCGCTCCCGTGTTGCCCGGCGCTCCGGCTCGCGCTGTCGTAGCGTCGCAACCATGACGACCTGGAAAGAGTTCACCGAGGGCGCGCCGCGGATCGCCGGCATCTTCACGCGCCGCCATGCCGCCACCGGCAACCTGTGCCTGCTTGCCACCCTCCGCTCGGACGGATTCCCGCGGATCAGCCCCATCGAGCCGAGGGTGTTCGAAGACCAGTTGTGGATCGTCGGCATGCCGGACACCACCAAGTTCCGGGACCTGGGTCGCGACCCGCGCTTCTGCCTGCATACGGCGACGGTCGACGCCGAGGTCAAGGACGGTGACGCGAAGCTGTGGGGTGTGGTCGAGGACGTCCAGGACAAAGCGCTGCATCAGCGGTTCGCCGATGACCTGTTCGAAAACATCGGGCTCGACCTCCGGGGACGCGACTTCGACCGCTTCTACGCGGCCGATGTGACCGGAGCGTCAGCGGTGGAGGTCGGCGGCGGCCACATGGACGTCACGATCTGGAAGCCGGGTACGCCGGAGCGCGTCGTACGGAAGCACTGATTCCACCAGGCACGACCTACAAGCAAGCACCTCGGCACGGTGACTGAGAGCGGGCACGCCCAGGCGTCCGGGGCGCAGCTCTGTCCGCCTGTCCGTAGGCGACGCGAGGCGCGCCGTCCAGCCGGAGCGCGACCCGGCCGCCGCGGGTGGTGCGCACCGGTTCTCGAATGGGTTGCCAATTCAAACTCACGAGCGCTAGCTTGTCGCCGTGATAGTTGGAAAATCAAACCCTCCCCTGTCCGTGGCCTCCCGGACCTCCCCCCGCGCCTCATCGCGCGCCTCTGTGTGGATCGTCTCGGCCGGTGTCTTCGTCGCGAACCTCGATCTGTTCATCGTGAACGTCGCGGTCCCCGCGATGGGGGCCTCCTTCGACGGCAGCTCGCTCGCTTCGCTGTCCTGGGTGCTCAACGCGTACGCGATCGTCTTCGCCGCCCTGCTCGTCGTCGCCGGCCGGCTCGCCGACCGGTACGGGCACCGCCGGGGCTTCCTGCTGGGCCTCTTCGTCTTCACCCTCGCCTCCGCGCTGTGCGCAGTCGCTCCCGACCTCGGTTGGCTGGTCGCGGCCCGCGTCCTGCAGGCCGCCGGAGCCGCCGCCCTGATGCCGACATCGCTCGCACTGCTGCTGGCCAACACCGCGCCGGAGCAGCGCCCGCGGGCCATCCGCAGCTGGGCCGCGATCGGCGGGATAGCCGCCGGCCTCGGGCCGGTCGTCGGAGGTCTCCTCGTCGAGGCCGACTGGCGCTGGGTGTTCCTCGTCAACGTCCCGGTCGGAGTGGTCGGCCTGGTGGCCGGCGCCCGGCTGCTGCCCGACTCCCGCCCGGACCGCGCGGGCCGCATCCCCGACCTGCTGGGTACCGCCTTGCTCACCCTCGCGATAGGAGCCCTGGCGCTCGGACTGGTCAAGTCGAACGCCTGGGGCTGGAGTTCCCCCGGGGTCCTCGGCTCCCTGCTCGCCACGGTCGTCCTCACCGGCGCCTTCGTGCTGCGGTCGGCCCGGCACCCCGCTCCGATCGTCGAGTTGCCGATGCTGCGCACCCCTGCCTTCGCCGCCGCGACCGTCGCGGCCCTTTTCTTCACGGCCGCGTTCGCGGCCATGCTGCTCACTTCGGTGCTCTGGTGCCAGCAGGTGTGGGGGTACTCGCCGATCCGCACGGGGCTGGCGATCGCACCGGGCCCGCTGGTCGTCCCGCTCCTCGCCATCAGCTCCGGTCCTGTCGTCCGCCGCCTCGGTGCCGGCCGTACCGCCGCGCTCGGCTGCCTGCTGTTCGGCGCCGGACTCGCCTGGTGGGCCACCGTGCTCAGCACGGACCCGCATTACGCCACCGGGCTCCTCCCCGGCATGCTGCTCACCGGCATCGGCGTCGGCTTCGCCCTCCCCACCCTCGTCGGCGCGGCCGCCACGGCGCTGCCGCCCACTCGCTTCGCGACCGGCTCGGCCGTCACCACGATGGCCCGCCAGACCGGTTCCGTCCTGGGCGTCGCGCTGACGGTCACCCTCCTCGGAACCCCCGCCACAGCGGACGCGACGCTCGACGCGTTCCGCCAGGGCTGGTGGGCTGCGGTCGCCACGGCCCTGCTGGCCGCCGCCGCGGCCCTCACCCTCCCCCGGCCCGGCGGAGCAACACACCGTCCCTGAAGGCACGGTTGGTGCCCCCGCCTTCGACTCGACCCGCTCCACCATCCGGTTACGGGTTGTTGAAGACGACCTCCGGTTCTGTCGGCGTCGGACCGTCCAGCAGCGGCTGCGGAGTGTGCTTCAGCTGCAGGTCGAAGAAGGCTCCGACGTACGCGCGCGTGATGTCCAGCGATCGGCCGCCGGGAAGGGTCTGCTGCGACTGCGCTCCAGGCAGGCCTAGTTCGTCCAGGAAGAGCGGGATGTCGGAGAAGCTGTAGTGCGTCGCGCCGGCCACGGGCAGCCAGCGTTTCCATCCGTCCAGCCGGTGCCACGCCTGGTCCCAGCTGGCGTCCGTGCCAGAGCGAGCGTGAGCAGCGCAAGGGTCCCGCAAGTCCTCGCTGACGATTCCCTGACCTCCGGTTCACAGGAAACTGACAAGTATTGGCGATCTTGATGTCTTCAGACGGTCCCTGAAGCTGCAGCGGGCACTGCCCGGCAGCGGGACCTCGCACCGGATCCGAGGGACACCCAGCGATGAGATTCCGAACGCGCGAACTGTTTCTGGCGGGGGCACTGACCGTCAGCACGGTGGGCCTCGCCATGCCCGCCTCCGCCGCCACACCTGTGGCGGATCTCCGGACCGACACCGCCACGGCTCCCGGGCAGCCTGCGCTCTTCCTGGCCAACGTCGACGATGACGCCGGCGTCTGCAAGGCCCGCTCCAAGGAGCTCCTGGTCAGTGCCGCCGGTCGGGAGCAGGCCGACAACGAGAGTTTCCGGGTACAGGAGGCGGCGCTGCGTGAGGAGGCCAAGGACCCCGCCAAGAAGGATGAGGCGGAGCGGAAGTACGCCGCGTTGAAGCGGACCCATCGGCTGGCGCAGTATCAGGCCGACCGTGACATGGCCGGGTGCAACGACGCCGCCGACACGGTGGTCAACGGCGCCCAGGACGAGGCCGATCTGGCCCGTCTCCATACGGCACCCTGGGCCGCGGCCCCCGCTTCCGCGACCGGGCGCGTCACCGTGCCGGGCGCCGGGGCCGACCACGTGCGCCTGTTCATCAAGCGCCCCAGGAGTGCCGCGCCCAGGGGCTGGGAGGTCGTCGGCCCCGACACGAAGCTGACCGCCGCCGAGCTGCGCGCAGGAGTCGAACTGGGCATCGAGGGGCGCGACATCGTCCGTGACTCCGCCGTATGGGCCGGCCGCGTCACCGTACGACTGGACGTCACTGCGAACGGCGTGACCTCCTCGCGCACCGTCGCCCTCCAGCAGGCCCCGGTACTCACTCAGCTCAACACCCAGCGTCTGCAGGAGGCGCTCGCCTCCGACGACCAGGATCCGGAGACCGGCAAGCCCTTCACCGACGCCCTCGCCGCCGCCGTGAAGGCGAACGGACTCGACACGCCGCTGCGCCGGGTGGACACCGGCGGCGACCAGTGGATGCAGGACCTCTTCGAGCCGGCCTACGCCTCCATCCCCGGCTCCGGCGGCAAGCCGCACGGGATGCGCGTGCTGATCCCCTCCGTCAACGAGAACCGGCACGCCGCCTCCCGTGTCGTGTTCACCGACTTCGCCGGGCCCGACGTGGCCGCCGTGCACATCGCGCACGTGCCGACCCCGGACGAGGACTCGACGTACGACTCGATGGGCAACCTGGAGACGGTCCCCGCGTACCGGGGCTACCCGGCGGGCCGCATCGTCATCGGCGGTGACCCCTCCGACGGCAAGAAGGGCCCCGCCACGGAGATGCTCACCTTCCTGCGTTCGCAGAGCATGCAGAAGCCCCTGTCGCTCGACACGTCGTGGCTGTCGGTCGGCCACATCGACGAGTTCATCCAGTTCCTGCCCGCCCCGGGCAGCCGCCTCGGCTGGCGCGCGATCGTCGCCGACCCGCGAAGCGGCATGAAGGTTCTCCAGGACGCGAAGAAGGCCGGGCACGGGGGCCAGATCATGCACGGTGGGCTGCCCGCACTGGACTGGCGGTACACCGACCACGTCGACCAGCGCAGCATCGACCAGTTCCTCGCCGACCCGCAGTTCCTGCACGTCAACGACCGCAGCGCGCAGAGGATCGACGCCAACGTCGCCGTACTGAAGCGCGAGGTGGGTCTGACCGACGCCGACATCGTGCGGGTCCCCGCCTTGTTCACTGCCCGCACGATGGACTACCTGATGCTCCAGAGCGAAATCAGGGGCATGAAGCCGGGTCCCGACCGGGACGCGGCCGAAGCCCGGCTCGGCGCCATGGACCAGGCGGTGGCGTTGATCCCCGGCACGGTCAACGGTCTGGTGCTGAACAACGGGGAATACGTCGCGCCGAAGCCCTTCGGTCCGCTGATCGGCGGGAAGGACGTCTTCACCGAGGCCATCGACAAGGCCTTCGCCACCACCGGCTACACGGTCCGCTACGTCGACGACCTGCTCTCCACCCATGTGTCAGAAGGAGAGATCCACTGCGCGACCAACACCCTGCGCGCGGTCTTCGCCACCGACCAGCGGTGGTGGCGGCACTCCGCATAGCCGACCGCGGGTAGATCCCACCCAGCAAGCAGCGCCCTCCGGTGCGGCGGCGGCAGTCCGGCCCGAGGTCGGGAACGGCGTCGTCGCACCGGCTCCCGAACCTCCCGAAGCCGTGAAGCACCCGGCCCGGCAGCATCCGGTCCGAGGCCGGAGGGGGCCGATCGGCCGGTCCCGTCGTCGTGTTGTGCTTTCATGCTTCGGTGAATCGACAGGGTGTACCTACGGCCGACGAACCTCCGACCTGCCGCATCCGGCGGCGCGAGGCATCCGATGTCGATGACTGCGTCGGCGTGCTCGCCGAGGTCCATGCCAGTGACGGCTATCCGGCGAACTGGCCTGACCGTCCCAGTGAGTGGCTGATGCAGCCTTCCCTGCTCGCGGCATGGGTGGCGGAACTGGACGGACACGTCGTCGGTCATATCGGCCTGTCGCGCAGCGGGGCGGGAGATGCGGCACCTGCCCTGTGGAGCGGCCGCGAGGGCGTGTCCGTCGAGGACACCGCTGTGATCAGCCGGTTGTTCGTCTCACCTGCCGCTCGTGGCCACGGAATCGGCGCTCTGCTGATGGAGCGGGCGGTGCAGGACGCTCACCAGCGTGCGCTGCACCCGGTCCTCGACGTCCTGGCCTCCGACACGTCGGCCGCGGCCTTGTACGAACGCCTGGGCTGGAGCTTGCTGGCCACCGTCGATCAGCGGTGGAGTCCGACGCAGACGGTGACCGTGCATTGCTATGCCGCGCCTGCGTGACCATTCGATCTGCGGCAGTGCAGGGGGTCCCCTCTTACCGCGCCTGGGCGGGCAGGGTGACCTTCTCGGGGAGCCCGAATCGGGGCAGCAGCTCGTTGTCGAGGAACCTGGTGACGGCGAGGATGCGGTCATGTCCCATGGTGAGCACGATCAGCCCGGCCGGGTACGCGATCGGCTCGGAAGTGTCGGGGAGGTAGCAGCCGAACGCGGGCTGGGTGTTGGCCCGGGTGGGTACGAGCAGGAACCGGCGACCGTCACGCCAGGCCGCACCGGTCCGGAGGAACGCGGCGATCGCCGCCGCACCTCGGTACTCATGCGGTGCCGGCGGCATCGTCAGCCACGCGTCGTCGGTGAGCAGAGCGACGACCCCGTCGATGTCGTCGGCGGTGAATGCCTCGGCGAAGCGCCGGGTGAGCTCGCGTTCCTGGGCGGAGCCGGGCCGAACGGTGGTCACGGAGCGGCGGTGTTCGTCGAGGCGGGCGCGGGCGCGTTGCAGGACGCCTTTGACGGCGGTCCCGGTCGTGTCCAGCATGTCGGCGACCTCTGCCGTGGAGTAGCCGAGCACGTCGCGCAGCACCAGCGTGGCCGTCTGGCGGGGCGGCAGCTGTTGGAGCGCGGCGACGAACGCGAGTTCCACCGCCTCCTTGCTCTGGTAGCGCGCCTCCGGCCGGGAGCCGGCGTCGGGAATCCGTTCGAGCAACGTGTCCGGGTACGGCTGGAGCCAGGTGGTTTCGCCGCGGCGGGTGGGTTCGGTCGGCTCGAACGGTGGGACCGGCGTGGGTGGGGTGCGTCGCCCCGCGTCGCGGAGCGCGTTGAGGCATCGGTTGGTGGCGATGCGATACAGCCAGGCCCGTAGCGACGCCCGGCCCTCGAAGCCTTCGAGGCCGCGCCAGGCCGCCAGCAGCGTCTCCTGCAGCATGTCTTCGGCGTCGGTGAGCGAGCCGAGCATCCGGTAGCAGTGCAGTTGCAGCTCGCCGCGGTACGGGTCGGTGAGCGTTCCGAACGCCTCCGGATCGCCGGCCTGGGCGCTGGCCAGGGTGTCCTCGGTCATGATCGCATCCTTGCACCGTTCCGTTGGAGGTGGCAGCGGTGTCTCAACACATATGGGTACTTTGGAACAGGCACTCGAACGGTTGCTCGAACTGCACCCGGGCGACGAGCTGGGCCGCATGCTGCAGAGCCCGGGCCTCAAGGCGGCCGGACGGTTCTATGCGTTCACCACCCGGCATGACCTCGTCGTCAAACTTCCCGCCGTGCGGGTCACCGAGCTCATCGCCGCCGGCGCGGGGCATGCCTGCGATCCGCGCGGTGGACACCCCATGCGGCAATGGGTCCGCCTCACCCCAGCCGACGAACAGGCCGGCGTCGCGTATCTCCAGGAGGCGCGCGACTTCGTGACCGGAGAGGAACGACGATGACCGACCACCCCAGCCCAGCACTCAAGACCGCGCTGGCGTACCACGACGCCTGGACCGGCAAGGACTTCGAACGCGCCATGACGTACATCGCCGACGACATCATTTGCGACGCGCCGGCCGGGCGCATCGAGGGCGCCGCGGCGTACCGCGCCTTCATGGGCCCGTTCGTGCAGATGCTCATCAGCGCGGAAATGATTGCGGCCTTCGGCGACGGCGAGACCGCGCTGATCATGTATGACACCGAGACGGTCCCGGTGAAGCACGCTCCGGGCGCCGAATGCGTCACCGTGCAGGACGGCAAGATCACCTACAGTCGGTTCCTCTTCGACCGGACACCGTTCGAGGCGGCACGTCAGGCGGCACACCCGGCGCCACGTCAGGCGCCACGTCAGGCGGCGACCTGAGTCTCAAGTACGGGATCCTGTCCCTGGCCAGGGCGTCTGTGGCCTGACCTATTCTGGTCCGGTGAACAGCGAACCGCTTTCGTCCGAGGACACCGCCGTCGAGCTGATGCGGGCGATGACGCGGCTACGGGCGCGGCTGCGCACCGAGGCCCCGATCGACGACCTGCCGTGGAACTGGTCGCATCTGACCACGCTGCACCGGATGGTGAAGCACGGTCCGGTGACCACGAGCGCGCTCGCCCAGGCCGAGCACGTGCGGCGGCAGTCGATGGCGGAGATCGTGGCCGTACTGCGCGCGGGTGGGCTGGTCACCAGAGCGAAGGATCCGAACGACGGGCGCAAGTCGCTGCTCAGCGCGACCCCGGCCGGGCGGGCGCTGACCGAGCGGATTCCGGCGGCACGTGAGGCGTGGCTGGCCGGCGTAATCGGGTCCACGCTCAAGGCCACCGAGCGCCGCACGCTCGAGAAGGCCGCCGAGATCATGAACCGCATGGCGGACTCCGAGCTCTAGGGAGTGTTCTGGGTTCGGATCGCGTGGTGGGCTGGAGGCTGCGGAGCACAGTGTGGTGCCGCGTAGGTGGAGCCGGGTGAGGTGGGCCGGTGGTGTCTTGTTCAGCTCACCGTGCGGCATCCGAAGGCTCGTACCAGAGGCTCGTCATCGGGGAGCGCATGGTCCAGCCCAGCGAGGAGTAGAGCGCCCGACCCTCGGGCGTGCCGACCAGGAGGCCGGTCCTTGCACCGGCTTCGTACGCGGTGCTCTGCAGCGTGCGCATCACCAGGCCGCCGAGGCCCTTGCGCTGGTGCTCGGCGGCGGTCTCGACCTGGTCGACCACGACATGGGCGCCCACATGAGCGATCTGTCCACGGGCGGCGAAGTGCCCGGCGCGCGTGCGGACCAGCACTCGGCTGATGCCGCCCCTGGTCCACCTGGTGAGCGTGTAACCGGCCGGCACCTCAGGGCGCTCCGGTGCCAGGTGACAGGTCATCAGAAAACCGGCAATGCCACACCGCCAGCCCGGCCCGACCCAGGGCAGGACCGCCTGCTCCTCGGCGAACAGCTTCAGCCACGTCCCGGGCGCGCTCGTCGCGGCGACGATCTTGCGCACATCGCCCTCGGAGGGCTCCGGCAGCACGTGCCGGGCGACGTGCTTCGGCTGACCGACGTCGATCGTCCACCCCCACGGCTCGTCGATCGGATCCGAGCTGCCACGGGAGACGACCCAGCCGTCGATCCACATCCGCACGAGTTCACTGATCCTGATGTCCGGCATCGCCGCCCGCCCCCTGAATTGTAATGGTTCATAGTACACACTGAACCTTACGCAACGAGGGTGGGATTTGACCAGAGGAGCGGGCTGACCGGGCAAGGAGCACGAGCGCTTCCCGCCGGTCGCCACTGGGACCTTTCCGACTTCAGATCACGGTTTGTGGTTCATCGACGCCGGGCGATCACGGCCCGGCAGAACGCTGAACTCAGAGCAGTCCGCCTAGTGACCTGAGTCAGAGATTCGGTGGCAGTAGGCGGCGACCTTGTCGAGGATCTCGTCAGCGGTCTTCGTCCAAATGAAGGGCCGGGGTTGGTCGTTCCAGTCGGCCAGCCAGGTTCGGACGTCGCGTTCGAGGGCTTGGACGGAGCGGTGGACTCCGCGCTTGAGTTTCTTCTGTGTGAGCTCGGCGAACCACCGCTCGACCAGGTTCAGCCACGACGCACTTGTGGGTGTGAAGTGCAGGTGGAAGCGCGGGTGGGCCAGCAGCCACTTCTTGATCTCGGGTGTTTTGTGGGTCGCGTAGTTGTCGAGGATCAGATGCACCTGGAGCCCGGCCGGGACTTCCTTGTCGAGCTTGGCCAGGAACTTCTTGAACTCGATGGCCCGGTGGCGGCGGTGCAGTGATCCGATCACCTTGCCGGTCGCGACCTCGAGTGCCGCGAAGAGCGTCGTGGTGCCGGCGCGAATGTAGTCGTGGCTGCGGCGTTCTGGAACGCCGGGCATCATCGGCAGCACCGGTTGTGACCGGTCCAGGGCCTGGATCTGCGACTTCTCGTCCACGCAGAGGACCAGGGCCTTCTCCGGCGGATCGAGATAGAGGCCGACGACATCGCGGACCTTGTCGATGAAGAACGGGTCCGTCGAAAGCTTGAAGGTCTGCGAGCGGTGCGGGGCCAGGGCGAACGCCCGCCAGATCCTTGAGACCGTCGACTGCGACATGCCCGTGGCTGCGGCCATGGAACGGGTCGACCAGTGCGTTGCGTTCTTCGGCGTCTCCTCGAGCGTCCTGACGATCACTCGTTCCACATCCGCGTCGGTAATCTTCCGCGGGACACCCGGCCTGGGCTCGTCACACAGGCCGTCCAAGCCGTTCTCCAGGAAGCGCCGCCGCCAGGTGCGGACCGTGTCCGGAGCGATCCGCAGACGACGGGACACCTCCATGATCGAGTGACCGTCCGCGCACTCCAGCACGATCCGCGACCGTTGAGCCAACGCTTGCGCGGTTGTGCGCCGACGCACCCAGCCCTCCAGCACGGCCCGCTGGGGCTCAGTCAGTAACAACGGCGGAATCTTCGGACCCGGACGGCTCATACCGAACTAACGCCAAACCTCCGACTCAGGTCACTAGGGCCGTGCCGTCGGTTCTTCGGCCCGGCTCAGCGCGGCGAGGTCAGCGGTGGTGACGACCTCGGCCTGGCGCGGGAAGACCTTCTCCATGAGCACTTGGTGCACTTCCGGGTCGGGGTCAGCGGTGGCGTCGGCCAGGACGAACAGACGGTAGTCCTCGTCAGCCGCCTGCCGGAGTGTCGTCAGCACCACGCCGCTGGTGGAGATCCCGGCGAGGACCAAGGTGTCGACCTTGCGGGCGCGCAGCTCGGCGCGGAGATCGGTGTCGCTGGCGAAGGCGCCGACCCGTATCTTGCGCACCGTCAAGTCGTGGTCCTGGACCGCGAGGGATTCGTGCACCGCCGTCGCGGGGGTGCCGTCCGCCAGGTACCCGGCTGCGGCGACCTGGGAGAACGTCGTGTTGTGCGCGGGTACGGCGGCGGCGTCCGCCGCGGTCAGCGCGAC
Source organism: Streptomyces sp. RKAG293 (assembly GCF_023701745.1). NCBI lineage: Bacteria > Bacillati > Actinomycetota > Actinomycetes > Kitasatosporales > Streptomycetaceae > Streptomyces > Streptomyces sp. RKAG293. Next base: position 8,801,756 of record NZ_JAJOZB010000001.1, on the reverse strand, counting down.
ACGCACGAACACGACCTGCGTGCCATGGGCGCGGGCCCAGGCCAGTGCTTCTCGGGCGCGAGCCAGCACGCCCTCCGAGTCGGGCACGGCGCCCAGAGTGACGGGCTGAAAGTCCATCAGCAGCAGCGCGGTGCGGGCCGGGTCGATGGTGGCGGTGATGTGCGTACCGGTGGTCATGTCGGTGGATCGCCTCTCAGTGGATTCGGTGGTTGCTGTGGCGGTGCACCGGGCCGGGTCGCCAGCCCCGCCGGCGCGGTGTGAGTTCGCGTGCCGCCGGTCGGCCTTGGCCAACCGGCGGTCGAGGACGGTCAGGATCAGAACGAGTGCGGAGATCACGACCAGGACCCACGCGATGAGGTGCAGGCCGCTGTCGTTCACGCTGCTGTGGAAGGCGGCGCCGGTGATCGCCGCGGAGGCGATGGCTCCGAGGTAGCCGAAGGTGCGCAGCAGTCCGGAGGCGGTGCCGAGCGTGGCGGCGGGGGCTTCCTGATACAGCACGGTCTGGTTGGCGACCGTCCCGGCACCGGACGTCAGGCCGAACACCGCGCTGACACAGATGACCGCCACCATCGGTGTACCGCTGCCGATGAACAGCACGGCCACCGCGCCGACGAGCAGCAGTACCGCACAGAGGATCAGCGGCAGCCGCACCCCCGTCCGCCGTGACACCACCCGGGCGGTCACTGCGGTCAGGACGCCCATCGGCATCAGCGCAAGACCGGCCTGGTACGCGGACAGCCCGCGGGCCACCTGTAGCCACTGGGTGAGCCCGTACAGGATCACGTACGTGCCCATCAGCGTCAGGCCGTTGCGCAGGTAGGTGCGGGTCAGAGCTCCGTTCGAGACCAGCAGGCGAACGTCGAGGAAGGGGTGGGCGGCCCGCAGCTCCCAGGCGACCAGTGCCGCGGCGAGGACGAGGGCGGCGGCGAGCGCGGGCCGGTCCAGGCGCGGCAGCGCGGAGAGAAAGATCATCAAGGCGGCGAGCGAGCCGCCGAACCCCAGCATGCCGAGCAGGTCGATGCGGGAGGCGAGAGCGCGCGGCGAGCCGGGGCGCACGGGGTCGGGGTCCCGGGCGATCCCGGTCAGCACCAGGATCAGGGTGATGGCCGCGACCGGAATGTTGATCCAGAAGGCACTCCGCCAGCCCGCCCAGGCGACCAGCAGCCCGCCGAGGGCGGGACCGACCGCGACGGTGGCGGCGCCGGTGATCGACAGTCCGCCGAGCACCCCGCGCGGCGGGGCCTCGTGTCCGGCCTGTTCGGCGCGGCGGCGGATCAGCAGCATCGCCGCCGGATATCCCGCCGAGGTGCCCGCGCCGATCAGCACTCGGGCCACGATCAGCGCGGCCAGCGAGTGGGCCAGCGAGCCGACGATCCCGGCCGTGAACACCAGCACGATGCCGGCGACGAAGACCCGCCGGGGCCCGAACTCCTCGGCGAGGCGTCCGGCGGCGGGCTGGGCCAGCGCACTGGTGAGGTAGAGACAGGAGATCAGGATCGCGGTGTCCCCGACGGCAAGGTGCAGGGCCGCGGCGATGGCGACCAGCGCCGTCGCGATGATCGAGCTGTTGACCGGGTTGAGCGACGCCCCCACGTACAGCGGCGCCACAAAGCGGGGTCCGAAGGGATTGTCGCGGGGCGGGCCGACCTGGGTCGTCCGCCCTGGAACGTGGGTGTCACCGGCTCGGGACACGCGCGGCTCCTTCCTCCAGGACCTCTGCGACGGGGTGGCCCGCTGAGCGGAACCTCAGCGTGAATGAGCAGGCTACCTGACAAATATTAACAGGCAGCCTGCCCATTGAAGCCGTCTTGCCTTCACCCGCCGCCGCCTCGACTTCCCCGGCCACCGGACCCGCCCCGGACTCACCGACGACGGACGCGCCGCCCGACCACTCCCCCGACTACTCCCCTGACCAGGGAGGCCTTCCCGGCACCTGAGGGCCAGTCACCTCTCTGACGCAGCTGATTCAACGCCCGGCGTAGGGCCGGGTCATGATCTCCATGTTGTGGCCGTCCGGGTCGGCGAAGTACGCGCCGCGGCCGCCGAAGAGACGGTTGATCCGGCCCGGGTCGGTGTGGTTGGGGTTGGCGTAGTAGGTGACCCCGATCGCCTTCAGGCGCGCGATCATGGCGTCGAACTGATCGTCGGGCACGAGGAACGCGTAGTGCTGCGACTGGATCGGTTCGTCGCGCTTCGCGCAGTAGTCGAGCGTCACGCCGTTGCCGAGGTCGACGGGCAGGAACGGCCCCAGCGGGGCGCTGACCTTCAGGCCAAGGATCTCGGCGATGAACTCGGCCGACAGCTGCCGGTCCGTGGCGTATACGGCGGTGTGGTTGAGCTGAACGACGGTGACGGGTGACTGGTGCTGGTCGTGCGACATTCTGTTGTGCCTCTCCGAGTCTTGGGTTCCGCTGAGACGGGGCGCCGTGTGAGGGCCCCGGAAATGAAGACAGGGAGAGGGCAGGGCGGGCCTCGTGCCCGCGTGGTGCTCAGGGCGAAGCCGGGGGCCTCACTCGTGTATGGCTCAGGGCCGACCCGGCAGTCACCCGGCCGACCCTAGTACCCGGTCAGAGGCCGGGCAAGGCCACCAGTGCGCGCCCTCATGGACCCGGCCGCGCCGCGCGGCGGACGGTGGAACGGCCGGATTCACCGCCTGGCCCGGACTTCGCCGGACAGTGGGACCGGGCCTGAGCTACTCCCTGAGCTACTCCCTGTGCTGAACCAGCTGATGGGTCTCCCGCGAGACCTTCCCCGTTCCCGCCGGCGGCAGGCCGGTGATGGGCCGGACATAGCCGTCGTACACCAGGAACGCGACCACTGCCGTGCCCAGGGACAGGCCGTCCTTCTGTCCCAGCTTCCAGCCGCCGCCCGGAATCACACCGCGCACCTGCGGCGCGTCGCGCCGCTCCACCCGCAGGAAGCCGGGGCGCTCCCTGGCGGAGACCAGCCGGCCCTCCTCCTGGTCCAGAACAAGAGCCATACCATCCGCGCCCCAACTCTCCACCCGCATCTCCGTCTCGTTCTCGTCCGAGCCGGGCGCTGCGTCAGGGTCCGTGAAGCAGGCCCAGTACTGCACATCGTGAGTGTCCATCGGAAGATCATGCCTCACGGCGCACGGCAGGAGGAGCGGACCAGGTCTCCGACCTGAGCTTGTCTCCGGCCTGAGCCTGCCGAGCGTCATCGCACGGCCTGCGAACCCGGCAGCATCGTCAGGGAGCGGTCTGCGGCCAACGCCTTCCACTCCCCTCCGCCATCGTCCTGACAGATCGTGCGATGGCGTTTGCCCGGTGTGGTCGCCGCGCGGTACGCGAAGGGCGCGGTCCTCCTGCCCACCGCTTCCCCGGAGATCCGTACCGACCGTGCTCGGCTCTGGGGACGATCCTCATGGGCCGGGCGCAGGGGCGATGTCAGCGATCAGGTCCTCGATGCGGGCCTTGATCTCGTCGCGGATCGGACGAACGCCCTCGACGCCCTGGCCGGCCGGGTCGTCCAACGTCCAGTCCAGGTACCGCTTGCCGGGGATCACCGGGCAGACGTCGCCGCAGCCCATCGTGATGCACACGTCGGACGCCTGGACGGACTCGACGGTGAGGACCTTGGGGATCTCGGCGGAGATGTCGATGCCGACTTCGCGCATCGCCTCCACGGCGGACGGGTTCACCTGGGCACCGGGAGCGGAGCCGGCGGAGCGGACCTCGACGCGGTCGCCGGCCAGGTGGGTCAGCCACGCGGCGGCCATCTGGGAGCGGCCGGCGTTGTGAACACAGACGAACAGGACGGAAGGCTTGTCGGACACGGTGCTCTCGTTCCTTCTGTCGGCGAGCAGCGAGGGCCAGGAGGTGGCGAGGAACTCGGCAAGCTCGGCTGCACGGCTGCGGCACGCACGTCGAGCGAAGCGTTCGCCCAGCACCTCCGGGTGCTGCCGCAAGGCCGCCTCTGCGGCGATCCCTTCAGGGCCACGAGCCGGGCGGACGCTGGCATCAGCGCCCACTGATGTGACAGTATCAGCACATGCTGACGTCAGTCGACACTGATCTGATGCGGGTTCTCGCCGACCCGCTCAGGATGCAGATCGTGACCCTTCTCGCCCACGAGACCCTGTGCACCACACATCTGGTGGAGGAGACCGGTGCCAGACAGACCAACCTCTCCAATCACCTCAAGGTGCTGCGCGACGCGGGCGTCGTCGAGACCGAACCCTGCGGCCGGTTCACGTACTACAAGCTGCGCCCGGACGTCATCGAAGCCCTGGCCGGCTCCTTCGCCGAGCTCGCCACCACCGCTCGCGCCACCGCCGAGGGCAACCTCAAGCGCTCCTGCCCTTGATTCCCTGATCCCCTGATCACCCCGATCACCCCGATCACCCAACACCCTCACACCTAGGAGTCCGGTTGAGCGCCACCGATGCCGGCGTCGAAATGACGGCGGAATCGTCGCCAATAGCCGACCCCGGACCCCGGCCCGCCCCCGGCGCCATGCCGCCCCGCGCCCCGCTGGCACACCGGGCAGCAGCCGAACTGGTCGGCACCGCCGCCCTCGTGGCCATCGTGGTCGGTTCCGGCATCCAGGCCACCCAGCTCAGCAAGGACGTCGGCCTGCAACTGCTGGCCAACTCCACCGCCACCGTCTTCGGCCTCGGCATCCTGATCCTGCTCCTGGGCCCGGTCTCCGGCGCCCACTTCAATCCCGCAGTCACCCTCGCCGAGTGGTGGAACACACGGCGCGGTGGCCCAGGTGTGACCGGCCGCGAGGTCGCCGCATACCTCCCCGCGCAGGCGGTCGGGGCGATCGGTGGGGCGATCCTTGCGGATGCGATGTTCGGCGAACCGCTCGTGAAATGGTCCACGCACGACCGCTCGAGCGGACACCTCCTGCTGGGCGAGGTCGTCGCCACCGCCGGACTCATCCTGCTGATCTTCGGCCTGGCCCGCACCGCCCGATTGCGCTTCGCACCGGTCGCGGTCGCCGCCTACATCGGCGCCGCTTACTGGTTCACCTCCTCCACCTCCTTCGCGAACCCGGCGGTGACGATCGGGCGCGCCTTCACCGACACCTTCGCCGGAATCGCCCCGGGCTCGGTGCCCGGCTTCATCGGCGCCCAACTCGCCGGCGCCGTCGCGGGCCTGGCCCTGGTCGCGCTCATCTTCGGCCGGACCGGCACCGCCGCCGCTGCAGCCACCGCCGCCGTGACAGCCACCGCCGCAGCGGGAGCTGAATAGCCGCACGGCGCACCACCATCAAACGAACAGCGGCACCACGACGATCAACACGACGAGTGGGCCGGTGTAGGAGTGCGCGCCCAATCAGGTCAGCCTGGAGACGATGACGTTCGAGGACCTCGGCGGCGGCCGCACCCGGGTGCACAGCTGGAACGAGTCGATCGACTACGGCGCCGACCGCAACACGCCACCACCCGTCTTCGTGATCACCCACCAGGCACCGAAGACATGGCGGCTCGGCGACCGCTTCACCTTCGTCACCGACGGACCGCACAGCGCCCTGGACCAGGCCCGTGCGGCGGCAGGAGAGAAGGACGTCGTCGTCATGGGCGGCGGCGCCGTCTGTCGCGAGTTCCTCGCCGAGGGCTTGGTTGACCTGCTGAGCATCCACCTCTCGCCGATCGTGCCCGGCGCCGGGACGCGGCTCTTCCCGGCGCACCACGCGAAACGGCTGCGGCTGGAGCAGGTCGGCATCGTGTCCACCCCGTCGGCCCACCACCTGTCCTATCGGGTGATCAACTGAGCCTGCCGGAGGCCGATGCCGGTCCGCCCAGCGGCCGGGTCGGGCGACGCGCAGCGGCCGTCACCGGTCGGTGACCGGTGACGGCCGCTGCTCAGGTTGTCACCCGTGCCAGAGTTGGGTGGCGCCTCCGTAGCAGTCCCACTGGTTCACGACGGTGCCGTTGCTGTGGCTCCACACAGCGTCCAGGCACTTACCACTGTCGACGTTGACGACCTCGTATCCGCCGCTCACCAGCCGCAGCGTCCAGAGTTGGGTAGCGCCGCCATAGCAGTCCCACTGCGTCACGGCGGTGCCGTTGCTGTGACTCCACACGGCATCAAGACACTTGCCGCTGTCGGTGTTCACGACCTCCTGGCCGTTCCAGCTCCACTGCTGAGTCGCGCCGCCGTAGCAGTCCCACTGCGTCACCGAAGTGCCGTTGCTATGGCTCCACACGGCGTCCAGGCACTTACCGCTGTCGACGTTGACGAAGTATCCACCGCTCAACGCGACGGCCGGACCGACGGGCTTGACCTGAGCGCCGGCCGGTGCGGCCGCTACGAGACTGCCCCCGATGAGGGAGGCGACGCCGACCGCGAGAGCGGCCATGCGCTGGACGTGATTCCACGCCATGATGAAGTGCTCCTTCGCTGATGCCACTGGTGTGGTGGGTACGGGCCGAACCTTGCTGCCGGTCCCAAAGCTCTCGGATGTTCCGCCCCGGGTCGAGAAGCTTTTCGGACGATCCTGGACGTTCTTGGACAGAGCACCATGGATAGCGGAATCGATGCCACCAGCGAACAATTCACGACACCGGCCAAGGGCGTCATCTCGCCCCCGAGGGAGGCTTCCCGGGAACGCAGAAAGGGCCCCCGCAAGCCTTCGCCTGCGAAGACCCTTCGCGCCGTCGGCACACCAGGAGCCGGGAGGCGACGTGGCGTCAGCCCGTGCCGAGTGGCGAGCTTTGCCCGGCGTCGAGCTGGTGGTCCGACCAGACGTAGCTCTCGGGAAGCAGGTCGGTGATGGGGATGGTCCGGAGGCCGCCGCTGGTGCCGACGATGACGTTGAGGGCTGGGAAGTAGTCGAGCAGGACCTGGCGGCAGCGGCCGCAGGGAGGCACCACCCCGCGGTCGCGGTCGCCCACGGCGACGATGGTGTCCAGGTCGTAGGCGCCCTGAGCGGCAGCGGCGCCGATGACGACCAGCTCTGCGCAGGGGCCGCCGGTGAAGTGATACGCATTCACCGCAGTGACGATCCGGCCGTCCCGGGCGCGGGCCGCGGCGGCCATGGTGTGGTTGTCGCCCCGGCAGCGGGTGGCCGCGACGTGCGCCGCGGCCTCGATCAGTTCATGGTCGACGCGGTCGGTCTGTGGGGTCATTCTTCTCTGCCTTCATACGGTGTCAGGCGACGTCGGCCGGGCCGACGGCTGACGATGGTACGGAGCCGGCATCAGCATTGTACAGGGCGAAGGTCGCCGGAGACGGCCGTGACCGCCGGAAGCCCATGGCCACCCCCATGCGGCTCTGTGGGCCAGTCCCCCAGGCCCCGTGCCCCCGGCCCCCCGCGCTACCGGGTGAGGTCGAGCGCGGCCCGGATGATGCTGTCGGTGTCGATCCCGTGGTAGCGGTAGACGTCCTCCAGGGAGCCGGACTGGCCGAAGCGGGTCACGCCCAGGGTGCGTACCGGCACCTGGTGGATCGTCGCCAGGAACGCCAGGGTGTGCGGGTGGCCGTCCAGCACGGTGACCAGGGGGGTCGCACGGGCGAGGGGGAAGGCCTGGTCGAGGATCCAGCCGGCGGCGTCCGGGTCCTGTCCGGTACGGGAACCCAGCGCCCGGAAGAGCAGGTCAGGGCTGGTCACACAGACGACGTCCGCGGCGACGCCCTGCGCCGCGAGCCGGTCCGCGGCGGTCAGTGCCTCGGTCACCATCGCGCCCATCGCCGCGATGGTGACCTCCGCGCCCGCGACGCGCCGCAGCGGGTAGGCGCCGGCCACCACCTGCCGGCGGCGGCGCTCCCGGGCGGCGGGATCGGTGGGCACAGCGGCCAGCGACTGGTCGACGGACCGGGTGGACAGCCGCAGGTACGCCGACTCGCCGTCCGGGCGGCCGAGCCGGGCCAGCGCCGCCAGCAGCGTCCATTCGACGTCGATGGCGAAGGCCGGTTCCCAGGTCGTGCAACCGGGCTGTTCGAGGCCCACCGACGGCGTGGTGATCGACTGGTGGGCGCCGCCCTCCGGCGCCAGCGTCACCCCGGACGGCGTGCCGACCAGGATCGACTGGCCACCGGCGTAGATGCCGAACGACCACGGTTCCAGGGCGCGCTGCACGAAGGGGTCGTAGAGCACGCCGATCGGCAGCAGCGGCCGGCCCCAGCGGCTCCAGGTGGCGCCCAGTTCGCCGAGCAGGCCGACCAGGTTCGTCTCCGCGATACCCAGCTCGATGTGCTGGCCGGTCGGCTTCTCCCGCCAGTGCAGGATGGTCTCCGGGTCGTCCGCGAACCAGTCCGTGCGCTCGGCCACCGACCACACGCCGACCTTGTTCACCCAACCGCCCAGGTTGGTGGAGGAGCTGACGTCCGGGCTGACCGTCACCACCCGTGCGGCGGCCTCGGGCGCCTGCCGGGTCAGATCGAGCAGCGCGCGGCCGAGCGCCGCCTGGGTGGTGCCCGAGCCGGTGGGGGTGCGGCCGATGTCGGTGGGCAGCGCGGGCGGCGGCTGCAGCGCCGGGACGTCGCGGCGCAGCCGCTCGGCCGTCTCGGCGCACACTTCCGCCGCTGCGGAGCCGGGCGCGAAGTCCGCCCAGGGCCGGGCGGTATCGCAACCCAACTGCTCGGCCAGCTGGTCCATCTGCTCCTGGGTGAGCAGTGAGGAGTGGTTCTGCGGGTGGCCCTGGACCGGGAGGCCGTAGCCCTTGACGGTGTACGCCAGGATCACCGTGGGCCGGTTGTCGTCGACCGCGGACAGGGCGGAGTCCAGCATGGCCAGGTCGTGGCCGCCGAGGTTCCGGACGGCCGCGACGAGCTGCTCGTCCGCCAGTTCCGCGAGGAGTTCGGCGATCCCGGCCGCACCCGGTCCCGTACCGGGCAGGCGGCGCCTCAGTTCCTGTGGCGCACAGCGCAGCAGCCGCTGGTACTCGGCGTTCGTCATCGCGTCCAGACGGGCGCGCAGCGCGTCGCCGCCGGGGCGGGTGAACAGTTCCTCGAGTACCCGTCCGTACTTGACCTCCAGTACCTGCCAGCCGGCCGCCGCGAACATCCCGCGCAGCCGGTCCGCGGTGGCCAGCGGCACGACGCGGTCCAGCGACTGCCGGTTGAGGTCGACGATCCACACCAGCTCGCCGAGTCCGGCCACCGCCGGGTCGAGCACCGCCTCCCACACCGCTCCCTCGTCCAACTCGGCGTCACCCACCAGCGCGTACTGTCGGCCGGCGAAACCGGCGTCCGCCGCGGCCGCTGCCCCGCTCTCCGCTCCCGACGTCGCCGCGTCGCCAGGACCCGTCCGGGTCGCGGCGTCCGCGCCGTCGCGGACGTAGCGGCGGGCGAGCGCGCCCCAGATCGTCGCGGTCGCGCCGATGCCCACCGATCCGGTGGAGTAGTCGACCGGGTCGGGGTCCTTGGACCGGCTCGGGTAGCTCTGCAGGCCGCCGAGTTCCCGCAGCGTCGGCAGATACGCCTCCGGCAGCTCGCCGAGCAGGTAGTTGATGGCGTGCAGCACCGGCGAGGCGTGCGGCTTCACCGACACCTGGTCCTGCGGGCGCAGATGGCGGAACCACAGCGCGGTCATGATCGACACCAGGGACGCGCACGACGCCTGGTGGCCGCCGACCTTGAGCCCTGACGGGTTGGGGCGCACCCGGTTGGCGTGGTGCACGATCGAGCTCGACAGCCAGAGCAGGCGGTCCTCCACCTCACCCAGCACGCCGTAGGGGCCCGATCCGCGGGATTCGGCACGGTGCCCGAATGGAGTGGCGGTTGTCATGGCGGAGATTCCTCCTGGGGTTCTGCCGGTCTTCGCCTGGTGGGGGCGTTCGGTCATCATCCCAGCCTGCACCACACGGCGGCGAGGCGAGTGCTGTCTTCGCCACCGCGAGCAGGGCGCTTCGTCAGGCGCCCCTTCTGGCCCGCGACCGCGAATCCGGCGGCCACGGACACGGCGGCCGGGTGAAGGTGCCGTCAAGTGCCAGGAGGAACCCGGCGAGCCGTCCTAGCGGTCGGCGTTCGGCTGCTTTCCGGCCACCGGGTACGGGATGAAGGTGCTGCTGTTCTCGTCGATGGCAAGTCGGCGGTCCAGCGGCGGGACGGCCCGCTGGGGGCAGTCGGTGCGTTCGCAGAGGCGGCAGCCCATGCCGATGGGCACGGCCGAGGAGACGTTGCCGAGGTCGAGGCCGTCGGAGTAGACGAGCCGCGAGGCGTGCCGGATCTCGCATCCGAGGCCGATGGCGAAGGTCTTGCCCGGCTCTCCCCAGCCGCCGCGGTGCCGGGTCACGGCTCGGGCGGTCCACAGGTAGCGCTGCCCGTCGGGCATGGCGGCGACCTGGACGTGGATACGGCCGGGGGCGGCGAACGCCTCGTAGACGTTCCACAGTGGGCAGGTGCCGCCCGCGCGGGAGAAGTGGAACGCGGTGGCGGACTGCCGTTTGGACATGTTGCCCGCGCGGTCGACCCGGACGAAGGAGAAGGGTACGCCCCGCAGCCGGGGACGCTGCAGCGTGCTGAGGCGGTGGCAGACCGTCTCGTATCCGAGGCCGAAGTGGTCGGTCAGCCGCTCGATGTCGTAGCGGAACTCCTCCGCGGCCGCGTGGAAGCGGCCGTACGGCAGGATCAGGGCCGCGGCGAAGTGGTTGGCGATGCCGATGCGGGCCAGCGGCCAGGCGGCGGAATCCCGTTCGAAGTCCTCCGAGGCGAGGGCGGAGATCTCGTCCGCGTACTCGAGCATTGCGAGCTGGGTGGCCATCCGGAACGCCTGCTGGCCGGGGCGCAGCCGGCCGGAGAGGTGGAGGACCCGGGCCGCCGGGTCGTAGTGGTGCAGGAGCCGGTCGGAGTCCGTGGCGAGGCGCACGCCGTGGTGTTCGGTGAGGCGCGTGGACAGCGCGCGCACGACCTCGCCGGGTCGTACGCCGATCGTGGCGGCGAGCTGTTCTGCGGCAAGGTCGGTGTCGTCGAGGTAGTTCTGCCGCCGGTAGAAGAACTCGCGGATCTCCTCGTGCGGGGAGCGGGGCTGCAGGGCCGTTGCCGGGCCACGTCCCTCCGCGGTTTCGGAGAGCTGTTCGGTGAGGTGCTGGTTGCGCCGGCCGAGGTCCACCAGGAGCGTGGCCACGGCGGGCATCCGGGACGCCAGGTCCGACAGGTCGGACGTGGACACCCGGCCGGCCGTGACCTCGCCGGTGAGCGCGTCCCGCAGGTCGGCCACCAGCCGGCTGGCGTCGCGCTCGGAGAAGAAGCCCGGATCGACGCCGAACGCCTCGGTCAGTCGCAGCAGCACGGGCACGGTCAGGGGCCGGGAGTCGTGCTCCATCTGGTTCAGATAGCTCGGCGAGATGTCCAAGGCGCGGGCCAGGTCCGCCTGGCTCATACGTCGTTCCTCGCGCAGCCGTCGCAGCCGCGCTCCCGCGTACGTCTTGCTCACCGCGGCTCCTCTCCCGGTCACGATCATCGGCACTGATGGCGATGGTAGCCATGCCAACGCGGTTCTCAGCATTAACAGACTTGGCAGAACGCCGCGGAAAGATGCGCAGGACTTAACAGCTTTCCCTGCTTGATGGCACTGAGTGCCGATGACACAGTCGTACTGCGACCCGCCGGACCCCGTCGGGCGGAGCGAAATCCGGGCGCGATTCATGCCCTGACGTCGGAGATCCCGGCCCCTTCGCTCAGCTCGACCCCCTTGTTCCGATCACCCATCCGGGAATCGGCGGGTCGCATCCCAAGGTCATTGCGGCACTCAGTGTCAGATATTCGCAGAGTTCACGAGTCTCCGGGAGACGGTCATGGCACAAGCAGGGACGACGACGGCGACGGCCCGGGAGCTGGCTCAGCGGTGGGAGACCGATCCCCGGTGGAAGGGGATCGAGCGGACCTACACCGCCGAGGACGTGGTCCGGCTCTCCGGCAGTGTCCGTGAGGAGCACACACTGGCCCGGCGCGGCGCCGAGCGGTTGTGGCGGCAGCTGCACGCACAGGACTACATCCACGCGCTGGGCGCCCTGACCGGTGGTCAGGCCGTACAGCAGGTGAAGGCCGGTCTGCAGGCGATCTACCTGTCCGGGTGGCAGGTGGCCGCCGATGCCAACCAGTCAGGCCACACCTACCCCGACCAGAGCCTGTATCCGGTCAACTCCGTTCCCACGGTGGTCCGCCGGATCAACAACGCCCTGCTGCGCGCCGACCAGATCGCCACCGCCGAGGGCGGCACCGACACCACCGACTGGCTCGCCCCGATCGTCGCCGACGCCGAGGCCGGCTTCGGCGGACCGCTCAACGCGTTCGAGCTGACGAAGGCGATGATCGCCGCCGGAGCGGCGGGCATCCACTACGAGGACCAGCTCGCGTCCGAGAAGAAGTGCGGCCACCTCGGCGGCAAGGTCCTGGTCCCGACCGGTCAGCACATCCGCACGCTCAACGCGGCCCGTCTCGCGGCCGACATCGCCGATGTCCCCACCCTGATCGTGGCGCGTACGGACGCGCTCGCCGCGAACCTGCTGACCAGCGACGTCGACGAGCGGGACGGGCGGTTCTGCACCGGTGAGCGCACCGCCGAGGGCTTCTACCGGGTCCGCAACGGCATGGCGCCGGTCATCGCCCGCGGCCTGGCCTACGCCCCGTACGCGGACCTGATCTGGGTGGAGACCGGTACCCCGGACCTCGCCCAGGCGCGCGAGTTCGCCGAGGCGATCCACGCGGAGTACCCGGACCAGATGCTGGCCTACAACTGCTCGCCTTCCTTCAACTGGAAGGCGGCACTGGACGACGACCGGATCGCCACGTTCCAGAAGGAGCTGGGCGCGATGGGCTACCGCTTCCAGTTCATCACCCTGGCGGGCTTCCACTCCCTCAACCACGCGATGTTCGACCTCGCACGCGGTTACGCCGCCGAGGGCATGACCGCCTATGTCGGCCTGCAGGAGCGGGAGTTCGCCGCTCAGGAACACGGCTTCACCGCGGTCAGGCACCAGCGCGAGGTCGGCACCGGCTACTTCGACCAGGTCTCCACCGCCGTCAACCCGGCCTCCTCGACCACGGCACTGGCCGGTTCCACCGAGGAAGAGCAGTTCCACTAGACCGCTGCTGAGCGACCGGACCCCGGGCCGCTCATCACCCCTCCCACTCCGCCACCCCCCGTGTCCAGGTCGGGGCCGGACGACCGTCTCCGTCCGGCCCCGACCACTCCCGCTGAGGAGACCCGTATGCCCATCTCCGCTCCGACCAGCCAGGTTCCTCCGACCAGCCAGGTTCAGGCCCTCGGCACGCCGGGTGACCGTCACGACGAGATCCTTACGCCCGAGGCCCTGGAGTTCATCGGCCATCTCGTCGAAGCCTTCGCGGACCGCCGCCCGGAAATCCTCAAGGAGCGCAGGCGGGTGGCAGACCGGCTGGCTTCCGGCTCCCCGTTCGACTTCTCCATCGCGACCGCGGCGATCCGTGCGGACGACTCCTGGCGGGTGGCACCCCCCGCACCCGGGCTCCGCGACCGCCGTGTGGAGATCACCGGTCCGCCGGAGCGCCGGATAACGGTCAACGCGCTCAACTCGGGCGCGCAGGTGTGGATGGCGGATTTCGAGGACGCCACCTCGCCCACCTGGACCAACGTCATCGGTGGCCAGCTGACGCTGCTGGACGCCGTCGAGCGCCGGATCGACTTCAGCACGCCGGAGGGCAAGCAGTACCGGCTCGCCGAGGAAGTGGCGACCATCGTCGTCCGCCCCCGGGGCTGGCACCTGCTCGAAGAGCACCTGATCATCGACGGCCGGCCCGCGCCCGCGGCCCTGGTGGACTTCGGCCTGTACTTCTTCCACTGCGCCCAGCGGCAGATCGACGCGGGAAGCGGCCCGTACTTCTATCTCCCGAAGCTGGAGAGCCGCGACGAGGCACGGCTGTGGAACGACGTGTTCGTCCTCGCCCAGGAACTCCTCGGCATCCCCCGCGGCACGATTCGGGCCACCGTCCTGATCGAGACCATCACGGCGGCCGTCGCGATGGAGGAGATCCTCCACGAGCTGCGCGAGCACAGTTCAGGACTCAACGCGGGGCGCTGGGACTACCTCTTCAGCCTCATCAAGACCTTCGGACACCGCACCGACTTCCTGCTGCCCGACCGGGTCCAGGTCACCATGACCGCCCCCTTCCTGCGCGCCTACACCGAACTCCTGGTCCGCACCTGCCACCGGCGGGGTGCCCACGCCATCGGCGGAATGTCGGCCCATGTGCCCGGCAAGGACGCCGACGCCCACCAGGCGGCACTCGCCAAGGTACGGCTCGACAAGGAGCGTGAGGCCGAGGACGGATTCGACGGCTCCTGGGTCGCCCACCCCGGCCTCGTCCCCGTCTGCCGCGAGGTCTTCGACGGGGTGCTCGGCACCCGCCCGCACCAGTTGGAACGCACCCGGGAAGACGTCGACGTGACGGCGGCACAGCTGCTGGCGGTGCGCCGCATCAGTGCCCCGCCCACCCCGGAAGGGGTCCGCACCAACGTCGCGGTCGCCCTGCGCTACTTCGCCGCATGGCTGCGCGGCCAGGGCGCCGTGGCCCTGTACGGCCTGATGGAGGACGCCGCCACGGCCGAGATCGCCCGCGCCCAGATCTGGCAGTGGCTGCGGCTGGGAGCCGTCGACCGCGCGACCGTGTCGGAGCTGTTGGACGACGAGCTCGCCGCCCTGGGGGCGGAGTACCCGTGGGCGCCCCTCGACGACATCCGTGCGGTCTTCGAACGCAACGCCCTGGCAAGGGAACTGCCGGCCTTCTTCACGACGGACGCCTACACCCGCCACCTCGTGCACCTCGTGCACCTCTCGGAGGAGATCTCATGACCACGGACATCCGACGGATCGGTGTGGTGGGCGGCGGCCAGATGGGCGCCGGCATCGCCGAGGTCTGCGCCCGCGCCGGACTCGACACCGTCATCTGCGAAGCGGACAACCACGCTGCCCGCGCCGCACGCGAGCGTGTGACCGCTTCTCTCGAACGTACCGTCCAGCGCGGCAAGCTGGAGCGCATCACGGCCGAGGACGCGCTCGCCCGGATGATGTTCACCAGCAGCCTCGACGACCTGGCCGACCGCCAGCTCGTCATCGAAGCCGTCGTCGAGAACCCCCAGGCGAAGACGGAGATCTTCGCCGCTCTCGACAAGATCGTCGAGGACCCCGGGGCGATCCTCGCCACGAACACCTCCTCCATCCCGGTCATGCGCCTGGGAATGGCCACCCGACGCGCCGACCGCGTCCTGGGGCTGCACTTCTTCAACCCGGTACCCGTCCTGCCGCTGGTCGAAGTCGTCTCCTCCCTGCACACGTCCGCGGAAGTGGCCGCCACCGTGTGCGACTTCGCGGAACACACCCTGGGCAAGACGGTCGTCCGCTCCCAGGACCGGGCAGGGTTCGTCGTCAACGCCCTGCTGATCCCCTATCTGCTCTCGGCGATCCGCATCGCGGAGTCCGGGTTCGCCACGGCCGCCGACGTCGACGCGGGCATGGAGTTGGGCTGCGCGCACCCGATGGGACCGCTGAAGCTCGCCGACCTGATCGGCCTGGACACGGTCGCCGCCATCGCCCAATCGCTCTACGACGAGTTCAAGGAACCCCTGTACGCCCCGCCGCCGCTGCTCCAACGCATGGTGGAAGCAGGGCTGCTCGGCCGCAAGAGCGGCCGCGGGTTCCACACCTACGACCGGGGCTGAGGAGCCCGGGTTCGCTGCGGGACCGCCGGGCGGAGGCAGCCCGGGCCACCTCGGTCCGCTCGGGGCTCATGGGATCGGAGGCGGCCTGGTGGGTGCGGTGGTCGCGGCGTGGGCGTAGCGACGGGCCAGGAGAGCGAAGGCGTCCTTGAGTTCTGGTGGGCCGATGACCTCGATGTCGGCGTCGAAGCCGCCGATGGCGGCGGCCAGGCCGGGCCATGACCAGGAGCCCAGGGCGAGTCGGCAGCGGTTCGGGCCGAGTTCCTCGACGATTCCGTCGCGGGTGTAGCGGGACACGACGGCGGCGGGCAGATCGAGGATCACTTCGCCGCGGCACGGCCAGGCGCCGGTGCCGCCCGCAACGGCAGGGTTGTCGGAGCCCTGGAACCTGGCGGTGACGAAGGCGGTCACATCACCGCCGGGCAGTTCGCGCGGGGTGAAGCGGGGCCCTGTGGGGGTGCGCGGGGTGATCCGGTCCGCGCGGAAGGTGCGCCAGTCCTCGCGGTCGAGGTCCCAGGCGACGACGTACCAGCGCCCGCCCCAGGTGACGAGGTGATGGGGCTGCACCCGACGCGGCGGGAGTTCGGCGCGGTCGGCGTCGGCGGTTCCTGGCGGGGATGCGGGAGCGTAGTCGAAGCGCAGCACTTCACGGGCGTGGACGGCGTCGCTGAGTGCCATGAGGACGCTGCTGTCGACCTGCGGATTCGGCCGGTTCGCGGGCCGCTCGACGGCGGTGACCTGGAGGGTGTCGATGCGGCGGCGCAGCCGGGCGGGCATGACCTGCCGGACGGTGGTCAGCGCGCGTGCCGCGGCTTCCTCGATGCCGGCGCCGGTGGTGGTGGCGACCTGGAGTGCGACGGCGAGGGCGACAGCCTGCTCGTCGTCGAACAGCAAGGGGGGCAGTGCCGTGCCGGCCTCGAGACGGTATCCGCCGTCGGGTCCTTTGAAGGCCACCACGGGATAGCCGAGCTCGCGCAGGCGGTCCACATCACGGCGGACGGTGCGCGGGCTGATGTCGAGGCGCTCGGCCAGGAGCGCCCCGGGCCAGTCCCGGCGTGCCTGGAGCAGTGAGAGCAGTGCCAGCAGCCGCGATGAGGTCTTCTGCATGATCCCATGGTGCCTTGAGAAGCGGCCACACCCTGTCCGCTTCCCTTGCGATCGTTCTCCCGTACCCGAGAGCAACCGGAAGGACGTCACGACGATGACCGCCACCACCAACACCTCGACCTCCCCGCCCCTCGACGCCGAGCGGGCCGATTTGCTCGACCAGCTCGAGGCCGCGCGGTCCGCCCTGCTCACCACCGTGCGCGGACTCAACGACGAGCAGGCGGGCGAGTGCCCGACGGCCGGCGCGCTGTGCCTGGGCGGCCTGATCAAGCACGTCGCCTCCATGGAGGACGCATGGACGCGCTTCGTGACCGAGGGCCCGTCGGCGATGCGCTACGACCTGCCCGAGGGTGTGACCTGGGACGACTTGGCGGCAGGCACCGCGCGTGAGTACCCGCGGTGGGCGATCGACCACCAGAACGACTTCCAGGTGCTGCCCGGCGAGACACTCACCGGGATCGTCGCGCGCTACGAGCAGGTCGCCGCGCGGACGGCGGAAATCATCACCACCGTCCCGGACCTTTCGGCCACCCATCCGCTGCCCGAGGCGCCCTGGAACGAGCCGGGGGCGGTGCGCAGCGTGCGCCGGGTGCTGACACACCTCATCGCCGAGACCGCCCAGCACGCCGGACACGCCGACATCCTGCGCGAGACGCTCGACGGGCAGAAGTCGAGCTGACCTATGCCAGGTGTCCCGTTGGGATGATCGAGATGTGGCCGAGATTGCAGACCCCGGCCGCGGCGTCGGCCGTGCGGTGGGTCTGGGCGCGCAACGCGACGCTGGCCAGGGTGATCAACAGGTCAGCGTCGTTGTCGCCCCCCAGCACCACGCTCACCCACCCCGAGCCCTGGATCAGGCGTACCGCGGTGGAGTGCCCCAGTTCCTCGTGCAGGCGCTCGATCGCAGGTCGGCCCAGGTACAGGTCGGCCTGCCGCTCGGAATGGAAATGGACGATCTCCGCCCCGTCGGCCAGCACAGCCGTCCCGGTACCGCACCGGGCAGGGGCCGCGGAGAGACCCGGCCATGTCATCAGGTCTTCCAGAGCGCGTCGCGCAGATGCCATGCCCACATCCTCAACCGTTCGCCCTCGGCACCGCTACCCCACCCTCGTAACATCTGGCCGTGACGACGGCGATTCCTGTGCGTGGTGAGGGGATTCCTGAAGACCGGGGGCTGGGGCTGAGCGCGGGGCGCCCCGCCCGGACCTCGGTCCGCGTCAGTCGATGACGCGTGCGGCGAGGACAGCGATGTCGTCGTCGGGCGTAGCGGGTGTGACCGTGGCCAGGACGTGGTCCAGCAGGTCTTCCAGGGACTCGCCCGGCCGCGGGCGGCGCAGACGGGTGAGTCTGGCCAGGGAGGCGTCGATGTCCTCGGTGCGCCGCTCGACCAGACCGTCGGTGTACAGCAGCAACACCTGCTCGGGGTCCAGGGAGTGGACCACCGCCTGGTAGTCGCCCAGGCCCGTTCCCAGCGGTGGGCCGGTGGGGACGTCCAGCAGTTCCGCCGGCCCGTCCGGGCGGAGCAGGGTGGGCGGCGGATGCCCGGCGCTGGCGAAGGTGCACCGGTGACGCGCCGGTTCCACCAGGGCGAGCAGGCAGGTTGCGGGGCGGGTGGCGTCGCTCTGCGAGGTGAGGTGGTCGAGTTGCCGCAGGATGCGGTGCGGCGGCAGGTCGGTGGCCGCCACGTAGCGCAGCAGCATGCGGTAGGCGTTCATGTCGACGGCCGCCTCCACCCCGTGGCCCATGACATCGCCGATGACCAGCAGGGTGCGGCCGAAGGACAGGCGGATGGTCTCGAACCAGTCGCCGCCCACCATCGCGGAAGTGCCGCAGGGCAGATACCGGGAGGCCAGCTCCAGGTTCGCGTGTGGGCTGCCGGGATCGGCCAGCAGCGCCCCCTGCAGCTCCATCGTCAGGTCCTGCGCCAGGGCGTAGCGCCGAGCGTTGTCGATGCTCCGGGCCGCCCGGTCCGCGACCGCCTGCACCAGGGCGGCGTCGTCGTCGAAGGCGGTACCGGGTATGGATCGGAGCAGCGACAGGACGCCGATGAGCCGGCCACCGGCCCGCAGCGGGACGACGAGCGCCGACGCGCCACCGGTGCCGCTGCCGAGCTCGCAGGACCAGTCCTCGCCTGCCCCGTCACCCTGCCCGCCGGACCCTTTATGGCTCAGGAAGGCCTGGCCGGTCTCCAGGCACTGCGCGGTCGGGCACCCGGGCCGGTGCCGCACCCACGCGGCAGTCGGCGAAGGGGGCTCCACGCCGTGGCGCAGTCCCGGAACCGCCTCCAAAGCGGTGCGCCGCACCCGCAGCGAGCCGGTCCCGACGGTCAGCCCGGCCGGGAGCGACTCGGGGGGCAGGATCTCCACGCTCGCCAGATCGGCGAAGCGCGGGACGGCGAAGCGTGCCAGTTCCGCGCAGGTGACATCCAGGTCCAGGCTGGTCCCGATCTGCTCCGTGGCCTCGTTCAGCAGCGCCAGCCGCGTCCGGTCGGCCAGCAGAGCCCGCAGGGCATCGGCGTCGTCGAAGGCCGATGCAAGCACCGTCTCACCTTCGCCCGGGCCGGTGCCCGCTGCTGTGGAACGCACCCTCGCCTCCCTGGTCCGGCCCCCGTCCCGGAAGAGCAATCATCGGCTCCCGGAACCCCGTGCGCACCCCGGCAGCCTGTGACGTAGCCGACACCAGCAATCCTATGCCGTCACACACGCAACACAGACCTCAGGAGACCCACAGGATCCTGACGGCTGCCGAGGCGAGTGCTGGCGGTAGGTGTGCCGTGAACCGACCCATCACTCACGACCTGCCCGTTCACGGCATGGTTGTCACCTCACGGGCGGATCGATCGCCCTGAGTCCGGCGGCGATCACCGCGGTTGGTGGTTCCGTACGAGGCCCTCAGGCCGACCGACGGTGAGGTGGCCCGGTTCGCCGGCGCTGATGCTTCTCAGCAGAGCCCGCCGCCTAGGGCCTGTCCGGTCGATCATGGGCGGCCCAGGCGTCGTCTGGTGCGGTGCCTCGCAAGGCGCCGGAGCGCCCGCATACCGGTTGCATTCGGGCGTTTCGGCAACGCCGCGAGGGGCCGTGCCAGGCGGCGAAGGGGCCGTTCGTGATCGGCCGGACAGGCCCTAAGCGCTCAGGCGGGCTGCCACAGCTCGACACGATTGCCCTCAGGATCGGTGACCCAGCCGAACCGGCCGACACCCGCCATGTCCTGCGTCTCCTGAGCCACGTCCGCTCCCTTGGCGCGCAGCTGCGCGAGCATCGCGTCCAGGTCGGCCACCCGGAAGTTGAGCATGCTCTGCTGGGCGCGGGACCCGAAGTAGTCGGTCTCGGACTCGAACGTCGCGAACACCGTCGGCCCGGCTCCCGGACGCCACAGACCGTTCTCATCGGCGTCCAGACCCAGGCAGTCGCGATACCAGGCGCCCAGAGCCGCAGGGTCCGCGGCCCGCATGAAGTACCCACCGATTCCCAGCACACGTTCCATGCCGCCATCCTGCCAGGACGGCGATCGGACGTGGTGACACCACACCATCGCCCGCCTCACACCATCGTCCTCATCGGGGCGGCTCGGCTTGAACAAGGGGGTTGCGGCACTCGCGGAGTGCAGCCCCTGATGGTCTACCGTGCTTGCGGCGTATCGGCCGGGGCGGACGGCGGTCGCGGCGGCGTGCGGGGAACTGCCCACGCGCTGCGGCTCTCTGATTAGGCTTCATCTGTTCGCAGGAGATCCAAAGCTTCTGTCCCTGAGAGGGAGTGGCCCCATCGCCGGGCATCCGACCTTCGCGGAGCTGCTGCGCCGGCATCGGCGCGCGGCCCGCTTGACGTTGGAGCAGCTCGCCGCGGCCTCTGGGGTCAGCGCACGGACCTTGTCCGACCTGGAGCGCGGACGGAGCAAGGGGCCCCAGCAGCGGACCGTCGCCGCGCTGGCGGACGCGCTCGCGTTGGAGAACGACGGCCGCAAGCAGCTCGTCGAGCTGGCGCGCGATGGCCGCCTGCGGGATCACTGGACGCGTCCGACCGGCCTGTGTGAGCTGCCCCGGTCCGTGGACGACTTCACCGGCCGCGCCGCGGAACTGGCCTGGATCGATCGCCTCGTTGCCGACCACTCCCCCGGCGCCCCCGTGGTGGCGCTCATCACCGGCTCCGCGGGGGCGGGCAAGACGACCTTCGCCGTCCGCTCGGCCCACACCCTGCGATCGGGCTTTCCCGGCGGAGTGTTCTTCCTCGATCTGTTCGGTATGTCCCAGCACCCTCTCGCCGTCGACGACGCCCTGGTGCTGGTGCTGGGCGCCCTCGGCGTCGCGGATCAGCACATGCCGACCGACACCCAAGGGCGTAGCTCCTTGTACCGCTCGCTGCTGCGGGACCGGCGCGTCCTGGTCGTGCTCGACAACGCCGCGTCCGAGGAGCAGGTCCGCCCGCTGTTACCGGGAGAGGGCTTCGGCAGGGTGCTGGTCACCAGCCGGCGACTGCTGGCCGGTGTGGAGGGCGTGCGCCGGCTCATCCTGGGTCCCCTGCAGTTGACGGAGGCCACGGAACTGTTGACCGGGATCGTCGGCGAGCGTTCCGCTTCGGACGGTGAACCGGCGCTCGCCCGGCTCGCGCAGCTGTGCGGAGGGCTGCCCCTGGCACTGCGGATCATCGGCAACCGGTTGGCCAGCCGGCCCGGATGGAGCGCCGTCGAACTCGCCGCCCGCCTGTCGGACGAGGAACGCCGCCTCGATCAGTTCACGGCCGGCGACCTCAAGATCGCCAATGCTTTCGGGATGTCCTACGAGCAACTGGCACCTTCCGCCCGGCGGGTCTTCCGCCGGCTCGCCGTGGCGCCCGGCCGGGACTTCGACGCCACCCTGGCGGCGGTGGCCGGCGGCACCTCGATCGAGGACGCCTGGAACGCGCTCGACGAACTCGTCGACCTGGGCCTGCTGCAGGACAGCACCTCGGGCCGGTACCGGTTCCACGACCTGGTAAGGCTCTTCGGCCGCGACCGACTGCAGCAGGAGGAGACCTCGGCCGAACGCGACGCGCTCGCCGAGAGGACGACGTCGTGGCTGCTGCGGATGGCCACGACGGCCGGACGGTGGTTCGAACCGGCCTACGGACGTCCCGACCGCCCGGATGCCGACCTCGCCGTCCTGCACGCGCCGGAGCAGGCCGAAGTGTGGCTGCGCGTGAACGTGGACAACTGGCTGGGTGCGCTGCGGATCGGGGCGGGCGACGGTCAGCACGCCGCCGTCCTCGACTGCGCCGAGTCGATGCACTGGTTCTCCGACCGGTGGATCCACGGCCCGCACTGGCACGACGTCTTCACCCTCGGCGCGCAGGCAGCCGACGCCCTGAATGATCCGGCGCAGCACGCGACCCAGCTGAACTATCTGGCCTGGGTGCACGGGATTCCGCTGAACGACCCGGAGACCGGACTGCGGTACGCGGCCGAGGCATTGGACCTCGCCATCCGCGGCGACACCCCTGTGCAGATCGCCTGGTCGCACCACTACTCCGCCATTTCGCTGCGGAAGCTCGGGAGGAGCGATGAAGCCATTGCGTCGGCGTCCCAGGCGACGGCGATGTTCGAGTCCCTCGGGGACATCGATTCCTACTACGCCTGCATCAGCAGCCTCGGCCACTGCCTTCGTGACAACGGGCGCCACGACGAAGCGCTGGAGCGGTACCGCGAAGCGCTCACCCTGGTGAGCGACGACGCATCCGGAATGACACCGAGCATCGCGCAGCACCTCCGGCCGTACGCACTGGCTGATGTCGGCCGGTGTCTGGGGCTGCTGGGCCGCCGCGGCGAAGCGATCACCACGCTCACCGAGGCGACCGCGGTGATGGAGCCGCTGAATTCCAACTCCATGCAGGCTCTCGCTCTGCAGACCCTCGCGGCCCTGCTGGCCGAGGATGGCCGGACCGGCGAGAGCCGCCGAGCCTACGAGCGTGCGGCGCAGGTGTTCGAGGCGATCGGCGACGCCGTGGCGCACAGCCACTGCCACGCCCTGGCGACCGCCGCACCCTGATCCGCCTACGCCGAGGTGCGCAGCAGTTCTGCGTGCTGTTCTGCATGGTCCGGCCGCTTCCCCGCGCCTTGACTTGGCTGCACCGGACGGGCGCTGGGCCTGTCCATCGCGTCAGGAGTGACCATGGCGGCAATCAGGAACATCGTGCTCGTGCACGGTGGTTTCGTGGACGGTTCGGGCTGGCAGAGCGTCTACGAGCAGTTGACCGCCGACGGCTACCGGGTGGCCGTCGTGCAGAACCCGACCCTGTCGCTGGCCGGTGACGTCGCCGCCACCCACCTGGTCCTCGACGGCCTCGACGGGCCGGCCGTTCTGGTCGGCCACTCCTACGGCGGCGTCGTCATCACCGAAGCCGGCAACCACCCCAACGTCGCGGCACTCGCCTACATCGCCGCGTTCGCCCCGGACAAGGGCGAGTCCGTCAGCTCCCTCATCGCCGACCCGCCGCCGGGCGCACCGGTCCCGCCGATCCTGCCGCCCCAGGACGGGTTCCTGTTCCTGGAACGGGACGAGTTCGCGG
Source organism: Streptomyces sp. RKAG293 (assembly GCF_023701745.1). Taxonomy (NCBI): domain Bacteria; kingdom Bacillati; phylum Actinomycetota; class Actinomycetes; order Kitasatosporales; family Streptomycetaceae; genus Streptomyces; species Streptomyces sp. RKAG293. Next base: position 8,778,507 of record NZ_JAJOZB010000001.1, on the reverse strand, counting down.
CGTCGTTCGCCGCCGATGTGCCCGCGGCGCAGGCGGCGTTCATGGCCGACTCACAGGTCCCGTGGGGCGTCGACGCGCTCGGCGGGGCGGTCTCGGAACCGGCCTGGCGGGCCAAGCCGTCCTGGTACCTGGTCGCCGCCGACGACCGGATGATCCCGCCGCCCGCCCAGCGGGTCATGTCCGAGCGGGCCGGCGCGACCGTCACCGAGACCCCGGGAAGCCACGCCGTCTACGTGTCCCGCCCGGCCACGGTCGCCGCCGTCATCATCCAGGCGGCCGAAGGCCCCAACGGCCGGCCCTAGTTCGTGTCGTCGCAGTCCCGTCTGGCCTCCGGGCGGACGACGCGGCTTCGACGACACTCCCTGGCGACCGCGGGCGCCACCACATCGCAGCACCGTCCCGTCCGGGCGGGACCACTGCCCGGACGGGACACGCTCATCCCAGCCCACCCTTCAGGCGTTTCCGCAAGCCCGAACGCCGTACGTTCACCCGCCGAAGAGTGATCGCCACCGGAGCGGCCACTGCCGCGACAGCGGCCTTCGTCACCCCGGGCAGCTCCACGGCCGCGGCCGCCGGCCACGGCACGCCCGGGGCCAAGCCGACGATCGTGCTGGTGCACGCCGGCTTCGCCGACGCCTCCAGCTGGAACAGCCACCCGGCGACGACCACACCCGCCTGATCGAATCCGCTGTCAAGGCCACCAGCTAACCACCGGCGCCGGCACCAAGGGGGTACCGGGGTCGCGTCGGCGCCTGTGACAAACCCGCGGCCGTGCTCCCCGACCTCGCCCTGCTTCGCATCTTGATCGACACATCGCCTGCGATCACCACCCGGCCCGGGTCGGGTGCGCCGGAGGTGTGGATCCGCTCGACGGAGTCGGCCATGGGCTCGCTCGCGCCGTCGTACCGGTGGTGGCTGGCCGAGTACAACGACGGCGAACTCGACGGCGAGCCCCTCGCGACGCTCGCCCCGCCCGGCGAGCGGGACGCCGACGGACTCACCGCCAGGTGGCGCCTCGACGGGGACCGGCTCTGCTTCTACGCCGAACCGGACGGCGGCGACACCTAGCCCGAAGTGCCCGTTGATGATCTCTGAACGCCGCCGTCCGGTCGTTGCACCGGTTCATCCGGCCGGCAGGAGCAGCGGCGCCGGTACGTGAGCCCTACTCCTCCTGGTAGGAGTGGCGTTGCTCCGTCCAGGGGTCACCGATGTTGTGGTATCCGCGCTCTTCCCAGAATCCTCGGCGGTCCTGCGTCATGTACTCGATGGCGCGAAGCCATTTCGGGCCCTTGTAGCCGTACAGGTGAGGGACCACGAGGCGCAGCGGGAAGCCGTGTTCAGCGGTGAGCTGCTCACCGTTGTGGTGGGTGGCCAGCAGGGTCCGAGCCGAGTCGAAGTCGCTGAGGCGGAGGTTGGCGCTGTAGCCGTATTCGGCCCAGGCCATCACGTGGGTCACCCGGGGGGCCGGCGGCGCCAGTTCCAGCAGGGTGGCGGCCGGCACGCCGAAGAACTCGTGACCGGTGGAGGTCGGGCCCGAGGCGCAGTGCATGTCCGTCTCGATCGTGATGCCGGCCAGAGCGGAGACCTCCTCGAAGGTCCAGCTGTACTGGGCCCCGGTGGCGGTGGCGCCGAACACCTGCAGGTTCCAGCGATCAGGTCGGAACTTCGGCACGGGCCCGTAGTGCGCGACCGGCCAGCCCTTGGTCAGACGCTGACCGGGAGGAAGTTCCCCTGCTCCCACGATCTCGCTCTCCTCTTCCGTCGACCGGTGCGCTGATGCGCTGGTGCGCTTGCGCTGATGGCGGGCGCATCGCCGTGATCGCAGTCTGCCAGCATTCGCCGTTCACCTCGTGTCATCAGGCCCGGCGGCCGGGGCGGACCCCGTCCACCGCGGCAGCGGGCGCGTCGTAGGTTTCCCTGGCTGATCGCAGAACTGGCCGGCACCGCCGTCCTCGCGGTCGTCGTCGTACTCGTCCTCACACGTGGACGATGGCGCGCCTGGCTGCGGCACCGCCCGAAGGAGGCCGCGCTGTCGGAGCCGTTCGCTAGAGTCTGCGGCCATGACTGAGATCACTGCGGAATCGTGGCCCGAACCCCCACTCGCCGGTACCGAGGCGGCGGCCGTCGTCGGCGCTCTCGAACGCCAGCGGGCCACGCTCGCCTGGAAGTGCTCCGGCCTGGACGCGGCCGGCCTGCGGACCACGGTCGGCGCATCCAGCGTCACTCTGGGCGGCCTGCTCAAGCATCTGGCGCACGTGGAGGACAGCCATTTCGCCCGGCTGTGGCTCGGCTCTCCGGTCGGCGCCCCCTGGGACACCGTCGACTGGGACAGCGTCCCCGACTGGGACTACCGCTCGGCCGCCGAGGACTCTCCCGAGCACCTGCGCACTCTCTGGCAGGAATCGGTCGCGCGCTCGCGCGCCCTTGTCGACACAGCGCTCAGCGCGGGCGGCCTGGATCAGTTCGGCGCCTATGTCACCCGCAGCGGCGAACGTCCCAACCTCCGCCGCATTCTCCTGGACCTCATCGAGGAGTACGCCCGCCACGTCGGTCATGCCGACCTCATCCGCGAATCCGTCGACGGTCTGACGGGCGAGGATCCGCCGAGGTGAACAGGCCGGGATCCGAAGGCATCGTCGTCGGTCCGGCCGAGCAGCTCAGCTGAGGCGGCCGGGGCCGCCGTGTGGCGGCCATACCCTGGACCGAACCGTAGCGAACCTGGGGGCGGCACAGTGAGCAAGAGGCGGTACGTGGCAAGGGGAGTCCCGGGCGGCTATCGGATCTGGGACAACACAGGACGCCGATGGTGGGGGGAGCACTACGAGCTGTGCCCCGACGACCTCCTCACCGAACTGAACGGCGCCGCCGACCCTGCGAAGATCACGGCACTGCTCAAGCGGTACCGAGCTCTCAAACGATGATCATCCGCTCATGAGGCCCACCGCTGACACACCTCCCGACACGACACCAAACAAGAACGTTCGTTTACGTTAAGCGTTCCGCAAGTGCTAGCTTCACGATGAAACGAAAACGCTCGTTTCGCCATGAAGTGACGGGGCTTCCCTCCGACCGCGTGAGGTCCCGCACGACGAGGAGGCGTCATGTCTACGTCGCCCACCACCGCCCTTCCCGCGCACACCGACGTCCTGATCGTCGGCGGGGGCCCCGCCGGGTCGACCCTGGCCGCGAGCCTTCGGCAGCTGGGCGTGGACCACCTTCTGATCGACCGGGCCGCCGACATCCGGACCGGCAGCAGGGCGGCGGCGCTCCAGCCGCGCTCCCTCGAATACCTGGACCGGATCGGCGTCGCCGAGCACCTGGTGGCGGCGGGTGAGCGGGCCCGGGGGTTTCGCGTCCACGACCGGGAGCGGACCCTGCTGCGCGCTTCCTACGCCGACCTGGACACGCCCTACCCCTACGTCCTGCTCGCGTCCCAGCAGACCACGGAGGAGCACCTGCTCCGACGTCTGCGGGAGCTCGGCGGCAAACTGCACCGGGGACACCGGTTCCTCGGCTTCACCCCCGACTTCCCCGGGATCACGGCGGTGATCGCCGATCCGGAAGGCCTGCTGCGCTCGGTCTCCGCGCGCTACCTCGTGGGCTGCGACGGGCTGCACAGTGCGGTCCGTACAGCCGCCGGAATCGGCTTCCCCGGCGAGGCTCCCGAGCAGTTGTTCGCCCTCGCCGACGTCCGCCTGACCGCGGGAGCCGACGGCCCCGCGGAGGACGACACCACCTTCTTCCTCTCCCCCGCGGGCATGCTGCTCCTCTCGCCGCTCGCCGGCGGCCTGCACCGCATCGTGATTCCCGCCGCTCCGGGGTCGGCCGCGCCGTCGGCCTGGGAACTGGAACGGCTGGTGGCCGAACGTGGACCGGTGGGGGGAGGCATCCGGGTGGCGGAGGTGGTGGCTGCCTCCATGTTCCGCATCCAGGAGCGGGTGGCCGAGCGGTTCCGGGCCGGGCCGGTCTTCCTCGCAGGCGACGCCGCCCACACCCACAGCCCGGCCGGCGCCCAAGGCATGAACACCGGCATCCAGGACGCCGGCAACCTGGCCTGGAAACTGCACGCCGTCCTCACCGGCAGCGCCCCCGCCGAACTGCTGGACAGCTACCACCGCGAGCGGCACCCGATCGCCTCCGAACTGGTCGCCTTCACCAGCCAGTTCGCGAGGATGGCCACCCTGCGCGACCCGGCTGCGGGCCGGCTCCGCAACGACCTGCTCGTCGCCGCCGCGACCACTGCGGGCATCACCGCGTGGCTCACGCGCAAGCTCGCCCAACTGGACGTCGGCTACGCCCAGGAGCCCGACCACGGCTTCCCCCGCATCGGAGACCGGGTCTCGCCGCTGACCGTTCCGCAGGCGGGCCTGCGCTGGACGCTGGCCCTCCCCACCCGCGGCGAGCCCACTCCATCGGAACCGTCACAGCACGACGGGCAGCGGGGCGTCCTGGCCGTGCGCCACGTGCCCGGACTGCGCACCGCCCTGCTGGTCCGCCCAGACGGCTACCTGGCCGCAGACGGAGTCCCGGCCGAGCCGGCCGAAGTGCTCCGGCAACTGGCCGAACACCTGCCCCTTCACTCCACGCGATGACCCCGCGTTTCAAGGAGACAAGGTCGTGTCGACTTCCGCCTCCACGTCCGTCCCCACCCTCATCCGCAACGTCGCCACCTTTGACGGCTCCTGACGCCCGACCGGTGCGTCAGGCGTTCCAGGACGCCGAACCGAGGGACGACAGCCCCTCGATGAGGTGCTCGGCGGACACGGGTGCCACCAGGTGCCGGCCGACGAGGAGCCCCGGCATGAGCGTCATCAGCACCATGGCGATCCCCCGGGGATCGGCATCCGCCGCGACGTGGCCCTCCTCGCGCCACCGCAGCGCCAGTTCCGCCAGCTGACTCTGCACACCGAGATAGAAGGCACGGATGCGTTCCTCCATGCCCGGCCTGCGCAAAGCCTCCCCCCACGACTGGATGGCGATCCGCGTGAGGTCGTACTCCGACCGGGAGTCACGGTCCCGGACCTCACCCACCATCGCCGCCACCACCTCGGCGGGCGACGCGGTGGGCCGCTGCTCCAGCAATCCGTCGAACAGGCTCCGGACCAGAGCCAGGGCCTCGTCGGCGGCCGCGTCGATGAGGTCGTCCTTGCTCCGGAAATACCGGTAGACGGCGCTGGAGGACATGCCGGTCGCGGCGATCACATCGTCCATCGACGTGGCATGGAAGCCGTTCCCGGAGAAACAGGTCCAGGCGCTGGTCAGGATGTGGCGGCGCCGTTCTTCACGGCGCTCGTCGGTCAAGCGAGGCATCCTCTCACCCTAAACGAAAACGGCTGTTCCCGTTATCGGCATGCGGGGGTGGACCCCCGACGGCCCAGGCCCACCAACGCGGGCCCGCCAACGGCACCGCGTTCGAACATGTCGGGGCTGATTCCCGCGGACGCTACTACGAGGTCGGCTTCGCGTATTCGCCGTAACCGATCCGGCCATGCTCAACCGCCTCGGCGGGAAATGGCCCCGAGTCCACGTCCGGCCTAGACCCGTCCTGGACAAGCCTGCCACCTCGACGAAGTGGCAGGCCGAGCCGGCATCTCGTCACGCCTGCCCTTGATCATGACGCTCTACGCGGCTCACTCCGTGCGGGAGTTGAGCTCCCCCGCGTCGCTCACCTTCAGCTCACGCGTCATGAACCTCCGAGGCGGCCGCCCTGGCCGTAAAGAGGTGTCGGCCCGGTCGCGGGGGCGGTGGACGGGATCATCAGGCCCGCGACCAGAGCCGCGAGCAGCAGGATGCCGGCCACCCACCAGAGGGTGTGGATGTATCCGCTCATGGTCGCTTCGGCGAGCGGCTTCGACAGCGACGTCGGGAGTCCACGCTGGCTGATGGCGCGCCCGCTCCGGGCAAGCGCGTCAACGCCTGGCGGAAGCCCGGACAGATCGCGCACTCGGGCGACGATGGCCGAGCCGAGGATGCCGCTGAACCCCACCGCTCCGATCAGACCCCCCAACTGCTGGGCGGTGTTCACCGTTGCCGAGGTCACACCGGAGTCCTGCGGGGTGGTGCCGGCCGTCGCGATGGCGAAGAGCGGCATCAGCGCCATCCCCGTTCCGAGGCCGCTGAGGAGCATGCTCGGCAGTACCTGGGCGGTGTAGGTGCTGTCGAGCGTGAGGCGCGTCAGGAGCAGAACACCGACGGCCACGAGTGCCAGGCCCGGCACCATCAAGGTGCGGGGGCCGACGCGGTGCAGCAGACGGGCGGAGACCTGGGTGGAACCGATGACCATCGCGCCGAGCGTCGGAAGGAAGGCCACACCGGAACGGAACGGATCGTAGCCGAGGACATCCTGGAGGTAGAAGGTCTGGGTCAGGAACAGCGCGACAAGGCCCATGCCCGCCAGGACCATCGTGAGGAAGGCGCCGAGGCGGCCCCGGTCCCTGAAGACGTAGGGCGGCAGGAACGGGCTCGACGCCTGGGTCTGCCACCACACGAAGGCCGCGAGCAGCAGGACGCCACCCACCAGCAGGGCCCCGATCCGGGGGTCGGTCCAGCCCCACGTCCCCGCCTTGTCGAAGCCGAAGGTGAGGGCGAAGAACCCGCCGGTGCCGAGCACCGCGCCGAGCACGTCCAGGCCCGCCGTGGTGCGGCCCGGACGGTCGTGCACCAGGGTGGCCGCGCCGATCACGGCGACCAATGCGATCAGGACGTTGATGTACAGGCCGAGGCGCCAGTCCAGTCTCGTGACCAGCCAGCCGCCCACGAGCAGGCCGATCGCCGAGCCGCCGCCGGCAATGACGCCGAAGACCCCGAAGGCCCTGCCGCGCTCCTTCGGGTCGGCGAAAGAGGTGGCCAGCAGGGACAGCGCCGACGGCCACAGCAGCGCGGCGAAGACACCCTGCAGCGCCATGGCCCAGATCAGCATGTCGCCGCCCGCGGCCGCGCCGCCGAGCGCGGAGGCCACCGCGAAGCCGGCCAGACCGATGACCAGCGCCCGTTTGCGGCCCATGAGATCCGCGAGGCGACCGCCGAGGAAGAGCAGACCACCGAAGGCGAGCGGATAGGCAAGGTACAGCGAACCAAGGTCGGCATGGGGGATCTGCAGATCGGCCATGAGGGACGGCCCGATCATGCCCAGATACGACGCATTGATCAGCACCAGCAGCTGCGCCAGCGTGATCACCACCAGACCCCACCAGCGCCGGCGATGCGGTCCGTGGACGTCCGCCGGGACGGGGGGCGCGGGCCAGGCGCCGGGGTACGGGCCCGGCGGCGGGCCGAAGCCCGGCGCCGGGCGGAAGTCCGCCGGGGACGTCGGGGTGTACACGGGCATGGGGGGCAGCGGCTGAACGGGGACGAGGGGAGCCGGGGCCGGTGGAGCGGTCCGCGTCGCAGGGGCGTAGTCCAACAACTGGGCGGCGTGCCGACCGAGTTGGGCCAGCACCGGGCCGGGCAGCCATTCGCCGTTCCCGTCGGCCCCGGTCTGCGCGGCGATCTGCTGCAGTGCGGGCCGCTCGGCCGGGTTCTTCTGCAGACAGGCGCGTACGAGATCGACCAGCGTCTCCGGTACGCCGGCCAGGTCCGCCTCCTCCTCGGCGATCCGGAAGAGATGGGCGTTGAGACCGGTGTCCGTGGCGCCGAAGAGGAGGCGCCCGGTCGCGGCGTAGACGAGGACGGCGCCCAGGCAGAAGACATCGCTGGCGGGGGTGAGTTCAAGGCCTCGCACCTGCTCCGGCGACATGAACCCCGGGGAGCCGATCAGCATGCCGGTGCGGGTGCGCAGGCTGTCCCCGGCGAGGCTGTCCATCGCCCGGGCGATGCCGAAGTCGATGACGCGGGGGCCGTCGACGGTGACGAGGACGTTGGACGGCTTCAGGTCGCGGTGGATCAGGCCCACCTCGTGGACAGCCTGCAGCGCGAGGGCGAGACGGTTGGCGAGGGTGCGGACCGAGTGCTCGGGCAGCGGTCCGAAGTCCTTGGCGACCACGGTGTGCAGGTCGGGCCCCGGGATGTACTGGGTCGCCACCCAGGGCACGGCCGCCTCGGTATCGGCGTCGAGCACGTCCGCCGTCCAGGCCCCGCCCACCCGACGGGCGGCCGCTACCTCACGCGCGAACCGCTTGCGGAATTCGGGGTGCTGGGCGTGCTCGGCCTGTACCACCTTCACGGCCACGGTCCGTCCGGCCTCCGAGCGGCCCAGGTAGACCAGGCCCATCCCGCCCGCCCCCAGGCGGGCTATCAGGCGGTACGGGCCGATATGAGTCGGGTCTTCGGTGATCAACTGGTCCACCGGAGCACGATACTTGAGGAGCCCGGACCCTGGTGTCCGATCCCGGAGTCCGGGGGCGGAAGTCCACTACGCAATGAAGTCCCTTATGCGAGGAGGTCCCTTGTGTGAGGAAGCTCCTCGTGCGAAGCCGGTGTCTCGCCCGCGGCCATCCGCGGGCAACCCGCCCCCTCGCGCGGCTCCTCCGTTCAGCGCGGCCGCATTCGCCGTGAATGCCTCCTCCGGCAGGGCGCTGTTCACCAAGGCGCCCGACGGGCAGCGTCGCCCCAGGTAGCCGCGCCAGCACCCACTGTCATCATCCCGACGGGCACAGTGAGCGAGATCGGCATTGTCGTGGAACTCTGGAAGAGGAGCTGCCGACCGGCCTGCTCAGAGGGCCGCTCCGCGCGACTCCCCTGATCACGGAGGCACCTATGGCCAGCAACGTCAACCAGCCGCAGGCCGCGGGCACCCGTACCGGCGGTTCATCGTTCACGGCACAGTCCGGCTGGATCATGTTCGCAGCGATCATGATGATCTTCAGCGGGGCCATGGCCATCCTCGAGGGGATCTCCGCCATCGCCAAGGACGACCTGTTCGTCAGAACCACGAACTACACGTTCCAGTTCAACCTGACCAGCTGGGGCTGGATCCATCTCATCCTCGGCATCATCGTGCTTCTCGCGGGCTGCGCCCTGTTCTCCGGAGCGGTGTGGGCGCGCGCCGTCGGCGTCATCCTCGTCGGACTGAGCCTGATCGCCAACTTCATGTGGGTGCCCTACAACCCGTTCTGGGCGATCGTCCTGATCGCCATCGACATCTTCGTCATCTACGCGCTGTGCACCCCCGCACGCTCCGGGACATCAGCAAGCCATTCCTGACCGACCGGTGTGTTCGGCATCGCCCGTGCCGGGCCGTAGCCGCAGGCCCGGCCACGTCACCCGGACAGGGTGAGGCGCCTGGCCGGAAGTCATCACACCGTGGGGCAAGTCCGGCCTGAAAACCGCGACCGACGGAGAAGACCATGAACCAATCGGTGAACCTGGCATCGGACTATCCGTTGCTGAACCTGTTCTGGACCATAGCGGTCATCTTTCTGTGGGTGCTGTGGTTCATGCTGCTCTTCCGTGTCATCGCGGACATCTTCCGTGACCACGAACTGAACGGCTGGATGAAGGCCTTCTGGGCGTTCTTCGTTCTGATCCTGCCGTTCCTGGGCGTCTTCGTGTACCTGATCGTGCGAGGCAGCGGCATGCACGAGCGAGACGTGCACCAGGCCAAACGCCATCAGGACGAGTTCCAGACCTACGTACGTGCCGCCGCCGGCACCAGCAGCACCACCGACGAGCTCGCCAGGCTCGCCGAACTCAAGAACCACGGCGACATCACGGACAAGGAATTCGAGCTGGCCAAGACCAAACTCCTGGCCTGAGGGCGGACAGCCGGGCAGCGCTGCGGGAACATGCTGTACCGGCCGGACGGCCCCATGGCCGGATCCGCCAGAACCTCGTCATTGCGGCCGTCCAAGGCCGGACGACATCATCAGGGCATGCCCCAGCCACCCCACAGAGTCGTCGTCGCCTTCCCCGGCGTCGAGTTGCTGGACGTCACCGGACCTGCCGAGGTGTTCTCGGTCGCCACCCGGGTCGCCGGACCCGACCGACCCGGCTACGCCGTGCGGATCGCGACGGCCGACGGCGGCCCGGTGGCCCGGGCCGGCCGGGTCGGGTCGATCTGCGCGGGTGCGCACCTGCTGGCCGCGGCGGGGCTGCTCGACGGCAGGCCCGCCACGACCCACTGGCTCACCGCCGCCCGACCGGCCGCCGAGCACCCGCGGGTCGCGGTCGACCCCGATCCGATCTTCATCCGATCGGGGAACGACTCCGAGAACAGCTCCGGGAACGGCTCCGGGAGCGTGTGGACCTGTGCCGGTGTCACGTCGGGGATGGACATGGCGCTGGCGATGGTCGCCGAGGACCAGCGTCAGGCGCTCGCGCTGACCACCGCCCGGATGATGGTCATGTATGTGAAACGCTCCGGCGGGCAGAGCCAGTTCAGCGTGCCGCTCTCCGTCCAGGCGTCCGCGGGCGACCGGATCGACGAGCTGCGGGTGTGGATCGCCGAGCACCTGGCTGAGGACCTCTCCGCCGAAACCCTCGCCATGAGACTGCACCTGAGCGTCCGTCACTTCTCCCGGCCGTTCCGCCGGCGCGCCGCCACCACTCCGGCCGCTTACGTGGAGTCCGCCAGGCTGGAGGCCGCCCGCCGGCTGCTGGAGGAAAGCACCCGGAGTCTCCCGGACATCGCCGCAGTGGAGGAGCCGTCCGGATGAGCCGGGCGTGGCAACGGCCCCGGCCGCGAGAGTCGACGGTCACCGCCGCGGTGGGTTTGGGTGGCTCAGCCCGCGACGAGCTCGATGTCCTGCTGCTGGGCCACGTGGATCCTCGGCAGCGGGAGGCCTGAGCTGGAGTCCAGTTCCATCACGGTGGCTTCAACGCGGACGGCGCCGACCTTGACGGTGCCCGGGGCAAGCGTCGCGGAGTTGGTCCAACGGTGCTCCGCATGGTCGCAGACGGCGTTGCTGCCGCCGATGCCGTAGCGGACACCGGTGTCACCCTGGGACATGGAGGAGGAGACGAACACGGGATTCTGTCCACTCGCACAGCGGTAGGTGCCGGAGAGGGTGACTGTCCCGTCGGCTGCGAGGCTTCCGGTCGAGTCGACTGTCATGACCTCGCTCGGGTCCGCCGATGCCGTGGGGACGTTGAGCAGTAGCAGGAGCGAGGCACTGGCGACGGCGCCGAGAACGGGGCGCAAGGACATGAGGGCACCTCTTGGAGTATGCGGTCAGGAACAAGAGACCACATGTACCGGATCCCCGCCCTCCGCCGACCGAACGTCCGACGGCATACATCCCACGTCACCCGGTTGCATCACAGCCAAGCGCTCAAGGGCGAGCTCCTGCCCCCGGAGCGCGAGGGAGCGCGGTCGGCAGCCGACAGCCGACAGCTGTGCCCGCCTCCGGGTGATGGAGGCGGGCAGAGCCTTGGCGCACTGATGTGTCGTCAGACGTGCGTCGAGTTCTTCGTGTACGGCGACTCGACGACGAGTTCCGCCGTGGGCTCATGCACCGGGCCGCCTTCGCTGAGGCCGAATCGCCCGTGGAACGTGCGCAGGAAGCCGGGCGCGTACCAGGCATGGCGGCCGAGCAGCCGCATCGCGGCGGGTACGAGGATGCCGCGTACGGCGACGGCGTCGATGAGCACGGCCAGTCCGCTGCCCAGGCCGAACATCTGCATGAAGCTGAGTTCGGCCGTCCCGAAGGCGAAGAAGCTCACCGCGAGCAGGCAGGCCGCCGCGGTGACGATGCGTCCGGTGTGCCCGAGGCCGTTGGTCACGGCGGACGCGTTGTCCTCGCCCAGGTCGTGCAGTTCCTTGATGCGGCTGGTGACGAACACCTCGTAGTCCATCGACAGTGCGAAGGCGATGCAGAACATCAGCACGGTCATGGACACCTCCATGGGCTGCGCGGTGAAACCGAGCAGAGAGGAGAGGTGGCCGTCCTGGAAGATCCAGGTCATGACGCCGAGGGTCGCTCCCAGGCTGATCATGTTGAGGAGCAGCGCACGCAGCGGCTGCACGACGCTGCCGGTGAACAGGAACAGCAGGAGGAAGGTGGTGAGGGCGACCAGGGCCACGGCGAGCGGGAGCCGGTCGGCGATCGAGGCCTTGGAGTCGACCAGTGCGGCGTCGACTCCGCCGACCAGGGAGTGTGTTCCGGCGGGCGGGGCGACCGCCCTCACCTCCTCGACGAGGCTCTGGGCCTCCCCCGACTTCGGTGACAGGCTGCTCACCACGTTGATCTGCTGTGCGTCGGGGCGGCCGAGGGCGGTGTTGCCCGGGTCGGTCGCCGTGGACCGTCCGCCGGCGTACATTCCTGTGCTGGTCTCGACGCGGACGACGCCCTTGAGTCCGGACAGTTCGACCGCGTACGACTCCAGTGGGGCCTTGCTCACAGGTTGGTCGATGACGACGTGGAGGGCCGCGTCGTCGCTGCCGTTGAACTTCTCCCGCAGGACCGACGAGACCTGGCGGCTCGCGGCGTCGTCGGGCAGCACGCGTTCATCCGGTGTGCCGAAGGTGATGCCCAGCAGCGGGCTCGCCGCCAGCAGCAGGACCGCGAGCACCGGCAGTGCGGTGAGTGCGGGCCGCCGCATGACGGTGCCGGCCAGCCGTCCCCAGAACGGGGCCCGGGTGTCGGAGCGCCCGGGCTTCGCCCACGGCAGCCGCCCGCTGTTGACCCGGTGGCCCAGGACGACGAACAGGGCCGGCATGACGAACAGGGTGCTGAGGGCCGCGATGGCGACGACGCCGATCCCGGCGTAGCCGAACGAGCGCAGGAAGTACTGGGGGAACACCAGGAGTGCTCCGAGTGCGGCCGCCACCGTGGCGGCGGAGAACGCCACCGTGCGGCCCGCGGTGCTCACCGTCCGCCGGACGGCGTCGTCCACGCCGGCCCCTGCCGCGAGTTGCTCCCGGAAGCGGCTGACCATGAGCAGGGCGTAGTCGATGCCCAGGCCGAGCCCCAGGGCAGTGGTCAGATTGATCGCGAAGATGGAGACGTCGGTGACGCTGCCGAGGACGTAGAGCTCCGCGAACGTGCCCACGATGGCGATGGTGCCGATCACCAGGGGCAGGAGGGCTGAGACCACGCTGCCGAAGACGAGCAGGAGCAGTATGAGCGTGAGCGGCACGGCGATGCCCTCGGCCAGGACGAGATCCTCGCCCGACTGGGTCCCCATCTCGCTGGTCACGGCGGCGCCGCCGCCGGCCTGGACGGTGAGCGCGCCCTCGTACGGTCCGGTGTAGGCGTCGATGACGCTCTTGGCGTTCTCCCCCCGCTCCGTGTCGTCACCCTTCACATGGGCGAGCACCATGGCTTCGCGGCCGTCCTTGGACAGGAGGTCGGGGCCGGCGGTGTCCCAGTAGGAGATGACGTTCTCCAGGTTCTGGTTCTTCTTGAGGTCGGCCACCAGGGCGCGGCCGCTCTGCTGGGCGGCCGGGGTGTCGACGCGCCCTTCGGAGGCGCGGACCAGCAGGACCAGGTTCGTCTCCCCGCCGAACTTCTCGTCGATGACCTTCCCGGCCCGGGTGGAAGGGGAGGCCGGGTCGTCGTAGCCGCCGCCCAGCAACGTGCCGAACGCGCCGGTGCCCAGGACACCCATCAGGGCCACAGCCACGACGGCGACGATGAGGATCAGCCGGGACCGGCGAATCGCCAGTTCGGCTATGTGTTCAAACACGAACGCTCTCCTTTGGTGTCCCTACGGTGAAAACGACGCGAAGCGGCCGGAGTCGACCCACGGGGGCCGGGCGCGCGGTGCTCCGCGGAGTCGGTTCACCCCCGTCGGAAGCAGGTGCGTGTCGCACTCTTCGTCGCCATGAGCGACGTTAGTGAGGCGGCGGAAAATTTGGCAGTGTTAGATTTTCTTCACACCCCGCTGGTTCGGGTGGCCCACCGGGGCGACCGTCGTAGGTCGCCGCCTGCCGTAGAGGAACACGCCATGGCCCCGCCAACCCTGCGCGAGCGCCGCCGGGCCGCCGCCACCCAGGAGATCCTGGACGCCGCGGAGCATCACATCACCGAACACGGACCCGCGGCCCTGTCCCTGCGAGCGGTCGCCCGCAGCCTCGGCATGACGGTGCAGGCGCTCTACCACTACTTTCCGAGCCGGGACGCTCTCGTCACGGTGCTCGTCACCAAGGCGTACGACGACCTGGCCGATGCCGTGCAGGCTGCCGTCGACACCGTGGCGGACGACTCGGCTCTGCCGCGCCTGGTGGTCGCCGCCGAGGGCTACCGCCGGTGGGCCATCGCCCATCCCGAGCGCTTCCAACTCCTGTACGGAACGCCGCTGCGGGACTACGCGGCACCCACCGACGGCCCGACCACCCAGGCGACGCGCCGGATGAGCTCGATCTTCGAGCGCGAGATGTTCGCGGGTTTCACCGCAGCGCAACTCGCCGCGGCCGACGCCCCCGCGCTCTCGCCCTCACTGCGCACGTACCTGGAACAGCTCCCGCACTACGGTCTGGGATACCTGCCGCCCCCCGCGACCGCTCTGCTGCTGAGCGCGTGGGGACATCTGCACGGCCTGGTCGTCCTGGAGGTGTTCGGGCACACCGCGTTCCTGGGCGACCAGCAGGCCGAGATCTTCCGCATGGCCATGCGGAACCTGCTGGAGGACGTCCACCGCCGGATCCCGTGAAGGCTGCCCTTCAGGGCTGCCGGCCGTTCACGCACACGAGGCCGGGCCCCGCAGATCCTCTCCGCGGGGCCCGGCCTTGTGCGATGGGTCGTTCAGCGGCGGGGTGCCAGCACCTGGGCGAGCACGTCGTGCACGTAGGTGTTGGGGTGCTTGCCGGAGAAGCGGTCGGACAGCGGACCGCTGGCCGTCACCGGCACGTCCACGCTGGTGTGACCCGACGTCGTCCAGTCCAGGGTGAACGTCCTGCTGCTGCCCGCGATGGTGAACGGGCCGTCCTCCGCGGAGATGGCGGTTCCGGACTCGTCGTTGGGGTCGTTCTCCTCCACCGCCAGACCACCGGTCTCGTGGTCACCGGTGACGACCAGCAGGGTGTCGGGGTGGGTGGCGACGTAGGCGCGGGCGACCGCGACCGTCTTCTCCAGCTGCTGCATCGACTGCAGGAGACGGGCACCGTTGTTGGCGTGCGCGAACTCGTCGGTGCCCTCTTCCTCGACGAACAGGAAGAAGCCCTTCCTGTTCTTGTCCAGCGTCGTCAGGGCCTTGGTGGTCATGGTCGCGAGATCGACCACCGGGCTGTAGACATCGCCCTGGCCCTCGGGCCGCTGCTGGAACATCTCCTCGTTGCTGAACAGGCCGAGGAGCTTGCCGCCCTTGGCCTTGTCCAGCTGCTTGGCGCTGGAGACGTACGTGTAGCCGGCCCGCTGGGCCTTGTTGATGAGGTTGCCCTTGGTGCCGAGGCTGCCCTCGGTCGGGTCCTCGGCGGGCTTGTCCTGGAACGCGCCGGGGGTGCCCTTGGGCAGCCACCAGTCCTCGCCGCCGCCGAGGATGACGTCCGGCTTGCTGACGTCGAGGTACTGGCGGGCGATCTCGTCCTGCGCCGACCGGTTCGCGGTGTTGGCGAAGAACGCGGCCGGGGAAGCGTCCGTGACCTGTGCGGTGGTGACCAGACCGGTGGACTTTCCGGCCGCCTTGGCCTGCTGGCCCAGCGTCGCCAGCGGGTTGCCGTCGACGTCGACGCTGATCGCGCCGTTGTACGTCTTCTCCCCGGTGGCCCACGCCGTCGCGGCCGCCGCGGAGTCCGTCACCACGGACTTCGGGTCGTGCGGCGTGGTGGTCAGCTGACCGGACGCGGTGAGCTTGTCCATCGCCAGCTGCCCGTCCAGGCCGGCCAGGTGCAGCCGGGCCGCCTCGCGGGCCGCGGCCCCCATGCCGTCACCGTTGATGAAGATGACGTTCTTCGCCTGGGTCCTCGCCTGCGCGCTCGGCGCGGTGGCGGAGGCACCCATCGTCGGGCTGATCACCATGGTCACCGACGCCGCGGCCACCGCCGCCACCAGGGGCGCACCCCAACGTCGTGCATTATGCAACCGCCCGCTCACGGAACCTCCATAGACACTTGACTATCTCTTGACCCCCTGAACGTAGAGAGCGATGGGGTATCACAGCTGAACGCCGTGCATCCGCAGGCGGAACGTCCGGGGCCCTCGACACACGGCGCAGCCGGCTCGCGGTCGGTCGCGGTGCGCACCATCAGCGCCGCCGTGCCCCTTGTCACCGGTTCCCCCCGGAACGGCTTGGGGGTAGCTCCGCGTCGATAAGGTCAAGGACGGTTTCCGAGCAGAGGTGGGTCCAGGTGTTAGGAACGACAAGGACCAGGAGGGAAATCGGGACGGCCACGGCCTACTTGGCCGTGAGCGGTCTCCTTTTCCTGGGACTCATTCTCATCACCCCGTTCTTCCTCCGAGCGGTCGGACCGTCGGGAACCGACTGGGCGAAACTGAGCGAGATCAGTCAGACGTACGGTGCCGTATCGGTTCCCCTGTCGATGGTCGCGCTCGCCGGCGTCATCGCATCCCTGGCGTACCAGGCGAGGCAGACGCGTATCGCCCAGGCGGAAACCAACCGGAGCAGCCACCGCGAACTGGTGTTGCTGGCCATCTCCAAGCCCGAACTCCGGCAGTGCTGGGAACCGCCGGTAGTCGCCATGACCACCGCGGAATGGGAGCGCATCGCCTTCACGAATCTGATCCTGAGCGGCTGGGAGAACGCATACCGCCTCGGCTCACTCACCGATGTCCAACTGCGCCTCATGCTCACAGGACACTTCAGGGGCGGCCCCGCACGCACCCACTGGAGCCAGGCCCGGACCGGGTGGCTCGAACTCGCGGAAGAAGCGAGGGACCGCCGCGCCCACAGCTTCGCGGTGATCGCCGAGGAGTGCTTTCAAGCGGCAGTTGCCGCGGGTGCGGCGGTAGCCGGCGATGACTATTTCGCTCAGTAGCGGAGGACGATCGTCCGGCCGCCGCTAGGCAGGGGGTGCCGCCGCTAGGCGGGAGGTGGGCCCTGCGCGAGGATTCGGGCTGCGGCCAATTCCTCGCGGGCTTCCTGTTCGGCCAGGTCCAGATAGCCGTACGCGTCGTCGCCGACGGGGATCCGCAGGGGCGTGGGCGCGGCGGTGGCGACGATGTCGAGGACCCGTGCCGCGAAGTCCTCGGGGCGGCCGGTCTCCGGGTTGTCGGCGAGGCCGCGGGAGCCTTCGAGCATCTCGCGGTTCGTCCCGTCGTAGGCGGGGACCCGATGGCCCGCTTCGGTCATGGACGTGCCGTAGCGCGTGGCGAACATGCCCGGTTCGAGCACGGTGACGCGGATGTTGTGCGGGGCGGCCTCGATGGCCAGTGCCTGGCTCATGCCTTCGAGGGCGTGCTTTCCGGCGACGTAGGCGGCCAGGCCCGGGAAGGCCATCCGGCCGACCACGGAGGAGACGTTGAGGATGTGACCGTGCCCCTGGGCCCGCATCAACGGCAGGACGAGGCGGGTGAGCCGCCAGGGGCCGACGAGCAGGGCCTCCAGCTGGTCGCGCAGTTCGGCGTCCGAGACTTCCTCGACCGCGCCGAACAATCCGACGCCGGCGTTGTTGACGAGGATGTCGATACCGCCGAGGCGGTCCACCGCGATACGGACGGCCTCGTCGCACGAGGCGGCGTCACGTAACTCGAGGGGGATGGGGGTGATACGGCCGCGCCAGGCGGCCGCCAGTTCCTCCAGGTCGGCGGTCTTGCGGGCGGTGACCGCCAGTTCGTCCCCGGCCCTGGCCGCGGCCGTGGCCAGGGCGTACCCGAGGCCGGAGGAGCATCCCGTGACCAGCCAGCGTCGTCCCATCGTTCCCCCGTCAAGACTGAGTTGTTCCGGATGATCGTGGCGCCCCGCAGTGACCGACATGCCGTCACCGCTCCCACGGAGTCGTGGTCGCACGCGGTCGCGGCGGCCCGGTCGATGGCAGCAGTTCATGGTCTGGGGGGTTCCGGTGCACGGTCACCCCTCCCGCGGGGGCGCACGGAGGCGCCCGGGCGCACAGACGGGCGCCCCCGCACCGACAGCGACGGGTCAGAGGGCGCTGAGGCCCAGCCACGCGGACCACGGGACGTTCCAGTCGCCGTAGCCGTTGCCGGCGACGACCTGGTCCTTCGATCCGGTGACGCGGACGATGTCGCCGGGGATGACCTGCTCGAAGAAGCGGCGCGCCGTTCCGTCGTCGGCGAGGCCGATGCAGCCGTGGGTGACGTTGCGGTGGCCGCCGTACGTGTTGGCCTTGGGGTTCTCGTGGAGGTAGGTCCCCGACGTCGTGAGGTGGACGGCGTAGTTGTACCGCCCGAGGTAGGCGGTCGAGGGCGGCCCGGGACGGCCGGGCCTGCGTGGCCTTGGCCGCGGTCGGCGCGGCGCCCGCGGTGGCCGCGGTGGCGGGCCCCCTGCGCTCCGCTGCGGCGCGCGACTGCCGCGCTGGCGGCACCGCGGTTGCTCCCGTCGCACCAGCCGCCGGCCCCGCCCGCCGCGTCGGCACCACCCGCCCCGCGTCAGGACCCGAGCCCTTCCCGGACCGGGCGGGCGACGGTGTCCCTCGATCTGAGCCGGCAGCGGGTCACCGTCGACCGGGGCGGACACCAGGTCCGGTCGATCCCGGTGGCCGTGCGGAGCTCCTCGCCGGCGGAGCGGCTGACCGTGGTGTCCAAGTCCGCCGAGCGCAGCGTGCCCGCGCCCGCGGTCGGCCCCGGCGAACAGTACGACTACCGGGCCCAGTGGGTGGTGGAGCTGACGTCGGACGACGGTGCGCCCGTCCTGCTGCTCGCGTGGCCGTTCAAGTCGCCACGCGACGGCCAGATCGAAGTGCCGCTGAGCGAGTACGCCCAATGGCTCTACCAGCAGCTCGAGATCGGCGACACGATCACCGTGCACCACGGATGAGCCAGCACACTCGACAGCCCGGACCGCGGTCCTCCCCTGCCCGGGCTCCGAGGAACGGCTCGACTCCGCATCCAGACCAGGAGTCCTGACTCGGACTCCTGACTCGGAGTCCTACCTCGGACTACTGACTCGGACTACTGACTCGGAGTCCTGGCTCAGCGGCCGGTGAACGGGCGGCGGCGGTTCACGAGAACCAGACCGGCGCCCGCGCCGAGGGCGACGACGGCACCGCCGACGGCCCACTGCGGGGTGTCCCCGGCGCCGGTGGAGGCCAGCTCGGTGCCGCTGTTCCCCGCGGGGGCGGCGGCGTTCGGCTGGGACGCCACGACGGCAGCGGGCTTGCCACTGGTCTCCGTTCCCGGCTTCGGCTGGCCACCGGTGGTCGGCTTGCCGGTGGTCCCGGTTCCCGGCTTCGGCTTGCCGCCCGTGCCGGGCGTCGGGGTGGGCTTGTTCTTGGCCGCGTCCTCGGCAGCCTTGTCCTTGGCGCGGGCCTCGTACTGGCCTACTTCGAGGAAGTACTTGATGCTTTCGGGTGTGCCGCTGCGCAGTGCGGCGATGCCGGCCTCACGCACCGCGGGGCCGCCGGAGTTGACGATCCGGGCGACCCGGACCCGGTCGTCCTGAAGGCGGGCCTGATACTGGCCGACCTCGAGGAAGTACTTGATGGCTTCGGGAGTGTTGGCGGTCAGCGCGGCTTCGCCGGCCTCCTGCAGTCCGGGGCCGCCGTCGCTGATGATCCGGGCGATCCGGACCCGGTCGTCGTGAAGGCGAGCCTGATACTGGCCGACCTCGAGGAAGGACCGCAGGTCCTCCGGAGTACCGTCGAGCGCCTTCTGCGCCGCTTCCCGCACGGCCCGGCCGGTGTTCTTGTCGGCGAGCATCCTGAGGATCGCGACCCGGTCGTCGTCCACGGAGGAGTCCGAACCCTGGGCGGGACCGGCCGGCTTCGTGTCCGGGGCCGTGTCGGGCGTCGAGGTGGTGACCGGCTGCGCGCCTTCGGCGGCGACCGCCGGAGAGGAGAAGAGCACGGCCGGTGCTATCGCGGCCGCGGCGACGATCGCCGAAATGCGGGCCAGCTTCATCTGGTGAACCTACTTTTATGAGAAAAGTCTGAGAATGTCACCACAGAATAAGCCTGATTTGATCTTCTCTTGACCATAGCCGATCTCTCCCACCATCCCGCTCCGGGAGTGGATCTGTTCTCCCGGGAGGGTGGCGCTGGGGTCAGGGCGACGGGACGATGGGGAACGGGCGGTATCCCCTGGCCCACGATCCATGCCGCGGGTACAGGGACGAACGTGAGGGGGGTCATGCGCAGCTACGGCCGTGTGGTGATCGGCAAACTCGGCTGCGCCGTGCTCCTGTGTTTTCCGGTTCCACTTGCCCTCATCGTGGGACTTGGCGCCTGGCGTGCGGGCGAGGACTGGGCCTGGATCGCGCTCGCCATCGGAGGAGTCGGCCTGCTTGCGATTCCTCTGCCGACACTCCGGTACACACGCAGCACATTCCCCCGGATCACGCGCAGGGACCGGCTGAAGGACCGAAGCGTCCCCTACGGGGACGACACCTTCGTGCTGTTGGCTCCTCGGCCGGAACGGAGCTCGGCACAGGCGCGGTTGGTGCGGGCGGACGTCCTGGAGGCGTCGCTCGTGCGCTACGACCCCGAGGGCGGGGCGGGGTTCACCACCTACGGCGGCGGGCTCGCCCCCGACGAGTTCACGCCGCTGCTCAGGATGCGGCTGCGCGTGCACGACGGCGACGAGACCGAGGTCTCCGACCGGTTCGAGACCACGGGCGAGTGGCGGGTGCCGTCCCTGTGCCTGTCGGCGGTCACCGCGGGCCGGCTGGCCGTGCTCGTCGATCCAGACCGTCCTGCAAACCCGGCCGATCCGCGGGTCCCCGGCCGGGTCACCCCGCTCTGGCCGCAGAGCGCCCTGCTGGCGGGCACGAGAACCTGCCGATTGATCGGCCTCGACGGCCGGCTGACCGAGGTGACCCGGCACCCCGTGCGCCAGTTGCGCCAGATGCGGATCTCCCGGGAGGCCGGGGGCATCGTGATGGCCGGCGACACGATCGATCTGCGGCACCTGGACCCGGCCGTCGCGGCGCGCTACACCGCCGTGGCCGACCAGGACCGCGCCACCCCCGAGGACCGGGCGCCGGCGACCGAGCCGGGCGAGGAGTCCCGGTGGCTCGTGGACGGCCTTCCGGGTGAGAGGGCCGGGTTCGGTTCCGTCGGCCGCCGGTGGTCACGCCGCGGTGGCGTGCTGGTGCGGGCGCGGTTCCTGCAGATGACCGCCACCCACACCTTCCAGACCCACGGGCCGGTCCTCGACACGGTGCTGCGCATCCATCCCTCCGACGGCACACCCGCGTTCGACGCCGCCCGGCGGCTGACGGTGCCGATGAACTACCTCGCCGTCCTGCACCGCACCCGGGAGGTCGTCCTGTACGCCGACCCGAAGGGCAGGTCGTTCGTCGTCGACTGGGCCCGCACCAACCTCCTCGCCGGCACCACCGCGGCCACGGTCATCACCCCCGACGGCCACGAACTCCCCGTCACGGGCCGCCCCGATGTGATCTGGGCCCTGATGAACCTGCTCGCCTCCGACGGCCTGTCGAACCCGACCCCCGTCCTGGACCTCCGCAAGCACCGCGTGAGCGCGGTGGCAGGGGCGGTGATGGACGCGGTGCGGGGCAGCGCGTCCGAGGTGGGTGCGGGACGGGGATAGCCCGTATTGAGCTGAGCCATGAGGTCCCCCGGGGATGGGGCACGCCGCCGCGGTAGCACACGGCCCTTGCCTCCCGCCGCCACGGACTCCGGCTCGGGTGGGGGCAGCGCACCCCCCTTCGGCGCTCGTTTCGCCGACGACGCGGCCATAGCCTCGACGTCATGGAGATCAACACGGGCAACATGCTCGGCCAGTACCTCAGGGCCAGGCGCGAGGTGCTCAGGCCGGAGGACGCCGGACTGCTCGACTCGACCAGGCGCCGGGTACGCGGGCTCCGCCGCGAGGAGGTCGCTCGGCGGGCCGGTGTCAGCACCGACTACTACATTCGCCTCGAACAGGGCCGCGAGCGCCACCCCTCGGCCCAGGTCGTGGACGCCCTGGCCCGGGCCCTGCGCCTGGACGACGACGAGCGCGCCCACCTTCACCGGCTCGCCCTTCCCCGGCCGACGGGCAGGCATGGGGGTGGCCGGTCCCGGACCGTCGGTCCGCAGCTGACGCGCATGATGACGGCATGGCCGCAGACCCCCGCGGTGGTCCTGGACCACTGCCTGTCGGTGGTCGCCGCCAACTGCCTGGGCCAGGCACTGTTCGCGGGCCACACCTACAGCGGTGACCTCGTCCGGCTGGTGTTCCTGGACCCCGACGCGCGTACCTTCTACCCGGACTGGGAGCAGGTTGCGGTCAGCACCGTCGCCGGCCTGCGGGCCGCCGTCGGAACCGAGTACGACGATCCTCAACTCCTGGAGGTCGTCGGGGAGCTGTCCGTCAGAAGTGAGGCGTTCCGCACGCTGTGGGCGCGCCACGACTTCCGTCGGAAGACCCACGAGAGCAAGCGGTTCCACCACCCGGTGGTGGGTGAGCTGACCTTGCACTACGAGACGTTCTCCGTGAACAGCGCTCCGGGACAGCAGCTCGTCGTCTACCACACCGATCCGGGCAGCCCCTCCGAGGAAGCCCTCGCGTTGCTCGGCAGCTACAGCGCCACCGGGCAGGCCGGCGTACCTCGACGGCCCGAACGCGAACCGCTGCCGCTCGGAACCGAGTTCGACACCCGGCGCGGGGTCACCCCTGGCGCCGACCACCCCACCGACCCCGAAACGGAGTCTGCATGAGCACCCCCGCACCTTCCAAGGTCGTCCTGATCACCGGCGCCAGCAGCGGCATCGGCCGGGCAACCGCGCTGCGGCTTGCCCGCGAAGGACACCGAGTGGTGCTCGGCGCCCGCCGCCAGGAGCGGCTCGCCGAGGTCGTCGACGAGATCGCGGCCACCGGCGGCACGGCCGAGGCATGCCGCCTCGACGTGAGCGACCGTGCGTCGGTGGCCGCGTTCGTCGACACGGCCGTCGAGCGCCACGGCCGCATCGACGTCCTGGTCAGCAACGCCGGGGTGATGCCGCTGTCGCGCCTCGACGCCCTGCTCACCGATGAGTGGGATCGCATGATCGACGTCAACGTCCGCGGCCTGCTCCATGGAATCGCCGCCGCGCTGCCGCACTTCCAGCGGCAGCACAGCGGCCACTTCGTGACCGTCGCCTCGATAGGAGCCCACCAGGTCGTACCCACCGCGGCCGTCTACTGCGCGACGAAGTACGCCGCATGGGCCGTCACCGAGGGGCTGCGCCTCGAACTCGAGCCTGCCATCCGTGTCACCACCCTCTCCCCCGGCGTAGTGGAATCCGAACTGGCCGACTCCATCAGCGACCCCCGGGCCCGCGAGGCGATGCGCACGTACCGGGCCGACGCCATTCCGGCGAGCAGCATCGCCGATGCCGTCTCGTACGCGATCGGCCAACCCCCGGAGGTCGACGTCAACGAGATCGTCATCCGGCCGACCCGCCAGCGCTGACCGCAGAAGCGTCTCGCCCAGTTGCTTGACTGAATCCAGAGGCCTCTCTAATTTTAGAGTATTCTCTAAGTTGAAGCGAAGGGGTGTGGGCGTATGCAGACGGTCGAAGGCGGGCTGCGTGAGCAGCACAAGGCCCAGCGAAGGCTCCGGATCCTCGACGCGACGCGCGAGCTCCTGCGGGACGGCCCGGAGGCGGTGATCAGTACCGAGCGGATCGCCGAGCGAGCGCAGGTCGCTCCAGCCACCGTGTACAACCTGATCGGACCGCGCGACAAGATCTGGGAGGCGCTCGCCACCGGGTTCATGGACGAACTCGAGCGCCGCCTGGCGGCGCTCGGAGCCGGTGACCCGCGGGAGGTCGTCAGGTCGACCGTCCAACTGTTCGTGGACGACCCGGTCGTGTCGCGTCGCATGGTGCGTGAGTGGGAGGAAAGCGGGCTCGTGCTCGACCGCAGCCCGCTCACCCAGCTCCGTCAGGCGATGGTGGACGCCCGGACCCGAGGCCTCCTGCGCGCCGACATCGACGCGGACGCCTTGGCCGCCGCCGTCGCCACCGCGTGCGTGGGTGCGCTGCATCAATGGGTCGCCGGCCTGATCGATGACGACCGGTTCCTCGCGCGTGCTCTGTTCGCGCTGGACGTCGCGCTCGCCGCGGCGGCCGCGGATGCCTACCGCGACCGACTCCTGGCGCCGCTGCGCACCCGGAGCGCGGTATGACGGCCGGCGCACTGCCGCGGCCCCGGATTTTCGTGGGCCGCGGCGGGATCCTGCTCACGGCGAGTGTGTGGGGTGAGGCGTCCTCGCCGCCTCTTGTCCTGCTGCACGGCGGCGGCCAGACGCGCCACGCCTGGGATCGGACCGGCCCTCGACTGGCCGCACTCGGGTGGCGGGTCATCGCCCCGGATCTGCGCGGGCACGGCACCAGCGGATGGTCGGCCGATGGTGACTACGACCTCGGCCTGTTCGCCGGGGACGTCCGGGCGCTCGTCGCCGAAGTCGGCGACCGGCCGGTGCTCGTCGGTGCCTCGCTCGGCGGCCTCAGTTCGCTGCTCGCCGCCGGAGAGGCACCCAGGTCGGCGATTCGCGCGCTGGTGCTCGTCGACGTCGCCCATCGACCGGACCCCCGCGGGGTTCGCCGCATCGTCGAGTTCATGCGCCGCGAGCCCGACGGATTCGCCAGCGTCGGGGAAGCGGCCGCGGCGGTCGCCGCCCATCTGCCGCATCGCCAGCGTCCGGACGACCCCGAGGGGATACGGAACAACCTGCGACGCCACGACGGTCGCTGGGTCTGGCACTGGGACCCCCGGATGCTGGACAGCTTCGAGGGCCGGACGGATCCGCCCGGCATGGCGGACCGTCTCCTCGACGCCGCGCGCCACGCCGACGTGCCGATCCTGCTCGTCCGCGGCGGGGTCAGCGACGTGGTGCGCGAGGACATCGCCGACGAGTTCTGCGACAGGGTTCCCACCGCACGGCGCGTCGATGTGGCCGGCGCGGGGCACATGGTGGCCGGCGATCGGAACGAGCACTTCATCGATGCGGTCATCCCGTTCCTGGAAGGCATCGGGTAAGGGCCTCCGCTGGGATCAGGGCGCCCGCGCGGTGCCTCGGCAGCAGTCGACGGCCGCCCTGGGATCCTCCCCGGTCGGCGGCCGACGTGAACGTGGTGACGGAATGCCGGGTGAGGGTCCGCGGGCGTGGCAGGGTAGGTGACATGTGTGGCCGATACGTCTCCACCCGTACCCCGCAGGACCTGGCTCCCCTGTTCCAGGTCACCGCTCGGCATCCCGAACAGATCCTCGCGCCGAGTTGGAACGTCGCTCCGACGGATGACGTGTGGGCGGTGCTGGAGCGCGCCGACCACGAGAGCGGCGAGCTGGTGCGACAGCTGAGGCCACTGCGGTGGGGCCTGGTGCCGTCCTGGGCCAAGAGCCTGGGCGTCGGCGCGAAGATGATCAACGCCAGGGTGGAGACGGTGCACGAGAAGCCCGCCTACCGTCGCGCGTTCGCCAAGCGGCGCTGCCTGCTGCCGGCGGACGGCTTCTACGAGTGGCAGGCCGTCCCGGCGACGGACAGCGCGAAGGCGCACAAGCAGCCGTACTTCATCAGCCCCGAGGACGGGGCGGTGATGGCGATGGCGGGACTGTACGAGTTCTGGCGCGACCCGGAGATCGCCGAGGACGATGACCCGGCGGCGTGGTGGATGACCTGCACCATCATCACCACCGAGGCCACCGACCTGGCCGGCCGGATCCACCCGCGCATGCCGCTGGCCATCGCCCCGGCCGACCACGACGCCTGGCTCGACCCGACCCACCAGGACCCGCACGACCTCCGGGCACTGCTGGCCACTCCCGCCGACGGACATCTCGACACCCGGGCGGTGTCCACCGCGGTCAACAGCGTCCGCAACAACGGGCCGCAGCTCCTCGACGCCCCACCGGCGGATTCCGGCACCGGGTGAAGTGCGGCTCTCCTCGCAGGATCGTCGTCGCCTCGGTCAGAGAGTCGCCGGCTCGGTTGTGCGGGGCGACGCGTCGATGCCGAACACCGCCGGCCCCAACTCGGCGAGATGTGCGGAGACATGGCCGGGCCCGCACCCCAGGTCCGCGACCCGACCGCCCCCGCTCTCACCGACGACCTCGGTGAAGGCCCCCAGGATCGCGCGGTCCAAGGGCCTGTTGCACAGCTCGTCGTTCGGCCGTTTTCCGGGGTGGGTGCGGGGGTCGGCTCAGGCGTGCAGGGTGGGCCGGTAGGTGAGCTCCTGGATGTGGGCGTCGAGCGTGCGGCTCTCGATCAACTCGAGGTCGAAGTCGGCCGCGCCCTGGAAGATCGGATCCAGACCGTTCTTACCGGTGATCACAGGGAAGAGCGTCACCTGGACGCGGTCGACCAGACCGGCGGCCATCAGCGCCCGGTTCATCGACAGGCTGCCGTGCGAGCGCAACGGCACCTCGGACTCCTCCTTGAGCCGGGCGACGACGTCGACGGCATCGCCGCTCACGATGTTCCCCTCCGGCCAGTCGAGGGGGCCTTCCAGCGTGGTCGACACCACCGTTGTCGGCAGGCTCCTCATCCGCGTGACCCAGGGGTCACGCACATCGGAGTCCTCGGTGCTCGCGGCCAGCATCTGCGCGAACAACCGATATGTGTTGGCCCCGAAGACCATCCGCTGCTCCTCGGCGTACAGGCCCAGGCGGTGATCGAGGAGCTCGGGGCCTTGCTTGCCCCAGTAGCCGGTCCAGTCGCCACTGGCGCCGCCGAAGCCGTCGAGGCTGGAAAAGACGTCGAATGTGTAGGTGGCGGTCATGATGCTCTCCTCAGGTGCCGCTGTTGATGACGTGCTGGGAATACAGACCGGCGATCACTGCGAAACTCATCGCCCTGGGACTTCTGGAGTCCGGCCGCCCCGGCCTTGATGGCCCTCCTGCGACTCCCGTGCGTCTCATGCCGCACTATGTGCGGACGATCCATGCCACATCAGTCAGGACACTCGGCTCGGTCCTCCGTTCGGCGGACACCCGCGGCCCCGTGGCAAAAAAAGATCGGCCCGCGATGTCGAGAACCTGTGTCCGGCTCCGTCCCCGCGGTGAAGGCGACCACAATGGGTCGCACCAGTACCGAGGAGAACCACGATGGCCAAGTACCTGCTGCTGAAGCACTACCGAGGCGCCCCGGCTCCGGTCAACGACGTGCCCATGGAGAAGTGGACGCCGGAGGAGGTCACGGCGCACGTGCAGTACATGAACGACTTCGCGGCCCGGCTGGTGAAGACCGGCGAGTTCGTCGACAGCCAGGCGCTCGCCCCCGACGGGGTGTGGGTCCGCTACGACCGTGAGGGGCGCCCGCCGGTCACCGACGGCCCGTTCGCCGAGACGAAGGACCTCATCGCGGGGTGGATGGTGATCGACGTCGACAGCTACGAGCGTGCCGTCGAACTGGCCGGGGAACTGTCGGCCGGGCCCGGGGCGGGCGGGAAGCCGATCCACGAGTGGCTGGAGCTGCGCCCGTTCCTGGGCGCGCAGCACACCATCACGGAGTGACCACATCGATGGATGAGGCCCTGCTACGGAGCCTCACACCGAGCGTGCTCGGGATCCTCGTCCGCCGCGGAGCCGATTTCGCGGCGGCCGAGGACGCCGTGCAGGACGCGCTGGTCAAGGCCATGAGCGTCTGGCCGGCCGACCCGCCGCGGGACCCGAAGGGCTGGCTGATCACCGCGGCCTGGCACCGGTTCCTCGACGCGACCCGGGCGGATGCCGCCCGCCGGCGGCGTGAGGACGTCGTCGACGAGGAACCGGCGCCGGGACCCGCGCCATCGGTGGACGACACGCTCCAGCTCTACTTCCTGTGCGCCCACCCGTCGCTGACACCGTCGTCCGCGGTCGCGCTCACGCTGCGCGCCGTCGGCGGGCTCACCACCCGGCAGATCGCGCTGGCCTACCTGGTGCCCGAGGCGACGATGGCGCAGCGCATCAGCCGGGCCAAGCGCACCGTCTCCGGCGTGCGCTTCGACCAGCCCGGCGACGTCGCCACCGTGCTGCGCGTCCTGTACCTGGTCTTCAACGAGGGCTACTCCGGAGACGTCGACCTCGCCGCGGAGGCCATCCGGCTCACCCGGCAGCTCGCGGCCGCGATCGACCACCCCGAGGTGGCGGGGCTGCTCGCCCTCATGCTGCTCCACCACGCCCGGCGGGCCGCCCGGACCGCGCCCGACGGCAGCCTGGTGCCGCTCGCCGAACAGGACCGCGGCCGGTGGGACACCCGGTCGATCGCCGAGGGCGTCGAGATCCTGCAGGCGGCGCTCGCCCGCGACCGGCTGGGCGAGTTCCAGGCCCAGGCCGCCATCGCGGCACTCCACGCCGACGCGCTCACCGCCGAGGAGACCGACTGGGTGCAGATCGTCGAGTGGTACGACGAACTCACCCTCCTGACCGACAACCCGATCGTCCAGCTCAATCGCGCGGTGGCCGTCGGCGAAGCGGACGGACCGCGCGCCGGGCTGACGGCCCTCGTCGCACTGGACGAATCGCTGCCCCGCCACACCGCGGTGGCGGCGTACCTCCACGAACGCGAGGGCGACCTGACGACGGCGGCACGACTGTACGCCGAGGCAGCGCAGAAGGCCCCCAACCTCGCCGAGCGCGACCACCTCACCCGCCAGGCAGCCCGTCTCAACACCCACCGGAGGCACTGACGATCGGAGCATCCGCAGGAGGGAGCGGTCGGCTCAGCTCTGCGAGAGTTCGGCCAGGGCATCGAGCCGGGTGGGGGTCCAGCCGAGCTCGCGTCGGGCGCGGGCGCCGGTGAACCGCTGCTCGAGTGCGAACGCTTCCGCGATCGGACCCATCTGCCGCAGTGCCTCGTCCAAGCTCAGCGAACGGATCCGGCCGGGGCATCCGGCGGCTCGGCTGAGGGCGGTGGTGATGTCCGCCAGCGGGAGGTTCTGTCCGCTCGCCCCGGCGTAGCGGGACCCCGCCGGGGCGTTCAGGGCCCGGACGTACAACTCGGCGATGTCGTCGACGTGGACCAGCGCCCAGTGGGCGGAGCCGTCCCCGATGCAAGGGACGGCACCGGCGGCGCGCCCCGGCTCGACGAAGAAGGACTGGGCCAGTCCACCGGATCGGCCGTAGACCAGTCCGGGCATCACCACCACCGGATGCTCCCCGGTGGCGGCTCGTGCCAGCACGCGCTTCTCGTTCCGCAGCCGCCAAGCGGTGATCTGCGGCGGGGCGAGCGGGGCGTCCTCGTCCACGACCCCGTCGGTGTCGCCGTAGACCCACACCCCGCCGGTGTGAACGTACGGGCGGCTGCCTGCGCCGTCCTGCATTGCCTCCGCCGCGGCGCGGTCGACCTCCGCGGTGCCCTCGGAGTAGTCCACCCCGAGGTGGATCACCGCATCGGCGCCTGCGGCGGCCTCCCGCAGGACGCCGGTGTCGGTGAGCGCCCCCGCGACGGGGGTGGCGCCCAGGTCGGCGACCGTACGCGCGGACTGTTCGCTGCGCGCAAGAGCCGTCACCTCGATGCCGTTCCTGATCAGTGCCTGGATGGTGGAGCGGCCGAGGTAGCCGGAGCCGCCGGTGAGAAAGACCTTCATCGCTTCGGTCCTGTCGGGTGTCGGGGTCGGGGGTCTGATGCGGTGGGAAGTGCGCCGCTCCTCCACCCTGCGGCCGACCGGACGTGAGCGTCCAAGGCCCTTTCTGTCAGCTGTGATGCCCTCAGGGCATCAGTGCTGCGCAGCAGCGATGTCAGCGAACTCGGGCACCAGCGGAGAGCGCCGGTCCGCACTCCAGGCGAGGCAGACCTCGTTGGGGCCGATGTCGTCGATCGGCACATGGGCGACATCGGTATGGGTGTAGTAGGCCGCCGTCGACAGCGGGAGGACCAGAACGCCGCCCGAGGTCGCGACGTGCTCCAGCTTCTCCTCGACCGTGCGGAAGACAGGCCACGATCCTGCCTCCCCCGCGCTGGTGCGGCCGGGAAGGTCGCGCCACTCGGGGACCGCGTCGGGGTCCTGGAGCAGTTGCTCGGCGGCGAGGTCCGCGATCACGAGGGACTGCTTGCCGGCCAGGCGGTGGAGCGCGGGAAGGACGGCGACCCGCGGCTCGTGGAACAGCGGACGCAGCGTCAGGCCACGGTGCTCGACGGGCAGGCGTACGAAGCTCACGTCGAGGATTCCCTCGTGCACCGACTGCACCTGGGTGTCCCAGGATGTGCGCACCACCTGCACGTCCAGCTCGGGGTGCCTGGCGGTGAACTCCCGCACGGCCCGCGTCACGGTGATCCCGGGCATGAAGCCGACGGTGAAGGTCGCCGCCCCGTGCCCGACTTGCTGGACCCGGAGAACGAGCGCCTGCGCGGAGGCCAGCAGGGGCCGCGCGTCCTCCAGCAGTTGCCCGCCCGCGGCGGTCAGCTCGGTGGCCTGCCTGCCCCGGGTGAAGAGCTGTGCGCCCACTTCGTGCTCCAGGGCGCGGATCTGGCGCGAGAGCACCGGCTGGGTGATGTGCAGCCGCTCCGCCGCACGGCCGAAGTGTGACTCCTCGGCCACCGCCACGAAGTAGCGCAGCTTGCGCAAATCGACATCCACGACATCTCCCACGGTACCGACAGCAACCGCCTCACCCTAGTCCTCAGGGCCTTGCGCGGTGCCGCACGCGCCGCCGGCCGCAACCCGGGAGGCCGGGAAGGTCAGTGGTCGTGGGGGCCGGGGCGGTGGACGGGTCCGTGGGCGTCGTCGCAGTGCGGGTCCTGGTCACCGACGGGCAGTGCGGTGATCTGCAACAGGTCCGAGGAGTCCTCCTCGCCGACGTGGTCGACCTGCAGCGTCGCGTGCTCGATGCGGTACTCGTCCTGCAACAGCTGCCGCAGCGTACGGCGTACGGCGTGGCAGTCCTTGCCGGGCTGGACCAGCACGTGGGCGGACAGGGCGTTCTGGCCGGAGGTGATCTGCCAGACGTGCAGGTCATGGATCTCCACGACGGAGTCCTGGGCGGCGAGCCGGTCGCCGAGGGCGTCGGGGTCCACGCCGACGGGCGCGGCTTCGAGGAAGATCCGTGCCGAGTCGCGGATCAGTCCGTACCCGGCCTTGAGCATCAGCGCGACGACGAGAAGGGAGGCGATGGCGTCCGCGCGCTCGAAACCGGTGGTCAGCACGATCGCTCCGGCGACTGCGGTGGCGATGAAGCCGAACAGGTCGGTGAGGATGTGCTGGTAGGCGCCCTCGACGTTCAGCGAGGTGCGGTTGGCCTTGGAGATCGACCAGGTCGCGACGAGGTTGACCGCGACGCCGACCAGGGCGGTGGCCAGGACCAGGCCGCCGGTGACGGCCGTCGGGGTGATCAGCCGGTGGACCGCCTCGTAGCCGAGCCACACCGACAGGAGCAGCAGAGTCAGACCGTTGGCCTGCGCGGACAGGATCTCCACCCGCTTGAGACCGTAGGTGTAGTGCCCCTTCGCCGGCCTGGCCGCCAGGCGCATCGCGACGAGTGCCAGCACGATCGAGACGACATCGGTGAGCATGTGCGCGGCGTCCGAGATCAGCGCGAGGGAGTTCGCGGCCACGCCGATGACGACCTCGGCGCACATGAACACAGCGATCAGCACCAGGGCGATCGTCAGCCACCGCCGGTCCGCATCCGCGGTGACTCCGTGCGAGTGCCCCGCATGACCGCCCCCACCGCCGGGTCCGGCGGCGTGATCATGCTCGTGGTCACTCACAAGGCCTCCAAGGTGTGCGGACGGGTGCGGCTGGGGTCAAGTGAACCGCAGCAATGCCGCTTCCACCAAAGGTTGCAATGGGGACCGTTACCACTGTCACCTGCGGCGATGTCCCAGCCGTCGCGGCACACCGAACGGTGCGGCGGTTTCCCTCAGGTGGCCGCGACGGCGCGGGGACCCAGGGGCGGACCTTCGCCGTCCCCGTCGCCTCTCCCGCGCCATGAAGGAACCCGAGCCGGGTGCGCCCTCCCGGCGACTTCGCCGCCCAGGTCGAGCGCTCCGTCGCCAACCTGCGCAGCGCGCTCGCCGGCGTCGGACTCGGCCTGGAACATGTCGTACGACTCGGCTCGTACATCGTCGACCACGACCCAGCGCTGTTCGCATCACGCCGAGGCTGTGGCAAGATTGTTGTCTTACGACAACAGATCATTTGGAGCGACCGTGGAAGCTACGTCCGCCCCCGTTCCACGGGGCGCCCGCCTGACGGTTTCCCTCGCTCTGGGCGAACCCAGTGTCGTTACGGTGGCCGGGGAAGTGGACCTGAACGGGGTCGGTCCGGTGCGGGACGCGGTGGATCGCGCCCTGGACCATCACCCCCATCTGGTCCTCGACCTGGCCGGCGTGAGCTTCGGCGACTCCACCTTCCTCAGCACCCTGCTGCAGGCCCGCCTCCACGCGCTGGAACGCTCCGGGAGCGTGATCCTGCTGGCTCCCAGCACCCCGGTTCTGCGGGTACTGACCATCACCGGCGCCCTGGAGTTGTTCCTGGTCATGGGCCAGGAAGAACTCCGGCAGGCGGAGCTCCGCCGGGACCTCGGCGTCAGCTAGGGCCTGTCCGGTCGATCATGGGCGGCCCAGGCGTCGTCTGGTGCGGTGCCTCGCAAGGCGCCGGAGCGCCCGCATACCGGTTGTATTCGGGCGTTTCGGCAACGCCGCGAGGGGCCGTGCCAGGCGGCGAAGGGGCCGTTCGTGATCGGCCGGACAGGCCCTAGCCCCACGCGCCTGTCGCCGCGCGTCTTCGATCTCGTTGATGTGATGCTCCGTCCACTGCCGGAGCGCACTGATGGGCTCGGCCAGGCTGCGGCCGAGCGATGTGAGGTCGTAGTCGACCCGGGGCGGGATGGTGGGATGGATCGTGCGGGTGACGAACCCGTCGGCCTCGAGACTGCGCAGGGTCTGAGTCAGCATCTTCTGCGAGACGCCCTCGATGCGCCGACTGAGCTCGGTGTATCGCATGGTGCCCTCGGTGAGGGCGTCCATGACCAGGATCGTCCACTTGCCTGCGATGTGGTCGAGCACCTGGCGGGTCGGGCACTTCGCCGAGAAAGCGTCGGCCGGCAGTCCTGAGGACTCCACGGTGGTCTTCATGAACGGAGAGTAGGGCACTAATTAGTGCCCTCTTCCCGTTGGAGATCCGCTCTCCAATAGTGACTCACATGACGCATCCCACCATGTCCGTTGCCGAAGCGATCCTCACCCGCCGCACCGTCCGCCACTACCGGCCCGATCCCGTCCCTGCCGCCGCCCTCGACCGCCTGGTCGCTCTCGCCGTAGAAGCGCCCACCAGTTGGAACCTCCAGGATCGATCGGTCGTCGCTGTCACCAGCGACGAGGTCCGGAAGGGTCTGGCCCTGGCCACCGGCGGTCAGCCCCAGCCGCAGGAGGCACCCCTCATGCTGGTCTTCGTCGCCGAGCCCGCATCCTGGCGCGACGACCACAGCGACGTCCATGAACTGGCGCTCCGCAACGGAGCGTGGAGCGATGAGTTCGCCACGATGTTCTCCGCGGCGGCACACGCGTTCCAGGAGGACCTCGAGGAACGCGGCCTGCTGCGTGAGTACGCGGTCAAGGACGCCATGATCGCGGCCACCTACGTCATGCTCGCCGCCACCGAGATGGGGCTGGCCACCTCCCCGATGAACGGCTGGGACGAGCTCCAGGTGAAGCAGGCGATCGGCATCGGTGATCGCGACGACCTGGCGATCGCGCTGCTCGTGTCCGTCGGATATCCGGCGGAGGAACGACGCCATCCCGGCCGCCGGGACCGGGAACGCAACGTCTTCCACGAGTCGTACGGATCGCAGGGGAATACCGCGCGGGTCGGCTAGGGCCTGTCGTCTGGATCTCCGCGGCGTCGCGGTGTCCAGCACGCACATCTGCCGCGTTGTCGTCGGTCGACGACGCTCCGCGTCGCCTCCCTCCTCCGCCTTACAGCTGCACGCACCGGACACCGCTCCTTCCCCCACGGAGATCCAGACGACAGACCCTAGTGCCGCCTCCGGGGGCGCGCATCCGGCCCGGCCCCGCGAGGTGCGGGGCCGGGCCGGAACGTTCGTCGGCGCCATGCGGTGGTCACCGTCGTGCGGTCACCTCACGGCGGCGAGCCGGTAGGCGTTCGTGATCGTCTCCCGGACGGTGTTGCCGGCCTTGTCCTTCAGGTCCACCTGGAGGGACACGGTCCTGGCCGTCGCCGGGTGCCGCACGCTCACCGAGCGATCCCCCGTCGCGTCGGTCGTCACCGTGAGCGGCTTCCAGGTCGTACCCCCGTCGAAGGAGACCCTGACGGTCAGTGCGGCGACCTGCCCGGCCGCGGCGGCCGTGCCGCCCAACCGCAGCGGCACCTTCAGCGTGCCGCCCCCGGGCGCCGTGCCGCTCAGGCTCAGGTTCGGCGAGAACCGCACCGTCGACAGCGGCAGTTCGACCGTCCGGTCCGCGGGCGGCCGGCCCGAGGTGAACGTCCAGGCTGCGGCGACCTTCGTGCTGGTGGAGGTGTCCTCGGCGGATCGGCTCGCCTCCATGCTCAGGCGGTACACCGCGGAGGCGGCAGGAACCTCGGCGCTCAGCCAGTCGGTGGCCGACCCCTCGGCGATGACCCGGCCGCCGGACTCCAGCCGGGTGAAGCCCTCGGTGACGACGGACGAGCCCGAGTGACCGCTGCCGTCGTTGAACAGCTGGATCCTGGTGTCGATGGAGTCGCCGGACCGGAGGGCGCCCTGATCGTTCCCCGCCTCCAGCTCGGGCCCGACCACGCCGGTGTTGAAGTTCAGCGTGTGGCGCGTGGCCGGCTGGTAGGCCACCGGGCCCTCGTTGTACGCGATGCGCCCTTCGCCTTGGGCGTTGACCTGCAACGCGCTCCAGGACCAGCGCAGCCCGGCGGCACTGACGTACTGCGTGGTGGCCAGCGGCAGACTCTGCGGGTCCGGGTCCTGCACGGCGACGCCGTAGTCGTTCTCGTCCGTCGGATTCACCCAGACCAGACCCTTCGCCCCGGAGACGGATGCACCGAAGCCGAGTTTCACCTCGGCGACCTCCGCCGGGGTGACCTTGCGGGTGAGACCGGTGAACCAGCTGCCCTTTCGGGGGAAGACCAGCCGGTAGTCGACGTTCTTGCCGGCCGCGCCGGGGGTCTTCCACACGCCGCTGTACTGCGCGTGCAGCTGAGCACCGGCCGGCCCGAGCGCGGCGGTGAGGATCTGCGTCTGCCCGTCCGTGACCCAGGAGTTGCTCACTCCCGCTGCCAGGTCCTCGTATCCGACGGTAGCGCTCACCAGCCGTGCGGCCGGATCCGGGGCGGTGACGGTGAACGGCTTGGCCTTACGGGAATCGAGCGTGATCGTGGTCTTCGCGCTCAGCTTCAACACCGGCTGGACGAAGATGGCCATCCGGTCGTCCGGGCTGTAGACGAAGCTCTCCAGCTGGTAGTCGCCCTTGGGCAGCCGCTGGGTGATGACGCCCGTCGGGTTGTTCGGGAAATCAATGCGTGCCGGCAGATCCCCGCCGACCGCGGTGACCGTGGTGTAGAAGCTCAGCGGAGCCGCGCCGTTGACGTCCGTGTGCCGCAGGGTGAGTTCGTACGACTCCACCTCGCGGACGACCGCGAGGCCGGTGCGTACCGACTGGCCGTCCCCGGCGGCCAGCACACCGCCACCGAACGCACCGTCGACCGTGCCCTTACGGGTGTCGACGGTGACGGTGGTCGTCGCGCTGCCACCGGCGGGGACGGTCAGCACGGCGTCCTTGACGGTGAACATCCCGGCCGGAGCCGGGTGGCCCGCCGGGTCGGTCCCGGCCGCGCTCAGCCGCAAGGTGACGGCTTTGGCGCCGTAGTTGCGGTAGGTGAGCGACTTCGCGACCGGCTTGTCGTCGGCGTGCGGCCAGAGCTGCGTGCCGAAGGCGAGCGAGCCGGGCTCGGAGACGACGACCGCCGTGGCGGCCCGTGTCAGGTCGACCCGGCCCGCGCCCTGCTGGTACGCGTTGAGCGCCGGGTTGGGCTTCGCCGATCCGGTCAGCAGCGCCTTGATCTGGGCACCGCTCCAGGTCGGGTGCTGCTGGAACAGCAGGGCGGCGGCGCCCGCGGCGTGCGGGGCGGACATCGAGGTCCCGGACATGGTGGTGTAGCCGTTGCCCGAGGGCTCGGTGTTCTCCGTGGTCAAAGCCGCGGTGATGTCGACGCCCGGGGCGGTGAGGTCCGGCTTGGACTCCCCGGTGGCCGTCGGGCCGCAGCTGGAGAACGGCGCGAACTGGTCCTGCTTGTCGACCGCGCCGACGGTGAGCGCCGCGGGAGCGCTGCCGGGCGAGTTGATCGTGTGGGCCCCGTTGCCCGTGTTGCCCGCGCTCACCACGAACAGGGCCTTGCCGGAGAGTCGGGCGATCGCCTCCTCCATCGGATCGATGTCCAGGTCGTCGCCGCCCCCGATACTCATGTTGACGACTTTCGCGCCCTGGTCGACGGCCCACTGCATGCCGCTGACGATGCTTGAGGAGTCGCCGAAGCCGCTGTCGTCCAGGACCTTGCCGTCCAGGAGCTGCACGCCGGGCGCCACGCCCTTGTAGCGGCCTCCCGATTGCGCGCCCGACCCGGCGAAGATGGACGCCACATGCGTGCCGTGCCCGAAGCGGTCCTTCGAGTCGGGCGATGAGCTGAAGTTCTTCTCCGCCGTCTCGACGCCCTTGAGGTCGGGGTGGTTCTGGTCGACCCCCGAGTCCAGGACCGCCACCTTGACGCCCTTTCCGGTGTAGCCCGCCTGCCACATGGTGGGCGCGCCGATCTGCGGCACACTCGTGTCGAGGGCCGCGCGGACCTTCGCGTCCAGCCACAGGTGGGCGATGGGTGCCACGGGCGCGGCTCCCGCCGTACGGGCGTTCGTGCCGCCGCTGACCACCGACCACAGGGCCGTGGCGTCGGACTTGGGCGCGTTGAACGCCTCGCCGTCGACGGCGGGCAGCGGCCGGCGCTCGTGCGCGACCCCGGCGAACGCGTCGCTTGCGGCGGTCAAAGCCCCCGCTGCGGCGGCGTCCCGCCGATAGCCGACGATCAGGGGCAGCGTGGTGCGGTGCGCGTCGTCGTACTCGTCCTTGACGAGCTGGGCAACGTCGAACAGCCGCCGGTCGAGGACGCCGTCGCCGATCATGTGGAGGGCATCCTGCGGGATGACGTATGTGTGCTCGCCCTCGCGCCGCACCGAGAAGACGGTCCCCTGGCGGCCCTTGCCGCGCATGAGCTGGACGACGCGGCCGTTACCACCGACGACGACGCGGTCGCCGGTGATCAGCGTCACGGTCGCGGTTCCGGCGGCCGACGCCTTCGCCGTCGCCGTCGTGCCGTCCTGTGCGGTGGAGCCGGCGGCCCGCGCCGGCTGCGTGCCGGCCGACGCCGTCCCCGTGATCAGCGTCCCGGCCACCGCGGCAGCGAGCGCCGCCGTTCTCGCCCTTGATGTGGATCCCATCCGTGTTCCCCCGTATTCGTCTGCCCGCAAACGTGTACTCCGTTATCACGCACGGGAGTTGGCGTTCGGTTCTCGCGGGGCGCAGGCAGCTCGGAGGGAGGGCTGAGACCGGTCGGCAGCGCGGCGATGACGACGGGAGCGGGAGTGTGCGGCGGATCGCCGGCCGGGGTAGCGGGTCGGTGGTGCGGGGGGTTATCCCGATGGTGCCGACAGCTCGTGGCCTGCAGGATTGGTGCACATGACGAAGGAACAGCCGCTCAGGCAACGAACCACCCGGCGTCGCGGGCCGTGGGCCGCGGTCGCCTTCTCGGTCCTCACGATCGGCGCTCTGACCGCCGTCCTGCCCGCCGAGGCCGCCACGACCGGTGCCACAACCGCGCACCCGGCCCGCCCGGGGCTGCCCGTCCCTACGGGCAGGTTCCAGGTCAGCGAGGTGGCTGTGCACCTCGTCGACCACTCCCGGCCCGACCCGTGGCAGACCGGCCAGAACTACCGCGAACTGATGGCCACCGTTTACTACCCCACAGCTCATGCGGCGCACCACCCCGCACCGCCGTACATGCTTCCCCGTGCGGCGGAGCACTTCGACTCGGTGACCGCCAACGACTACCTCGGGATGACCCTGCCGACCGGGCGGATCGACTGGGCGGCCACGGTCACGCACGTAGCCGAGGGAGCTCCCGTTGCCGGCGGAGACGGGAAGAGGCCGGTGCTGATCTACTCCCCCGGACTGGGTGAACCCCGGACCTGGGGCACCACCCTGGTGGCGGATCTCGCCAGCCGGGGCTACATCGTGGTCACCATCGACAACACCTACGAAGCCCCGGAAGTCCAGTTCCCCAACGGATCGCTGGCCACCATGGTCACGCCGACGGATCCCAACGCGTTCATTCAGAAGTCCCTCGCCGTCCGGACCGCCGACACCGGTTTCGTACTCGACCAGTTGGGCCTGCTGAACACCGGCCGGAACCCTGACGCGGACGGCCGGCGCCTGCCGAACGGCCTCGCCGGAGCGCTCGACCTGTCCAGGGTCGGCATGTTCGGCCACTCACTGGGCGGCACCGCCGCGGCCACGGCCATGGACGCCGACCCGCGGATCCGCGCCGGCATCAACATGGACGGCAACCTGACCGACTTCGACGGCACGCTCATGCCCGTGGCCGAGCACGGACTCGCCCGGCCGTTCCTGCTGATGGGCAAGGACGGGATGACGGACACCGGCCCCGGCTGGCAGGCGTTCCGCGCCCACACACCCGGCTGGACCCGCCAGCTCACGCTGCGCGGTTCTGAGCACGCGTCGTTCACGGACGCGGAAGCGCTGCTCCCGCAGCTGGGCCTGCCCCCTGCCACCCGGACGCAGGACATCGGAACCATCGAGCCGGCCACGGCGATCCGTACCAATGAGGCCTACGTGGCGGCGTACTTCGACCACTGGTTGCGTGGGCGGAGCGGCCGGCTGCTGGACGGGCCGTCGGACCGGTACCCGGCGATGGAGTTCGTCGACTGACTCAGGGTGCGGCCCACCGTCTCGGCGATCTCGGCGAACGGCGGCCGAGGCGAGCTGGTCGAGGCAGATCCGGCAGGCGACCCGGGTCATCCAGGCCAGCGGTACCTCGATCGTGGGGTGGGCACGGCGTCGTCATCCCCCCTGGGCGACGTGCTCGGCGACGTGCTCGGCGAGCCATGCGTCGAAGGTCTGGCCGCCTCGGGGCCCGGGCCCGATCGGCAGCTGACCGCCGCCGGTCATGGCCGTGGCCATGCCCTGCGCCGGGGCCAAAGTGATCGTGCGTCACCCCGTGTTCATGTCTCTATGACGGCACAGCACCCACCGATGTGAGGTGAGCCGACCGCGGTTCCCCTTGCCACCCGCCCGGTGATCACTCTTCTGCAACGACTGTCGTCCAGGCGTTCGAGCACGCGGGCCGCCAGGTAGTGTCGTCCGAACGCCGTGGGGGGGAACCCACAGAAGCGTTGCCGCGACCGCACAACGTCGCCTTCCGCAACAGCAGGGGAAATCTCGTGGGTGAGCAGTGTGGCCGCCTCGCGGCCGCAAAGGGATCGAGGACCCCCGCAACGACCGACCTGTGGGCCCCCTCGCATGTCCCGAACGTCGACCCGCCCCAAGGAGACCAGCTCCACCGTGAACGACCTGCCCACGCCGCCACCGCCGCCACCGGCTCCTGAGTCACAGGATCCGTACGCTTCGCAGCCCGTGAACCACCCGTATCCCCAGCAGTGGGCACCCGCATTTCCCGTACCCGCGCCAACGACCAACGGCGCAGCCATCGCCTCACTGGTACTGGCGCTGCTGTGCCTGCCTCTGGTGGGTCTCATCACCGGTCTGGTCGCGCTGTCCAAGATCCGGCGGAGCGGCGAGCGGGGCCGGGGGCTCGCCATCGCGGGGATCACGATCGACTCGCTGCGGTCGGGTCTGCTGGTGGTGGGCCTGATCGCGGGGGGCCTGACCGGAGCACAGCACGGGCGCGGTGCCCACTCCGATCCCCTGCCCGGTGCCGCACGCCTGACGGTTGGGGAGTGTTTCACGCTGCAGGACGGCACGCTGCAGAAGGTCGAACCCGGTGAGACCACCTACTCGAGGTCGGCGAGCAGGACGACGACAGTGCCCTGCACTGTCGAGCACGATGCCGAAGTCGCGGGCACCTGGCACTTCGACGCCGACAGCGACTCCCGCTACCCGGGCGATGATCAGATCTCCACGGTGGCGGAGAACAAGTGCGATCCCCTGGTGGACGGCTACGCCATGGACACCTGGGCACTGCCGGACTCGGTGAGCGCCTACTACTTCCTGCCGTCCAGAAGCAGCTGGGCGGTGGGAAACCGGCAGATCGTCTGCTTCCTCGCCAGCGACGCGGCGAAGCTGACCCGGCCACTGCGTGCCGACGCCACGGTGCTGAGCCCGGACCAGGTGGCGTATCTCAAGGCCGTCACCAAGTTGAACGCGACCGATGCCAAGGCCCCTGACACCGAAGCGGTGAAGGACCTGGTGACCTGCCGCGACTTCGCCGCCCGTATGGCCGAAGCGCTGCACGACGAGTCCGCACAACTCACGGCACGGACCTGGCCGGCGAAGGCGAAGCAGCCGGTGGCCGACATGCTGGCCGAGATCAAGATCAGCGCTGGTGCCTGGGAGGACGCGGCGACGGCGTCGGACGCAACGCAGTTCAGGACCCATGTCCACCGGGCCGAAGACCACATGGCCCATCCCGAAGCGGTCCAGGTCCGTGCCGCCCTCGGCCTGTCCACGGGCCAAGGGTCGGCCCAGGACGTCTGACCCGAACCGTAGCGCGTGGAACAGGCGGCGCCCGCAGGGGAGTTGAGAGGCAGCAGCAGCGCCGTCAGGCCCCGGACCCACGGGCGGAGTGCGTCCGCGAGCGGATCCGGGGCCTGACTGTGAGCGGAAAGGCATCCGCGAGGGCGTGAACGGGGGTGTCAGCCGTCGCGCGGGCCGGTTACGGCCACGGGTTCGGATTGTCCGGGCATTCCTTCCAGGCGAGGCGGTAGATGGTGTTGACACTGCCGTCCGTCGAGTCCATCGTCATGAAACTCGTGGTTTTCTTGTCCGAGCTTCCGAGATTGACGCGCAACTCGGTGTTGATGTTGAAGTTGCGGATCTCCCCGCAGGGGGCCCAGACCAGGGCGCCGACTTCGGTCACGTCCGAGGTCTGCCAGTTGTCGCTGTACGGGCCGCGGAACGAGTGGACCTTGCGGTCCGTCTGCGACGAGCCCTGGAAGTAGTAGCCGGCCCGTTCCTCGCTGCTGGCCCCGCGCTCCAGGGACGCGAAGCCGCGGTAGTCGGCCTGGGCGATCGCGTAGGTGAAGCCCTGGGGTACGAAGACCCGCAGGTTGAGCTGGCAGTTCTTGCGGAAGTCGGTCGGCAGGGCCCCGGCGCCCACCTGGGCGAGGTAGTCGCTGTAGGTGACGGTGAAGGCGGTGTTGTCGGGGGAGACGGCGATGGCGGCCGTCCCTTCACGACAGCCCGAGCCGTTGACGGTCGCGACCTTGATCACGATCTTGTCGGGCGGCGGTTCCGCTGCCGACGCCTGCTGGGGAGAGACGGTCGCGGCCATGAGCGCCACGATGGCTCCGCCCGCGGCAAGGAATCCGGACATGAATTCTCCAATCGGCCGTGTTCACGTCGTGGAGGCCGGGTGAGCCTCCGGTGAAGGCCGTGTACATGCCAGCACCTCCGGGGCCTTGCTGAACAGAGCGAGAACCGGCCGAGGACAACCGCCCGGAATTCGACCGCAGAGATACCGGCCACAATCGCTTCGACCGGAAATGGCATTGCGGCGTGCGGCCGGAAGGAATCGAATTCGCGCGCCCGACGAAATGCAGAAATCGGAACCCGCCCGATGCCCAGGGGACGCGCTCAGTGAGACAGCGTGACGAGCTCCATCTCGTACGCGGTGATCACGAGTTGAACCCGGTCCCGGGCGCCCAGCTTGGCCATCAGACGTGACACATGCGACTTCGCGGTGGCCACCGTGATGAAGAGATCGTCCGCGATCTCGGAGTTCGTCCGGCCGAGCCCGATGAGGGTCAGGACCTCCCGCTCCCGCTCGGTGATGCCCTCGACCGGGCGTGGGGAGCGCTTCGGGACGGTACCGGGGCGCCCGACGAAATCGGCGATCAGCCGGCGCGTCACACCTGGCGCGATCAGCGCATCGCCGACGGCGACCACGCGGATCGCCGCGAGGATGTCGTTCAGCGCCATGTCCTTGACCACGAAGCCGCTCGCGCCGGCCCGGAGGGCGCCGTACACGAGGTCGTCCTCGTCGAAGGTGGTCAGGACGAGGACACGGGTCGTCGCCGGCCCTGCGGTGATCAGGCGAGTTGCCTCGATCCCGTCCATGCCCGGCATCCGGATGTCCATCACCACGACGTCGGGACCGATGTCCCGGACCAGTTGGACCGCCTCGATGCCGGTGGCGGCCTCACCGACGACTTCCAGGTCGATGTGATCGGCCATGATCATGCGCAGGCCGGACCGCACCAGCGGCTGGTCGTCGACGAGTACGACGCGGATGGTCATCGGGCCTCCACCGGGACTGCGACGGGTTCGGGCAGCGGCAGCCGGGCCGTCACCCGGAAGCCGCCTTCGGGACGCGGCCCGGCGCTGAGGTGACCGCGCAGCAGGCCGGCCCGTTCTCGCATGCCCACGATGCCGAAGCCCTGGGCCGAGCCGTTCGCCGCGATGCCGTGCCCGTCGTCGACGACCTCCACGGACAGCTCCGCATCCCCGTAGTCGATGAGCACCCGACACCGCCCGATGCCCGCGTGACGGACCACGTTGGTCAGCGACTCCTGGACGATACGGTAGGCGGACAGGTCGATGTCGGCCGGCAGGGACCGCTGCGCCCCACTGCGGCGCACGTCGACTCGCACCCCCGCCTCGGCCGTTGCCGCTGCCAGCCGTTCGATGTCCGCCAGCCCCTGCGAGGGCGCGAGCGGTGCCTGCCCCGGGGCCGCCGCGTCCGCGTCGGCCTGACGGAGCGCCACCAGCGTGCGCCGAAGGCCCGACAAGGTCTCTCTGCTGGTGGCCTCGATGGCCCGCAGTGCCTCACCTGCCTCCTCAGGACGGGTCGTGATGACCTGGCTCCCCGCCCCGGCCTGGATGGCGATGATGGCGATGCTGTGCGCGACCATGTCGTGCAGTTCCCGTGCGATCCGCAGCCGTTCGGCCGTCACCGCCTCGGCCACCTCCTGCGAACGCAGCGCCACCGCGTGCTCGCGGCGCTCGCGACTGAGCAGCCCGACCGTGCAGGATGCGGCCATCGCCAGCAGGGCGATCACGATGTTGACGGTCACGTCGTCCCCGTGGGCGAAGCCGCCCACGACCAGGAGTTGCACGGCGAAAGACACGGCCACGGCGGCGATCGACGCCCGGCGCGTGCAGGTGGCGACGATGAAGCCCAGGACGAGGTCCACCGCCAGATACGACAGGAACTGGGCCTGATACCCCACGGCCCGGTTCACCTGGACGGAGCCGGGAGTGCCCACCACCACGGCGGTGGATCCGACGAGCGCCATGGCCAGAGCCAGCAGCGGCATCCGTCGCAGCACCCCGACGAGCAGGCTCACGGCCAGCATCGCACCGACAGCGTGGACGGTGCCCGAAGCCTGATTCGCGCCCCCGATCAGCAGACCCACCATCAGGAGGTAGAGGGCGCCCCCCGCCCAGGCCATGGCCGTGGTTC
The DNA here is from genome assembly GCF_023701745.1 of Streptomyces sp. RKAG293. Classification (NCBI taxonomy): domain Bacteria; kingdom Bacillati; phylum Actinomycetota; class Actinomycetes; order Kitasatosporales; family Streptomycetaceae; genus Streptomyces; species Streptomyces sp. RKAG293. The sequence continues at coordinate 8,735,000 of NZ_JAJOZB010000001.1, read as the reverse complement.
TCGTCATCGGCGGTGTGCTCTTTCCACAGGGAGACCGCGATGCGCGAGGCACGCGGACAACAGGATGGTCAGTGTGGCGTCCATGCCGCGAGATTAACCTGTCGGTGCCCGCGCGACATTGGCCCAAGGACGTACGTCCACGGGTTGAACCGACCGCACGATTGCCGTCCATGGCCGCATGACCGGACGCGAACGTCCCGGCAGGGTTGCTCCTGTGATCGAAGTCAACGAACTCACCAAGCGCTACGGCGGCACGACCGCCGTCGACCAACTGTCCTTCACCGTGCGGCCGGGTCAGGTGACCGGGTTTCTCGGCCCCAACGGAGCCGGCAAGAGCAGCACCCTGCGGATCATCCTCGGCCTGGACGCGCCGACCAGCGGCACCGCCACCGTCAGCGGCGTCCCCTTCCGCAGCCACCCGCGCGGACTGCGGCACGTCGGCGCCCTCCTCGACGCCGGCCAGGTCCACGGCGGACGCAGCGCGGTGGCCCATCTGTCCGCCATCGCCCGCAGCAACGGCATCCCGCTGCGCCGGGTGGACGACGTACTGCAGGAGGTGGGGCTGGCCGATGCGGCGACCCGCCGCATCGGCGGGTTCTCCCTCGGGATGAAGCAGCGGCTGGGCGTCGCCACGGCGCTTCTCGGCGACCCGCCCGTTCTGATGTTCGACGAGCCGGTCAACGGCATGGACCCGGAGGGTGTGCTCTGGATGCGCCGCCTCTTCCGGCACCTGGCCGCCGAAGGGCGCACGGTCTTCCTCTCCAGCCACCTGATGTCGGAGATGGAGAACACCGCCGACCAGCTCGTCGTCATCGGCCGGGGCCGGCTCATCGCCGCCGAGTCGGTACGGGACTTCGCGGCCCGCAGCACCCGCCTCAGCGTCGTGGTGAGCACCCCGCACACCGCCGAGCTGGCGGCGGTACTGACCGCTGCGGGCGCATCGGTCGAGGTGGCGGGCGCGCCGGGCGCCGACAAGCTCGCCGTGACCGGGCTTCCGGCGGACCGGATCGGCGCGCTCGCCTTCGAAAACCGGATTCCGCTGAACGAACTGACCAGCCGGACCGCCTCCCTGGAGGAGGCCTTCATGGAACTCACCGCCGACAGCGTCGAATACCTGGCAGGACAGCCCCGATGACCACACTGACCACCGTCCCCCCGACCACGTCGGCCGCACCCCGAGCCGAGCCGCCCGCCCACTTCCGCGACCTGCTCGCCTCCGAGTGGATCAAGATACGGTCGCTGCGCTCGACCCCGTGGACGCTCGCCCTCACCACCCTGTTCGTCATCGGATCCGCCGCCGTCGCCGCCCTGGCGGAGAACGACAACCTGGCGAAAATGAGCCCGGCGGCCAGGACCGGCCAGGGGTTCATGGTGTTCGACGCCTTTCCGCCGGCCGGCTACATGACGCTGATGCTTGTCGCGGGAAGCATCGGTGCTCTCGCCGTCGTGAGCGAATACAGCAGCGGCCTCATCCGCACCACCACCATGGCCGTACCCGCCCGCGGCACGGTGGTGCTGGCCAAGGCGGTCGTCACCGCCGCGCTCTGGAGCGCGGTGGGTACGGTCATCTCCGTCGGTTGTTTCCTGGTCTCCCAAGCCGTCCTGAACGCGAACCACGCCGGGGTCCCGCTCACCCACCCCGGAGTGTTCCGGGCGCTGGCCGCGTCCGCGCTGCTGGCCCCGGTCTGCGCACTGACCGGCCTCGGCTTCGGCGCCCTGATCCGGCACAGCGCCGCCACCATGGTCACCAGCGTCTTCACGCTCCTGATGCTGCCTCCGATCTTCTCGCAGAGCGCGCACTGGTCCGCCGCCGTCAGCCACGCGATGCCGGTCACCGCCTGGAAGCGCCTGGTCCAGAACTGGCCCCCGGATCCGCACTCCCTCGCGTACACCGCCACGGTCCCCGGTTCCTGGATCGTGTACGCGCTCTGGCCACTGATCGCGGTCGTCCTCGCGGTGACCGTGGTGGGACACCGCGACGTGTGAACGCGCCTCCGGGACACGCGGACCGGGTCCCGGCGGCTCGGAGGGCAGGGTTTCGAAGCTCTCCGCAGGCGAGCCCTCCCGCGCACAAAGCCGTGCAACGGGCGCGTCGTAGCAAGCACGACCGGGTGGTCGAAATCGTCGAGGTCCTCGGCCCGGATGGAACGCCGCCTTACCGGGTGAGGGCCGAAGACGGCCACGAAACCATCATGACCCCCGGTCCTTGCACGATGGTCGAGCACCGGAAGTCGTCCGACTGACCCGGGGGATCAAGTGCAGCCGGTCGGCCGCCGCGTCGTATGCGATCGGGTCGCCTGGCTGCTGGAAGTGGACGGCGAGTCCGCCGCCCATCCGATAGGCGTCGAGGCCGGCCCGGCAGTAGGCCACCATCGGCGCCGGCAGGGCATCGAGCGGATACCAGCCCATCGCATCACAGACGGCAGGTTCCCTGACCTGGGGTGTTCCTTGCCAACGCCGGACTTCGAAGAAGACGCCGATACGGGCGCTCCCGCCGGGGCTGCGGTGGTGCACGGTGACAGCGGCTCGGACGTCGACAGCGTCGATGAGCACACCGGTCTCTTCCTCCGACTCGCGGAGCAGCGCGGTGACGACGTCCTCGTGCGGGCCGTCCAGGTGGCCTGACGGGAGGTGCCACAGTCCGGCCGCGTACACCGTGCCGGCCCTGCGGGACAGCAGCACCTCCGGCCCGCATTCCCTGTCACGGCGCAGGATCAGATGGACGTCGAGTGGCTCGGTGTGCCGCTCGCCCGCGCTCACTTCTCACCTCCTTCACCTCCTGCCAGGCAGTCCTGCTTCGCGCATCGTTCCACCGTCCTGCTCGACCGTGTTGGCGTTCTTCACCCTTCCAGCAGCGGACGCAGCTGGGAATGAGCCCAACCGCTGAGCTGGGTGGGGGTCGTGGTGAGCACGTCACGGGGCTGCTCAGGTACCAGATCGCGCGATCCGGAGGCCATCCCCACGATGCTCTCCACCGCCGACGGGGGCAGTCCTGCCGCGCGCATCGCGTCCCGCGCCGCGTCGTCGGTGACGGCGTTGACGTGGACCGGCTGCCCGAGCGCCTCGGTGAGGATCTGTGCCACCTGGTGGAAGCTGAGATCCTCCGGCCCGTGGACGGCCTGCACCACCCGGCCCTGCCAGGTGTCGGCGAGCAGCCGGGCCGCGATCACGTCGCCGATGTCGCGCGGATCGACCCACGGCATCGGGTGGTCGGGATCGAAGGTCGTGGTCAGAACTCCCTTCGAGAGCCCTTCGAGATCGAGCAGCAGGTTGGTGAAGAAGTACGCGCACCGCAGATGCAGCACATCCGCTCCGGTGGTATCGAGTTGTTCCTCGATCCCGGCCAGGGCATCGATGTGGCCGACCCCGTGCCGCTTCTCCGCCCCGATACTGCTCAACAGCACCACCCGCCCCACATCACCCACTCGGGCGGCCTCCACCAACGGCGCCGCGGTCCGCAGCGAAGCCTCGATCGGATCCTCCACCGCAGGCGGAGTGGGGTCCACCCACAACACGGAACGCGCCCCCGCCACCGCCTCACGGACGAACCCGGCGTCCGTCAGATCACCCTGGCGCACGTCGACCCGCGCGCGGGTCTCCTCATCCAGGCGGGCAGGGTCACGGACCAGAACGCGCGGACGAACGCCCGCCTGGAGTAGTAACCGGACCACGCGCGATCCCACGTGTCCGGTCGGTGTGGTGACCACGATGCTCATCGAAATACCCCTTTCCTGCATAAAATCGGCGATCCCTGCACTCTAGAGCTCCGTGTGACCGCAGTCGCCTCACCGGGCAAACTCACACCCGTGAATCGACCCCTTGCCCACACGGACCTCCAGCGGTTGGAGCCTGCCCGCCAGATGCGCAACCATGACTGACGTGCAGCCCGTCAGGTCAGCCGATGCGCTCGATGCGGGCCTTGCGGATGAGGAACTTGCCCGGCTCGCGGACCTGCTCGAAGGCCGCGTTGTTCAGGAGGGCACAACTGCCCGACGTGGAGGCGACCTTCACGGTCGTCGACTTCTGGTTGTCGAGGTTGGTCACCTTGAGCGTGGTGCCGATCGGGAACTGATTGCTGGATGCGGCGGGGGCGCCGCCCTCGCCGGAAAGGGTCACCGTCGAGCCGGCGCAGACGACGTCACCCACGTTGGCCCGGTCGCCACCGACCTGGTCGGCGCCGGAAGGCTGTTCCTCGGCGGGCGGCGCATCCGCGGCCGGGGGCTGCGCCTCGGCCGGCGGCTGAACATCGGCCGGCGGCTGGACCTGGGCAGGCGGCGCGGCCACGTCCCCCCCGCCTGCGACCTGGCATCCGGAGGCGGCCTGCATTCGCTTGATCTGCTCGATGACGGCCTGCCGGTTGGCGATACGTGCCTCGGACTGGGCGTCGGGCTCGGCGCGCTGGCCTGCGATGAACTGCTCGTTGTTCTGCAGAGCGGTGGTCAGCCCGTCGCAGACACCTGATGCCTGGCTGGTGCCGGTCATCACCACTGCCGTACCGCCGATCGCTACGGCGGTTCCGACGAGCAGAGCGATCTTCTTCTTCGTGGTGAGCGTCTTCTTGCGTGACACGTGGGACTCCTGTGGGGTCGGTTCCGTGTGTCGCTAAGTACGAGGGGCGGTTCCGGTTCTTCTCAGCCGACTCACCACAACTTCCTTAACTTTCCTTAAGGTTGTGGCGGCGCATCGGAGCGGCGCCCGGCGCGGCGCGTCCAGCAACCCTGTGCAAATGCGCTCACACGACGGCGTGCCCCTGCGACCCCCGGGCACGACGAGGACACCGCACGCGTACTGCGGTAACAGGCCGACGAGCACCCGCCTCGGCGACGCTGCCCGGCTCCTCCGTCAGCTCTCGCGGGACGTCGAGTGCACGGGTTTCAGTCCGTCCAGGGTGAGGTCGAGGAGGCGTTCGGCCTGCTCTCGCTGCTCGGGCTTGGCCGAGGTGAGGGCGATCCCGGCAAGGGCGGCGAACATGTCGGTCGGGCTGATGTCGGACCGGATCGTTCCGGCAGCGGTGCCGGCGTCCATGAGGGAGGTCAGGGCGGCTTGAATCATCTCGTGACTGTCGGCGTAGGGATTGGTTCCCGAGGCGACGACGGCTCGCAGGGCGTCCGCCATGCCGAACTTGGCAGTCGCGTAGTCGATGAAGCGGCGAGTCCACGCACGCAGGGCCTCGGGCGGCGACATCGCCGCGAGAAGGCCGGGGACGGCGTCGCACAGCCGGGCCACTTCGTTGCGGTACGCCGCCTCGATCAGGGCCTCCCGGGTCGGGAAGTTGCGGTAGAGGGTGCCGGTTCCCACACCCGCTTCCTTGGCGATGCGCTCGAAGTGCGCGTCGAGTCCCTCCTCGGTGAAGACGCGCACCGCGGCGGCCAGGATCTTGTCCCGGTTGCGCTGTGCGTCAGCCCTCAGCGGGCGTCCTGCATCTCGGGCCATCGGCCGCTCTCCCCTCATCGCCATTTGCTAAGTGGAGGCACCGCCACTTAGTGTGGCTTAAGTGGCGGCGCCTCCACTTCACTGTAGGGCATGAGTACGGCCTGCCCTCGCTCTCCTCCTGGAAGGACTGTCCGATCATGTCGGGAATCGAAGGCAAAGTCGTGGCGATCACCGGCGCCAGCAGCGGCATCGGTGAAGCGACCGCGCTCCTGCTCGCCGAGCGCGGTGCGAAAGTCGTCCTCGGTGCACGCCGTCCGGAGCGCCTCGAGGCTCTGGCCGCCCGCATCGCGGCGGCCGGCGGCGAAGCCGCCTGGACCCGCACGGATGTGACGCGACGCGAGGACCTCGACGGCCTCGTCAAGCTGGCCCGCGAACGGTACGGCCAGCTCGACGTCCTCATCAGCAACGCCGGAGTCGGTCTGATCTCCCCCCTCGACGACCTCCGCGTCGAGGACTGGGTCGAGATGATCGACGTCAACCTCAAGGGCGTCCTGTACGGGATCGCCGCAGCCCTTCCCGTCTTCCGGGAGCAGGGCTTCGGACACTTCGTCAATACCGTGTCCACCTCCGGACTCCGTGTCGTGCCGCTCCAGTCGGTGTACGCCGGCACGAAGAACGCCGTGCGCACCATCTCCGAGGGCCTGCGCCAGGAGGCCGGCGACAGCCTGCGCGTGACCGTCGTCTCCCCCGGCGCCGTCCGCACGGACTTCTCCGACCGCATGGACCCGGCTGCGAAGGTCCAGATCGACAAGTTGATGGAGATCGCCCTCCCGCCGGAGGCGGTGTCCCGAGCCATCGCCTTCGCCATCGAGCAGCCGGACGGTGTCGACGTGGGTGACATCGTCGTTCGCCCCACCGCCCAGAGCTAGCACGTCTGACGCGGATCGTGCCGGACGGCTCAGGTCGGGCAGGATCCGATGGACGCTCCTGCGCGCTTCGGTTATCCGCGGGCCTGACCTGGCCATCGCTTCCGTCTAGCCGGCTTCTAGACTGCGGCGATGATCACATCCGACACAGCCGTCCGCTCCGCCGTGGAGTCCTTCGACGCCGCGATTGCGGAGCGGAGCGTCTCCCAGCTGGAGGCGGCGTACCAGACCCTCGCTGCGCTCCCCCGGGACACTCTGGCGGAGCAATCCCGGGAGCTGGGGCCGCACCTCGCGGGGCAGCTGGGCGAGATGCCACAGTGGCATGCGGCCGTCTACGGCGTGTTCGTGGGCGCCCTGGTCGAGTGGAACGCCGACGCGGTCGCCTGCGCGCGCCCCGTCCTCTCGGCCCTGCGGGCGAGTATGGAGCAGGCCCTTGAGTTCACCGAGCTCTGGCGCGAGCACTACGGTGAGGAGCAGGAGCTTCCGAATCCGTCGGGCGTGCCGACCCCGGAACAGCAAAAGGCCTTTGGGGCCGACTACGCGCAGGTGTGGCACGCCCCGTACTTCGGCTGGCTCACCGTGCACCGATGGGAGAGCGCCGCAGTCGCCGTCCTGGCGGATCCCCGGGTTCGGGCGGGTCTGGACGCCCCGGACGGACCCGCCGACCGGGACACGCTGGTGTCGCTGACCCGCAGGCTCGAACCGCACATCGGTGATCTGCAGTGCGCCCAGCGCGCGCTCCTGCTCCTCGACGACGAGCCGCTGTTGGTTCTGGACCGCGCTTCCGGACGGGCCTTCCGTATGCGGATGAGCGGGATCGCCGACAACTACCAGCTCCAGACCCTGCTGGCCGGATCCCTCATCGGCGGCGGGCACCTACCCGGGGATGCCCCCAGTGCCGAGGCTGTCGCACTGAGTGCCACCGCCCCAATCGACATGGACCGCCTAGAAGAGCTGCCGAGCGCCGTGGAGTGCTTCAACTTCGCCGAGCCTTCAGGCCGTTGGATATGGAGCGCGACGACTCCTGACCGAATTCCCGTGATCGGCGGCGCGCGCCGACTCGTCCTGGACCCGCCGGTCCTCCAGCACCACTACCAGGCCGTACGCTTCCTGCCGCGCGTGCCTGGCAAGCTCACGCTGGAAGCAGTGCTCGAGCCGGCCGAGGCGGCGCCCTACTTCACGGGCCTTGGGCCGTTGATGTCCTGGGAGGAAGCGGGCCGACTGGCGGCGGACGGCTACTGAGCGCCGGCCTCCTCGACGCTTCCTGACAAACGTTCCAACGATCGCTCCAATAGCCGGAACGGGCGCTCAGCTTGCCGCTGTGAGCGGCCGGCTGCGGTCCTTCGTACGGCGTCGGCATGATGACGCCATGCACTGCACCGAATGGCTCGCCCGCGACGGTACTCCCGGCACCAGCTCGGTCAGCCCGCCGCGTGCTGCAGGTACGCAGGGAGGTTGGGGGTTCCGGAGGGGGTGGTGATGGTTCCGAGGTAGTTGTCCGGGCGTATCAGGAAGAGGGTCGGGGTGGTGACGTCGTATGCGGCGTGGGCGTGGCCGGCGGTGTCGATGAGCGCGGCTGGAGCGGACGGCGCGTCCGGGCGGACGATGTGGTGGATGTGCAGGTCCGGGGTCGCCGGTGGGAGATCGGCGTCGGGTGCGTCGAAGGCCAGGAGCGTCCAGTGCGGACCGCGGAGCAGGTCGAAGACGCGGGTCGGGCCGCACGGAGCGTCGGGGGCGCGGTCGCCCGCGCGCAACTGGCCCGTCTCCGTCCTTGATGCGTCGGTCAGCGGCCCACCGCGGTAGTTCAGGGACAGCTGACGCAGTATCGGATCGTCCCGTCGCAGGGCGTCCTCGGTGTTGTCTCGGTGGCTCTCGTGCAACCGGGTGCTGATGCCGAGCACGCCGGCCGCGACCGGCAGGCGCTCGGCCTCGTAGGTGTCGAGCAGCGTGTCGTCCCCGCTCGCCAGCTTCCAGCCGAGGTTGAAGGCGTCCTGGATCCCGGTGTTCAGGCCCTGTCCGCCGGCCGGCGAGTGCACATGCGCGGCGTCTCCCGCCAGGAACACATTGCCGACCCGGTAGTGGTCCACCATCCGGATGCTGGCCCGGAACAACGAGGTCCACCCCACCTCGGTGAGCGTGACCTCGGGTGCGACGTCGTCAACGAGCTTCTGCAGTGATGCCAGAGAGATGTCGTCCTGGGACACCGCGGAGGTCCCTTCCACCACGGGCGCGGTGAGCTGGAAGTCGTCAGTGCTCGGCAGCGGGCACAGCCCCAGGCGGATGGAGTGCGACTCGGCGCCGGGCCACACGTGCCAGTGGTCGCGGTCCAGGCCGGTCAGACGGACATCGGCGATCAGCATCCGCTCGGTGTCATACGTCTCGCCGGCGAACCCCACCCCGAGCTGCCGCCGGATGGTGCTGCGTCCGCCGTCGGCCGCGACCAGGTAGCGGGTGGTGACGCGCTCTCCGGTGCTGAGCGTGACGTGCACGCCCTTCTCGTCCTGGGTGAAGCCGGTGACCGCGACCCCCAGCTCGACCTCCCCGCCCAGCTCGGCCAGCCGTTCGGCCAGCAGTTCACCCGTGCGCCACTGCGGCATCATCAGCACGTTCGGATACGGGACCGAGGGCATCGGCTCGTGCAGCTCGTCCATGCGCAGGGTCATCGTGCCGCCGTCCGGCAGGCGGATCAGCAGCTCGGGATAGTCGGCGCCGAGTGCTCTGAACCGGTCGAGCACCTCCAGGTCCTCGAGGATCTCCTGGGTCCTGGGCTGGATCCCCTTGCCCCGCGAGCCGTAGTACGGGTTCGGCGACTTCTCGACGATCCGGAACGGCACACCCCGCCGCTTCAGGTCGATGGCCAGTGCGAGCCCGGTCGGCCCGGCGCCCGCCACCATTACGCTGAATTCAGATTCAGTGAACATGGATTCAAGCTAAAGGTGGGTTAGCCTGCTGTCAAGACCCGGATTTCGGAGGTGGGGCATGGCGGTTGGCGTGCGCAAGCAGCAGGCGGCCCGGACCGAGGCGGAGCTGAAGGCCGCGGCAGTCCGGACGTTCGCGCGCCTCGGCTACCTGAATACGAAGATCACCGACATCACCGCCGAAGCGGGTCGGGCGGCCGGATCCTTCTACACCCACTTCGCCAACAAGGAGTCGCTGCTCGAGGCTCTGCTGGCCGATCTGCTGGCCCAGGCCGACGAGTCCGTGGTGGCCCCCGGCCACGGCGACGACTTCCGCGACCGGGAAGTGGTGCGCTGGCACGTGGCCGCCTACTGGGACTTCTACCGGCGGTACCGGACGACGGTGGTGGCTCTGCAGCAGGCGGCCACCGTCGACGAGTCGTTCGCCCGGCGCGGCCGGGAGTTGATGGAACCGGACCTCCGGCACATCGCCGACCACCTGCAGCATCTCGACCTGCCGGGCGATCCGCTGGTTGTGGCGTCGATGTTCACTACGCTGCTCTCGAACTGTGCCGACCTCTGGCTCTCCGGGCGCGGCCCGCAGCTCGGCCGGGAGTTGTCCGACGATGAGGCGATCGAAACACTGACCTCATTCCTCCACGCCGGGATCGGCGGAACCGGTGGGAGTGGCGGAAGGGGCGGGACCGGTGGAAGCGGCGGCGGGAAGTCGTGATCCTGAGTCAGGTCATGGTCCGGCCGACGGACGTCAGGACAACCACCCCGCGACGACCTGGCTGCTCGTCTCGCCCACGGGGTGCGGATGAGCAAGCGGCGCCGTGCGGACGGTTCGTGGGGGCATGGGGGTACGGGCACGATGCACGCGGACGAAGCGGAGACCGACGCCGACCTGGTTCGGCGGCTGCTGCGTGCGCAGTTCCCCCATTGGGCGGACCTGCCGATCACCCGGCTGGCCTCCGGAGGCACCGTCAACGCGATCTACCGGCTCGGCGAGGAGCTGACCGTACGGCTGCCGCTGCGCCCCGGCGGCGCCGAGGCCATCGCGATGGAGGCACGGCTACTCCCGCGGCTGGCGCCACTGCTGCCACTGCCGATCCCGGAGGTGGTAGCGACCGGCATCCCGGGCGAGGGATACACCCTGCCCTGGGCGGTACACCGATGGATCGACGGCCGCAACCCGGCGGAAGGTGACCTGGCCGAACCCGAGCTCGTGGCCCACGCCCTGGCGGAGTTCGCGGTCGCCATCCGCTCGATCGATCTCCCCGGCGGCCCGCCCGCGCACCGGGGCGAAGCGCTGATCGCCGAAGACCAAGAGATGCGGGCGGCGATCGAGGCACTGCGCCGCACCGACGAACCCTTCGACGCCGACGAGATCACCGCGGCCTGGGAGGAGGCGCTCGCAGCGCCCCAGTGGACGGGCCCGGCCTGCTGGACGCACTCCGACCTCATGCCGAGCAATCTGCTGCTCGCCGGCGACCGCGTCTCGGCGGTCATCGACTTCGGCACCGTGGGCATGGGTGAACCCGCCACCGACCTCATCCCCGCCTGGAACCTGCTGCCCGCGTCAGTTCCGCGGGTGTACCGCGAGGCGGTGGACGTGGACGACGCGACGTGGGCCCGCAGCCGGGGCTGGGCGCTCTCCATGGCGGTCATCCAACTGCCGTACTACCGAACGACCAATCCGATCATTTCAGCCAACGCCCGACACGTCATCCGGGAGATCCTCTCGACCACCGCATGAGCCCCGACCGCCTCGCCCCGCACGACGTCGACACCCTCGACGCTCCCCGACACCGCCCGGACCTCGTCGTCGAGTTCTCAACGAACGACGCTGTTGCTGGTCGACAACGCATTCCTGGACGTCTTTTCCCTCGACATCGAGGGAAAAGCCGCCCGACTACGAACAGTTGCTGCGCGATCTGCCGGCCGACCTCAATGAAGGGGCGGTGCATCCCAGCCTCGGCAGCCAGGATTCGCAGGCCGTGGATGAGGGCTGGCGGGTGCGCCGAACGGACGACGAGTTCCTGACATCATCCAACAGCCGGGCGTGCTCACCGTGATCCCGGTCGCCCGCTCCCAGCGTTTACCCCATGGTGACGATCGGCACCTCGCGGTACTCGACCTGGCACCGTCCCGTCCGGGTCGTCGGCTCGCAGAACGCTCGGGCGCTCCCGCCATCGACCATCACGTTCACGATGTAGTCGGTGTCGTTACCGTGGTAGACCGCCATGCCACCCACGGTGAAACTGACGTCGCCCTGGGCGTTGAACGGCAGGGACGTGGGGAAGACCGCATCTCCGGTGTGCGACTGGAGCGTGACCGAGTCGAACCCGGTCTGGATCCTTACCACCTTCTGATCCGTGGGCCCTGTGGGCGCCGGAGCCCCGACGCCACCCGCACCGTCGCCGGAACCGACCGTGTTGTCGCGACCGGCGCTGAAGATGTCGCTGCCGGCGACCATGTTGCCGTTGCCGACGATCACGATCGGACCGCTGCCGTGATCGTCCGCGACGGCCGTTCCCGGCAGAGACACGAGGCCGATCAAGGCGAGCAGTACGGATGCATGCTTGAGAGTGCGGTTCACTTGGTCCCTTTCCGAGGCTGTGTCACCGCGACAGTAGGCAGCATCAGCTCTCGGAACGGGGACGTTACGCCGCTCGTGGAGTGTCGCCACTCCGGCCGCGCTCATTCGACGGGGACTGCGTTTCCGAGGGGTATTCCGGATTCCGGAGATGGAGAGATGCTCTCCGACGAGGACCGGAGAAATCTGGCTGCTGATCCGGCTGCTGATCCGCCCAGCCACTGGCCCGGAAAATGCGGCGCCGCATCCGATGCCGCACGCGATCCTTTCGGCGACCCGATTCCGCGGTACCGATCGCCGTGGATGGCAGTGGCTTTTGTCCGCCCGGGCGGACGGAAGGGCAAACACCGGGCCAGTGTGAGCCTCGTCATATGACGCACGCCACATACGACTCCGGGTAGTGGCCGATTCCGCCCGTACACCTGGCGCGGGTACGGCGGGAATGGCTTGCGGTTTCAGCGGCCACGATGGCGATTAGTAGCGAGGGTGGTTGCTGAGTCGTTTTACCTGGCGCTAGACATCTCCCCCACCCGAAGAGTGCGCCCGCAGAACTTCCGTCCCTTTTCTGCCCGTTGAGGTGTACTCGCACACCCGGAGAGATGGGGTCAGTCATGGGCAAACACGCCCGGAAACGACCGAATCGGACTCGAGTTGCCGTCGTTGCCACCGCGTCGGCAGCCGCTGTGACGGCGACCATCGCCTGCACCGTCCTGCCAGGAACTCCGGAGGCCGATGCGCAGAACGCGTCCGCTTCGGATGCCGCGCTCGCCCGCGACCTGGTGCCCGCGAACCACGTCATGGCCCAGCAGGCCGGTGTCGCCCGGCAGAATCTGCAGACGGCCGAGAACGAGGCCAAGGCCCGCTCACAGGCGCAGGCGGCTGCCCGGTCGCAGGCTGAGGGCCGCAAGAAGGCCGAGGCCATCAGAAGGGCCGAGGGCGTCAGAAAGGCGGAGGCCCGGTCCAAGGCCGAGGCGCGCCAGCGTGCCGAGGAGGCCGCGCAGAGCCGCCAGGACTCGGCGGAGCGCGCCGCCCGATCGCAGACGCCGAAGCCGACCGCCAGTGCGAAGCCGACCGCCACCGCGTCGGCCACGCCCTCGACCGGCAGCTACACCGATGACCTCGACGGCTGGATCAAGGAATCGCTCGCTGTCATGGCCGCCCACGGCATACCCGGCACCTACGACGGCATCTACCGCAACATCATCCGCGAGTCCTCGGGCAACCCGCAGGCCATCAACCTGACCGACTCCAACGCGGCGGCCGGCATCCCGTCCAAGGGCCTGCTGCAGGTCATCGACCCGACGTTCCAGGAGTACCACGTCGACGGCACCTCGATGGACATCTACGACCCGGTCGCCAACATCACCGCCGCATGCAACTACGCGGCCGCGAACTACGGCTCCATCGACAACGTCGACTCGGCGTACTGAGCCCGGCGCACTCTCACCCCCGGGCTCGGGCCGCACGGCTCTCGCTGTGTGGCCCGGGGCCGTACGGTCAACCGGACTCCTGGAGCGTCACCGGCGTTCGTATCGGGTCGCCATCACGTGGAACACCCTTTCCGGCTCCCATTCGGCCGCCCCCTTGGTAGGCGCGGGTGCCGAACTCGGTGACGGCGACGGGCTTGCCATGGCGGAAGTGCTCGCGAAGTTCGGTACGGAAGGTGTCGGCGCTGTACGAGGCCCGGTGGCGTTGATGCCGTCTAGATCGAACGGATCCCCGTCGCAGGGTGAGCATGGACGCGGCGATCTGGGCTGCCATGAACGCGGCTGCGGTCTCGCCGTGATCCTCGGCAAGGACCCGGGCGAGCGCCTGACGCTGTTGGTAGAGCAGGTTGTTCGCGGCGCTGCTCAGCACAGGGCTGTCGAAGATCACCCGCAGTACGCGAAGACGAGAAGACCGCCATCCGCTCGAGCCCGGGCGGGCGCGCAGGGCAACCCACTCGACCTGATTGCCTCCTTGAAGGGATCCTGGGGGCATGGAGTTCTTCTGCTACCACCGCGACCGGCCCAACTCTCTGGCGCTGCGCGACGAGCTGCTGGAGGAGCACTGGTCCTATATGGACCGGTACGCGAAGGAGCTGATCGCCCGCGGCCCGACCCTCGACGCCGACGGCGACACTCCCACCGGCAGCATGCACATCGTCGACCTGCCCGATCCCGCCGCCGCCCGCGCGTTCGTCTTCGACGAGCCCGGCTACCAGGCGGGCGTGTACCGGGATGTGCTCCTGCGACGGTGGCGCAACGCGCTGGGGCGCACCATGTGGGACTTCCCCGGCGGCCGGACCGGCGGCAACCGGTACCTGGTGCTCGGCCTCGGCACGGGGCCTGCCGCCGACCTCACCGTCCCGACCGACCAGGACGAGCTGATCGCCTACGGCCCGCTGCTGTCCGACGACGGCGACACCTGGTTGGGCACGGCGGCATTGGTCCGGGCGCCGGACCCGGCCACGGCCCGCGCCGTCCTGACCCAGGACCGGTACGCCGATATCGAGGTGCACAACTGGCAGTTCGGCGGCCGGTCGTCCTGACCCGAGCCTGACCCCGCCGGATACCAGGCCCCGCGCCGCCGGCGCCGGTTCCATCACCACACCGGCCTGTTCACGGGCCTGTACACCTGCCTTTACGTCCTGCCGTACGGCACCGAGGTCGAGCTCGGCGTCACCCCGTTTTCGCTGAACCTTGGGTCCAGCCGAGCTGGACGATCATCCGAGGATGAGCGGAAGTCTCGCGGCCAGCCCGCCCAGTTCGGCCTTCTCCGCGTCGGTCGGGGCACGCCGTCCCGTGCCGACCAGCAGCGCGTCCGTGTCGCGGAACGACGCGGGGAAGCCGGCCCCGGCGATCTTCTCCAGCATCTCGCGGGACCGGGCGAGCCCCTCCGCGGGCGGCTCCGCCGCGTCAGGGAGGTGCGCCATCAGGTCGAGGTGGTGCGGCGTCCATTCCATGACGTACACGGAGAGGAAGTCGGTCACGGTCAGGACCTCGTCGCGGGTCGCGACCCGCAGGCCCGGATCGGCGAGCTCCGCGGCACGGCCGGCAGCGGAGCCGACGTCGTCGAGGTGGAACTTGGGCAGCCAAGACTCCCCGTACGCGGCGGCCAGCCGCACGGTCAGCGCGTCGAGCGGGTCGTCGCCGGTCGGCGGCGTCCCGGCGACCTCCCAGTAGGTCACCGCGTCGCGGGTCGGCTCGGTTTCGGCGGGGGTGACGAGGGTGATCAGAACGTCCTGAGCGTCGATGACCAGATGGCACACCAGGTCCCGTACGAGCCAGCCGGTACAACCGGACGGCTGTCCGAACGCCTCGTCCGGGAGTTCGGCGACCGCCGTGCGCAACGCCGCCCAGGAGCGTGAGAAGAGCTCCACATCGGCACGGTAGTGCGGTGCCGATGGGGCGGACAAGCGCATTCCCGCCTGTCATCACCGCCTGAAACGGGAGGTTCCCTTCACGGGGCCTCCGGCGCCAGCGCCGGTGACGATGCCGGTGACGATGCCGATGCCGATGCCGATGCCGACGAGCGGGCAGTGACCTCCTCGGACGGTCGCCTCACCGTGGGCAACGGCCAAGCCCGGCTTGACCCTGACGTGCGCGTCAGGGGTTAGCGTCGCCGCGCCCCGGCAGCGGACGTTCCTCGTACCGCTGCCCCGAACCTGCCCCGGAGCCCGACCATGACCGCGACCTTGCCCGGTACCGCCCGCGAAGTCCGCCTCGCCGCCATCCCTGAGGGACTGCCGACGCGTGAACACTTCACCGTCGCCACGACGACGCTGCCCGAGCCCGGACCAGGCCAAGTCGTCGTCAAGAACCGGCACTTCCTGGTCTTCCCGGGCCTGCGCACCCTCATCAGCGCGGACGGTGCCGACCTGCCCCTACCGCCGCTGCGCAGCGGGGACGCCCTGTTCGGTCCCGCCGTTGGCGAGGTGGTGGCCGCGCCGGCGGACAGCCCGCTGCGTACCGGCGATGCCGTTGTCCACATGCTCGGTTGGCGGGATTACGCGCTGGTGAGCGCAACCGACTGCGCCCCTTTGGACGGCACGCTGCCCGATCCGGTCGCGTACCTCTCCCCCGGATCGGCCGCCTACGGAGCACTGACCCGCCTCGCCGACGTCCGCGCGGGGGACATCGTCTTCGTCACCGGGGCAGCGGGAGCGGTGGGTTCCCTGGCCGGGCAGATCGCCCGGCTGCTGGGTGCCAAGCGGGTGATCGGCAGCACCAGCTCTCCGGAGAAGGCGGAGCGGCTGGTCTCCGAGCTCGGCTACGACGCGGTCGTGCTGCGGGGAGCCGGGTCCATCGCGGCCCAGCTCACGCGGGCCGCACCTGAGGGCATCGACGTCCTGGTGGACACCGTCGCCGGCGAACAACTGGTCGCGGCCATCGGCGCGGCCCGGCAAGGTGCGCGGTTCGCCCTGGTCGGGGCGCTGTCGGGACAGATGTCGGCGCACCGGGCCGGCGACAGTTCGCCCGTGGAGATCGACGCCTTCCGTTTTGTCGTCAAGGGCATCTCGTTGCGCGGATACAGCGGCGCGGACCACCCAGACGTGGAGAAGGAGTGGACCGGTCGTTTCGGCGACTGGCTGCGCGCCGGCGAACTCACCTTCCCGCATACGCGGATCGCGGGCATCGATCGCGCACCGCAGGCGTTGCAGGAAATGATCGAAGGCAAGCACTTCGGGACCGTCGTCGTGGAGCTGTAGCCGCCGCAGGGGGGCAGTTCGCGTTCGGCAGCCGTGGTCGGACGCGGGACGGAGAGTGGCGCACGATGCGGATCGGTGATGCGGCAGCAGCAGCCGGCACCACGCCCAGGGCTCTGCGGTTCTACGAGCAGCGCGGGCTTCTGCCGCCGCCGGTCCGCACGGCATCCGGCCAACGCGAGTACGGGGCCGAGGAGATCGCACGAGTCCGGGTCATCCGCGATCTGCTGTCCCTCGGACTCACCATCGAAGACCTGCGCAGCTGCGCCGACCGCCTGCACGTGCTCGCCCAGGAGCCACCGCCACGGTGCGGCGGCTCCGCCGATCCCAGCGCCCCCGCTTCCGCTCGCGGGATCGTCGGCCGCAGGCTCGCGGCCCTCGAGGCCGAGATCGACCGGCTGGCGGGACTGCGCGAGAACCTCGCGCGGCGCGCCTTCGGGGACGACTGACGCCGACGGCTCGTCCAGCCTCCCGCCACCCGACGTGCGGCGCCGCCGCACGGGACGCCACCGGCGCCTGGTGACAACGCAGTCGCCACCCAGTCGCTCTCGCAGGGTGAGACGCCTCTTGTAAGACGGAGTGTCAGTCCACCACGATGGCCCGCATGGATCGCCACGTGTACCTGAGCCGTCGACTCGACGTCGACCTGGCCTACGCGTGCTCCGCGATCTGTCGCCGCGCCTTTCTCTGAGCGCGGTCACCCGCCCGGCTGAGCCGGGCTTTCTCGTCCCGTCGGGCGGAGTGCACCGCTCTGCTCCCTCTCACACCCACGGACGGGATCCTCCATGCGCTTCGCGCTGCTCTCCGCTGCCGCCCTGCTCACCCTGGTGAGTGCCACACCGGCGCAGGCCACCGCCTCGTACGCCCCGCTGCCGCCGCACAACCCGTACGCGGGTCCGGACGGCACCGCGACCATGCACGGCGACACCGGCTCGTCCGACGCCACCCCGCTGCCGGGCCCGGGTGCCGGCTCGCTGAGCTCCCACCGGACGGCGCTCGCCTCAGCCTGCCCGACCGTGCTGGTCGGCGGCGACGGCTTCCCCGTGGCGCTCTGCACCACGATCTTCGGACTGACCCCGACCGTCCATCTGCTCGATCCGGGCAGCGGCGAGTCGCTCGCCGAGCTGCCGATCGCCAAGGGTTCGCTGCTCGGCGGCGTCTACGCCTATCTGGACGACCAGGATCGTCTGGTGGCCGTCGACGGACTCGGCACGCTGCTGCGGATCGCCCACCGCCGCACTTCCTCCGGCAACTGGGAGCTGTACGTCGACAGTTCGCTCCCGCTGACGGGCGCGGTGCCTGAAGGCGACGCGGTGACGGGAGTCTCCCCGGACTGGCAGGGCCGGGTCTGGTTCGCCACCGGCGGGGGCGTGGTCGGCACGGCCGACGACCGGACCGGCACCGTCCGGTCGCTGACGCTGCCCGCCGGCGAGAAGATCGCCAACTCGATCTCCACCTCCCCGCTCGGCACCGCCGTCGCCACCACCCACGCCACCTACCTGCTGACCGCCGGGGCTGACGGCACACCGCACATCGCTTGGCGCCAGGCCTACCACCGCGGCCCGGGCCGCAAGCCCGGCCAGCTCAGCTGGGGCACCGGCTCGACCCCGACCTTCTTCGGACCCGGCACCGGCACCGACTACCTGACCGTCGTCGACAACGCCGCGCCGACCGTGAGTCTGCTGGTCTACCGGGCGGCCACCGGCGAACAGGTCTGCTCGGTGCCGGTACTCAAGGCGGGCGGCAGTGGCAGCGAGAACTCCCCCATCGCCGCAGGGAATTCCGTCTTCGTCGCCAGCACCTACGGCTACCCGTACCCGAAACTGCCCGCCGACGCGGGCGACAGCGTGCCTTCCTCGGCCACCTTCTACGGCGGTCTCTCCCGCGTCGACGTCCGGGCCGACGGCTCGGGCTGCGACCTCAAGTGGGACAACAAGGTGCGCTCGGCGGCGGTGCCGCGGCTGTCCACCGGCGACGGGCTGATCCACACGGTCATCCGGAACCCGGTCATCCCGGGCACCAACGGAACCTCGATCATCGACCCCTACTACTACGGCGAGATCGACCCGGAGACCGGCAAGGTGGTGCGCACCAAGTACCTGGGCGCCGGCTTCATCTTCGACACCCTCCAGATGGCCGGCACCATCGCACCGGGCCGGACGGTGCTGCAGGGGACGACCACGGGGGTGCTGCGGATCACGGCACAGTAGAACGTCGCAAAGCGCCCGCCGACCGATACCGATACGGATACGGGGCGGATGCGGATGCGGATGCGGATCCGGCACGGTCAGGCGCGGTCGAAGCAGTGCGACTGTCCGATGACCGTGAAGCCACGGCGTTCGTACCAATGACGCGGCCAGTCGGCCGCATCGGCGGCCAGGAAGCGCGTAGCGCAGTCCGAGTCGGCGGCCCGGCGCAGGGCGGTGGCCAGGACTGCGTTCGCGTATCCGCGCCCGAGGTGGGTTTCCGAGGTAATCAGGTCCTCGATCTGGGCGATGCCCGCTCCCGGATCCAGATAGAGATCGGCCCAGGAAGCGACCTCGCCCTCCTCCGTGCGGGCACCGATGAACTGCACGACGTCGGCGCCACGGCGGCGGGCCTCGCGTCGGTCGACGAGGTGGCGGATGACCTCGTCGTCGACATCCGGCAGGAAGCCCCGCCAGCGCCGGGTGAGCGGTGGGCGAAGCGCGGCGAGGTCGACCTCCTCCGCCCGCCCGGCGGCCGGCACCGGGCCCGTGTGCAGCATGACCAGATGGGTGGACTGGGTGTATCCGGCCCGGAGCAGCGGCTCTGCGCACGCTGTCGCCACCGCGTCGTCGAACACGGAGATCATGCGGTGCGGCAGATGCCCCAGCGCCTCGTCCACGATGGCGGGCAGCGCCTCCGGGTCGACCGACGACTGGTCGATGACGACCTGGTTGTTCGCATGGGAGTGTGCGAAAGCGTCGTCCAGTGCGGCGAATCCTCCGGGGAGGGCGACGGTGTGCGCAGCCTGGCGCCGGGCGAAGTCCGACAGAAAGGCGTTGATCCGTCGTAGTTCTGGGCTTGGCATAGCAGGGAGCCTACGCAGCCGGGGCCCATGACCACCTCCCAATCATCCCAAGCCGGGACCGAAGAACCGAGGACCCGCAGGCCGGTTCAGCCGTCGCGGCCCGTCGGTGTGGCGGGCGTCATGACCTCCGACGCGTACCGCCCGAGCGTCCTGGCCCAGGCCGACTGCGAGGCGACGGAAGGCGGCTGGACGCTGGTCTTCACCCGCGACCTGCGCCACTCGCCCGAGAAGGTGTGGGCCGCGCTGACCGAGCCCGGACGACTCGCCGCCTGGTCGCCCTACACCGCCGATCGCGATCTCTCGGAGGCGGGCGTCGCCACGATCACGATGATCGACGATGAGAATCCGCAGGACATGGCCGCCGAGGTTGCGCGCCGAACCGCCGGCGCTGCTGGAGTACGCCCTCAACACCGACCTGCTGCGCTGGGAACTGGCGGCCACCGACACCGGCACCCGGCTGACCCTCCGGCACACCGTCAAGGACCGCGACTGGATCCCCAAGGTCGCGGCCGGCTGGCACCTCTGCCTCGACGTGGCCGAGAGGCTTCTGGAAGGGCGCCCGATCCCGCCGATCGGCGGTACCGCGGCAGTCGGTTTCGGCTGGTCCGAACTCAACGAGCAGTACGCCCAGAAGTCCGGCATCCCCGACACCGGCCTGCCCCAGCAGGGCTGACCCTCGGCGTCACCGGCCTGGGCACCCGCGTCGGGGCTTCAGCTCCGGGGTGCAACGGGTGGCCGCCGCGCCGCCGCAGGGCGGACGGAGCTCTTCCTCGACTCCCCTGTCTGGTTTCTGCGCCGGGCCAGGAGCAAGACGCAGGCGACGGTGCCGAGCGCCACCGTGGCGAGCCCTGAGCCGCCGAGCGTCGCTCGTGGGCCCAGCGCTGTCGTGAGCGGCCCGCCGAGTGCCGTGCCGAGCGGCGCTGCGGTGAGCAGCGCCGCGCTGCGGGCCGCGAGCATCGCGGCCAAGTCCTGCGGCGGCGACTTCTCCTGCATGAGCGTCACCGAAAGGGCCACGAACGGTCCGTAGACGGCGCCGCCGAGCGTGAAGCACGCGACGGTGACGGCCGTCGGCACGTCGAACCCGAACGGCAGCAGGCAGCACCCCCAGACCACCACGATGGCCACGGTCACCGGCCACAACGGCAGCCGCCGCAGCGCGCCGACCGTGAGCCCGCCGAGCAGCGCGCCGATGCCGAACAGCATCCAGTAGAGGCCGAGGAGCATGCCCGGTGCGTGCAGGTCGGCGGTCACGTGGAGCGGCAGGGCGACTTCGACGGGGCCGTACAGCAGGTTGAAGAACCAGGTGAGCGTCAGCAGCCCGAGCAGCTCGGGGTACTCCCGCAACAACGCGAGCCCACCGCGGGCGGACGCCTGATCGACGGGGGAAACGCGCCCTGACGCCGGCAGCCGGGTGCGGACGACGAGCACGGCGAGGAACACGTAGGTGAGAGCGTCGAGGCCGAGTACGAGCGCGGAGCTGACGTACGCCACCAGCACACCGGCGATCGCCGGCCCGGCGATCGTGGCGGCGAAGCCGAGCGAGCTGACGAGGGAGTTCGCGGCGAGCCGCTGCCCGTCGGGCAGCAACTCGGCCAGCAGGGTGTACTTTCCCGCACTCCCCCACGCGTGCAGCAGCGACGAGACGGCGAGCAGCCCGAGGTAGACCGGCAGCGTCAGTACCCCGGCGAGCCACGCCAGCGGTACGGCCCCGAGAAACACAGCGCGCACCACGTTGTCGGCGAGCAGCAGCCGCTTGGCCGGCCTCCGGCGCAGACGGCGACCGAACGCCAGGGCGCCGACCACGCCGGGCAGGGTGTACGCGGCCACCGCGCCGCCGACCCACAGCCCCGCGGTCGCCTGCGGCGCGAGTTCGATGGCGAGCCACGCGACCGCGACGAAGCTCATCCCGTCGCCGAGGTACGAGACCGCGAACCCGAGGATCAGTCGCCGGAACACCCGGTTGGCGAGGACCGGCCGGTAGGCGTTGGGGACGAGGCGTCGGAGCACCAGGGGAACCAGGGACACCAGAGGGACCTTGTGAGGACGCACCGGAGATCGATCTCGTCTCAGCGGATCTCGTTGATGCGGATCAGGTTCCCCGCGGGATCGCGGACGGCGCAGTCGCGCACGCCGTAGGGCTGCTCGGTCGGCTCCTGGACGACTTCGGCGTCGGCCTGCAGCCGCTCGAAGGTGGCGTCGAGGTCGGGGGTGGCCAGCGTGATGATGGCGTAGGTGCCCTTGGCCATCATCTCGGTGATGGTGCGGCGCTCGTCGTCGGTGATGCCCGGGTCGGCGGCCGGCGGGCGCAGGACGATGGACGTGCCGGGCTGGTCGGCGGGGCCGACGGTGATCCAGCGCATCCCGTTGTACCCGACGTCGTTGCGGACCTCGAAGCCGAGGAGGTCGCGGTAGAACGCCAGCGACGCGTCCGGGTCGTCGTGCGGGAGGAACGTCGAGTGAATGGTGATGTCCATGGCTCTCACGCTAGTTGCGGTTCGGTGGGCGGAGCTTCTCGATTCCTGATCGGTTCCCTCACCTGCGCCGCCGTGCACACGGCGCCACCGGCGCAGCGCGGGTCGGCTCGGGGGTGCAGTTGCGGACGACGGTGTCGGCGAACGTACGGGCCGGCGGGCGACACTGGTGTCGGACGCCAGCCGGATCCCCAACTCGGCGAAGCAAGCGTCGAGATGACCCCGCGAAGTCGAGTTCTCGGGAGAGCCGGACGAGCTGGACGGCCGCCAGGTCCGCCGGCTCGATGCGGCTCTTGGCCGCCAGCGGGTCATCGGCTGTGACGGCCGGCACCCAGGGCCGTTCGACGACGGGGCGCTGCTCGATGCCGCGGACGGTGGCGCCGATGGTGATCCAGGCCAGGGCCAGGTCGTTGGCGGCGAGTGCGGGGAGTCGCAAGCACATCAGAGGATTGACTTGGGTCTTGCCGCGGACGACGATCGCTTCCGGTACCAGGGCGGCAACCCGCCCGGTGGCCGGGCGAGGGTCCGGATCCTCGCCCGGCCACCGGAAGGGTGCCGACCCGACCGTCCGAAGGGAGCTGTCCATGGAGAACGCAGCAACAGCGCCGACCGGACACGGTCCGGAGCGGGACGACGCTTCAGATGATGCCGTCACCTTCCTGCGCACACTGGGTGCGGCAGAGATCGAGCACCCCGGAGGAACGCTGCTGGAGCATCTCCAACGGGTGAGCCGGCTGCTGAAGGCATGGGACGCCCGGCGCGATCTGCAACTCGCCGGCCTGTGCCATGCCTTCTACGGAACCGATGGATTCGCAACGTCCTTGCTGCCGCTGGAGTCCCGAGGAGAGTTGGTCGGACTCATCGGAGCGGACGCGGAGGAACTCGTGTACTTCTACGCCAGCTGCGACAGAAAGGCCTCGTACCGCACCCTCACCGGCGAGGGCGGGACGTTCCGCGACAGGTTCACCGGGCACACCTTCTCCCCCGCCCCGCACCGACGCCGGGACTTCGCCGAACTCACCGCGGCGAACGAACTGGACCTCGCCGCCATCGACCCGGCCTTCCGCACGGAATGGGGAGACGGCCTGCTGGGCCTGCTCACCCGGCTGCGGCCGCTACTGAGCGACGAAGCCTGGGAACACACCCGGAAGGTCCTGACCTGACGTCCTCGCCGATCCGCAAAGGAACGCTGAAATGCGCACCGACCGGCTGGACCACACACCGGCGCCCCGGGAGCGATCAGCAGCGTCTACGTCCGGGATCCCGACCACAACCTCATCGAGATCAGCGCCTACCAGTCCTGACGGAGATCGCCGGCACCGATCAATGAGCGGCGAGGCTGCCTGAGGCGGTCAGGCGGGGAGGAAGAACCCGGTCACGTCGGCGAGGAGACCGTCGCGGTGCACCGCGCTGCTCACACCTGTCATGAAAGCGCCGCCGTCCGGGCCGACCTGGGTCCAGCGGGCCAGCGACCGGTCGTGGTGGTCGAAGACCTCGTCGATACGGAATTGGTGTCCGGGGAACGCTCCGGCGAAGCCGTTCATGTAGGCGTCCAGTTCGGCCAGACCGCCGACCTCGGTTCCCGGGTCCCGGTAGGCGACGTCGTCCACCGCGACCGCGCCGAGTGCGGCGAGTCGTATCGCGGGGTCGGCCGACCAGCAGGCGGCGTAGTCGTTCCACAGCTGCTGTTGGTCACTCATCGTTGTTCCTCATTCTCGACTTGTTGGCTTGTTGGCTTGTTGGCTTGTTGAAGGTCTTGGATTGCCCTGCGCCGATCGAGGCCAGGGCTCCGTCGGTGATGGCGTGCAGTTTGGCGGCGGCCGTACCGGAACGGACGAGGACCAGGAGGCCCTGGTAGAGGGTCAGGAGCTGGACGGCCGACATCTCGACGTCGAGTTCCGCGGGCAGGAGCTGCTGGGCGCGGGCGCGCGTCAGTGCGTCGGCGAAACCGGACTCGATCGTCTCCAGCCCCCGGCGTACGCCTTCCGTGGCCTGCGGAACGGTGTAGGACTCCACCGCGGTGTTGGTGAGCAGGCACCCCGGATCGGGTTCCGGGCCGGGGTTCGCGTCGAAGGCCGAGGTGAAGAACGAGCGGATGCCGGCCACCGGGTCCTGCGTTTCTCGCAGGTGGACGCGGACTCTGCCCTCGACCACCTGCTCGTTGTAGGCGTCCAGTGCGGCGCTGAACAGTCCCTCCTTGCTCTGGAACGCCCGGTACAAGCTGCCCGGGTGCATCCCGGTCGCCTCTTCGAGGTCGCGCAGAGAGGCGCCGAGGTACCCACGACGACGGAACAGCCCCATGGCGGAGGCCAGTACCTCCCCCTCGTCCCACACCTGTTTGCGACCCATCACCTGCTCCTCGTAGTTGAACGATCGCTCACAAAATAGCATGCGCGACGCCCGACGGACACAGCAGACGTCGCCATCGGCCGTCAGACATGCGGGTGCGGGTCGAAACACGCGAGCGCCAGGTCAGCGGTTGCGCCCTGGGTCGCGAACCCTCCGTCGCAGGCCTCAGCCTCGGATAACATCCCATATCCGAGGCGACAAACCGGATATGACGCTCTGTCGGACCGGCGCCCGTGACCGAGGGGAACCGCTGCACGTGACCGAGCCCGCCGAGTCTGCCGAGTCCGCCGAACCCGAGCGCACCCTGCACTACGCCGACGACATCTCCGCCGCCGACGTGGACGCCCTGGCCGCCTTCATCGACGACCGGCTCAAGGCGCTGGCCACCCGGCACCGGGGCCAGCTCGAGGAGCAGCGCGCCACCCTGGGGCTGGTCAACGTGACGCACCACCTGATGTCGTCACTGCGTCACCATCTGGAGCAGCGTTCGGCCCGGCCCGACGAGGCGTCCACGGAGTCATTCGACCGCCGCCTGGACATCCAGCGGGACTGGAACCTGCTGTGCGAAGCGGTGTCCCCCTGGCGCGACGCCGAGGGCTACGACTCCGCGCGCTGGCACCACCTGCAGCACCTGGACGCCGCAGCGCGGGCCCGGCATGAGGCACTGGCCGCTGGGGCCGACAGCGAGACGGCTGCCGAGAACGCGACCGGCCGGGGGCAGGGAGCCCCGGCATGAGCCCGGTCAGGCCCGGTCAGTCCCGGTACCTGGCCGCCCCCGCATGCCGTAGCGAACAGCGCGTGGTCGCCGCTCGCCGTGGCCCCGCGCGGACTCCGCTCGTGCCGTGCTCCTCACGCACCACCCGTCGCGGCGGCGGACTGCGGGACACAGTCGAGGATCACGTGGCCGAGGGGTGTCGTGTGCACGCTGGCGACGTGCAGCCCGCTGCTGGCAGCCAGAGCTGAGTACTCGTCGAGGCTGCGCTCCCGGCCGCCCGCGAACACCAGCATGCGCAGGTCCATCTCCGCGAAGCCCTCCGGATCGTCGCCGGACGTGCCGTGCCCCTCAATGACGATGACCCTGCCACGCTCCCCGGCCGCCTCCACGCACCTGCGCAGGATGGCTCGGGCCTGTGTGTCATCCCAGTCGTGCACCACCCGCCGCAGGACGTAGACGTCGGAACCGGCCGGCAGCGGGTCGAAGAAGCTCTGCCCGACGACCTCGCAACGGTCCGTGAGCCCGCGCGCGGCGAGGAACTCCCGGCCCCGCCCGGCGGTCGCCGGAAGGTCGACCAGGGTGGCCCGCACGCCGGGGTGGGCTTCGAGCACCTCGGCGATCAGGGCGCCGGTGCCCCCGCCGACATCGGTCACATGCCGGACCGCGGACCAGTCGTAGCCTCCCGCCTCGTCCGTCACCAAGGCGGCACTGGACGACATGTTGGCGTCGAAGGAGGCGCCCATCTGCGGATGGGCCGCCAGGTAGGGCCAGAACGGGGCGCCGAACACCGTCTCCCAGGCGGGCTCCCCGGTGCGGACGGTGTGCAGCAGGCCGGTGAACGCCAGATCCATCGTGCCGCCGAAACCGTCGAGGTCGAGCCCGCGCCGCAGTTCCGCCGGATGCCCGGAGCGCAGCAGCTCCGCGATGTCGTTGAGCCCGAAGTGCCCGGGCTCCGACTCGGTGAAGACGCCGTGGCGCACCAAGTGGCGCAGTATCCGGCCGAGCGCGTCGGGATCGGTCTCCGAGCGCCGGGCGAGGTCGTCGATCTGCCCGGAGCCGTCGGCGATCAGGTCGGCGAGGCGCAGCGTGGCGGCCGCCCGCAGGGCCATGGGCGTGATCAGGTCCATCAGCGGCGCGATCGTCCGCCAGGCGCGGCGCACGCTGTCGCCCTCGTTCTCGTCCTCCGGGGCCGTCCGGTCCATGGTCGTCTCCCTGTGTCGGGCGGCCGGCAGGGGGCCGCGGCGGGCCCGGCTTCGTTGCCCGCGGAACCGGACTTCGTAGCCCGTATCAGACCAGACGGGAGCCTGCTGCTCCAGCCAACAGGCAGTACCGGCCGAAACCGGCATGCCCCGCCCAGCCGCACAGGACGCCGACACCCGGCGTCTCACCACGAAGGTGATGAATCCCCAGGTCAGGGGCGCCAGGAGTGGCCCCGGGAACCGTCACTGGAGGGGCCTTCACGGTCGTAGGGCACCCTCGGTCGCAGAGCGGCTCATACCGTTGATCGGTAGTGTCGGAAGTGATCGCCGCTCACTTCCCACGCCCGGCGCGCGGACCGGAGCGGCCGAGCGGAGGGAGGCAGGCTGCCATGACCGTGATCTCCCTGAAGTCCGCCGTGGTGCGGGGAGGAGTCACCCTGCCCTACGCCGAGGCCGGCTATCCCAATGGCACACCGGTGGTCTTCGTGCACGGGCTCTCCGACTCCTGGTGGTCCTTCGAGCCCCTGCTGCAACGCCTCCCGGCGTCCCTGCACGGTTACGCACCGACCCAGCGCGGCCACGGCGACGCCGACCGTCCCCCCGACGGCTACACACCAGAGGATTTCGCCTCCGACCTGGTGGCCTTCCTCGACACCGTGGGCATCGAGCGCACGCTCCTCGTCGGATCCTCGACCGGCGGGGTCACCGCCCGGATCGTCGCGGGCAGCCACCCCGACCGGATCTCCGGACTGGTCCTGATCGGCGTCCCGGCCACGCTCGCGGACAAGCCCGCGACGGCCGAGATGAACGAAACGGTCCAGGGCCTCTCCGACCCCGTTCCCCGCGCATTCGTCGAGACCCCCCTGTCCGGCATCATGGCCCGCCCTGTCGCCAGGGGACTCATCGAGACCATGATCGACGAGCGTCTCAAGGTCCCGGCCCGCGTCTGGAAGGAGACCCTGCGCGGACTGCTCGCAGCGGACCTCGGCGCGACCCTCGCCGGCATCCTGGTGCCGACGCTCGTCATCTGGGGCGACCAGGACGATTTCCTCCCGCGCAGTGACCAGCAGGCCATCCTCGACGCCATCCACGGCACGCGTCTGCTCACCTACGAAGGCGCGGGCAACGTCGTCCACTGGGAACAGCCCGAGCGCGTCGTCGCCGACATCGCCGCATTCGCCACCGGCCTCGTGCGCCCCAGCCCTCCCGGCACTTCCAGCACTCCGTGACATCCGGACCGGCGACACCGACTCCCGCTCCCGGACCGGGCGTTGTCACCGGCGGGGAACAACGTCTCGTACCTGCCTCGCACCACTCCACCCCGCCCGGTCGACGTCACCGCGCAGTTCCCCGAGCTCGCGCCGCTGGCTCGCGCGGCCGTACGACTGCATCCCCGCGCCGGTGTTCCGTCGACGACGGACAGTTCGATCGGCGGTCCGCTGCTGTGGCCCGCAGGGGAACCCTGGCACGGCCAGGTCCCGATGGTGCCGGTGGCCCAGCTGTATGCCGAGGACGTCCCCGGTCTGCCGCGCCCGGACAGCTGCGCGCGCGTGCGTCCGGCGATGGTGACACCTTCACTACTGGCGAGTAAGGTCGGGGTCCGACGAATGGAGTCCCCATGGCCCGCACGTTCACCGTGTCGCGCAGCATCCTGATCGAGGCCGCCGCGTCGACCGTGTACGAACAGGTCAGCCGGCCCGCGCAGATGGGACGGTGGAGCCCCGAGAACCTCGGCGCGACCCTCACCGGCGAGGACGAGTGCGCGCCCGTCGGCCTCGTCTTCGACGGGCACAACAAGCGCGGCCCGTTCCGCTGGACCACCCGCTGCACGGTGACCGCCTCAGAGCCCGGCCACCGTTTCGCCTTCCGCGTCCACGCGATCGGGCTGCGCCGTCCTCGTCTGTCCGCCCCCATCGCCTCCTGGGAGTACCGCCTGGAGGACTCCGGAACCGGCACCAAGGTGACGGAGACCTGGACGGACGACCGCCGCTCGTGGCCCACTCTCGTGGCCAACTCCTTCGACCGCATCGCCACCGGCGGCCACACCTTCGCCGCGTTCCAGGTCCGCAACATCGACAGGACGCTCCGCAACCTGAAGCGCGACCTGGACACTTCGGCGAACGCCTGACCACGGCCGGCCCCGTACCTGGACCGCCGGCAACACCTCCCTTCGGCAGAGCGTGCGCCGCGTGCGATCGGCACGATGGGCTCCCCTTCCCGGCGGACGAATCCGGTCACGGCCTTTGACCTCCCTTGCTCACTTCCCCCCTCTTCGGGCGGTGGAACGCTCGTCTGAGGACGGCCCGCGCGGCGAGGCCGTCCCGGCTGAAACGGTCCCCCGGTGAACCGGCCGCGCGACCGCGCCGCGAGCGTCCCGCGAGGGGTATCCGACGTGGGGACCCCAAGATGGTGACCGGGACCCGGCAGCCCCCGCCGGCCTGACACCCACCCCCGCGCGCCACCACTCCCCCGTGCCATCGCCCCTCCACGTCGTCGGCTCCTCCGCGCCACCGAGCCCACTCCGCTCGCTCTGCGAGAACCCCCGCACGCCAGGGGCCCCGGCACCCGCTGGCACCCGCTGGATCCGCCGCGAGAGAGGAAGAAGCCTCCTGATGTCTGACACGCCACAGTTGTGGATGCGGCAGGAGTCCCGGCCCGGCGAACGGCGGGCGCCGATCGTTCCCGAGGATGCCGCGCGGCTGGTGGACAGCGGGGTCCGGATCACGGTGGAGGAATCCCCGCAGCGCGTCTTTCCCATCGCGCGGTACGCGGAGGCGGGATGCCGGATCGCGCCGGCGGGCGGCTGGAGCGGGGCCCCGCACGACGCCTACGTCGTCGGATTGAAGGAACTCCCGCCGGAACCGCGGGACTTACGGCACCGGCACATCTACTTCGGCCACGCCTACAAGGGCCAGCAGGGTGCCCGCGCACTGCTGGAGCGGTTCTCGGCCGGTGGCGGGGCGCTGCTGGATCTGGAGTACCTCGTCGACGCGAACGGCGGCCGGCTCGCCGCGTTCGGTTACTGGGCGGGGTACGTCGGCGCGGCACTCGCCGTGCTCAACGCGACCGGACGGCTCGCCCGGCCACTCGTACCGCTCGCGCGAGACGAGTTGGACGCCGCGCTGCGCGCCGCGCCGACCCGACAGGAAGCGGACGGGCGGCTCCTGCGCGCCCTGGTGATCGGGGCGCTGGGCCGCTGCGGCCAGGGCGCGTGCGACGCTCTGGAGACGGCCGGTCTGGCACCGACCCGGTGGGATCTGGCGGAGACCGCGGAACTCGACCGTCCGGCGATACTCGCGCACGACCTGCTGGTCAACACCGTCCTGACCACGCGTCCGCTACCGCCGTTCCTCACTCCCTCCGACCTGGACGACCAGGAGCGCCGGCTGTCCACGATCTGCGACGTCACCTGCGATGTGACCTCGGACTGCAACCTCCTGCCGGTCTACGACGACATCACCGACTGGGAACAGCCGGTCCGCAGGCTCCGCGACGGGGACCGGCCGGTCGAGATGATCGCCATCGACAACCTGCCCTCCCTGCTGCCCGAGGAGGCCAGCCGCGCCTTCTCGTCCGACCTGCTGCCGCAGTTGCTACGCCTGATGTCGCAGGGCGACGACGCGCCGGCGTGGGCCCGCTGCCGGGACACCTTCGACACGGCGGTCCGCGCCGGGAGCAAGGAGAGCGACCATGCCCGATGAGTCGAGCGGTACCCCGACCGTGCCGCCCGTAGCGCCGGTACCGGCGAGCGGCACCGTGCACTGGATCGGCACCGGCCTGTCCACCGGCGCCGCCGGGCTCGGCCTGCTGTGCGACCGGGCCGAGCGGGTCCTGGTGTGGGGCCGCACCACGGAGCGCGCCGCCGCGCTGCTGGCGCGCCTGGAGCTGACCGGCCGCGCCGGTGTGCGGGCGCTGGAGGGCGGGGCGCTCGCCGCCGAGATGCGCACCGGCGACGTCGTGGTGTCCATGCTGCCCGCCACCGAACACGCCGGTCTGCTGCGGCTGTGCACCGAACGAGGTGCCCACTTCGCCTGTTCCAGCTACGTATCGGAGCCCGTCGCGGAACTGTCCGCCGACGCCGCGCGCACCGGTGTCGTCGTGCTGACCGAGGCGGGACTCGACCCCGGCATCGACCACCTCCTGGCCCACGTGCTGATCGAACGCGCCCGGGACGCCGTCGGCGACCGCGCCGACTCGGTGCGGTTCACGTCGTTCTGCGGCGGCCTGCCCGCCGAGCCCAACGACTTCCGCTACCGCTTCAGCTGGGCGCCATACGGTGTCCTCGCCGCCCTGAACTCTCCCTCGCGGTACATCGACGAGGACAAGGAACACTCCTCCGCACACCCCTGGGAGGCGACCCGGCCGCACCACCTCGGCGGCGAGGACTTCGAGGTCTACCCCAACCGTGACAGCCTGCCGTTCATCGCCCAGTACGGGGTGCCGGACGGCTGGCACCTGACGTCCTTCGTCCGGGGCACGCTGCGCAACGCGGGCTGGCTCGCGGCATGGGAGCCGGTCTTCGCGACCGTACGCACCGGCGACGAGGCACGGATCCGCGCCCTGGCCACGGAGCTGGCCGAGCGCTACCCGACGACGGACGCCGACCGGGACCGCGTCGTGCTGTCCGTCGCGCTGGACGTGCGCCGCACGGGCGGAGCGGACGGAGCGGTTGGAGCAGACGGGGCAGACGGCTCAGGCGCATCAGGCGGCGCGGACTGGCAGGGCTCGTACGTGCTGGACCTGACCGGTGACGGCACACACAGCGCGATGGCCCGCTGCGTATCCCTGCCGCTCGCCTTCGGCGTCACCCGCATCCTGGACGGCGCGCTGCCCGCCGGCCTCAACCGCGCGGCGGAGGACCCCGGGGAGGCCGGCCGCTGGCTGCGTTTCCTGGACGACAACGGCGTCCGCTCCACGTTCCAGGAGACCACCGGTACCGGCCGGGGGGCGCCGGCGTGAGCACCGGCCCACCGCGGCCCGGGACCCTGCTGAGTCTGTACGCCATCGCCCCGCACCTGGGGGCGGACGATCTGCGGCGCGGCGTCTGCCGCGTCCTGACGGCCGACGATCCGAGGCCCGGCCCCTGGCCGTGGCCCGAGGGACGGCACGGGCAGATCCTGCGGCACGCCGGCGTCACGGCCGAGGTGGCCGGATCGTGGGACGGACCCCACCTGCGGCTGCGCTGCGCCTACGACTCGCCGCACGCTTCCCGGGCCGGCGAACTGCTGGCGGACATCGCCGCGGCGGCCGAGGGGACGGCGCCCGGCCCCATCCCCCGCCCGGCCATCCGGAGCGAACGCGGCGACGTGCGCGTGAACGGCTACCGTGCCTGGCGGGCGATGATGCGCCGGTGGGACGTTCCCGCCGCCGCACGGGCGGAGATCACCACCCCGGGCCGACTGGATACCGTCGGCCGGCCGGACCACAGCGATGAGTCGCAGTTGACCTTCGTCTTCGACCACGTCTCACCCCCACAGCCGCCCCCGGGTTGGCTGCTGCGGTCCTGGTTCTTCCCGGACGCAGGCACCTTCCACTGCGCGCAGGATGCGGCCCCTTCGGGCCGGTTACGCGTACGGACACCCCGCACCGCGGACCGCGAGCAGGCGGCAGCGCTCCTGGCGGCCTGGCGGGCGGTGACGGCCGAACTGGACGCCCGGCCAGGCCTACCGCCCGATGCCCTGAACGTCCCACCCCGCGCCTTCGTCTTCGCCCACCGCTCCCCGGTCCACGACTGATCACTCGGTATCGGACAGGTGCGGCAGGAACCGCAGGTCATCGGGCATGAGTGAAGTCGCGGTCAGGGTCGGGGTCAGCGCTATCGGCCGACCAGCGGAATTGCTGGAAAGGTGTGGCCCTGCCAGATCAGGCGGGAGGTCTCCTCCGGATAGGCGGTGACCGTCGGCCGGGTGTCGAAGAGCTGCACCAGTCGCTGCTCGGTGTCGTACGCGGGCCAGCCGGGGTCCCCGTGGGTGGCGAACGCCGTCCACGCGGCGCGCATGTGGGCGGAGAGCGCCTCTGCCTCCGGGGAGGGGCTTTCGCCGATCAGCAGGGCGGGCTGACCGCGGTCCAGGTTGCCGAAGACGAGCGGCACGTCGAGGCCGTGGCAGGCGCCGAACGCACCGCCCATGCCTGGGGCGGTCCAGGTCAGCTCGTAGACGTGGGCGCGGCCGCCGGCGGCGGTCTGGGCCTGGGCCAGATGGAGGGTCGGCATACGGAACAGCCAGTCGGAGTGGACCAGTTCGTACAGCTCGTCCGGGCCGGCCGCCGGGAACCCGTCACGGTAGCGGCGTGCGCCGTCCCCGTCGGGGGCGAAGATCTGCAGGGCAGCGGCCGCCTGCTCCGGCGTGACCTGGCCGAGCAGGCCTTCGAGCGCGGTGAGCAGCCGCTGTTCGTCGCGGGTGTGGCCGACGAGGAGTTCGATGTCCCGGGCGGCGCCGGCGGCCAGGGCCTGCCATGGCGTGACCGGCAGCGTGTCTCCGTCGACGACCGGTGAATACGGGATCGACCGGTGTGCGACCTGATCCCAGCGTTCCGCCCACTGGGCCATCTTGGCGCCGACCGCGTCACCGGCGGCGGACAGCCGGACCGGGGCCACCGTGGACAGGTCGGTCACCGTGGGCCGCAGCCCCAGTTCGGTGGCGCACGCGGTGGCGATGTCGGCGGCGAGCTCCGGCGAGAAGAACGTGCCCGGCACGCTCTGCGCGACGGCCCGGCCGAAGAGCCCGGCCGCACGCGGCATCGCCAGCAGCGCGGCGACGGATCCGCCGCCCGCCGACTGGCCGAAGACCGTGACGCGGTCCGGGTCGCCGCCGAAGGCCCGGATGTTGTCACGCACCCACTCCAGAGCGGCGACCTGGTCCAGCAGGCCCCGGTTGGCGGGCGCCCCTTCGATCTGGCCGAACCCTTCGAGGCCCACACGGTAGTTGAACGTCACCACGACGACGCCGCCCTCACGCGCCAGACGGCCGCCGTGGTACTCGGGAAGACCGGACATGCCGACCGTGTAGGCACCGCCCTGGACCCACACCATCACCGGCAGCCCCGCACCGGGACCCGGGTCCGGCGACCAGACATTGACCGTCAGCCAGTCGTCGCCCACCGCGTCCTTCGCCAGAGCGGCCATGCCCAAAGCGCCGCCCTGAGGAGGCGGCGGCCCGTACGACACCGCCGGCCGCACGCCGTCCCAGCCCTGCACGGGCCGCGGCGCCGCGAAGCGCAGCGGTCCGACCGGCGGCTCGGCGAACGGGATGCCACGGAAGACCGCCACGCCCCGCTCCCGGCCGCCACGCAGCGCCCCGGCCGCAGCGCGGACTTCTGGCTGGTACCCGGACGGCTCGGAGGACTCGGACGGCTCGGAAGCGACAACGTTCATCACAGTTCCCTCGCTGGGCAGGTGGGGCGCATTCACCGCGGTTCGCGTCGGCCCGGACACCAGGAATCGCGTCGGCCCGGACACTCCGGATCATCCCGCCGCATCACGATGCCCGCCAGCCATTTACGGACGGCCCGGACTTCCGGATCTGTCGAAGGGGTCGGGTCACAGCCCCCCGACGAGGATGTCGAAGGCCTCGTCGAGAAGGTCGTCCAGATCGCGCGGGTCGACCCGGCCGTGGTTCTCCGCTACCCGCAGTGCGGCGAAGGCCGCGCCGATCAGCACCGACGGGTACCTGTCGGTGGAGCGCGCGGGCCGACACGGCCACCGGCTCGTCGAGCGGCCGGGCGCGCAGCTCGGCCACGATCTCCTCGGTCGCGCGGGACGATTCCTGGAGCCGGTCCGGCTGCTCCATGTAGCGGGCCGCGTACGAATCCGCTAACTTTCCTGCTAGTAGTCGTGGATCCGAAGTCTCAACGCCCGCGGTTCGCACCGTGGGCGTCGTGCTGTGCGGCAATGTCCGAGGACCAGGGCGATCACCTCAACACGGGGGCACTGACAAAGACAGTGCCCCGAGATCCTGGACAAGGGGACAAACATGGCCACCGGTGTCGTGAAGTGGTTCAACGCGGAAAAGGGCTTCGGCTTCATCGAGCAGGACGGCGGCGGCCCGGACGTCTTCGCCCACTACTCCAACATCGCCGCCCAGGGCTTCCGTGAGCTCTTCGAGGGCCAGAAGGTCCAGTTCGACGTCACCCAGGGCCAGAAGGGCCCGCAGGCGGAGAACATCGTAGGAATCTGACCCACCGCCTCGGCGCCCCGCACCGGTTCTCGTATCCGGTGCGGGGCACCGTGCCGACGTGGAGTTCACCCGAGGTGATCTCCACTCCGGGCCGCGTGATCATCGAATACGCCGCGCTCGCGCGCGAACCCGATCGTGGCGCGGGCGAGCGGGTAGGTCAGACCGCGTCGGTGGAAGCCCTTGCGGACGACGAGGCACCCCGGACTGTCGTCTCCCGGCCAGAGGTGTCCAGAGTGTCCAGCGCGTCAAGAATGTCCGGCGTGTCCAGCCATTCGCCGATGCGCGCGACCGCATCCTCCACCATCGCGCGCGGCGCGCCAGAGGATTCGACCGAGGTGTGGGCGATCGCGGCGATCTGGGGGTCGGTGAGAGCGAAGGCCGTCCGCGCCGTTTCGTACTCCTCCAGCAGCCCCGGGCCGAACAACAGGGGGTCGTCGGCGTTGAGGGTGCACCGGACGCCGGCTCGCAGCAGGACGGGGAGGGGGTGCGCGGACAGGGACTCCACGACGCCGAGGGCGACGTTGGAGGTGGGGCAGACGTCGAGGACGATGCCCTCCTCGGCGAGGCGGGCGACGAGAGCCGGGTCCTCGACCGCCCGCACGCCGTGGGCGATCCGCCGCGCGCCGAGCACGTCAAGGGCTGCCCGCACGCCGGCCGGACCGGCGAGTTCCCCCGCATGCGGGGCGGAGATCAGCCCGGCCTGGCGGGCGATGGCGAAGGCTTCGGCGAACGGCTCGGAAGCGTATCGGGCCTCGTCCCCGGCCAGTCCGAAGGAGACCACCCCGTCGCCCGCCCGCCGGGCCGCGAGGCGGGCGGTCTCGACGGCCTCCGCGGGGTCCGCGTTGCGCCGGGCGTACATCACGACGCCGAAGCCGATGCCCAGCCGGGCAGCGGTACTGCGGCCCTCCTCGATCACCGCGTCGAGCAGCTCGAGCGCGGCGCCCGGATCG
Source organism: Streptomyces sp. RKAG293 (assembly GCF_023701745.1). NCBI lineage: Bacteria > Bacillati > Actinomycetota > Actinomycetes > Kitasatosporales > Streptomycetaceae > Streptomyces > Streptomyces sp. RKAG293. The sequence goes on along the minus strand of NZ_JAJOZB010000001.1, from coordinate 8,699,608 downwards.
TCCTCGTAGGTCAGGGGGTTCACCTGCGGCTCGATCCATACCGCTCCGTCCGCGGCGGCGTCCTCGACCACTTCGCGCACCAGCCGCAGAAGATCGTCCCGCGGGCCGTCCCGCACCAGTCGGGCAGCGGCGCGGTACACGGCCATGAACTCCTCGAACGACGTGAAGCCCGCTCCGTCCAGAGGCTGTTCGCCACGCTTTCCCGCCAGTTCCGCGAAGGTGGCGGGGCGCATCGCGCCTTCGAGATGGACGTGGAGATGGGCCTTCGGCAGACGGACCAGGCTTCGCATGAAGCGCCACTCTAGGGCCACGCACGCGACGGTCGTCGGGAGATGCTCCGCCCCCATGGCGACCGGCCCGGTCGGCGAGCCGTGCCGGACGCCGGACCTGCCGGGTGGGCCTGGACCTCCCGCCGTCAGCCCCTGGCGGGAGGTCCGTCCTGTACTGCCTGTCGTGTCAGGGCCGGGACGGCTTGCCCGCCGTACCGATCCAGGTGTGGAACAGCGTGTCCAGCTTCTTGCCGGACTGCCGCTCCGCGAGACGGATGAACTGCGCGGTGGTTCCGTGACCGTCGCGGTTGTCGGTCGCCCAGGTGCGCAGGATCCGGAGGAACGTCTTGTCACCGACCGCCTGGCGCACCTTCTGCAGCGCCATGGCGCCGCGTGAGTACACCGGTGCCTCGAAGATGTGCTCCCCGCTGCCGGGGTCGGCCGGCGCGAACGACCACAGTTCGTCGTCCGCGGGGGTGGCGTAGAGGTCGTCGAAGGTCTTCTGCGCGCTCTGGCCGCCGTGCTGCTCGTCGTAGAGCCATTCGGCGTAGGTCGCAAAGCCCTCGTTGAGCCAGATGTCCTTCCACGTCGTGAGGGAGACGGAGTCCCCGAACCACTGGTGCGCGCTCTCATGGACCAGGGTGCTCAGGTCCGGCGCCCGGTCGTACACCGGCCGGCTCTGGGTCTCCAGCGCGTATCCGACCTTCGGCGCGTGGTCCACGATGGCTCCGGCGGCCCGGAAGGGGTAGGGGCCGAAGATCTTGCTCTCCCAGTCCAGAACCGACGGAAGCTTCTTGAGTACGGGTGCTGAGGCGGCCGCCTCACGAGGGTCGACGGCGTTGTAGACCTTGAGGCCGCCCGGGGTGGTGTACTGCTCGACCTTGAACGTGCCCACGGTCGCGGTGGCGAGGTACGCGGCCATCGGCTCGGACTGCCGCCAGCGGAACGTGGTGCGTCCACCGGAGGTGGTCTGCCCGAGGAGGACACCGTTGGCGACGGCGCTGCGCCCCTGGGGGACGGTGACGGTGAAGTCGTAGCTCGCCTTGTCCTTCGGGTGGTTGTTGGCGGGGAACCACGTCATGGCGCCCTGCGGTTCCCCGGCGACGAACGCGCCGTCGTCCGTGGGGATCCACCCGTCCAGGGAGCCGTCCGGGTCGGTGACCGGCTCGGGTATGCCGCTGTACGTGACGACGGCACGGAACTCCCGATCCTTCGCGATGGACTTCCGCGGGGTGACCACGAGTTCCTGTCCGTCGCGGGAGAAGGCCGCGGTGGCCTGATCGACCGTGATGCTCGTGACCTTCAACCCGTTCAGGTCCAGGTTGAAGCGGTTCAGCTGCTGGGTGGAACGCGCGGTGATGACCGCCCGCCCGTCGAGATGGCGGGTCCCGGGGTCGTAGCCGAGGGTGAGGTCGTAGTGCTTCACGTGGTAGCCCCCGTTGCCCGCCAACGGGAAGTACGGGTCGTTCACACCGGGCGCGCCGGCGGTGCCGGCCGCCGCGGGCCCGGCAGCGGAGGCGAGGAGCGCCACGACGGCGACGGGGAGACCTGCCGCGACAAGGGCTCCTCTCCGGCTGATGGCCGAACGCCTGGTGGGCTGCTGCAGGGGTGGCGTCACAAGTGCTCCTCTGAACGTGGCGGGAAGGCGGAGGTGTGCGGGTGGCGAACCTCGTCTGACCGTTGCTGCGTTTGCTGCGTTGCTGCGTCTACTGCGCTTCGCAGGTGTCGCCACCTGTTAGTGATCAGTGTTGAGGGAAAGTTCCGCGGGCACCAGCGAGCACGGCAGACTGGTTCGAGTCCGGCCGGAAGCCGGAAGAGCCCCGCGCCGAGCCGAGCCCCACCCGCCAAACGACGTCGTGCACTGGTCCCTTCGGGTGAAGCCACCCCAACACGGCGGCGGTCGACCGCATCGTGACGCCCTGACCCCTCGCAGGAAATGCGTCGGCCCGCCGGACTGGTCCGGCGGGCCGAGGGTCGGGAACTCATCCGCGCGAGTGGCCTCTCTCGTGGAGAGGCCACTCGCGGGTTCTTTTACTCCGGGGCGGTCACGTCCGATACCGCTTGGACGAGGCTCAGTGCCAGGGCGTCGAAGTTCTCCCGGTGGAAACTCAACTTCACGTGGAAGTGCTCCGCCGAGAAATACGTCGAGCTGTTGAGGAACTGTGTGGCGGCCGCCGTCAGTGCCGCATGGACGGCATGCAGTTCTCGCAGGTCCAGGACGTAGTCGCGGGTGGTCTTGTGGTCACCCGCGAGCTTGTCCACCAGCACCCCGACCTCGTCCCGGCCCATCCCGAGATGCACGATGACGGCGGCATCGGAAAAGTACTGATCCGCGAGCAGGACCAGCGCTCCGACCATCGCGTCCGCCTGAACCCAGGTGAGCCGTGCCCGGAAGGACTCTCCGTCCCGGGTCAAGCTGAAGTTCGTCCTCATGGCAGGGGAACATACTTTCGTAGGAAGTTGGCCTCGGTCATCGAGTATCCGTGGATGAACCGGGAGTTGATGATGATAACGACACCCCCGTGCTGCGGGTCCCACACCGTGCCGTTGCCCGTCAACGGATCCTTGTGGGTCGCCTTCCCGCGCCACTTGGCGAAGTAGGCGGCCATCTTGTCGGTGTCCATCCCGATCCCGGGAATCGTGTGGTCGGCGGCCTCCTTCGGCGTACCGTTGTGGATCTTCTTGTAGTTGTAGTCCACGCCGTCGGCGGCATCCGTCCCGTAGCGCTTGTCGAGGTCGTCAAGGATCTCGAGGTCGAGCTCACCGTCGCCGTCGTGCGTGCTGCCGTCGTGCCCCTCGATGTCGCACTCGTCCGAGGCGGCCGAGGCGTGCGCCGAGGCCTGGACCACGCCGGTGCGCGCGAACCCACCCGCGGACGGCATGAACGCCGCCACTCGCAGCGGCGTCTTGCACGGCGGCTTGTGCTCCGGGTCCTTCTTGACCTTCTCGATGAGCTTGCGGAGCCGGTCCAGGGTCCGCTTCCCGGCGGCGGAGGCCTCGAAGAACTTGGAGAGTCCCGCGCCGATCTTCACCATGGCGGCGGCCACGGCTTCAAACTTCAGGATGAGCAGGGCATAGCTTCCGGCGTTGACCAGCGTCCACAGGCAGGCTTCGATGTCGCCCTTGCTGAAGCACGCCTTCGCGTCGGTGTACCCGACGAGGTCGAGGATGATCCCGGCGCCGTTGGCCTTGATCCAGTCGATGACGTCCTGGGCGGTCACTGCCTTCGCCGCGCGCCATTCGTCGACACAGACCTGGCCACAGGTCTGCAGGAGGATGGCCTCCTCGTCGGCGGTGAGGTCGGGACCGGTGTCCGGTGCGCCGTTGACCCGGTCGGCGCGGTTGGCCTCGATCCGCTGGCGCTGCTCCTCCTCCGCGCGGGTGGCGGCCTGATCGGCCTCCGTGGCGCTTTCGTGGGCGTTGGAGGCGGCGGTCTCGGCGCTGGTGGCGTCGCGCTCCGCCGCGCTGGCGATGGTGCCGGCCTGGGTGGCGTCGGCTTGGGCGGCGTTGGCGGCGCCGCGTGCGCTGGCGGCGTCCTGTTCGGCCTCGGTGGCCGAGGCGCGGGCTGCCGTCGCCTCGCCGGCGGCGACGCCCGCGGCGACCTTGGCCGCCAGGGAGTCCGCGACCGCCTGCCGGTCGTATTCGACGGTGTTGGTCTCCGCCTTGGTCGCGGCTGCCGCGGCCGTTGCGGCCTCGGCCGCCGAGGCACGGGCCTGGGCGACGGAGGCGGCAGCCTTGGACGCGGAGTCCGCGGCTTCGGCGGCGGCGGTCGCCGCGGCCTTGGCGTCACCTGCGGCCTTGGCGGCGAGCGCCTTGGCCTCCGTGGCGGCCTTGGCGGCCTGCGCCGCCTTCGCCGTGGCGAGCGCGGCCTGCTGCTCGGCGGCGGTCTTGGCGGCCTGGCCGCTCAGAACGGCGAGCCCCGCTGAGGCGTCGGTCTCCTTGTAGGGCGAGCCGAGCTCGATCGCGTCGTTGGCGGGGTTGATCACCTGTGCCGCACTGTCACGGGCGGCGACGGCGGCCTGGGCGGTGGCGTAGGCGAACCCCGCGGTGCGTACCGCCGAGGCGGCGGCCAGTACCGCTTCGCTCTGCGCCGCCGTCGCGTTCTGGCGGGCGGTGATCGCCTGGGCGGCGGCCTCCTTCGCCAGTGCCTCCGCGTTCTTGACGTTCTGCGCGGCGCCCTCGGACGCGGCGATGGCCTCGGCCGCGGCCGCGTGGGCCTTCTTGACCGCGGCACCGGTGATCACCACATCGGCGGCCGCGGCCTCGGACGCCGCCTGAGAACGTGCCGCCGCACCGGTGGCCTGGGTCGCGGCGGTGCGGGCCGCGACGGCGGCCTCGCCGGCCTGCCCGGCGGCGGTACCCGCCGAGGTCGCCGCGCTGGCGGCCTGGTTGGCCGCGGTGCGTGCCTCAGTGGCGGCCTGGCGGGCGGCTCCGGCCGAACTGGAGCCTTCGGCCGCTGCCGCGGCGGCTTCCAGGGCTCGTGCTCGGGAAGCCGTGGCGTTCTTGTTGCGTTCGGCTGCGACGGCCTGATCGCGCGCCGTGGCGGCCCGGATCTCGGCCGCCACGGCCGCGCCACGCTGCGTCTCCGCGGTGGAACCGGCGGTCTGGGCGGCGCTCAGTGCGGTGGCCGCGGCGGTGCGCTGCTCCTGGGCGCGGGCTTCGGCGGCGCTCGCCTTGGCGCGTTCGGCGTCCGCCGTGGCGCGGTAGGCGGCGGCCTTGTCACGCTCGGTCTCGGCGGTGGCGCGCTTGGCCTTCGCGTCGGCGGCCGCGTTCTTGGCGGTGTTCTCGGCGGCTTCGGCCTTGGCCTGGGCGGCCTTGGCCTTGGTGGCGTTCTCCGCCGCCTTGGTGGCCTGCACCGCAGCGCCGTCCGCGGCGGCCTTCGCCTGGGCCGCGGCCTCCTGGGCGGCGATCCGGCGGAACTCGGCGGCCGAGGCGTGCGCCTGGGTCTGCGCCAGAGCGTTGAGGGTCTTGCTGTCGGCCGCCGAAGCACGCGTGGCGTTGGACGCCGTCTCCGTCGCCTTCGCCACCGCCGCGGCGGCAGCCGCGGACGCCCGGGTCACCTGAACGGCCTGCTGGCCGTAGAGAAGTCCGCGACCGCGGGGCAGCCCCGCGGCATCCGCGATCCCGTACGCGGCCTGCTGGGCGGTGACGGCGGTGTTCGCGTGCAGCTGGGCGGACTGCGCCGCCCGCGAGGCGACGAACAGCCGCCCCAGCGCCATGGCCTGCGCCTTGACGATATCGGCCTTGACCTTGGTGAACACGGACGCTGCCGGGTAGGACAGGCCGGCGCTGGCCGGGGTCTGCTTCAGCCAGTAGGCCTGCCAGTCCGCGAGCCGGCTGGCGATCGTCGACTGGCCGAGCGCCTCGCCCAGGGCCTGCGTGGCGATCTGCAGGTCGGCGGAAGCCCGGGCCTCCTCGCCGAGGATGGTGTCCCGCTGGGCCCGCTGACCGTCGATCTCCTGCTGCCACTCCGCCGAGGCAGTGATCAGCTCGGCCGTCAGCACATGGTGCGGGTCGGGCGGATTGTGGGATGTGCAGGACGCGAAGCGCGCCTTGAGCGCCTCGACGTCGACCCGGTACTCCATGCTCGCCGGATCGGGGGCGCTGGTCGGGAATCCGCCGTTCTGCAGGAAGATCCGTGCGTCGTCGGCGTAGATGGGATGCATGAACTGCATCTCCGTGGTCCACGCCTTCCAGTCCTCGTAGTCCGCCGGGCGGTCCTCGGAGTACCGGGTGGTGGCGATCTTGGTCACGGCGGCGACGGAGTCCGCGTTGGCGACCGGGGCCTGGTCCTCGTGGAACAGGTCGTACTCGGACTGCCAGAACTGGTCGGCGATCCAACCGGACAGGCCGGTGGTGCTGAAGGGGTTGTCCTTCTGCTCGATCCACTGGAATCCGACGTTGGTGTACCCGGCGGGGGGCTCGACGTTGAGGGACTTCTCCCACTCGTGATGCCGGTCTGACAGCTCGTCCATCTTCGCCGAGGCGGACGCCTTGTCCTTGTTGTACGCACCGTCGAGCGGTGGCCGCGGATCCGCGTAGTACGCCGGGTTGGCCGCCTGCAGCAGCTCGGCGTCGGTGCCGTTCAGGCCGCCGCGGGCGACGCTCTTCAGCTCCTGCCCGCCCTTGCGCTGCATGAGATTGAGCAGGCACTGGGCGGCACGGGTCTTGGCGGCCGCGTCCAGGTCGAAGCCGGGTGCGTCCTCAGCCGCGCCCACCGGGACGGTCCGGGTGAGGGGCTGGATCTGACTGCCCGTGAATGTCACCGCGGCGACCGTCACCAGGGCGGTGGAGGCGAGCATCCGGCCTAGCAGACGCCGGGGAAGGCGGGGGAAGGGTGGCGCGTTTGTGCGCATGGGTGGTGTGAGCCGTTTCTGCTGGTGCCGCCCTCGGGGCCGCCGGAGGGCTGGGCCGCGGGGCGGGAGGAAGCGGGGGAGGCGAGAAGTGGGGAAGGGCGACTGGGGTCGGACACCCGCCTGGAAGCGAACCCGGAGTCGGACGCCGGTCTCAGAACAGGGTGTTGAACGCGCCCCAGCCGCTGGTGCCGATCTGTACCCGGGCCGCGAACGGAGTGGCGGCGGTACCGGTGCCCTTGAACAGCCACAGCGCGCCGGCCGCGTCGCGGCCGATCAGGTCGGCCTTGCCGTCCCCGTTGTTGTCACCGGTCGACACCAGGGTGGTGTAGTTCTTCCAGTCGGTTCCCGGCACCGTCAGCCGCGCTCCGAGAATCGCGTTGGCCGTCACGCTGCCCGTTCCCGGGTAGATGTAGAGCGCTCCCGCCGTGGTGCGGGCGATCACGTCGTTCTTTCCGTCGCCGGTGTAGTCCCCCACTCCGGCCAGGGTGTCCATGCCGTTCCAGCCGGCGGTTCCGGCCTGGACCTTCGCGGCGAAGGTGCCGTCGGGCTTGCCCTGGTAGAGCCACAACGCGCCCGCGGCGTCCCGGGCCAGCAGGTCGGGATCGGCACTGCCGCCCAGGTTCCCCGGCGACACCAGCGCGTTGTAGGCATCCCACCCGCCACCGACGACCTTCGTCTCCGTGCCACGGCCGGCGGTGTAGTAGAGCGTCCCGCCGACCCGGTAGTACAGGTCGACACCACTGCCACTGTCGGACGTCTTCGTCTGGACGAACGCGGTGGCGACGGAGAATCCGCCGCCCAGGTCCACCGCCGCCCGGACTCCCCCGGTGCCCACCGGTTCGTAGTCGTAGAGATGGCCGTCGGCCTTCCGGCCGAACAGCGGCAGCATCGGGGCGGCGGCAGCGGCTTGGACGGCCGGCAGGTCGGCCGAGGCCGATGACGATCCGGGGGTGCCGGCCGGCGACGGCGCCGATCCGCCGACCACCAGGGCGAGCACGGCCGCCACGGTCAGACCGGCGGCTCGTATCACCACCCGGTACGCCGGACGGTTGACATAACTCAGCATGCGAAAGGACGTCCTCACGAGCGCGCGAGAGCGGGCACGCGCTCAGTCGCTCGGACGCTCGGACGTGTACCGCCCGCCGGCTCCCCCCACGGATACCCGCACGCCTGGTCCACGACCACGGCCTGCGCACTTTACAAAACAACAAGATCAAAAAGGAACAGTCTTTAGCCAACCGTGACTCTCCGACCCGAGTGCAACGGCTCACACACGAACAACTCATCGCCCGGCACGCTCGACCGAACCGCAGCAGCAGCGCGGGCGCGTGCGTCGTGGGTCCGGCGGAGCGCCCCGACCCGGCCGGTGGCCGCCCCAAACGGCGAGGGGACGAACCCGCCTGACAGATAGTCATCTCCTGCATCCACTCAAGGCCAGGCCGGGGCCGCAGCCATGACGGCTGCGGCCCGAGCCATATCCGAGTGCGTCAGATCGCCGGCCTTGAGGCCTGGAGGGCGTCGACGGTGCCGGCGACCGTACCGAACAGGTCGGAGACCGTGGTCAGGCTCGCGGTCTGCAGGACGTGCGACGGAAGGGTGGTTCCGTCCGGTGCCCGCAGGGGGCGGGTCGCGGTGGCCTCGGCGACGACGGTCGGGCGGTAGCCGAGGTTGAAGGCGCCCTGTGCGGTGAACAGGACGCACATGTGGGTCATGAACCCGGCGATGACCAGCTCGCCGCCGGCGCCGAGGTCCCGCAGGGTCGCTTCGAGGTCCGTGCCGTGGAAGGCATTGGGGAACTGCTTGACGACCACCTTCTCGCCCTCGATCGGAGCGACTTCGTCGCTGATCGAGCCGATCTCGGCCCGTATGTCGTACGGAGTGCCCTCACCGCCGTCATTCACGACGTGGACGACCGGAGTGCCCGCGGCGCGGGCGGCTGCGAGGAGGCGGGCGCCGGCGGCCACGGCCTCCTCGGCGTCGTCGAGCCGCATGACGCCGCTGCGGTACGTGTTCTGAAAGTCGATCATGATGAGGACCGACTCACTCAGAAGCGGCAGCTCGTTCGGAAGGCCGATCACATCGCGCAGGGTGGTGGACGCGGTCATGGGAGGTCCTTTGCAGTCGTGGAGTGGCGGGGCGCTTGTCAGGCGTCGTGCACTGGGAAGTTGGGGCGGGGCTCTCTCGCTACGAACACTCGGGCAACACCTTGGAAGCGGCCGGAGGGCGGGCCGGCAGGCGGGCCAGCCCCCAAGGTGTTTTCAACGCTAACACATCACGTAATCAACGATTACTAATCTTCGCGATGAGCCTCTACCTGACCCGGATACGCCCAGGCTCAACCTGTTAGCGCTGATATCATCGGAGTCATGTCGACAGCACGGGAGCGCATCCTGGAAGCCACCGCGGAACTGCTCGCGACCAAGGACGCCCTGGCGATCTCGACCCGGGCCATCTGCGACCGGGCCAAAGTCGGCATGCCGGAGATCTACCGCCAGTTCGGCGACAAAGAGGGGCTGCTCACCGCGGTGGCCGACATCGGCTTCGAGCGCTTCCTCGCCAACAAGAGGCGGAACCCGCTCACCGACGATCCGGTGGCGGACCTGCGCACGGCCTGGGACAGCCATGTCGCGTTCGCACTCGGCAACCCGCACCTCTACCGGCTGATGTTCACGCCGACGGGAAGCGCCAAACCACAGGCGATCAAGGAAGCGCAGGCCCTGCTGCTGTCGGTCGTGGAGCGCTGCCGTGAGGCGGGGCGGCTGCGTACGACCCCCGAACTGGCCGGTCAGTCCATCCTCTCCGCCAACGTGGGCGTGTGTCTGATGGCACTGTCCTTCCCCGAGCTGTTCGGGGGCCTCGACATCTCGCAGTCGGTGCGCGACGCCGTGATCGGAAAGGTCACCGGCGACGAGCGGGAAGACACACGGATCGGCACCGCGACCGTCCTCGCCCAGGCACTGGTCGGCACCCTCACCGGAACGGCACCCGCGGACGGCGCCGCCGTCGACCGGCTGGCCCGGGCACTTCGGCCACCGGTCCCGTCCTCGGACACGTGAGACCGCCTTCCGCACCGCCGACCACCACGACGTCGCCGAGTAACCTTGCGCCGTGACGATGCGCAGAACTGCCGACGCGAGCGTTGAAGCGATGCTCGATGACCTCAGGACACTCGTCGAAATCGAGTCTCCATCGCGCGACCTCAACGCTCTGACGGCATCGGCCGAAGCTGTCGCCGCTGTCATCGAGAGCCGTCTCGGCGGGCAGGCCGTCCTGATCGAGAGTGCGGCCGGACCGCACGTCCACTGGTCGGCCGGCGGGGATCCCAAGGTGCTGATCCTCGGCCACCACGACACCGTGTTTCCGCTCGGCACCCTGGAACGCCGCCCGTTCCGGGTCGAGGACGGGCACGCGACCGGCCCCGGGGTCTTCGACATGCTGGGCGGTCTGGTGCAGGCCGTTCACGGCCTGGCGACGCTCGATGACCGTTCAGGCGTCGAGATCCTGATGACCGCCGACGAAGAGGTCGGCTCCCGCTCCTCGCGCGCCCTCCTCGAAGAACGAGCCCTCGCCTGCGGCGCCGTGCTGGTGCTCGAGGGCGCCGCTGACGGCGGCGCCCTGAAGACCGGCCGCAAAGGCTGCGGCACGTTCCAAGTCACCATCACGGGCCGGGCATCACACGCCGGCCTTGAGCCCGAAGCCGGCGTCAACGCGCTGATCGAAGCCTCCCACCAGGTCCTGGACATCGCGGCGCTCAGCCGACCCGACATCGGCACGACCGTCACCCCGACCGTCGCGTCCGCGGGAACCCTGGACAACGTCGTTCCCGCGGAAGCGACCGTCATCGTCGACGTCCGGGTCGAGTCGGCCACGGAGAAGGAACGCATCGAATCCGCCTTCGCGGCACTCGCTCCGCATCTCGAAGGAGCCCGGATCACCGTTCAGGGAGCCGTCGGCCGACCCCCGATGCCCGAGTCGGCATCGACGAAGCTCTTCGCGCTGGCGCAGCGACTGCTTCCCGACCTCGAAGGCAAGGCGGTCGGCGGCGGAAGCGACGGCAACTTCACGGCGGCGCTGGGCGTACCGACACTGGACGGCCTCGGGGCCGTCGGCGGTGGCGCCCACGCCGACCACGAGTACCTGGTGATCGACGCCATGGTCGAGCGGGCCCACCTCGTCGCCGGCCTGGTGAACGCGATCCAGAACGCGTAGTCGGGCACGTGGAGTGCCCGCTCTTCGGGCGAGTGCCGCCTTCCAGAGATCGGGTGTCCACGGCCGTGGATTGAAACGATACCGGCGGAGTGTGTCGACGCGGTGGAGTGCCGCCGATCGCACGGAGGCGACGACGTGTGAACGGTGACCCGTGAGCCACGTTCCGGGTGCAAGGTCGGCAGCGCAGGTCCATGGACAGCAACAACCCTCACGATCAAGGGTGTTGACCCTCCCGATCGACCCGTAGGAATCAGGCCATCGACGGATTCGGCCGCTCGTTGCCGGGTTCACGTCCCGCCCCGAGTGCGGCTGTCGAATCCCTGGACGACATGGGGGTGGACGCCGTAGCATCCCGCCGAATGAATCGATTCATTCCTAGGTGGGAGTAGCCATGCCGCTGGACGAGCCGTCCCCCTCCGGGCACGAACGACGCGTGATTCTGAAATGGGGGCTCGGCGGAGCCGCACTCGCCGCGGCGGGATTCCCCGCGCTGACGGCCGCCTCCGCGAGCGCCGCACCGGCCGCCGGATCCGTGCTGCCCGTCGGTCTCACCGGCGCGCACTGGGTGTGGTTCCCGGAGGGAAGCCCGGCGAGTTCCGCCCCGGCCGGTGACCGGTACTTCCGCCGGACGTTCACCGTCCCGGCGGGCGCTGTCACCGAAGCGCAGTTCGTCGTCACCGGCGACGACACCGTGGACGTCTGGCTCAACGGCACTCCCCTGGCCTCGTCTCCGCGGGCCACCGACTCCTGGGCCCAGGCGCTCTACGTCGACCTCCAGTCCGCACTGCTCCCCGGCGCGAACACCCTCGCGGTCGTGGCGCGCAACACCTCCACCGGTCCGTCCGGCCTCATCGGGCGGATGCACGTGGTGGCCGGCGGCACCGGCGTCGACCTCGTCACGGACGGGGCCTGGAAGGCGTCGCAGACCGCGGCGGGCGACTGGGAACAGCCCGGGTTCAACGACTCCGCCTGGCCCGCGGCCGCCGACCTCGGGGCCTACGGGTCGGGCCCGTGGGGAAGCCGCGTCATCGCGCCCGACCCGGCGGCAGCCTCGCCGCTGAGCGTCGCCTCGGCCACCACCGAGCGCCGCACCGACCCGCTCGGACTGGACGCCGCCCGGCCCCGGTTCGGGTGGAAGCTCAGCGGATCCGGTGGGCAGGCGCAGGGTGCCTACCAGGTCATCGTCGCCACTTCCGGTGAGTTGGCCGACGCCGGAACCGGCGATGTCTGGGACAGTGGGCGAGCCCCGAGCGGGCAGTCCGTCGACGTCGTGTACGGCGGTCCGGCGCTGGCCTCGCGGACCCGCTACTACTGGCGGGTGAAGATATGGGACACCCAGGGACGCGTCAGTGCGTGGGGCGCGGTCCGGACCTTCGAGACCGGCCTGCTCGCCCCGGCCGGCGAGTGGAAGGGCGCCTTCATCGGGCAGCCGCTGTCCACCGCCGGACTGAGCGGCGCCACCTGGATCTGGTATCCGGAGGGCGACCCGGCCTCCGGCGTCCCGGCCGCGACGCGCTACTTCCGCAGGACCGTCAGCCTCGCCGCGGCACCGGCGTCCGCCACACTCGTCGTCTCCGGCGACGACACCGCCACCGTGTGGGTCAACGGCACCCAGGTCAGCGCCGCCACCGCGTGGCAGCAGGCCTCCGTCGTCGACGTCACGAGCCGGCTGCACGCCGGATCCAACACCATCGCGGTGTCGACACAGAACACCAGCCAGTCGCCGGCCGGCATGATCGCCCAACTGACCGCGACCGGCAGCCCGGTCGTCAACACCGACACCACCTGGAAGGCCGCACAGACGGGACCGGCCGGCTGGGAGCAGCCCGGCTTCAACGACTCCGCCTGGGTGCAGGCGAAAGCGGTGGCGGTGTACGGGGGCGGGCCCTGGGGGTCCGGTGTGGCGATACCGCAGGCCAAGCCGTCGCCGCTGCTCCGCAGGGCGTTCACCGTCTCGAAGCCGGTGGCCAGAGCACGGCTGTTCACGACGGCCCTCGGCCTGCAGGAGACCCGGCTCAACGGTGCCAAGGTCGGCGACGACGCGCTCGCGCCCGGCTGGACGGACTACTCCAAGCGTGTGCAGTACAAGGAGTACGACGTGACCGACCGGATCACGCAGGGCGCCAACGCGCTCGGCGCGTGGCTGGGCAACGGCTGGTACACCGGCCATATCGGCTGGCACGGGCCCCAGTTCTACGGTGCGCAGCCCTGGTACTCGGCGCAGCTGCACCTGACGTACAGCGACGGTACGAGCTCACTGGTGGCCACCGACAGCAGCTGGAAGTACGCACCCGGCCCGATCCGGGTCGACGACCTGCAGATGGGTGAGGAGTACGACGCCCGGGCGGCCGTGGCGGGTTGGGACGGCGCCGGGTTCGACGACGCCGCCTGGAGCGCCGTCACGGTGCGCTCGGGTGCGCTCCCGAACCTGGTGTCGCAGGTCGACGAGGGCGTCCGGGTGCAGTACGACCGGATCCCCGTCGCGCTCACCCAGCCGAAACCCGGTGTGTGGATCTTCGACCTCGGGCAGAACGCCACCGGCTGGGACCGGTTGCGGGTGTCGGGTCCCGCGGGCACCGTCGTGACGCTGCGGCACGGCGAGATCCTGAACGCGGACGGCACGCTCTACACCGACAACCTGCGGGTGGCGGGCCTGGGAACCGACCGGTACACCCTCGCGGGCACCGGGACGGAGACCTACGAGCCACGGTTCACCCTGCACGGATACCGGTACGTCGAAGTGACCGGCTTCCCCGGTACCCCGACGACGTCCGCCCTCACCGGTCGCACCGCCTGGACGTCCGCCGCCCAACTGGGCACCCTGACCACGTCCAGCGCGCTGCTCAACCAGGTGCAGCAGGCGATCGTGTGGGGCCAGCGGTCCAACATGCTCGCGGTCCCCACCGACTGCCCGAGCCGCAACGAACGGCTCGGCTGGACCGGTGACATCGCCGCCTTCGTCGACACCTCGACGTACAACATCGACATGTCGTCCTTCCTCAACAAGTACACCGACGACCTGACCGACGCCCAGCACGCCGACGGATCGTTCACGAACACCGCACCGGACACGCAGGACGGCTCGGGCGTCGCCGGCTGGGGGGACGCGGGCGTCATCGTCCCGTACACCCTGTGGCAGCGCACGGGTGATGTACGCGTCGTCGACGAGCACTTCGCCGCGATGGTCCGGTGGGTGGAGTACCTCAGGTCGACGGCCGACGCGAACCTGATCCGTGATCAGGGCGGCTTCGGGGACTGGCTCAACGTCAACGACGACACCGCCCGCAACGTCATCTCCACGGCGTTCTTCGCCTGGGCGGCGCGGCTGGTGTCGAGGATGGCGCGGGCCACCGGGCGCACGGCGGAGGCCACTACCTACGGCACCCTCGCGGACCAGGTCGCCGCCGCTTTCACGAACTACTTCGTCGCGGCCAACGGAACGGTGTCCGGCAACACCCAGACCGGCTACGTGCTGGCGCTGGCCTTCGGGCTGGTCCCGGAGAACCGGGTGCAGTCGCTGGTCGACCGACTGGTCTCGAAGGTCGCCGCCTCCGGCGGGCATCTGTCCGTCGGATTCCTCGGGGTGAAGGATCTGCTGCCGGTCCTCACCGACCACGGCCGCGCCGACATCGCCTACCAGATCCTGCTCCAGCCCGGCTATCCCGGCTGGGGGTACATGATCAGCAGGGGCGCGACCACCATCTGGGAGCGCTGGGACGGCATCAGGACCGACGGAAGCCTCCAGGATCCCGGGATGAACTCGTTCAACCACTACGGGCTCGGCTCGGTCGGCGACTTCCTCTACCGCCAGGTCGGCGGCCTCGGCCCGGCGTCCCCCGGCTACCGGGCGCTGCTCGTCGCACCCCGGCCCGGCGGGGGGCTGACCTCGGCACGATCCGCGTACGAGACGCCGTACGGGCCGGCGGTCAGCGACTGGTCCGTCTCCGGCGGGGTGTTCACCCTCAAGGTCACCGTGCCCGCCGGTACGTCGGCGACCGTCCGGGTACCGGCCGGCTCGGCGGCCGCGGTGACCGCACCGGCCCAGGCGGTGCCCTTCGGCTACACACAGGGCGCCGCGGCCTTCCGGCTTCCCGCCGGCAACCACACCTTCACGGCCCCGGCCTGAGCCCCGGTGTGAAGTCCCGGCCTGAGCTCCGGCCTGAGCGCTGACGCGATGGCCGGCGGACCTTGTCCGGCGGTTCCTAGGCCATTCGGGTGGCCACGGCAGCCGTTCCGGTGAAGGTCATCGCCCGCCCGCGGCACCTGTGCGGTCCCCTTCTCGGCGAAGGAGACCGCACAGGCTGTCCGCTCTCACTCCACGGACAGGACGAAATCCGGTGGGACGGCCGCGATGTCGACGCCGTCCGGCCAGACGTCGATGCGTACCAGGCGGAGGTCCGACCACTGGGACGGATCGACTTCAGGGTGCTCGTCCATGGCCAGGATCTCGTCACGCTTGGTGTTCGCATAGCTCTGCGCGTCGGGGGCTTCTTCCGGGTGGTCGGCGATTTGCACGGTACCCAAAGGTCCATTCGCCTCGAACGTAGCCACAGCGATGTACAGGGGCATGTGAAGATCACCTCTCCTCCACGATGCACGTACCGAGGCGTACGTGCACGTCGAAGGGGTCGCCCTCAGTACCTGGACGAGACGCGCGCCCCATTTGGCGGCTTCTTACCCAGCTGGGATCCTTACTGAACGGCGGTACGTGAAACCCCGCCGTCCGAGGTCAGTAGATGGTGATCCCCGGGTCCGCCCCACGGCCGCGGACCACCCGCAGCGCGGGCAGCGTGGCGATGGTGACGGCGGCGGTGACCACCGCTCCCCCGGCCAGCAGCAGCGTCGTCAGGGCCGGCGTCTGCGCTATGCCCGCGCCGATGCCGCTGGAGCGCCCTTGCAGGTCGATCAGCCAGTGTGAGGTGAGGACACCGACGACGGTGCCGGCCAGCGCCGCCGCCAGGGCGATGACCGCGGCGCTGATCTGGATGACCGCGACCGTCTGGCGGGGAGTCAGCCCGATCGCGCGCAGGGCCCGCAGGTCCCGGCTGTGGTCCCGCACGGCGGCGGTGATCGAGGTGGAGAGGTCCACCAGGCCGATGAGCGCCAGTACGGCGACCAGCCCGGCGATCACACCGCGGATCGGGGACAGTTCGTCGGCGGGGCCGGCGGTCGTGCGGATCTCCAGCCGGCCGTCCGAGGCCTGGGGCAGGGCCCGGGACACCGCGGCCGGGTCGGCGCCCGGCCGCAACGCCAGGTGGTAGAACTGCGGGCGCAGCGTGTTCTGCCCTTCCTGGAGGGTGTCCAGGGAGGTGGAGATGACCATCCCGTTGTGTTCGGTTTCGATGCTGCGTCCCACGATGTGCAGGATGTGCGGTGTGCCGGCCACGGTGACCCGGACCCATTCGCCGACCCGGACGTCCATGGCGTCGAGCAGTCCCTGTCCGGCCATCGCCTCGTCCGGTGCCGTCGCGGCCCGGCCTTCGGCCGCGGCGAAGGGGTAGCGGTGGCCGGCGGTGCCGAGTCCGCGCAGGGTGATGGTGCGGGTCTGCCCGGGAACGAGCGCGGCTACCTCGGTCGCCGGGTACACGCCGGAGACGCCGGGCAGCTGTGCCAGTCGGCTTTCCAGCCCCACGGTGGACCCGCCGTCCTCGCGCGCCGTCAGCTGAGCCGTCAGTCCTGCCCTCTCGGGGGGATGCTGGAAACGGTCCAGCGTGGCGGCGGCGGAGAGGGCCACGGTGATCATGACGATGGGCAGCGCGAGCCGGGCCACGGACGCCGCGAAGCGCCCCGGCCGGTGTACGGCTCCGCGCCAGCCGAGCACCAGTGACGGGGGTGTCCTGAAGCGGAACGCCGTCCGCCCCTTGCGAGCCGAGCGGCGCCCGCCCGGGGCGGTGGTCCGGGCGGCGGGTATCGGCGGGATCCGGGCAGCGCGCCAGGCGGCGAACATCGTGGCGGCGGCGATGGCGGAGACGGTGGCGGCGCAGGTGTACGCCAGGGACGAGCTCTGTCCGGGCAGCGCCTGCCAGAGCGTCACCGCCTCGCCGATCGGGCCGGGCACGGCGGAGCCCGCGATCTGGACGGCGGCCGTTCCGACCGCGGCACCCAGCACCGCGAGCACGGCGTGCTGCGCGAAGAACATCCCGGCGATCTGTCCGGGGGTGAAGCCCACCGCCTTGAGGACGGAGATGTCCCGGACGTGGGCGAGGACGCGGGTGCTGACGCCTCCGGTCACCGCCACCGCGGCGGCCAGCAGCGCGCCGAGACCGAAGATCCTCAGCAGCAGCCCGAGCAGCCGGTTGTCGCCCTCGGCGGCGGAGCGGGCATCGCGCCAGGTGGAGACGGAGAGCACATGGTCGGGGCCCACCGCGGCGACCGCCCGCTGCACCACGAAGTCCGTGTCGCCCGGGTCGGCGAGCCGCAGTCCGACGGTCTGCCCCGGGTGCGTCTGCGCGGAGGCCAGAGCGCCGACCACGTCGGGCGCGGCCCAGCCCACGCCGGGGACGTCGCCTCGGACGTATCCCCGTTCGGCGGTCCTGGCCGTTCCGACCACGCGCAGGGTCCGGATGCCCGTGCCGCCGGTTTCGATCTGCAGGGTGTCGCCGGGCTGCGCCCACAAGGCGGAGGCCACGGACTGTTCCAGCACGATCCCGTCGCCTTGTGTGCCGTCCAGCCAGCGCCCGGCGGCGATCTTGGGCTGGGCGACGTCCTCCATGCGCGGCCCGGCGGCGCGCAGGTCGAGCGCGGCCGTCTCGGCACCGAGCCGGACGGTCACCGAATCGGTGCGGAACGGGCCGGACAGCGCCTGGACTCCGTCGAGCCGGCTCAGCGGCCCGGCAGGGGTGCCTTCCGTGGTGCGCAGCCACACATGGCCGCCCTGGGTCTCGGTGAACAGCCGCTGCCAGGGACTGACCGCGTACTGCAGCAGCGCCACGGAGAGCAGCAGGGCCACGGTGATTCCGGCGGTGGCGAGGACGATGGACAGGGCCTGACCACGGTGTGTGCGCAGGTCGGCGAGTGCCCAGCGGGTGATGGCGCGCATCTGGTCAGCCCGTCAGTTTCACGATGTCCGCGGCGGCTGCCCGGTGCTGGTCCGTGGTGTCGAGGGTGGTGTCGTCGGTGATCCGGCCGTCGTAGAAGCTGATGACGCGGTCGGCCGCGCTGGCCACCCTGGCGTCGTGGGTGACCAGGACGATGGTCTGGCCCTGTTGGTGGAGCTCGGTGAGCAGCCTGATCACCTCCCGGGTGCCCTTGCCGTCCAGGGAACCGGTGGGTTCGTCGGCCAGCAGCAGATCCGGCTTGTTGACCAGGGCTCTCGCGAGTGCCACCCGTTGCTGCTCGCCGCCGGCGAGGTCGCCGGGCAGGCTGTTCTCCTTGCCGCTCAGTCCGAGCCGGCCGACGAATTCCTCCCGCGACGCCCGCGCCTGGCGGGGTGTGCGGCCCGCGAGGAGGGCGGGCAGTTCGATGTTGTCCGCGACGGTGAGGGTGGAGACGAGGTTGAAGAACTGGAAGACGATGCCGATCCTGCGGCGGCGCAGTACGGCCCAGCGCGCCTCGCTGAGATCGTCGACGCGCCGTCCGTCGAGGGCTATGCGCCCGCTGTCGGGGCGCTCCAGGCCCCCAGGAGGTGCAGCAGGGTGGATTTCCCGGCCCCCGAAGTCCCGGTGACGGCCACGAACTCGCCCCGCGCCACGTTCAGGTCCACACCGCGTACGGCCCGTACGCTGGCGCCGTCGGTGGAGTGGGTCTTGGTCAGACCCGTCACGCTCAGCAGGTGCGGCGCTGGACCGGTGGCCGGCTCGGTTCGTGTCATTCGAGTTCCTCCTGGCAGCGCTCCAACCAGTCGAGGTCGGCCTGAAGATGCAGGGACGCGCCCTCGATCAGCAGTTGTGCGATGCGGTTGTCCTGGTCCTCCCCTGCGGCCAGCTTGGACAGGGCCCGCATGAGGTTCAGGTAGTGGCGGCGCTGCTTGTTGATCAGGGTGACCTGGTCCGCCCTGCCGGTCCGGGGGGCCAGGGCGAGCTTCATGAAGAAGTCGTCCCGTACCCGGGGGGTCGGTGACGGCTCTTCGAACCAGGCGTCGACGCTCTCGCGGCCCGCCTCGGTCAGTTCGTAGATGCGTTTGTTGGGGCGGTCCGGCTGGACGATGTCCTCGCCCGCGATCAGGCCGGCCTTTTCCAGCCGGCCCAGGGTCACATAGATCTGACCGATGTTGGGCTGAGGGTACGCCGCTCCGAAGAGCTTCTCCAGGCCCTGCTTCAGTTCGTATCCATGAGCGGGGCCCGCGGCGAGCAGGGCGAGCAGGGGAAGACGCACAGTGGTTGAGCCTCCTCCCCGGCTACCTGCTTGTTAGGGGTATCGGCCGTGCCCGGACGGGCAGCTGACCGCGGCCCCTAGTATCGCGCATGCTCAGCAGGTATACATGACGCCTCGGCCATGCGGAACATGTCGCGGGCGGAGCGAGGAGTGGAGGGACCGATGCGCTGGGCGCGAATCATGGGCAGGGGACTGCTCGTGGGCGCCCTGGTGCTGGCCGGTTACGCCGGTTCGGGGGCCGGTGCGGACGCCGCGCCGCCGGGCGCCGCCGACGGCAGGGGGCCGATGACCCTGGTCACCGGCCGGGACCTCACCGGCTATCTGCAGCCGGTACTGGACGGCTGGAACCGGACCCATCCCGATGAGCCGGTGAAGCTGGTCGAGCTGCCCGAGGCGGCGGACGAGGTCCACGCGCAGATGGCGGACAGCCTGCGGTCGGGCAGCAGCCGCTTCGACGTCCTGAACATCGATGTGGCCTGGACCTCCGAGTTCGCCGGGAACCAGTGGATCGCCCCGGTGGACGGGCGCGGTCTGCCCTTGGACCGGTTGCTGCCCTCCGTCGCGGACACGGCCACGTTCCGCGGCCGGCTGTACGCCATGCCGTATGTGACCAATGCGGGGCTGCTCTACTACCGCAAGGACATCCTCGACCGGGAGGGCCTGCGCCCGCCGCGCACCTGGGCCGAGCTGGAGAAAGAGGCCTCCACCCTCGCCGCCAAGTACCGGATCGGCGGGTACGCGGGGCAGTTCCTGCCGTACGAGGGGCTGACGGTGAACGTGGCCGAGGCGGTCCAGTCGGCGGGCGGGTCGATCCTGGGCGGTGACGGGCGACAGGCGACGGTGAACTCCCCGGCCGCGCTGGAGGGCCTGCGGTTCCTGACGCGGGGCGTGACCGACGGCTGGATTCCCCGGGAGGCACTGACCTTCAAGGAGGAGGAGTCGCGGCAGGCGTTCCAGGACGGCAAGCTGCTGTTCCTGCGGAACTGGCCCTACGTCTACAACCTCGCCTCGGCCCGCGACTCCGCGGTGGCGGGAAAGTTCGGCGTCGTCCCGCTGCCCGGCCCTGACGGGCCCGGCAGCGGCGTGCTGGGCGGCTCCAACCTGGCCGTCAACGCGCACTCGCGGCACCAGCGGTCGGCTGCGGAGCTGATGGCCTACCTGTCCAGCGAGGGCGTGCAGCGCCAGGTCCTGACCGACGGCGGGCTGCCGCCGGTGTGGGCATCGCTGTACTCGGACCCGGCTCTCATCCGGCGCTTCCCGTATCTGCCGGTCCTCAAGGAGAGTGTCCGCACCGCCAGGCCGCGCCCCAAGAGCGCGCGGTACGAGCAGGTGAGCCTGGTGGTCGCCGCCGTGACCTATGACGCGCTGGCCCTGCGGCAAACGCCAGAGCAGGCGCTGGCCCGGCTGCAGCGAGAGCTCCAGGACGTCGTTCGGGGCGGCTGACCCCCGCTTCAGCCTCACCTTCCTAGTTACTTGTTAGGCATGATCGTCGGGACATCTCGTTCCAATTTTCTGCACATACCGGGATGAATGACGCTCCATGACGGCCTGATGGCCCGAGAGCGTTGACACCTCCCCGACTCTCCTACTTAACATGCATGCATCACAGGGTGAGGCTGCCGTTGGCAGTGCGCACCCCACCCCAACCCCGCCGATCGCACCGTGGTGCGCCGCTGCCCCCTGCCCGCATGCCGCGGGCCGGTCATGGCACACCGATCGGTTCTCACGGTTCCCAACTCCAACGACGGCCGCTCGCGCGTCAGATTCAGGATGGTGACGGGATGCTCGCAGTCCCAGTCGAGAACCCCGCAGGCCGCTCACCGGCGGCCCGGCCGGCCGACGGGCAACGCCCCTGGTGGCGCGATGCCGTGGTCTACCAGGTCTACATCCGCAGCTTCCTCGACAGCACCGGGGACGGCGTCGGCGACCTCGCGGGAGTCCGGGTGGGACTGCCCTACGTGCGCAAGCTCGGAGTGGACGGCATCTGGCTCAGCCCGTTCTACCCCTCCCCCCAGCACGACCACGGTTACGACGTCGCGGACTACAGCGCGGTCGACCCGCTCTACGGCGACCTCGCCGAGTTCGACCGCCTCGTCGCCGACGCGCACCGGCTCGGGCTGAAGGTCGTCATCGACATCGTCCCCAACCACTGCTCCAGCGCCCATCCCTGGTTCCGGGCGGCGCTCGCCGACGTCCCCGGCGGCCCGGCCCGGTCCCGTTTCCACTTCGCCGACGGCCGGGGGGAGCACGGGGAGCTGCCACCGAACAACTGGCGGGCGATGTTCGGCGGACCGGCCTGGTCACGCGTCAAGGAGGCGGACGGCAGCCCGGGCCAGTGGTACCTGCATCTGTTCACCCCCGAGCAGCCCGACCTCAACTGGCGTGATCCGCGGGTCGGGGACCACTTCGAGGAGGTGCTGAGGTTCTGGCTCGACCGGGGTGTCGACGGCTTCCGCATCGATGTCGCCGCCGGGCTGTTCCGGCACCCGGAACTGCCGGACTCCCCCGACCCGGAGGCCGACGAACGCACCCGCGACTCGGTGAACCCGCTGGCCTGGAACCAGCCCGAGGTACACGACGTGTGGCGCCGGTGGCGAGCGCTCTGCGAGTCGTACACCGCACACGACGGACAGGACCGGCTGCTGGTCGGCGAGGTCTCCGTACCCACCGCCGCCGATCAGGCCCTGTACGTGCGCCCCGACGAACTGCACCAGGCGTTCTTCTTCCACCTGCTCAGCGCCCCGTGGAACGCCGCCGACTTCCGCCGGAGCATCGTCGAGGCGCTGCGCGACATCGCCGGAACCGGCTCCACGGTGACCTGGGTGCTCAACAACCACGACCAGGTCAGGACCGTCACCCGCTACGACGCCGACAGCGGAGGAGTGGGCGCCACCCGCGCGCGGGCCGCGGCGCTGCTGATGCTGGCGCTGCCGGGCGCCGCCTACGTCTACCAGGGCGAGGAGCTCGGTCTGCCCGAGGTGCTCGACCTGCCCGACGACGCGCTGACCGATCCGATCTTCCGCCGGACCGGCAGCCGCCGTTACGTCCGCGACGGCTGCCGGGTCCCCCTCCCCTGGTCCGGGCACGCCTCACCGTTCGGGTTCACCGCACCGGGCTCCACCGTGCAGCCCTGGCTGCCGCAGCCCGCCTGGTTCGCCGAACACACCACCGACCGGGCCCTGAGCGACACCGGCTCGTTCTGGCACCTGTACCGCGACGGCCTGAACCTGCGCGAACAGCTTCCCCAGCTCGGCGAAGGCAGCCTGCGCTGGCTGGAGTCGCCGCCCCAGGTACTGGCCTTCGTGCGCGGCGACGGCATGGTCTGCGCCGTCAACTTCGGCGAGGAGCCGGTACCCGCCCCCGTTCCCGGGGTGCCGCTGCTGGCCAGCGCCCCCTGCCCCGCGGGGCTGCTTCCGGGCAACACCGCCGCCTGGTGGGTCTGCGACCTGCCCGCGTCCTGAGGCCGGCCCCCGGCCCGACCGGCCGGACCACCCCACCACCGCCGCCCCCGGATCCGCGGGCGGATTCGACGAAGGGATCTACCGCAATGAAGCGCATCGTGGCAGCGACAGCAGTGGTACTCGGCCTCACCATGACGGCCACCGCCTGCGGAGGCGGTCAGGACAAGACCGCCGCGCAGGACGGCAAGCAGGAACTCAAGGGCCAGTCCGTCACCGTGGCCGCGGTGTGGACCGGCGTGGAGCAGCAGAACTTCAAGAAGGTGCTGGACGCCTTCTCGGCGAAGACCGGCGCCAAGACCTCCTTCATCTCCACCGGTGACAACGTCTCCACCGTCGTCGGCAGCAAGATCGAGGGCGGCAACGCACCCGACGTCGTCATGGTCCCGCAGGTCGGCGTGGTCCAGCAGTTCGCCCGCAAGGGCTGGCTGCGGCCACTGTCCCCCGCCGCCCGCACGGCCGCCGCCGCGAACTTCGCCAAGGTGTGGCAGGACTACGGCACCGTCGACTCCGCCTTCTACGGGCTGTATTTCAAGGCGTCCAACAAGTCGACGGTCTGGTACAACCCCAAGGCGCTCGCTGACGCCGGGGCCGCCGTCCCCAAGAGCTACGAGGAGATGATCAGCGCCGCTTCGGCCGTCACCGACTCCGGGCTCCCCGGCTTCTCGGTCGCGGGTGAGGCCGGCTGGCCGCTGACCGACTGGTTCGAGAACATCTACCTGTCCCAGGCGGGACCGCAGAACTACGACAAGCTGGCGCAGCACAAGATGCCCTGGACCGACCCCACCGTCGTCAAGGCGCTCACCACCCTGGGCGGTCTGTTCGCCAAGGACCAGCTGATCGCCGGCGGCCGCAAGGGCGCTCTGGAGACCGACTTCCCCGAGTCGGTGGAGCAGGTCTTCGGCAAGCAGCCGAAGGCGGGGATGGTCTATGAGGGCGACTTCGTCAGCGGCCTGATCTCCGGTGAGCTGGGCAAGAAGGTCGGCGAGGACGCCAAGTTCTTCCCGTTCCCCGCGGTGACCGGCGGCACCGCACCGGTGGTCGGCGGCGGCGACGCCGCTGTGGCGCTGAAGGCGGGCAAGAACCAGGAAGCCGCGATGAAGTTCATCGAGTACCTGGCCACCCCCGAGGCCGCGGCCGTGTGGGCCAAGGCGGGCGGGTTCCTCTCCCCCAACCAGAAGCTGGACATCGCCACCTACACCGACGACACCACCCGGCAGACCGCCAAGTCACTGGTCGACGCCGGTGAGACCGTCCGCTTCGACATGTCCGACCAGGCCCCGGCGGCCTTCGGCGGCACCCAGGGTTCGGGCGAGTGGAAGATCCTGCAGGACTTCCTGCGGGACCCGTCGTCCCCGAAGAACACCGCCCAGGCCCTGGAGACGGCCGCGCTCCATGCCTACAAGGGCTGAGGGCGGCCGACATGTCCGTCATGAACCACCGCAGCCGGCCGATCGGTGCGGCCCCCGGCGGCCGCACCGCGCGTCAGCGGTCGGTACGCCGCCGCAAGATAAACGCCGTGGTCTTCGCCCTCCCCGCCCTGCTGCTGCTGGGCGCGCTCGTCGGCTACCCGATCGTCTTCGCCGTCGTGCGGTCGCTGTTCGACGCCTCCGGGGAACACTTCGCCGGCCTCGACAACTACACCGAGATGTTCGGCGACCCGGCGACGCTCAAGGCGATCCGCAACACGGCGATCTGGATAGCGGTCGCCCCGGCACTGCTCACCGGGCTGGGCCTGATGCTGGCGGTGCTGACCGAGAAGATCCGCTGGGCCACCGCGTTCAAGGTCCTGATCTTCATGCCGATGGCGATCTCCTTCCTCGCCGCCGGGATCACCTTCCGGCTCGTCTACGAACAGGACCCGCAGCGCGGGGTGCTCAACGCGGTCGCCGTCGGCGCCCACGACGCCTTCACCGATGCGTCCCCCTACCCCGGCGCCCGCACCCGCGGCTCCCAGGTGCTGGAGGCGCAGCCGGACGGCGGATACCGGACCGCACGGCAGGTGCGTCCCGGTGACTCGCTGACCCTCGGGCTGGTCGGCCTCAAACCGACCGCCCTTCCCGCCACGGCCGCCCAGGCGAAGACCGCCCCGGCCGCGGCGGGCGCGGTCACCGGAACCGTCTTCCTGGACTTCGTCCCCGGAGGCGGCGGCCGGCCCGACGCGGTCGACGCCCGAGAACGCGGACTGCCGCGGATGACGGTGGAGTTGGTCCGAGACCAGCGGGTGGTCGGGCACGCCACGACCGGGCCGGACGGGACCTTCCGCTTCGCCGCGGTGCCCGACGGCTCCTACGAGGTGCGCCTTCCGGCGGAGAACTTCGCCGAACCGTACGGCGGTGTCTCCTGGTTGGGACCGGCACTGATCACCCCTGCCATCATCGGTGCCTACCTGTGGATCTGGACCGGATTCGCCATGGTCCTCATCGGCGCCGGACTGTCCTCGCTTCCCCGCGAGGTCCTGGAGGCGGCCCGCATCGACGGCGCGGGCGAGTGGCAGATCTTCCGCCGGATCACCGTGCCGCTGCTCGGCCCGGTCCTGACCGTGGTCTTCGTAACTCTTCTGATCAACGTGATGAAGGTCTTCGACCTCGTGTACATCATCGCCCCCGGTCCGGTCCAGCAGGACGCGAACGTGCTGGCCCTGCAGATGTGGCTGGTCTCCTTCGGCGGCGGAAACAACCAGGGGCTGGGGAGCGCCATCGGAGTGGTGCTGCTGCTCCTGGTGGTACCCGCCATGGTCCTCAACATCCGTCGCTTCCGCAGGAGCCAGACATGACGACCCAGCACACCGCACCCGTCGGGGCCGCGCCGCGAACGACCGCGGCGCCCGCGGCGGCCCGCCGCCCCGTCCGGCTGACCTCCCGGCTCACCGCCTGGCTGGGCAAGGGCCTGGTCCAGGCGCTCCTGGTGGTCGTCGCCCTGGTCTGGCTGGTGCCCACGTTCGGTCTCTTCATCTCCTCGCTGCGGCCCTCCACCGACAACGCCACCACCGGCTGGTGGACGGCGCTGGCCCACCCGGGCGGTCTGGGGTTCTCCAACTACGGATCGATCCTGGCGGACAGCGGCATCACCCATGCCTTCTGGAACACGGTGCTGATCTCCGTGCCCACCACGGTGGCCGTCGTCGTCCTCGCGTCCCTGGCCGGATACGCCTTCGCCTGGCTGGAGTTCCCGGGACGTGACGTGATCTTCCTGCTGGTCGTCGCCATGCTCGTGGTGCCGGTGCAGATCGGGCTGCTGCCGGTGGCCAAACTCTTCGGCGCGCTCGGCATCTTCGGGTCGCTCACCGGCGTGATCCTGTTCCACGTCGCCTACGGGCTGCCGTTCGCGATCTTCCTGTTGCGGAACTACTTCGCCGACATCCCCCGCGAGATGCTGGAGGCGGCCCGGATGGACGGCGGCTCCGAATGGCTGATCTTCCGGCGGCTGATCCTCCCGGTGGCCAAACCGGCGATCGCGAGCCTGAGCATCTTCCAGTTCCTGTGGGTGTGGAACGACATGCTCGTCGCACTGATCTTCGCCGACAGCGGTTCACAACCCCTCACCGTCGCGCTGCAGTCGCAGATGCGGCAGTTCGGGTCCAACATCGACGTCCTCGCCCCGGGCGCCTTCCTGTCACTGGTCGTCCCCCTGATCGTCTTCTTCGCCTTCCAGCGCCACTTCGTCCAGGGGGTGATGGCCGGCTCGGTGAAGTGACGGTCCTGCGGCGGGCGCGTCGCGGTGCCTCCCATCACGATCGGGAAGGCCCCGCGCGGCGGCCGGAGGCGGCCGCGCGGGGTCCGATGTCAGGTTTTCACTACCGCTTCCACTGCTGTGACGCGGAACCCGCGCACTTGGCGGTGGTCGCGCCGCCGCCGAAGGCCAAGTCCAGGCACTTGCTGTCGTATTCGTCGGCGAGGCTGCTGTGGGAGCCGGAGTACCAGGACGTGAGACCGCTCTGGGCGCAGTCGCTGATGGTGGACAGGTTGTTGAACATGCCTGCCTGGAGGCACTGGCCGGTCCCCTTGTTGACCACCTGGAAACCGCCGCCCGAGACGGTCTTGGACGACCACAGCGCCGCGTTGCCGGAGCACGACCCGAGGGTGAGGCCGTTGCCGAACTGGTTGACCCCGAGGCAGGCCCCGCTACTGCCGTTCTTGAGTACGTAGTAACGGGATCCGCCCGGTGGAGTGGTGGCCGGGGGCGGCGCAGCCGTGGGCTTGCTGGTGGGAGCGGCGGTGTGACCGGGCCCGCCGGTGCTTCCCGCGTTGCCCGTGCCGTTGCTGCCGGTGCCGGTATTGCCGGTGCCGTTGCTGCCGGTGCCGTTGTTGCCGGCACCGTTGTTGCCGGTCCCGTTGGCGCCTCCGGCACCGCCGCTCGCAGCGGGGACTGCGGCCACGCTGCCCGGTGAGGGCGGGGCCGACGGCTGGCCGCTCGCGGCCGGCGCGCCCGAGGGGCGGGTGCCTGCGGACGGTGAGCCCGACGTCGCGGATGCCGCCGGCCCCGGCCCGGCCGAGCCGGAGGCCGAGGGCCCGCTCTCCGCCCCGCGGGGTCCGGTGAGCTGGGGGAGCAACTGCACGCCGATCGTCGTTCCCGCGACCAGGACGATGGGAACCACCGCCAGCAGCAGCCGGGTTCGTCGCCGCGGTCGTTCGGCCGCGGCGATCGGTGCGTTGCGCCCCACCACGACGGGCCCGGCCTGTTCCGGAAGGTCCGGCTCCGGCTCGAGCAGCAGCTGCGGTGCCGTCCGGGCCGCGAACGCCGCGCGCCCGGCCAGCCGGTCCATCACCAGCGCGGGCCAGCCGGGCCTGGCCGAGGCGGCCCTCTGGTCCGCGAGCAGGAACAGCCGGTCCGCCGTGGGGCGTCCGAGCGGGTTCTTGTCCAGGCACGCCTCGACGACCTCCGCCAGATCCCGGTCCAGTGCGCGCAACTCGTCCAGGTCGGGCTCACCGTGGACGATGCGATAGAGCACGTCCACCCCCGACCCCTCGCCGAAGGGCGGCCGGCCGACGCCCGCGTAGGCGAGCAGCGCACCGAGTGCGAACACATCCGTGGCGCCCGTCAACACCTTCGCGGCGGAGGCCTGTTCCGGCGACATGTAGGCCGGGGTGCCGACCACCACTCCGGTCCGGGTGAGCCGGCTCTGGTCGGCGGCGCGGGCGACCCCGAAGTCGATGAGGGTGGCGCCGTCCTGAGTCAGCATCACGTTGGACGGTTTGAGGTCCCGGTGCACCATGTCGAGGGCGTGCACCGCCTGGAGTCCCGCGGCCGCCTCCCGTAGCAGCAGCCACAGGGCCCGCACCGGAAGCGGTCCGCCGTGCAGGGCCATCGCCTCGGTCAGGGTGAGGCCGGGTATGTACGCGGTCGCGAACCACGGCGGCCGTGCCTGCCGGTCGCTCGCCAGCAGCGGCGCGCTGACCTCGCTCGGCAACCGGGCGAGGTTGTCGAGTTCATGGCCGAAGTGCCGCAGGAAGTTCTCGTCCTCGGCGAAGTGCGGCAGCACCTGTTTGACCGCGGCGTAGCGGCCGTCGACGACGCCCAGATACACCCGCCCCATGCCGCCGGAGCCGAGCTTGCCGAGCAGTGGGATCGTCCCGATCCGCCGCGGGTCCTCCCCTTCGAGTGGCTCGGCTCCACTGCCACTGATGTCCAACGACTCTCCCCCGTTCACCGTCACAACTCCGCAGCGTACCCAGGATCCAAGGACCCGTCAGGAGCACCCCGGCGCAGCGGCATTACCGCGACTGGCGACCCTTGTGGCTCCGTCGCCGTCCGAAGAGAGCTCCCTGCCCTTGCCGCACGTCGCCGCCGTCAGGGGTGTCCTGCGATCGGGGTTCCGCCGGAGGCACGCGACCCCGGGATGCGGTCCGGATGCGACCCGGATTCGGCCCAGATATTGCCTCCGATTTACTTCCAGCCCCTTCTCCTGTGATGTGACATGTGCAATGTTATTGCGCGCAGGCTGTGTTCATGTCAAATGACACAGCGCGGCCCGCGGTCCGGCCTCGTCACGCCCCGAACCCGTCGGAAGTCATCGGCGACCTGGACGTTCGAAGCCCGCGGTTCCCCCCACGCCGTGCAGTGCAGCACGGCCTTCACACCGCTGGGAGGCGGCACGTGAACACCCCACCGCTACGACGAAGTCTCACCGGATTCCTGATACTTGCCCTCGCACTGTGCCTGGGCATCGCCATGCTGATCCAGCCGGGCAGAGCCACGGCAGCGGACAGCCGGCAAGGACCGGCCACGCAGTCCCCCAAGGTGCCGCCACCGCTCGGCTCGACCGCCGACATATCGGATCGCGCCGAGGTTCAACGCCACCCGCTCGACACCGCCCAGCTTCCTCCGCAGAGCCCGGTCACCTCGCGGACCCCGTCGAAGGCCCCGCCAAGAGGGAACACGGCGAAGGGTGTTGCCGCCGCGTCGTGCACCCCGGCCGACTTCGGCAGCCGGACCGGATCCGCGCTGGTCACGTTCGTCCAGGCCTCGACCACGGAGTGTGTCAACACCCTGTTCGGCCTCACCGGCACCAACGCCTACAACGCCTTCCGCGAGGCGCAGATGGTCACCATCGCCAACGCCTTCAAGAACACGGCGAGGACCTACCCCGGTGACAACTCCGGCAACGTGTGGCAGCTCGTACTGTTCCTGCGCGCCGGCTACTACGTGCAGTCCTACAACTCCGCCGCCGTCGGCCCCTACGGCCCGACCCTGGCCACCGCCTCCGAGGGCGCGCTCGACACCTTCGTGGCATCCCCCCACTTCCTGGACGTCAGCTCGGCCAACGGCGACATCCTGGGCGAAGTCCTGATCCTGACGGACAGCGCCAACGAGCAGGGCCGCTACCTCAGCACCTACAAGAGGGTGCTCAACGCCTACAACAGCTCCTACGACGCCTACTGGAGCATGGACTCGGCCGTCAACAGCGTGTTCACCCCGATCTTCCGCGGGCACTGGAACCCCGCGTACATCAGCGCGGTGACCGCCGACCCGAGCATCATCGACACCCTCAGCACGTTCGCGCTGAACCACCGGGACATCCTGAACGGCAGCTGGTTCTGGCTGGACGCCAACGCCGGCACCGAGATGGCGCGCTTCCTCGACACGCCCGCGCTCCAGGCCAAGGTACGACCGCTCGCGAAGGCCCTGCTGGGCGCCTCGTCGATCACCGGCACGACGGCACCGCTGTGGGTCGGGGTCGCCGGCATGACCGACGCCCACGACCAGACCCAGTGCTCGTACTACGCGACGTGCAATTTCACGGCCCAGCTCACCGCCGCGTCGCTGCCGATCACCTACCCGTGCGACGCCGGACACACCTTCCGCGCCCAGTCCCTGACCAACGCCGCCCTGTCCGACGCGTGCACCAGTCTCAAGGGCCAGGACGCGTACTTCCACGGCATCGTCAAGGACAGCGGGCCGGTCGCCGGCGACAACAACACGAACATCCAGATCGTGACGTTCGCGAGCCCCAAGGACTACCAGGTCTACTCCGGCTGGATCTTCGGCAACAGCACCGACAACGGCGGCGAGTACCTGGAGGGCGACCCCGCCACCCCGGGCAACCAGGCCCGGTTCCTGTCCTACGTGAAGAGCGTCAACGACGGCTTCCCCGGCGACATCTGGAACCTCAACCACGAATACACGCACTACCTCGACGGACGCTACGACATGTACGGCGACTTCACCGCCGGGCAGGGCGTCCCGGACATCTGGTGGATCGAGGGCTTCGCCGAGTACGTCTCCTACAGCTACCGCAACATCCCCGACACCGAGGCCATCGCCGATGCCGGACAGCACACCTTCGCGCTGAGCACCCTCTGGCAGAGCACCTACGACAACAGCAGCCTGGACCGCACCTACCCGTGGGGTTACCTGGCCGTCCGCTACATGATCGAGAAGCACCCCGCCGACGTCCAGAACATGCTCGCCAAGTTCCGCACCGGCGACTACAACGGCGCCTACGCCGTCTACAGCACCGGAATCGGCACCCGTTACGACGCCGACTTCAACACCTGGCTCGACGCGTGCGCAGCCGGCGCCTGCGGCGGCACGAGCAGCGGACCGACCGCAGCCTTCGACGCCGCCGTCTCCGG
Source organism: Streptomyces sp. RKAG293 (assembly GCF_023701745.1). Lineage (NCBI taxonomy): Bacteria > Bacillati > Actinomycetota > Actinomycetes > Kitasatosporales > Streptomycetaceae > Streptomyces > Streptomyces sp. RKAG293. The sequence continues at coordinate 8,668,928 of NZ_JAJOZB010000001.1, read as the reverse complement.
CCTGACGGTGAGCCTCACCGACAGGTCCACCGACACCGGCAGCACCATCACCGCCCGCTCCTGGAACCTCGGCGACGGCACCACCTCCACCGCCACCAACCCCTCCAGGACGTACGCCGCCGCCGGCACGTACACGATCACCCTGACCGTCACCGACGCCAAGGGCCTGACCTCCACCACCGCCAAGCCCGTCACCGTCAGCGGCGCCCTGCCGACCTGCACGAACGCCGACACCCGCGTCATGGGCCAGAACTGCTCCCGCTCGGGCCGGTCGGCCTCGGCGGGCAACCTGGACTACCTGTACCTCTACCTGCCGGCCGGGACCACCACGCTGAACATCACGACCACCGGCGGCACCGGCAACGCCGACCTCTACTACAACCCCAGCACGTGGGCGACCAGCACGGCCTACACGGCGCGCTCGGCCAAGGCCGGGAACACCGAAGCCATCACGGTCACCAACACCACCGCCGGATACCGCTACATCAGCCTGTACGCGCAGACAGCGTTCAGCGGCGTAACGGTCACCACCAAGTACTGATCCCAACTCCCGTCTGCCTTGAGGCGGCGACACTGCGGGCAGCGGTCCAGACCGCTGCCCGCAGTGCGCTGCGCCCCACATCGCCGCTAGGAGGGACCTCGGCCGTGCAGCTTGTCCAGGTGCATGAGGCAGGCATCGTCCGCGACCCGCCGAGCCGCGCCAGACACGTACCGGCGCAACCTGGGTGTCGTCGAGCGGCGGTTCGGTCTTTCGCTCTCCCCCGCATACCTGTGTGAAGCCCGTCTGCCGGCGTATGCGGTCCGCAGGACTCCGGACATGCGTATCTGAGATGACGCGTGACCAGTAGTCGAGTTCCGTGTAGTCGATGTGTGGACCGTCAAGGCCGCTCCCACACCGTCACCGCCAGCGTCTGGCGGCCGGCGCCCGCCGTGCCGCCCGCCGTGAAGAACCCGACCCGACCGCCGTCCGTCCCGAAGCACACGATGGAACCCGGTGTCACGTCCGCCGTCCGCTGTCCCAGGTGCGTGTTGAGCAGGGTGACGCACTGCTCCCGCTGCGGCGGGGCCGCACCGCTCCAGGACACGACCGTGGTGCCGACGATTTGGCCCGGTTCGCAGCTGAGTTGGCAGGCGAGTCCGAGATCCCCCATCGGTGCTCGCAGTGGCGGTACGGAGTCCAGCGACCAGCCCGTGATCGGACTCCCGCTCGCGCTCCCGTCATCCAGCGTCAACGTCCCCTGCCAGCGCACGTGTACGGCTGCGGGAGCCGTCGAGGCGGGCGGCTCGGTGGCAGGCGGCGTGGGGGGTTCGGCGGAGGGCGGCGGGGTGGTGGTGGAGGGTGCGGTGGTCGAGGTGGGCGGCGGGTCCGGCGTGGGTGCCTGGGGCGGGGCGCTCGCGCCGCTCACCGAGCTCCCACCCGACGGAACCGCTGCCGACGAGCCTGCGGCCGACGGTGATCCTTCGTGCTGGAAGAGCACCGTACCCAGCACGATCGCCGCCACTCCGACGAGCGCAACCACCAACTGCGCCCAGGTGGTTGTGATCGCTGGGATCTCCACCCCGCCCAGTTTCACCGCTTTCCCCACCACGGACGCGACCAGGCACCCCACGCCGAAGATCCACAGCGGCGCGATATAAGCGATCACAGCGACCCCTCCCCCATGCGTACACACGACACCACCACGCCACCGCGGTGCATGCGACGGTAGCGGCCCGCCATGACCGGGAGAAGGAGACGTCACCGAGCGCCGTCCGACCTGCCTTTCCAGCGCCACTTTGGCCAGGTCGCGACCGGATCCGCTGGGCCGGGAGCGGTTCTAGACCCGTTCGGCCGTCCGCTGCGGCGTCAGTTCCGCGCCGGGCGGGCGCAGATACAGGCGCAGGGTGTGGGCGGGCTCGGCCGTCCCACGGTCCCAGCGGGTATCGACGACGGCGCAGGCTGGCCCTTCCCCCAGCCAGTCCGCGGCGGCTTGGAACAGGGCCGCGGGCTCCTGGCCGGCCAGGATCAGTGTTCCGTCGTCCTCCACGGTGACCCACAGGTCGACATGGGAGTTCACGAACGCGCCCGCCCGCTCACGCAACTCTTCGACCAGCGTCGCCGTACCAGAATCCGTCGTCATCGCTCTGCCTTCCGCACGATATGTCAGTGACTGTTCGTGTGCCCCGCTTACCTTCCGTCACTCCCCCGAGTCCCTCCGGATCGTGTGAAGGCCAAAAAGGTGGAGCGAACGCGAAGAGCCGTCCCGCCCCCGGCATCAGGGATGGGACGGCTCTTCAGCAGCGTCGGCTGCGACGTTACGCGGCGCTGGTCGTCGTGCGCGGCGCGGGGCGTTCGCCTGATGCGGAGCGGCGGGCCTGGGCGAAGCGGCTGCGGCGGCCGCGGGTGGCGGAGGCGCTGCGCTTGGCGCGTTCCACGACCGGTGCGGCGATGACGCACGGGACGCCGCTGGGGGCCTGGGCGCCGGTGATGCGGGTCAGTTCGGCCTCGTCGGGGCGGACCTGTGCGGTCTGCGGGGTGATGCCGGCGTCCCGCATCAAGCGGATCATGTCGCGGCGCTGGTTGGGCAGGACCAGGGTGACGACGCTGCCGGACTCGCCGGCGCGCGCGGTGCGGCCGCCGCGGTGGAGGTAGTCCTTGTGGTCGCTGGGCGGGTCGATGTTGACGACCAGGTCGAGGTTGTCGACGTGGATGCCGCGGGCGGCGACGTTCGTGGCGACCAGCACGGTGACGTGTCCGGTCTTGAACTGCTCCAGGGTGCGGGTCCGCTGCGGCTGGGACTTGCCCCCGTGCAGTGCCGCGGCGCGCACTCCGCTGTTCAGCAGGTGGTCGGTGAGCTTGTCCACGGCGTGCTTGGTGTCGAGGAACATGATGACGCGGCCGTCACGGGCGGCGATCTGCGTCGTCACGGCGTTCTTGTCGGCGCCGTGCACGTGCAGCACGTGGTGCTCCATCGTGGTGACCGCGCCGGCCGACGGGTCGACGGAGTGGACGACCGGGTCGTGCAGGTAGCGGCGCACGAGCAGGTCGACGTTGCGGTCCAGAGTGGCGGAGAACAGCATGCGCTGCCCGTCCGGACGCACCTGGTCCAGCAGCGCGGTGACCTGCGGCATGAAGCCCATGTCGGCCATCTGGTCGGCCTCGTCGAGCACCGTGATGCCGACCTGGTCCAGGCGGCAGGAGCCACGGTCGATGAGGTCCTTGAGCCGGCCCGGCGTGGCGACGACGACTTCGGCGCCACCGCGCAGCAGGTGGATCTGCCGTCCGATGGACATGCCGCCGACGACGGTGGCCATCCGCAGCCGCAGCGAGCGGGCGTACGGGGTCAGGGCGTCGGTGACCTGCTGGGCGAGCTCACGGGTCGGGACCAGGACCAGGGCGAGCGGCTGCAGCGGCTCCGCGCGCTGTCCGGCGGTCCTGGCGAGCAGCGCCAGACCGAAGGCGAGCGTCTTGCCGGAACCGGTACGGCCGCGGCCCAGGACGTTGCGGCCGGCCAGGGCGTTGGGCAGCGTCGCGCCCTGGATGGGGAACGGCACCGCCATGCCCTCGTGCGCCAGCGTCTGCAGCAGGGCGGCCGGCATGTCCAGCGCGGCGAAAGTCTCCACCGCGGGCAGCGCCGGAGTGAGAGTGACCGGCAGGGCGAACTCACCCTGAACGGACGGGCGCCGGCTCGAACCGCCGGAACGGCCCGACCCCGCATAGCCACCGGAACGGCCGGAGCCACCGGAGCCCGCGTAGCCGCCGGAACGGCTCGGCGCACCGGAACGGCTCGGGGCACCGGAGCGGCTCGGGGCCGAACGGCCGTAGCCGCCGGCGCTCGAAGCGCCACCGCGACCGCTGGAACCTGAGCTGGAACTGGAATACGAGCGGTTGGAACGTACGGGGTTCACAGAGAACCTTCCTGGATACGGCGCGCACCCAGGAGGCCCCAGCAGCGAACACGCCGCGCGAAGGCATCGCAAGAACGAACCGGAAGAATGAGCAGGAACGAGGCGGGAGCGAAGCGGCGCGGAATCAACCGCGCGAACACACTTCGCCAGATACCTCGCCACGAGCGGCGCTGCCAGAAATGGCGGCCGGGAGCTGGACCCGCAGAGGGCGGGCCCGGGGCAGTGAGCACATCGCGGTCGTGGACCGCGGAGCCGCCTGCCGTGCGGCGTGGAACCGGTGCTGCAGCGGCCCTGCCCCACTCGGCACTGAGCGGGGGGCGAGGGACGTGCGAGCGACGGTCAGGGCCCGCGACCTTGCGGAGCGGGCCCTGACCGTGTGATGCGCGTCAGTGCTTAGGCGGGAACGATGTTCTCCGCCTGCGGGCCCTTCTGGCCCTGCGTGACGTCGAAGGAGACCTTCTGGCCTTCCTGCAGCTCGCGGAAGCCCTGGGCGGCGATGTTCGAGTAGTGGGCGAAGACGTCAGCGCCGCCGCCGTCCTGCTCGATGAAGCCGAAGCCCTTTTCCGCGTTGAACCACTTCACGGTGCCAGTAGCCATGTGTGTCTCCTTAAGACAATGCAGAACCGAAAACCGCACTGTGCGGCGTTCGCGTCGCCGCGATGAGCCCATCCGGAGATGACCGGCAAAACAAAAAATGCACCCGCGGGTCATGCCCGTCGAGTGCACACAAAGTTCATGGGTACCACAACTGCAACTGGCATCAAGGTAGCACAGAAGGGCCCTCGGTGCGGGTTTCCCGTCCTTCAGTCGGTCCTTCCTGAACGGGACTTGATGTGGGACTCTGGGCAATACCACCACCCCCCTTCCTTGCTGAGGCACTATGCGCTGCATCATCGCCGGCTTCCCGTTCGACCTGATGAAGAGCGAGGTGCTGCACAAGATGCAGGGCATCAAGCCAGAACCGGTCACCGGAGAATCCGTGATCATCAGCCGCCGCACCTACCCCGTCAAGCAGGTCGGCCAGATCCTCACCCGCCAGGACCGGCGTGACTTCACCGCCGAGCAGATCACCCGGGCCATGACCCGACTCGGCTTCACCTGCCGTCCCGCACCCGCCGCCGTCACGGAACCGGCCGGCACGGCCTCGGTCGGCACGGACCCGGCCACCGCGGTGCCGAGCCCGGACCAGCCCGAGGCAGCGATGCCGGGCAACCACCACGCCTACAGCTGACCGGCGCTACGCGCCCCGGCCGACGCTTTCCCCGGCCCCAGCTCCGGCCCCGGCCCCGACTCGGTCGGGCTCCCGGAAGACGGCGCTGCACCGCCACGGCCGTGGCGGTGCAGCGTGGGCCGGCTCACAGGACACACAGGGCGCACATGGCACGCGGGTCTAGCGAAGCTGCTGCCGGACCCGTGCGGCTGAACGGTGCAGCCGGACCGCCGCGGCCACCGGGAGGGGCACCGCTGCCAGCAGGGCGACCATCAGCGCGACCGGAGTCAGACCGCCGCCCGCCACGGAGAAGACGACAGCGAGTACGGGTACCGCGACGACCGGCGAGAGCATCAGCAGCGTCGCCTGTCGCTTCTCCTTTCGTGCCCACTGCGGAGACCTCCACAGCCGTACGAGTGCGGCGATCGTGGCGGCCGGCGCGAAGAACGGTCCGATCACCGGAATGAGTGAGGCCGGCAGCGCGACGACGATCAGACAGAGAGTGATCGCGGTGCGCCTGCCGCTCTCCGGCACCGGGCCGCCGCCGGCCTCCTCGGCCAGGGCGGCCGCGACGATCTCCCCAGGTGTCCCCAGCTGGTCCAGGACCCGGCGCACACTGCCCTCGTCGACGGTCTCGGAGTCCGCAAGCGCCACTTCGATGTGCTCACGGAGATCCGCCAGCAGCTCCCGGCGGCGGACGTCGGGAAGCGCCGCGGTGCCTTCCCCGACCGAGGACAGATAGGCCTGCACGAGGGGATGGGCGAGAGTGTCGTTCACGTCGTCTCTCCGGGGGCGAGGAAGTGGTCGACGGCGGTGCGGAAGGAGGGCCAGTTCACGGCGAACTCCTCCAAAGCGCTGCGGCCGGCGTCGGTCAGTGTGTAGTACCTGCGCGGCGGCCCGTTCTCGGATTCCTGCAGGTGGGTGTCGGCGAGTCCGGTGCGTCGCAGGCGCGACAGCAGGGGGTAGATCGTGCCCTGGCTGGTCACCATGACGTCGACCCTGGCAAGCTCCGCCAACAGCTCCACCCCATAGCGGGGGCCGTCCCGGAGCAGCGCCAGGACGCAGTACTCCAGCACCCCCTTACGGAGCTGACTCGCCACGCGGCCGTCCGCTCCGGGGATGCTTGCATAACCATCTACCATGCAAAGCAAGCTACCACGGGCGGCGGGCCGGGCGGACGTCGGCCGGGGCCGGCACCTCGGCTGACGCGTCAGCCGGCGGTCCAGCCCGGGATCGTCGGCAGCACCTTTTCGGCGACGTGGAACAACGCCGCGTCATCGGGCAGCACGTCGTCCTGGCGCCAGATGGCGACCTCGAAGGAACCACCGCCGTCCTTCGCGTCCTGGCGACCAGCAGGTGGCGGGCGATGCCGCCGGGGCCGGTGCCGGCCTTGCCGCCGCCGTTGAAGGTGATGGACATCGTCCGGTCCGAGTAGAGGACAGCCGGATGGCCCAGGACCGTGCGGGGCTGCGCCGTCCTGCCCAGGAACGCCGCCGAGTGGGCGACCGAGAGATGGTCGTAGGACACCGAGATCTTCACGGAGTAGCTCTTCAGCACGACGTTCCCCTCGGGAGCGACGATCTTGGCGCCACCGGCAAAACGGATCCATCCCCCGCCGCCGCTGGCGGTCTCGGCGTGGTCCGCCGGCGTTCCGAGGAGGGCCGGCAGGTCCTGACGGTTCAGCGCCGCGCACAGCTGGGCTCCGGAAACGTACTGCGGCGGGAGCGTTTCATGGGTGAAGGCCCGGCCGTCCGCGGCCCGCGCGGTCACCCGCGTCTCCGGTGCCATGATGATCGCCATCGGCGGGTTCCTCCTCGCCGGGAGACCGCCCGGCCGAGGCAACGTCCGTTGCGAGTACTGGCCGTTGTCCGTTACAGCACCGGCCGTTGTCCGTTGCAAGTACTGGCCGTTGAAGGAGAGCACATGGAAGACCGGACTCACGAGGAGCAGGCAAGCCCCGAGACCCAAGCGCGCATCCAGGGGAGCTTCGACCGGCAAGGGCTCATGAGCCACCTCGGCGCCCGTATCACTCGCATCGCACCCGGGCGCGTGCACATCGTGCTCCCGAGTCGCCCCGAAGTGACGCAGCAGCACGGCTACTTCCACGCCGGAGCCACCAGCGCCATCGCCGACAGCGCCGGTGGCTACGCGGCCTTCACCCTGTTCCCCGAGGACACCTCGGTGCTCACCGTCGAATACAAGATCAACCTTCTGGCACCGGCCGTCGGCGAGCACCTTGAGGCCGTGGGAACGGTTCTCAAGTCGGGACGGACCCTGACCGTGTGCCAGTTGGAGGTGTTCGGGGTCCAGGACGGCAAGCAGACGCTCGTCGCGAACGGTCAGCAGACCCTGATCTGCATCAACAGGCCGGACCACTGATACCGCCACTGATACCGCCCCGGACCCCGTGGCGCACAGCCGCCCCTAACAGGCGCGGTTCAGCGGCTGCACAGGGCCGTGTCCACGACACTCTCCACGTGCTTCATGGCCGCCTCGTCGTTCGGCTGAATGGTCACCGCGACGTTGGCGGCGCGGCCCTCACTCGTGACGCCGCCCCGGGTCTCATATCCCGGGAAGCTGCCGCCGTGGCCCCAGTAGACACCGCCGCACGACAGGGGCGTGCTCACCAGCCCCAGTCCGTAGCGGGCGCCGGAGGCGAAGGGGTATCCGGCCGTGACCGTGGTACGCATCTCGGCGAGCTGGGCGGGCGGGAGGAGGCGGCCGCCCAGGAGCTCGGTGAAGAACCGGTTGAGGTCGGAGTTGGTGGAGATCATCCCACCTGCCGACCAGGCCCAGGAGGGGTCCATCTCCGTGACGTCGACCAGCGGCGCGCCCGCCGCATCCTGGTTGTAGCCCTTGGGATGGGGTTCTCGGATGGTGCTGTCACCAGGGGCCGGGAAGTAGGTGTGGCGCAGCCCGAGCTCCTTGATGATGCGCCGGTCGATCTCCTTGGCGATGGGGCGGCCGGTGACCTTCTCGACGATCAGGCCGGCCAGCACGTAGTTCGTGTTGCTGTACGCCCACTTCTTCCCGGGTGCGAAGTCGGCCTTGTGCTGGAGGGCGAGGTCGAGGAGCTCGCGCGGCTCGAAGTACCGGACGTCGTCGCCGAGGTAGTCGGTGTAGTTGGGAAGTCCGCTGGTCTGCTGGAGGATCTGGCGGACGGTGATGCGGCGTCCGTCGATGCCCTCCCCGCGTACGAGGCCCGGCAGGTAGGTGTCGACCTTGGCGTCGAGGCGGATCTTCCCTTCGCCGACCAGTTGCAGCACGACCACCGAGGTGAACACCTTGGTATTGCTGCCGATCCGCACCTGACCGTCGACGGGCACCTGCGAGCCGGTGGCCAGATCGCCGACCCCCGCGGTGTAGGTGCGGGTGTGACCCCAGCGGTCCTGGACACTCGCGAGTGCGGCGGGCAGTCCATCGGAGCGCACCAGCGCGTTCAGACCCTGCTGGACCGTGTCCGACCTGTCGGCGGCAACGGTGTCCGACCCGCCGGCCGCGACGGTGTCCGACCGGCCGGCCGCGAACGCCGCGGGCGGCGCCAGGGCACCCATCGCCATGGCACCCAAGACCACCGCGGCAGCGGCCGGCGCGACTCTGCGCCGACCGTCCTGCCACCGACCGTCCTGCCGTCGCCCGGATGAACGGAACCTCTGCCATGTCTGCTCGCGCACGCGCCAACTCCTGGGGAATCACTGGACCGGTAATGTGTACCGGTTCAGCATTTCCGGCAGCGACCGCCCGGACGATCCTGCTGTCCGCCCAGCTCAGGTAGGGCTATCCCCCGGGTACGACGGGTCAGCGCGCCGGATCGAACGCCTGCCGATACCGGTACGGAGTGGTCTGGTTGATCCGGGTGAAGTGCACGCGCAGGCTCTGCGCCGACCCGAACCCGCATCGTTCGGCGACGCGGTCGACGGTGTCGTTCGTCGTCTCCAGCAGGTCGCGGGCGCGGGACACGCGTTCGTGCACGAGCCACTGCAGCGGTGTGGTTCCGGTGCTGGCGCGGAAGTGGCGCAGGAAGCTGCGCTTGCTCATCGCCGCCCGTACGGCCAGGTCGTCGATCGTCAGTGGGCGGTGGAGCTGGCTTCGCGCCCAGTCGAGCACGGGGGCAAGACTGGTCGACTCACCGGCCGGCACCGGCTGGTCGATGTACTGGGCCTGGCCGCCTTCGCGGTGCGGCGGGATGACCATGCGGCGGGCGAGGGTGTTGGCGACGCGGCTGCCGTGGTCGAGTCGGACGAGGTGCAGGCACAGGTCCAGTCCCGCGCACTCGCCCGCGGAGGTGAAGATCCGCTCGTCCTCGGTGTAGAGCACATTCGGGTCCAGCCGCACCGCCGGCCACCGTTGGGTGAGTTCGGCGGCGTACATCCAATGCGTGGTGGCGCGGCGGCCGTCGAGCAGCCCCGCCGCTGCCAGGGTGAACGCTCCGGTGCAGATGGACGCGATCCGGGCCCCTCGCGCGTAGGCCTTGCGCAGTGCTTCCAGCAGCTCCGGCGGCGGATCGCCCTGCAGGTCGGCGCAGGCCGGCACGATCACGGTGTCGGCGCGCTCCAGCTCCGCGAGATCCACCCCGTCGAACGACAGGCCTTCGGCCGTACGGACCGGACCGTCGCCCACCATCGCGCACAGCGTCACTTCGTACCAGGGAACGGGAAAGTCCTGTCGGGGACGGCCGAACACCTCGAACGCGACAGCGGCCTCGAACACCGGGACATTCGCGGTGAGCGGCACGACGATGCGGTGGGGCTTCTGCATGGCACGAACCTAGCATCATGTGGCGTTCTTGCCACTGCCGGAGCGGGTCCGGCGGGACCAGGATGGTGTCCAGCGGTCGGCGAGCGAACCGCTCCATCCACACCATGACCAGGAGTTCCGCCATGACATCGAATCCGACGGTCACCGTCTTCGGGGCCTACGGGCACACCGGGCGCTTCGTCGTCGCCGAACTGCTCCGCCGTGGATGGACCCCCATCCTCTCCGGCCGGGACGCCGCGAAGCTGGCGGTCCTCGCGGCCGACAACCAAGACCTCGAGACCCGCCCGGCGTCGATCGACGACGCGGCGTCACTGGACCGCGCTCTCGTCGGCGCGGCGGCCGTCATCAACGCCGCCGGGCCCTTCGCCGCCACGGCGACGCCGGTGATCGACGCCGCCCTGCGGGCCGGGATCCCCTACCTGGACGTGGCCGCCGAGGTGGAAGTCGCCCTGTCCACCGTCGACCAGTACGCGAAGGGCGCACGGGAGGCGGGCATCGCGATCGTTCCCGCGGCTGCCTTCTACGGCGGTCTCGTCGACCTCCTCGCCACCGCGGCGATGGGAGACTGGGCCGCCGCGGACGAGGTCTCCATCGCCTATGCCCTGGACAGTTGGCGGCCCACGCACGGCACCGTGGCCACGGGCTACGTCTCCGACGCCCGCCGCGACAGCAAGCGTCTGGTCTTCAGCAAGGGCCGGCTGGAACTGCGCTCCGACGACCCCGCGACCACCGAATGGACGTTCCCCGAACCGTTCGGAACCCAGCGCGTCCAGGCGGACTTCACCACCGCGGACAGCGTCACCCTCCCGCATCACCTGAAGGTCTCCGAGATCAGCAGCCATATGACGGTCGCCCCGCTCGAAGACCTGACCGGTTCCCAGCTGACGGAGCCGACCGGGGTCCGGTCGGACCAGCAGTTCCTCGTCGAGGTCGTCGTCCGGTCAGGAGACGAGCAGCGCCGCGCGGTCGCGCGCGGACAGGACATCTATGCGGTCACCGCCCCCATCGTGGTGGAAGCGACGCGGCGGCTCCTCGAAAGCCCCGTCCCACTCGCCGGAGTCATCACCGTCGGCGCGATCCCCGACGCGGCGGACTTCCTGCGGTCGCTCAGCTCGGAACACTTCACCGTCGAGCTCCCGTAGGCGGTTGAGGTCTCGTCAGCGGCGGAGAAGCCGGCTGTGACGGAGCGTGGGACCGCAGGTGTGTCGTAGGCATCCTGGAGAATCCTGGAAACACATCTGGATCTGTTCTCACTTGGAGTTGTGATGGCCGTTCGCCGTGTCGTGCCCAACGTCCAGTCGGAAGCGGTGCCGGAGAGCCGGGAGTTCTACGGCCTGCTGGGCTTCGAGGAGGTCATGAACCACGGCTGGATCATGACGCTCGCCTCCCCGTCCAGTCCGGCGGCGCAGGTCAGCTTCATGGCCGACGACAAGACCGCACCGGTCACGCCCGACCTGAGTGTCGAAGTGGACGATGTGGACGCGGCCTACGCGGTCATGCGGGACAGCGGTGCGGAGATCGTGCACCCCTTGCAGGACGAGGAGTGGGGAGTGCGGCGATTCTTCGTCCGGGATCCCAACGGCCGGGTGGTCAACGTGCTGGGCCACCGCTGACGACCCTCCCTGGCCTACGCCGGCCCCGGCCGGAGTAGGTGAGCGGGTGGCCGAAAGGGCCGCACACCCCTGCGCCGGGGTGTGCGGCCCTTTCGGCCACCCGTTCACGCAGTCTTCGCCATGAGGTCGTCGCCCGGGCCCCGACGTGCACGAGTCTTTCGCCTAGCGTGCTCAGCGATCACCCGACGAACGCCCGCGGAGACCTCCATGTGCAGTCCGCTCCACCAGCCCGACGGTCCCCTCCCGACCGGAGCCAGCCGTCGTACGTTCCTCCGTGTCACCGGACTCACGGGCGCCGCCGCGGCCGCGGCGGCCGGGGGGCTCGCCACCGCAGCGTCCGCGGTCGCCCTGCCCCGCCAAGAGGCGGCTGACAACGTTGCCAATCGGAGTCCCGACCCCGACAGTCCCCGCTTCACGCTGGTCGTCATGCCGGACACCCAGTACCTCTTCGACGGCGCCAGCATCAACGCCGCACCCGTCGAGGCATCCCTGCGCTACATCCTCGACCACGGACGCGACGAGAACATCGCCTTCCTGTCGCATCTCGGCGATCTCACCGAGCACGGGCTCAAGGAGGAGTTCGGGCCGCTGAGCAAGGCCTTCGAGCTGCTGGACCGGCGGCGCGTCGGCTACAGCGTCCTGGCGGGCAACCACGACATCAACTCGTCGACCGACGACCAGCGCGGCCCCACCCCCTACCTGGACGCCTTCGGCCCCCGGCGGCTGCGCAAGCTGCCCACCTTCGGCGGAGCGACGCCCGACGGCTACAACACGTACCACCTGTTCCGCGCCGCGGGCCGCGAATGGCTGGTGCTCGCCCTCGACTGGCGGCCGTCCGCCGCCGGACTCGCCTGGGCCCAGGAGGTCATCAGGAAGCACCCGAAGACGCCCGTCATCCTCACCACGCACGAGCTCGTGTACGCCGACCGGGACGGTGACGAGGCCGAGTTCTCCGAGCACGGCAAGCACCTGTGGGACGAGCTGATCGCCGGGAACGACCAGATCTTCCTGACCCTCAACGGTCACTACTGGCCCGCCGCCCGCACCACGCGCAAGAACGCCGCGGGCCACGACGTGCATCTGCACATCACCAACTACCAGAACCGCTACTACGGCGGCAGCGCGATGATCCGCCTCTACCGCTTCGACCTCGCCAGGAACACCATCGATGTGGAGACCGTCTCCCCATGGATCCTCGGCCGCGCGGGCGAGGGGCTCAACGAGCTGGAACGCCGCGAGATCGAGCTCACCGGGCCGCAGGACAGCTTCTCCGTGCCGCTGGACTTCGAGCAGCGCTTCGCCGGCTTCGCACCCGTCACCCCGCGCGGCCCCCGCCCCGCCGCGCAGATGCTGGTGCCCGGCACCGTCGCGTACTGGCGGTTCGACGGCTCGCACCGGGACGGTGCCCCGGCCGACCCGGCCCTGCGTGTCCCCGACCTGTCCGGTCACGGCAACCATCTGACCCGGGTGCCGGTGCCCGGCTCCGCTGCGGACGCCCTGCGCTGGTCCGCCGACCACCACCCCGACCAGCCGGGCCACGGCAGCCTCTACTTCGACGGCGGCAAGCCCCCGCTGCACGGCGCGTACCTGCAGACGGCCAAGGACGCCCCGCTCAACAGCAAGACCTTCCGCACCGGCTACACCGTCGAAGCCTTCCTGAAGCTCCCCGCCGACTGGGACGCCGGCCACCACGCCTGGGCCTCGGTCCTCAGCCGTCGCGGCACCCTCGGCGCCGCCGGAAAGACCGCAGGCGACCCGGAAGAGCCCGTCGCCACCCTGTCCCTGTCCGACGGGCCGGGCCTCCAGTGGGCGGCCGCGCCGCTCGACCAGACCGGTTTGGTCACCAACTGGAGCCACGAGCTGGCGCGGGGCACCTGGTGGCATGTCGCTGTCGTCAACGACGGCAGGCACACCACCTTGTACGTCGACGGCTGCCGGGTCGCCCGCAACCCCGCGACGCGCACCAACGGGCTCGCGACGCTCGGGCTGCCGTGGCTGCTCGGCGCCTACGAGTACGGGGGCGTCCTCGACCAGCTGATGCACGGCTGGGTCGGGGACATCAGGATCACCGAACGCGCGCTGCCCGTCCGCGACTTCATGAGCTCCTGACCGAACCCCACCGCCGCAACCCTCCCCACCGCCACATTCCCTCACCACCGTCAGAACCCCGTCAGAACGCTCACCACCGCTGATGACACCACCCCTCAAGGAGACACCTCATGGCGCGACCGCATCAGCCCCTCCCGACCTGGGCGGACCCCGACGTACCGGTCGGCTCGCTCGACCCGCAGGGACTCTCGCGCCGCGGACTGCTCCGCAGCGCCGGCCTCTTCGGCGCGGCTTTCGCCGGAGCGGGCCTGCTCGCTCCGACCCCGGCCGCGGCGCACACCGACGGCGGCGGGGACCCGGACCTCGCCTATCTCGTCGGCGACCACCATGTGCACTCGGTCTACAGCCACGACGCGAAGTACACCTTCTCCCAGCTGGCGCAGGCCGCATCCCGGTACGGCCTCGACTGGATGGTCCTCACCGAGCACAGCAACTTCGGCCACGCCAGGGCAGGCGGCGCCCAGGCCGAGCACCGCGAGATCCTCAAGGCCCGCCGCGACAACCGCCGCACGCTGATCTTCCAGGGTCTCGAGTGGTACATCCCCGGCGCCGAGCACTGCACCGTCTTCTCCCCGCCCGGACGCCACGAGGTCGAACTGCTGACGCGCTTCGAGGAGGCGTACGACGGCAAACTCCTCGGCTACACCGCGGGCGCGCCGGGCCACCCCGACACCCCGCGCAACGAGGCGCACGCCGTCAAGGCCATCAAGTGGCTCGACCAGCAGCGCCGCAGTGGCTACGTCGACGACGTCCTCGTCCTCGCCAACCACCCGCTGCGGCTGGGCATCGACTCCCCGCACGAGATCCGCGCCTGGCGCGACGCGGCCCCCGGCATCATGATCGGCATGGAGGGCGCGCCCGGCGCCCAGTCCGCCGCCATGCCGGGGCGCGGCTCGACCAGCCACCGCGGCGAGTACGACAACTCCCCGTCCGAGAACTCCTGGCCCGGCTATCCGCGCGAGGCCTATCAGACCTACGGCGGCTTCGACTGGGCGACCGCGACGGTCGGCGGTCTGTGGGACGCCATGCTCGCCGAGGGCAAGCTCTTCTCGGTCACCTCCAACTCCGACGTGCACCGGGTCACGTTCGACACGTGGAAGAACGGCGACTGGCTGCCCGGCCAGAACTTCGACAACACCGGACGGCTCCCCGACCCGGTCAACACCACCGAGCCGCAGCCCGGCAGCGACTTCTGGCCCGGCCAGTTCAGCCGTACGCACGTCGGCGTGACCCACTACGGTTACCGGCACGTGATGGCCGGGATGCGGGCGGGCCGGGTCTGGGTCGACCACGGCCAGCTCGTCGACGGCATCGACGTCCGGGTGAACAGGGAGCACGGCCCCGGCCGTGGTGTCACTCTCGGCGGCCGGCTGCGGGTGCGCCGCGGCGAGCGGATCGTCCTCAATGTCACCGTCACCACCGCCTCGCGCCCCAACCACCACGGCGAATTGCCGTGCCTCGCCCACCTCGATGTGATCCGCGGCGCCGTCCGCGGCCCGGTCGCCGACCGCGACGCCTGGCGCGCACCCGACACCCGGGTCGTACACACCGCCGACGTCTCGGGCCGCAGGGGCCGCTACACCCTGCGCATCCCCCTGGGCCGCGCCGAGGAGTCGTCCTACCTGCGGCTGCGCGGCAGCGACGGCAAGCGCAACGGCCCCGGGCTGCTGGGCACGGCGATCGACCCGCACGGCCCGATCACCCACGAGCCGGGCAACGGCGACCCGTGGCTGGACACCTGGCTCTACACCAACCCGGTCTTCGTGGACGTCGTGCGCTGACCGTTCACGGGACGTGATCCTGGCCGTCGAAGGGAGCCGCAGCCGCCGCTAGAGGGGCGGCTGCGGCTCCGCCGACTTCGCGTCGTGGATACCGCGCGCGGCCTCGATCTCCCGGAAGTGCTGCTGCGACCAGTCTCCGATGGCCAGGGCCAACCGTGCCGCCTCGCCGCCGAGTTCAGTGAGTGAGTACTCGACGCGGGGCGGCACGGTGGGGTAGACGTCACGGCGCACGAGTCCGTCGCGCTCCAGTGAACGGAGGGTCTGCGCGAGCATCTTCTGTGTGACGGTGCCGAGTTGCCGCCGCATCTCGTTGAACCGCATCGGCGCGTTGTGCCGGCGCAGCAGGATGAGCGTGAAGAAGACCCACTTGTTGGCGAGGAGCTCGATGACGGTGCGGGCCGGGCAGTCGGGCTGGTAGATGGGGAGCTCGACCGACGAGGTGGTATCCATGAGGTACCTAGGTACCAAGAAAGTGCCTTCTTCACAAGAGATACCACTCGTACGCAGGATGTTCCTTGGAACCGATCACCCACGTGTCCTCAAGGAGCAAGCCATGCGCGCCATCCGTTACGAGTCGTTCGGCGGCCCGGAAGTACTGCGGCTCGTCGAACTGGAGCGCCCGGCACCCGGCCACGGCGAGGTCCTGGTCCGGGTGCGCGCCGCCGGCGTGAACCCGGTCGACTGGAAGGTCCGCCAGGGCATCCTCGACAAGTGGGGACAGCCGCCGATCACCCCCGGTTTCGACGTGTCGGGCGAGATCGCGGAGGCCGGTCCCGGCGTGACCGGCTTCCGGCTCGGCGACGAGGTCTTCGCCGCCCTCTCCAGCCCGAACGGTGCCTACGCCGAGTACACGGTCGTACCCGCCCCCGCGCTCGCCCTCAAGCCCGCCGCCCTCGACCACATCACCGCCGCCGCACTGCCCATCGCCGGGCTGACGGCTTGGCAAGCGGTGGTCCACGCTGCCCACCTCAGGCCCGGTCAGCGCATCTTGGTGCACGCCGCAGCCGGCGGCGTGGGCCATCTCGCCGTGCAGATCGCCAAGGCGCACGGCGCGTACGTCATCGGCACCGCGAGTGCCTCAGGTCACGCGCTGCTGCGCTCGCTCGGCGCGGACGAGGTGATCGACTACCGCGAGGCCGACTTCGCCGACGCCGTCCGCGATGTCGACGTCGTCCTCGACTCCATGAACGACGACTACGGCCCCCGATCGCTGGAGACCCTGCGCCCGGGTGGCCTCCTGCTGGCCGTCAGCGGCACCGGAGCCGACGAGCGGGTCACCCCGGAGGCCGCCGCTGCCCGCGGTCTGCGCTACGAGCTCTTCGGCATGACACCGTCGGGCGCCGACCTGGCCAAGCTCGGCGAACTCGCGGCCGCGGGCACCGTACGCGTCCGGATCGCCGCGACCCTGCCCCTCGATGAGGCCGCCCGGGCCCAGGAGCTGAGCGCGTCCGGCCGGGTCCGCGGGAAGATCGTCCTCACCATCGCGTAGCGCCGGCACCGTTCCCCCGCCCTGGCTTCATCATGCGCCCCTCTGCACGGTAGTCCGGGGCAGCAGGCATCGGGAGGTCTGCGGAATGGTGCAACAGCCCTTGCCTCAGGGGCCGTTGTATCACCGGTGGCCGCCGCGGGCGGGGTCGTCAGGTGCGGCGTCGGCGCGCGTGTGGTCGGGTCGGCGCCGTAGTGAGGGAGAGCGTGCTTTCTGGCGCTGGCAGACGGCGCCGCCGACGCTGGGTGCCGCGGCCAGGATGATCGCGATGTGATCGGCGAAGTGCGGTCCCGGCAGCGGGATCTCGAAGTCGGGGTTGTCGGCGTAACCGGCCGCGACGGCGTTGGGGACGTACTCCATCACCGCGGTCACGACTTCGGTTCTGGACCGGTCGGCCGGGCTCAGCAGCCGGCCCAGGACGCGCAGGACGGTCGGGGTGCTGGAGTCGAGGTCGAGGTTGTCGCCCGGGTCCGTGTTTCCCGGGAGGTTGACCTTCTCCGGCGCGGGCTGGGTGTCGATACCGGTCTGTTCACCCCACCATGCGGCGGCGTGGGTCTCCCCCAGGGCGAGGTGGTGCAGGTACAGGCAGTAGGAGGCCACGTCGTCGCCGGCCCCGGCGGCGTACTGCCACCAGAAGCGGGCGCCGTCCTCGGAGTCGGCCAGATGCAGGATGCAGCCCAGGACCCGGGCACCGCGCGGCTCCGGCAGCTGCTCGGTGACGAAATCGCTCAGCGACGTCGCGGCGGTCTGGGTCACGACGGTCTCGCAGAGCGTCTGCAGATCGTAGGCCGCGTCCCGCCCGGGAGGGTTCTCGTTGAACGGGCTCGACGACGGCCAGGACAGCACGTCGTGCGAACCGGCCGAGGTGTAGACGTCCTCGTACGTCACGACGTCGTGCGGAATACCGGGTTCCGTCATCAGGAGGGCGCGGGCGAGGAGTTGATCGATCGACGTCATAGGGAAGCGCCTCCCGGGCGGTCGTGGAGGTTGAGGGTCTCGGTCAGCGTGCGTTTGGCGTGGCGGTCGTCGGAGCGCGCCGAGGCCAGCGGAACGCCCAGCACCTCGGCCGCGGCGGTGGTGTCCATGCCGCACAGGTAGCGCAGGATCGTTACGTCCATCTGGTTGTCGGGCAGGCGGCTGACGGCGTCGAAGAGCATCAGCGACTCGCCGACCTGGGCGAACCGGGCCGCGGGGTCCACGGCCCGGTCCTGTGCGACGGTGGCGAAGGCGGCGGCGGCCAGCAGCGGGTGTTTGTCGATGTGCGGGGTGCGCGCCATGACCCGGGCCCGCAGGAGCCTCCAGCCGAACCGCTGGACGTTCGCGCTCCCCAGTGCCTCGTCCCAGCACAGCCACAGGATGTCGAAGGTCTCCAGGACCACGCAGGCGGCCCGCTCGTCGGTGAGCAGGAGCGCCTTGGCGTAGGAGGTGTAGGGGGCCTGGTGGGTGTCGGTGAAGCCCTGGTGGTCCAGCGGCCGGACGTCGGGCCGTTTCGACGGCGGAACCTCCGCTATGCAGCCGTCTATCCAGTCCTTCTTCTTCTGCGCCTCGCGCGCCGCCGCGACCCACAGGCGCCGCATCGGACGGGCCGGTATGCCCAGCACCCGGATCACGCTGTACGTGATCTCCCACCGCGGGTACAGGCCGGCGCCGCGCAGCAGTTCCGAGATCCGCGTCTTGGAGTACCCCGAGCGCTCCACCAGGTCGTCGAGCGTCAGGCCGCTGGTGAAGAGCCGGGTACGCACCGGCTCGAGCCAGGCGCGGTGGGAGGTGCCGGCCTGGTCGGTGATCGGTTCCGGCTTCCGGCCCCGCCGGATGGGAGGCTCGCCCTCGGTCTGCTCGGGCGGAATCGCATGGGGGCTCACCGGGCGGCACCTTCGTCCGGGCCCGCGACGGCCCCGGCCCCCGCGGCGGTGGATTCGGGCCTCCCGCAGGCGGACGCATGGACGACCTGCTGCACCAGCAACCCGAGCGAGGGCACTAACGCGGCCACCGCGGTCAGCTGCCCGAGTGCGGCCATGACCGCACTCCACGAGAAGACCGACACCAACACGATGACGGTCAACACCTGCTTACTGGACATCGGGACCTTTCCCATTCCGACGACGAGGGGCATCCGGAAGGCCTCTTCGCGGCGGTGCTGACGCGCCGTCGAGGAGCCGGGACGCCAGCATGGTGGGAAGACCACCCGCTACGCCATGTGATCATGGGATCAGGGAACAATGACGGGTTCCCCTGGTATTTGCGCACCGGCCGCCTTCAAGGCGGTGGGAAATAGTGCCGGGTTGAGCACTCTTATGGGCGAACTTCCCTTATCCGCCTGCGCGGACGGCGCCGACGACCGCCAATGGGAGACCGGACGCCTTGGCGTCGGACCTTCCTCCGGAAGGCCGTGCTGTCCCCGTGCTGAGCGACAAGGGGGGCGCACACACCGCTCCCGCCCGTTCCCTCGCCGGCGGGAGCGGTTCCGGGATCGAGCCCACGACGACCCGACGGTTATAGGGCCGCGGTCGCGGCTCCCCGGATGATCCGAACGGGTGAGTCACTTCGCCGAAGTATCGTAGCCAGGTGTGGGTAGCTGCCGGCGCGTGCCGCCGCCCGCACACACCGGACCCATCCGCAGGCCGGGCAGATCCGAATAGGGAGTGCGGGGGTATCCCTCCCGCGCCCCGATCAGGAGGTTCATGTGGCACAGGCCCCGCCGTCGGCAGCGGTACTCGTCCTGCACGGCGGTCGTGAAACAGGGCTCAAGCCACCCCCGCCCGGCCTGCTCAACCTGCCCGCCGTACGTATGCGCCCGTTCGCCCGGAGCCTCGTACGGGCCACCCGCGATTCGCGCGGCGACGACGGAGGGCGGCTGCTGGTCCGCAGCACGCGGTACACCCACCGTGGCTGGAACGGTGCCCGCGAGGACCCTCTCCACGATGTCCTGCGCGCCCTCGACGCCCTCCAGGACGAGACCGGAGGGATCCCGGTGGTGCTCCTGGGCCACTCCATGGGCGGCCGCGCCGCCCTCCGTGCCGCCGGTCACCCCCTGGTCACCGGCGTGGTCGGCCTCGCCCCGTGGTGCCCGCCGGGCGATCCGGTCACCCAGCTCGCGGGCCGTGACACGGTCCTGATCCACAGCAGCCGTGACCGGACAACCAGCCCGGAGGGCACCCGATCCCTCACCACCCGGGCCCGCCAGGCAGGAGCCCATACCTGCTTCATCACGATCCGGGACAGCGATCACGCGATGCTGCGCCGCGCCCCGTCTTGGCACCGCCTGGCGACCACGGTGGTCACCGGCCTCCTCGGCCTCACGCCCCTGCCGGCCGACGTCACGGAGGCCCTGGCCCTGCCCATGGACGCGGCGGCCACGGACGGCACCCTGGACCTGGACCAGTTGCGCCCCGCGGCGGAACCCGACGCCTCGGGCGCCGCCTCCGCCGCGCGGGCGTGATGTCGGGCGTAGGCCGGCGGCCGGGGATCAGCCGATCTGGTCGCTGTCCTTCAAGGTGCCCCAGCCGTGCCAGCGGTCGATCTCGATCCAAGCGCTGAACCGCCGGCGATCCCGCCGGGGGTAGGGCTTGCCGAGGTACTGCTGGGCCAACCGGTCGATGTCGGCCAGACCCTCGTCCTCGCGCAGTTCGACGACCCGACCGATGATGCTGATGTGGGTGTACCAGTTGCTCTCGTCGAGCACGGTGAGCGTCACCCGCGGGTCGTTGCGCACATGCTCCAGCCGTTTGCGGCCCTCATCCATGTTGACCAGTACCCGGCCGTCGTCCCAGAGGTACCAGGTGGCCGTGGACACGGGCTGACCGTCCGACCGCAGAGTCGTGACGACGGCCGCATTGGCCTTCGTCAACATCGCGACCGCATCGTCGGGAAGCGGCGGTTTCGACATCGAACACCCTCCGTCATGCCGTGCTGAATGCACCGGTCTGTTTCACGCTCGCAGGACTCCGAGTTTTCTCCATCGCGTGCCGCCGCGCCACCGCACAGGACGGGCGCCGCGGTCACCCGCGTCGCACGTGGCCGCACGGTGAGCGCCCGCTCCGGCCGCCTCGGCGCCACCTACGTCGCACAACGGGCTGCGATGATGATCACCCGAAGTCGATGGGTCCCCGTGACCGACAAGGAGCAGACGATGGCACAGGCGCGGACCGTGACGTTTCCCTCCGGCATCCAGGTGCCCGCCCTCGGGCAGGGCACGTGGCACATGGGGGACGATCCCTCCCGGCGTTCCGACGAGATCGCCGCTCTCCGGCGCGGCCTCGACCTCGGGCTGACGGTGATCGACACGGCGGAGATGTACGGAAGCGGCGCCGCCGAGGAATTGGTCGCCGAGGCGATTCGCGGCCGAAGGGACGAGGCCTTCCTCGTCAGCAAGGTGTTGCCGTCCCATGCCGACAGAAAGGGCACCGTCGACGCCTGCCACGCGAGCCTGCGCCGCCTGCGGACGGACAGAATCGATCTCTACCTGCTGCACTGGCGGGGCGGCATCCCGCTCCACGAGACCGTCGAGGCCCTGGAATCGCTGGTCTCGGCAGGCAGCATCGGCGCCTGGGGTGTGAGCAACCTGGACGTCGACGACCTGGCAGACCTGCCCGACGGCGCCCTGCCCCAGACAGATCAGGTGCTCTACAACCTCTCCCGGCGCGGCCCGGAATTCGATCTGTTCCCCTATTGCCGGGAGCGATCCATCCCGGTCATGGCCTACTCACCCGTGGAACAGGGCCGTCTGCTGGGCCACCAGGCGCTGCAGGCGGTCGCCGCCAGCCATGGAATGTCCCCGGTCCAGGTGGCACTGGCCTGGGTGCTGCGCCGTGACGGCGTCCTGGCCATCCCCAAGGCCTCCACCGCCGCCCACGTCGAGGAGAACCACGCGTCCCTCGATCTCCACCTGACGGAAGACGACCTCCACACCCTCGACAGGGCTTTCCCGCCCCCAACGCGGAAGCAGCCCCTCGAAATGCTGTGACCTGTGCGGCCCCCTCCCGCCGGGATGGCCGACCGTCCACCGACTGGGCTGTGGGATCGCAGTACGACACCCGCCGACCGCGCGCCCTCACCTTCAAGAACGGCAATCTCCCCCGCCCGCTGAGAAATCCGCCGGGAAGTCCGGGGCATCTGGATAGGGCCCTGTTTCCGTTTGGCGCCGGTGAGATCATCAGGGCATGACTCTGATCGAGGTCGTGCAGGGTGACATCGCGCTTCAGGACACAGACGCCATCGTCACCGCGGCGAACGAGTCGCTGATGGGCGGCGGCGGCGTTGACGGCGCCATTCATCGGGCCGCCGGCAGACGCCTGGCGGAAGCCGGTGCCGCAATCGGTCCCTGTGAGCCGGGCGACGCCATGGCAACGCCCGCTTTCGACCTCAACCCGCCCGTCAGGCACGTCATCCATACCGTCGGCCCGGTCTGGGAAGGTGGCGACTACGCCGAGGCGCAAGTGCTTGCCTCCTGCTACAGGCGCTGCCTTGAGGTCGCGGACGGACTCGGTGCCAGGACCGTCGCCTTTCCATCGATCGCCACGGGCGCCTATGGGTTCCCGGCGCAGGAGGCGGCACGGATCGCAGTCTCAGCTCTCCTGTCCACGCCGACGAACGTGGAACGGATCAGGCTCGTGGCCTACGACCAGGCATCGCAAGAGCTGCTGAGCTCTGCGCTCGCCTCATAGCACCAACAGCGGTTCCCCGGACCGACAAAGCTGGTGGCGGCGAACGGACCAAGCGCCATAAGGGAAAGGGTCTGGCGCAAATCGGGGTGGGTCGTCATCATGGGGAGTGAGGGAACACCCCGGGGGGCCGACGACGCGGACCGTCGAATCCGGGCCGGCGCCTCAGCGCCAGGGGTCCCGGAGAACGGATCCCTCCCATGGACCTGATCCTCCTCACCGTGGACGGCCTCCTCGGCGTCCTCGCCTCCGCTCTCGCCCTGTCAGGGGAGATCGTTCGCGCACGACAGCGCACAGCGGCGGACCTGCGGCCCAACCGCCCTCAAGGACACGTTCAACTCCCCTCGGCCTGCGCGTGCGACTGCGCCGGGCGGGATCAGTACGGGCAGCAGCGGACGAACACGGCCGCCCGTGACGTGAGTCACATGCACTGGACCTCAACCTGAGTTCAGCTAGCAGGCTGTCGTGCAGAGCAGGGCAGTCGTTCCGGCAGCCCTGGACCCTGTGTTCGCGAGGAGATTTCCATGGCTGACAGCCGCGTCGTACTGGTCACCGGAGGAACGGGACGGCAGGGCGGTGCCACCGCGCGCGCCCTGCTGGCGCGCGGATGGCAGGTCAACGCACTGGTCCGTGACCCGGGCAAAGCCGAGGCGCTTGCGCTCAGGGAGCACGGAGCGGTCCTGGTCCGTGGGGACTTGGACGACCCCGCCTCGCTGGATGCAGCAGTGCGCGACGTGTACGGCGTCTACAGCGTGCAGACCTTCACCGGACCCGACGGCATGACCGGTGAGGTACGTCAGGGAAAGGCGCTCGCAAAGGCGGCCGCCCGAGCGGGCGTCGCACACTTCGTTTACAGCTCCGTCGACGGCTCGGACCGGCCCGGAAAGGTGACGCATTTCGCGAGCAAGGGGGAGGTCGAGCGGTACATCGAGGAACTCGGACTGCCGGCGACGGTGCTGCGGCCGACCTTCTTCATCACCAACTTCGAGGGCCTGGGCCCCCAGTGGGTGGACGGTGAACTCGTCCTCACCCTGCCGCTCGACCCACGGACGAAACTGCAGATGATCACCCCCGACGACATCGGAGCCATCGCCGTCGACGCCTTCGATGCCCCGGCAGACCATCTGGGCCGCAGCATCCCGATCGCCGGGGACGAGCTGACCGGCCCGCAGATGGCCGGGGTCTTCGCCCGCGTAGCCGGCCGTCCCGTGCGCTTCGCCCGCCGGCCGATCGAGGAAGTACGGGTCCACAGCGAGGAGATGGCCGCCATGTTCAGCTGGTTCGACACCGTCGGCTTCCAGGCCGACCTTCCCGCTCTGCGCGCCGGACACCCGAACCTGACCACCCTGGCCGACTGGGCGAACAAGCACTGGACGGCCCCGGCAGAGCAATCGCGTATCTCCTGAGATCGTGGGGTCTCCCCCACCCAACGGCCGTGCTGGCTACGGCCGTCCGGTACGGGTGAGAAGGAAGCGGATGAGCCTGACGTCCTTGTCGTCGACGGAGGCGGTGGCGTCGTGCAGCAGGTCGAGAAGGGTCTGTCGCTGCTCGTTCGTGGGGCGCGTGTGGGCCGAAGCGGCCGATGTGGCGCAGGCTCGGAGGTCTCGCTGTGCTGCCGCTGCCACGCCCGGGTCGGCGTCGTGGAGCAACCGCAGGTCCAGTTCCAGCCGGCCCCAGGTGCCCGCGGCCCGCAGGATCCGGGCCGCCTGCGCCCGGAGCGGGGCCGGGTGCCCAGGGGCGAGCAGGTCGAGGAGACGCTGCCGGGGGATGGTGCCCGACGCCGCCTCCAACAGGGTGGCGGCGGTCCGCAGGACTCGGGGCGACGGGTCGTGCTCCAAGACGGCCAGGAGTTCCGCGGTGGTGACCGCAGGGGGCCGCATCGTGCCGAGCGCGCGGAGAACGGCCGCGCGGACCCCCGGGCGCTGATGGGTCAGATGCGGGCGGACCAGATCGGCGGCCGGCCCGCCGGTGACGTCACCGCACTCCGCCAGGCCGGCGATCGCGCCAGGCGTGATCTCTCGGGCCGGACGGGCAAGGCGGGCACGGCAAACGGGTGCGGGGTCCTGGCGGTGGCTGCGCAGAACCCAGCGCGCGATCTCACGCACCTGCTGGGAGCGGTCCGCGGTGAACGGTTCGGCCAGGTCGGGGCGCTGGGCCCGGCGCAGCACGGTGACCGTGACCGCCCGCACCGCCGACACCCGCGAGGCGAGCAGTTGACGGAGCACGGTCTCGGCCTGCGAGGTGGTCCGAGTCTCGGTCCCCGGTGGGACGAGAGAACGGAGGAGGTGTTCGGCCGCGCACCGGGCCACGACGACATCCGGGTCCGATCCGGCAAGGGCCAGCAGCTGCGCCGGTTCGCACCGGTCGAGGTCGACCGCCGCGCTCAGGGCGCGCCGCCGGACCCGGTGGTCGGGGTCCGCGAGCAGTCCCCTCCACACTTCCGGGGCAGCGTCGGCAAGGCAGCCGGCCACGATCCGAACCGCGTCCTCACCTCGCTGACGCTCCTCGCACGACCACGCCATGACCGCCGCCCGAGCGAGCTCCGCAGGACCGGAGCGCGTCAGCACGTCGGTGAGCGCCGTCCGGGCGGCGACCCGCACCGGCGCGGCCCAGTCCGAGCAGCGCACCACCAGCAGCGGGATCAGGGCGTGCGCCCCGAGCGGAAGAGATTCGCGGGCGAGCGCACGCTGGCGGGTCCGACCGTCGGCGGCGCAGACCGCCAGCGCCCAGTCCCAGACCGGAAGCAGCTCCTGGCGTTCCGGCGCAGTCGAGCCCGCAGGACGTATCCCGCCCCATGACGGCGTCGCCGATGCCGGCACGGTGGCGCCCAGCCCCGACGGATCGACGTGACGGGCGTGCTCGTCGAAGGCGATCCACCAGTGCGGCCCCGTCGCATGGAACCCGGCGCTGTCGGCCAGCTCGTTCAGCACTCCGATCAGTTCGGCGCCCCGGTGCGCCAAGGGGTAGGGATACTGCACCTCCTGAAGCAGGAGCAGCACCGCCGCGGATCGCGTGATGGTTTCGGCGTCGGCGTCGGCTTCGGCGGTCATCGGGGCGTCTCCTCGCAGCGGCACACCGGCGGTCGACGACACGGCGGCGAACCCGACAGTAGCGGCCCGCCGTGTGACCTGACCAGCGCTTTTGTCCGGACTCCAGCGCCTGCTACGCCACCCCTGGGGCGTGCTACTGAGCGCCCGGTGTGGTTCAGGAGGAGAGTTCGACACCGGCGGTGATCGGGGCCGCAGGCCGGCTGACGGTGAAATCCCGTGCCACGGACGGGTGACGTCGTCGGCTTCCGAGAGCAGCCGGGTGCCTGCTTCGGGATCATGGTTGGGCTGATCACGACGAGGTTCGCCGGTGGATATCGGAAGCGATGGAAAGAAGGCCCAGATGCACGAGGTCCGCCTTTGACCACCACGAAGACAACAGACCGGATCCCGTCCGCTCTCCGCCCGACCGGACCAGCGCTGTGATCCCGTCGCAGGCCACGCGGCCTGCCAAAGACGTGCGTGTCGTGGTCGTCGGAGCGGGGTTCTCCGGTATCGGCGCCGCCATCCGGCTGCGCGAGGCCGGGTACCGCGATGTGGTCGTTCTGGAGAAGGCGTCGCAACTCGGCGGCACGTGGCGGGAGAACACCTATCCGGGCTGCGCCTGTGATGTGCCCTCGACGCTCTACAGCTACTCGTTCACCCCGGATACCGCCTGGAGCAGGATCTTCGCCGGACAGCCGGAGATCCACGCCTACTTACGGACGACCGCCGAGCGGTACGGACTCGGCGACGTCCTGCGCTGCGGGGTGCACGTGCGGGGAGCCCGCTGGGAGCCCGCGGCCGGGCGGTGGTTGCTGGAGACGAGCGACGGGGCGTACAGCGCCGCGGTGCTGGTCCTGGCCACCGGACCATGGCACGTCCCGCGCCACCTCGACGTCCCCGGGATCGAGGACTTCCCGGGGCCCGTGCTGCATACCGCCCGGTGGGACCACACCGTCGACTTGACCGGGCGCCGCGTGGCCGTGGTCGGCAGCGGCGCCTCCGCGGTCCAGGTCGTCCCGGCCATCGCGGACCGGGCGGCAGCCGTGCACCTCTTCCAGCGGACCGCGCAGTGGGTACTGCCGAAGCCCGACCTTCCGGTCCCTGCGGTGTTCAACCGGATCCTGGACCGCTTACCCGGTGCCCGCGCCACCCTGCGCGCCGGACAGTACGCACTGCAGGAGGGCTTCGGCCATGCCTTCCGTCACCCGCGGATCGCCCGCCTCATCGAGGTGGGAGCCCGCGCACACCTGCGGCTCGCGGTCGGTGACCGGGGCCTGCGTCAGTCGCTCACGCCGGACTACCGGCTGGGCTGCAAGCGTCTTCTGACTTCCAGCACCTTCTACCGTGCCCTGGCCCAGCCGCATGTCCGCCTGCATTCCACCGCTGTGACGGCCGTACGGGGTGACGAGGTCGTCGGCGCCGACGGCACCGTGACCCAGGCGGACGTCCTCATCACGGCGACGGGCTTCCGTATCGGTGAACTGCCGCTGGCCCAAAGCCTGTACGGGACGGACGGCCGGACGCTGCACGAGACCTGGGACGGCGAACCGCAGGCGCATCTGGGCACCACGGTCACCGGCTTCCCCAATCTCTTCCTGTTGCTGGGACCGAATCTGCTCGGCGGCTCCACCTCCGCGATCACCGTCCTCGAAGCCCAGCTGAGGTACCTCACCGCCGCCCTGACGCACCTCGACCGAAGCGGCCACCGGGTCCTGGATGTGCGGCCGGCCGCACAGGCCGCGCACAACACGGCGGTGCAGGAGGCGTTGCGGACCACGGTGTACAACTCCGGCGGCTGCACCAGCTACTACTTCAGCCCCAGCGGGCGGAACACCTTCGCCTGGCCGTGGTCCACCGGACGACTCACCCGCCGGCTGAGCCGCTTCGACGCCGATTCCTACGTCTGCGACACCCCAGCCGACTCCACCCCCGAAACTTCGCCGGTACCCGCCCCTACGGCGCCGCGGTGATGTGCTTCTGGAACCAATGATCGGCGTAGGGCTCGTCGTTGAAGGCGGTGACCTCTTCAAAGCCGCAGGAGTGGTAGAGGCCGATCGCGGCACCGAGAGCCTTGTTGGTGTCCAGGCGCAGTACGTCGCGGCCGTGCTGGGCGGCCCGTGCTTCCAGCTCGGCCAGGAATCGGCGGCCCAGGCCGAGTCCGCGGGCGTGGGGGGCCACCCACATGCGTTTGATCTCGGCCGGGGCGCCGGGCGGAAGCTTCAGGCCGGCGCAGCCGACAGGGTCGCCGTGCAGCCGGGCGACCAGGAACAGACCGTGCGGTGGCTGGAGTTCGCCCGCGTCGGGCAGCAGGCTGCGTGCCGGGTCGAAGCCCGTCTCGAAGCGTTCCTGCAATTCGGTGAAGTAGGACCGCAGGCAGTGCTGAGCGTCGGGGTGGTCGGGGCCGATGACGGTCAGCGTGACCGTTGCGGCGGTCAGCAGCCGGTCGACCTCGGTCATGGCGGCGACCAGCTTGGCCCGCTGGACGCTGTTGAGCGGTTCCAGCAGGGAACCGGCCAGCTCGTCGCTGCGGGAATCGAGCAGGGCGCGCTCCGCGCGGCCCGCCTCGGTGAGCCGCACGGTGCGCACCCGTCTGTCGTGGGGCTGCGGCTCCACCGTCACCAGGCCGTCCGCCTCCAGCGAGCGCAGCAGCCGGCTGACGTACCCGGAGTCGAGCTCGAGACGCTCCCGCAGCCGCCGGACGTCCTGCCCCTGCTCGCCGATCTCCCAGATCAGCCGGGCCTCGCCGATGGGCCGGTCGCGGCCCAGATAGTGGTCGTGGAGCACGCCCACGCGCTCGGTGACGGTGCGGTTGAACCGCCGCACATGGCCGATCTGCTCCGCATTCATTCTCTGACTTTAGTCAGAGAATTCGCGCCACGCCAGAGCTACCAGACATCGCCGTCGCGCCAGTCGCAGGTGAGTTCCCGCGACAGCTCCAGCGGGACCGTCAGCGGAAGGACATGCAGGCAGCCGTTCTCCGCGGGTGTGGGCACGATGCCGCGGGGTGTCAGGGCCGAGGTCGGCCCCTGCCACCGCTTCCAACCGCGCGCCACGTAGAAAGCCGCCGCCTCGTCGGTGGCGCCCAGCGCGCCCAGATCGTAGGCGCGACGTGCCACTCGCTCCAGGCCCCGCATGACGGTCGCGCCATGCCCGCGCCCCCGGCGGTCGGCGCGCACGCCGACTCCCTCGACGTAGCCGGTGCGCAGCGCCCGACCGCCGTGCAGCAGCCGGCGCTGGACGAGGGAGCCGTGCCCGATGAGCTCGGCTCCCTCCCACACCAGGACGTGCACTCCGCCCAGCGTGTGCTCCCAGTCGTGGTCCGTCAGGCCGTCGGCGAAGACCTCTTCGAGCAGGGCCCGAGCCGCTCTGAGATCAGCGACGTCCAGGTCCGCGGTATGGGCGGTTCGCACTTCGGTCACGCACTCCATAGTGCAGGAGTCCGTGCAGGAGTCCGTACTGGAGGTGGTGGCTCCGAGGCCGGCGGCACCGCGTCAACGGGCTCAGCGGCCGCTCAGCACCTCGCGCAGCCGGATCACGAACCCGTCGGGATCCTCGGCGAACCCGATGTGCCCGCCGGGGAACATCGTCGGTTCGCCATCGAGCGCCGAGGCGAGCGCGATCGAGGTGCGCTCACACAGCTGGCCACCCGACTCCTTGCCCAGGCCGATCAGGACACGTGCCGTCGTCGAGCGCAGGGTGACGAGGTCCGGGCGCCACCGGGTGGTCGGCCGCAGCATGTGCGCGAACTGGAAGTGGTCGTCCGCGATCTGCTGCGGCTCCCACTCCCCGCCGAACATGTGCTCGAACACGTCGTCGGGCAGGTTGATGTTGGCCAGCGCCATGAACTTCCTCCATGCGCCCGTCACGTCACCGGACAGGTGGGTCGCGACGATGTCCTCGGTCCGCTCATGGATCTGCTCGCGATCGTCGAGCAGGTCGTTCAGCGGGGGTTCGTGGGCGATGACCGTGTCGACGAGTCCGGGGTGCGCCTGGACGAGGGCGAGGGCGCTGACGGCTCCACCGCTGGAGCCGAGGACCGTGGCCGGGCCGGCGTCGAGGTGCGTCAGGAGCCGTGACAGGTCGTCGGCCCTCATCTCCGGCGTCGAGTCCCGGTCGGGGTCGTCGACCGGGCTGCGGTTGATGCCCCGGGGGTCGGTGGTCAGTACGGTGTGGTCGGCCGCGAGCCGCTCCGCGAGCGGCGCGAACGACCTGGCGTCCATCGGCGCGCCGACCAGCACCACCAGGGGACCTTTGCCCCGTACCTCGTAGTGCAAGCGCGCATCGGGGACCCGGAGGGTCGCAACGGTGGCGGGGACGGGAGACGTCGGATTCATTCTGATCCTCCTGGTGCGGGGCGACGATGCGTGAGCTCGCACAAGGGGAGACTCCCCTCCGGCGGAAAACTCGTCGGTTCCGCGCGAACGGCTTTCCGTACGAGGATCGGCAATTGCGCTCCACCACACCGCGGTACGTCCTCCGACCAGGACGTACGCATGCGTGAGCGCCCGATCGCTCCGGGAACGACGTACACGTACGGCACGCGGATCACTTCACGATGGGGCCGGGCGGCAGTAGGCGGACGGCGACGCGTTCATCCTGAACGTCAGGCAGAGCCTCATGGCACGGTCCGCGAGTGCGCTTCGTTCGGTTCGACGATGGGCAGGTCGCAGGTACGCCGCACGCTGTTCCTTCTGCGGGTGAGGAGTTCAGGCCTCA
The DNA here is from genome assembly GCF_023701745.1 of Streptomyces sp. RKAG293. Lineage (NCBI taxonomy): Bacteria > Bacillati > Actinomycetota > Actinomycetes > Kitasatosporales > Streptomycetaceae > Streptomyces > Streptomyces sp. RKAG293. The sequence goes on along the minus strand of NZ_JAJOZB010000001.1, from coordinate 8,638,675 downwards.
GTGGCGGCAACAATGCGCCACTGGCCGACCTCCGCGTAGTCGGAGTCGTAGATGGCCGAACCATCGCCGGGACTCAGCGGGTAATGCTGGAGGTTCCCGCCCCAGTACCGGAGGATGCGGCCCAGCTCGGTCGCGGCGTCCTCCGCCAACCGCCCGTCGGCCATGTTCACTTCGAGAAGGAACTTCACGATCGTCGCCCCTCACCACGGATCCGTTCGGCCCCGCCGAAAGACAGGGCCCTGCGGTAGCGATTGTTCCATCGAATGGCCTTCGGAAACGCTGTGTCACCGGTTGCTCCCACACAGCAGCGTCACTCTGTGTAGCAGGATCCGGAGGCGGGCCAGAGGCGTCCCCGTTCGGCCCAGTCCTCCTGCTGGCGCTCGGCCGAGGCCGCAGTGTGGGAACCCCCCTCCTCGAGGGCAGGGCCGGCAACAGCCGCCTGCCGGGCAGCCGCCGTACAACTACCGATGACTTTCGGCATTCGACGCAGTCATAAAGGTTGGAACGAGCACCCTCGCAGGAGAGGCGACATGCGCACACTCGCGATCACCCAGAACATCACCGTCGACGGCTCGATCGAAATGCTCACGGACTGGTTCAACCCGCAAGGGCAGGGCCAGGTGGACATGGCCGACGTCCTGGAGGAGAGCCACCGGCAGGACCGCCGGGCCGACGCCCTGCTCCTGGGCCGGCAGACGTTCGAGGACTTCCGCAGCTACTGGCCGCAGCTGACCGACGACACCACGGGCATCTCCGACTACCTCAATCAGGTGCAGAAGTACATCGTGTCCTCCTCGCTCACGGACCCGCGGTGGGAGAACTCCACCGTGCTGGCCGGCGACCCGGTCAAGGAGGTGGCCGCGCTCAAGGCGCAGGAGGGCGGTAAGGACATCGTGCTCACCGGCAGCATCCGTCTGGGGCACGCACTGATCAAGGCGGGCCTGGTCGACGAGTACCGGTTGTTCGTCTATCCGACGGTCCAGGGCCGCGGCCGCCGGCTCTTCCCCGAGGGTTACGAAGTGCCGCGACTGAAGCTTGTGGAGTCGAAGGCCTTTCGCAGCGGAATCACCCTGCAGCGCTACGCTCCGGCCTGACCGGAACCTGAACAGAACAGGGTCGGGCCCCGGCGATACCGGGGCCCGACCCTGTTCTGCGTTTGTGCCGTTTGACCGCTACCAGCGGTACCAACGGCCGCGACTGCCGGACGCACCGGAACCGCGCATGACGAAACCGAGCAGCCAGACCACCAGCACGACGACGGCAACCCACCAGAGAATCTTCAGCGCGAAACCGGCACCGAAAAGAATCAGAGCGAGCAGCAGAACCAAAAGCAATGGACCCATGGTTATCAACCTCCTGACCAGCGGATACCCCGGACTGGATCGATCATTCACCCGAATTTCCACTCGCTGCGCCGCACCGTCTCGGGCGGCGCGGACGGCAGGGTTCTGATACCGATGGATACGGAAAGAGCGGCATTGCCGTGGCCGACCTGGGTAGGCGGCCCTGTGCAACACCGGCACCGATCTTGGAGGAAACGCATGGGCACGGAAGACAAGGCCGAGAACACCGCGGACAAGGCCAAGGGCAAGATCAAGGAGGCCGCGGGCAAAACCGTCGGCAATGAGCGCCTCGAAGCGGAAGGCAAGGCCGACCAGGCCAAGAGCGACGTCAAGCAGGCCGGCGAACACATCAAGGACGCCTTCAAGCACTGACCCACGAGCACCGCACGTCCCGGGGCCGCAGCCGTGAACGGCTGCGGCCCCGCGCGCTGTCCGGACGACTCGGTTGAGGCCTTCTGCCGGCAACCCCCGCCGGTGCCCGCGATACGGTCCTGACATGGCTGATGTGCGGTTGACTCCCCCTTCGTTCCTCGTGCTCGGCATCATCGACAAACTGGGCGAGGCCAGCCCGTACGACGTGAAGGTCGAGGCGGCCCGCACGGTGGCTCCGTTCTGGTCGATGCCTCACGCACAGGTGTACGCGCAGTGCGACCGGCTGCTGGGAGCGGGCCTGTTGTCGGAGGTCCGGGATACGAACGCGCGGAACCGGCGGGTGATGAAGGTGACCGCGGCCGGCAAAGCCGCGTTGGAGGAGTGGCTCGCCGACCCCGCCTTCGTGCCCGTCGAGGCGCGCGAACGCGGCATCCTGAAACTGTGGTTCGGCGCCGAACCGGAGGTCATCGCCCCGGCGCAGATCGCCGAGCACCACCGCACCCTCGCGGAGTACGAGGAACTCACCGAGAGCGTAGGCGACTTGCTCACGCGGGGGCAGCGCGAGGCGCTGGAGTTCGGGCTCCGTTACGAGCGCATGATGGTCGACTTCTGGCAGTGGGTGGACCAGCGCGGATCGTGATGCCGGGGAGGTTGACCACGACGGCGGATCGCCTCTACCTTCTCGATAGTCCAAAGAGGACTATCGAGGGTCGCGATCGAGGGAGCCGCCGTGCAGCGTCCGAGGAGCATCCCCTGGGCCCGCGTCGCCACGATCGCCCTCGTGGCCGTCTGCGTGGGCTACGCGCCGATGGCGATGACCGAGCTGTGGCCGTACGCACGCCCCGGCGCACCGGCGTTCGGCGAGTGGTTCCTGTCCCACATGGTGTCCGGGCGCTATGTCGCCGACGCGGTCGCCACCAGGGTCGGGCCGTACGGTCGTGTCCTGCTGCCGATGATCATCCACTCCGTCCTCGGCGGCGCGCTGATGCTGCTCGGGCCGGTCCAGTTCCTCACGGCGGTGCGACGGCGCACCCGGCTGCACCGCGCCACCGGGGTCGTGTTCGCGGTGACGGTGTACGTCTCGATGACCGGCGCGGCGATCTACCTGGTCCGTACGGCACCGGCTGACGCGTTCAGCGGGGCGGCGTTCTGGATCGATCTCACGACGATCCTCATCGGCACGGTGATGGGCATGACGTTCGGCATCTTCGCGGCCGTCGGGAGGTTCCCCGACCTGCACCAGCGGTGGATGCTGCTGTGTTACGGCTACCTCATGACCGCGCCGCTGCTGCGCTTCGAGTGGGGCGCACTCCCCTGGTTCTTCCCCGGCCTGTCCATGGAGGAGATCAACCGGGTGGCGATCATGCACCTCGGTTCCGTGGTGGTGTTCGGCGCGCTGGTCGCCTCCCGGGCCATGGACCGGCGGACCTCCGTGACCGGGGTGACGGGGACCTGGGTGCCGATGCCCGTGCTCGTCGTGGCACATCTCGCCGGCGCGGCGGCCATGGCCTGGATCGTCAGGTTCTACCTGGGCCGGGGCGCGGAAGGACACCGCCTTCTGGCGGCGTACCTGGTGCCGTACGCCGCGGCCTACGCGGTGATGTTCGTACGCCAGCGGAGCGCCGGCCGGAACCGGCGGAACTGGGCGCGCGAGGAGTGGCGCGTGCATCTGGCCGCCCTGTGCCTGGCCCCGGCGTTCTCCGTCGCCGCGGCACTGCCCCTGGAGCGCTACCTGGATCTCGACCGGGCGACCGCCCTGTCGGCGGGAGTCGGCATCGGCTGCGGTGTGCTGGCCTTCGCGGCGACCGCCGTGGTCAGTCTGCGCGTCATGTACGGCCGCGAGCTGATCAAGCGGCAGGGCCTGACCACCGCGCGCAGCACACGGCAGATCCCGTCGCCCACCGCGGAGACCAGCCCGGCCGCCGGGCCATATGTCGCACCGCCCGTAGCCCGGGCCACCCGAGAGACGATCTGAGAGCCGATCCGAGACGGAGCGCAGATGACCGACGCAATGGACCTGCCCGGGACCGCGGGTCCCGCTGTCACACCGGCGGCGGATACCGGTGGCCGTGAACTCACTCCGGCCGTAGCGATGCTGGCCGTCGCCGTCGCGATCGTCAGCCTCCTGGTCGGCGCGCTCATGGCCGCGGTCAGCCTGGCCGGCCACGTCTTCGGTGCCTGGAAGTCACCCGAGGCGCTGACCCCCGGACTGATCGGTGCGGCGATGCTCGGCGTGTCGCCCGGCCTGCTGGTGGTCGGCAGGGCCCGCGTCTGGGAGGAGGTCCGCACGCTCGTGCTCCCGCTCGCCATCGTGCTCGTCGGCCTGCTCGCCGTGAGCCTGCGCAACGCCGGGAACCTCCAGTTGGCGGAAGGCGGGTCGGTGATCCTCGTCCTGTTCAGCCTCGGCTGGATCGTCGTACTCGGCGTGCTCGCCGCGGGCGCGGTCGCCTGCGTGGGCTGGCAGTACACGAAGCCCGCCCTGCCGCTCGATGAGCGGGGCACCCCGCTGCCGGGCTGGTCGAAGCCGCTGCTCGCCGTCCTCGGATCGTCATGGCTCGGCATCGGTGCGGGCCTGGTGGCCCGGCCGCGGTTCTGGGCCGACTTCGTTCCGTGGACGGTCAACCGTTCCGACGCCCAGGCACTCGGCGTCTGGGCCCTCGCGCTCGGCGTCGGCGTCCTCGGCGCACTGGCCGAGGACGATCTGCACCGGCTCCGCCCCGCGCTCCTCGCCGTCCCCGGCGTCGCGCTCGCCGCCGCTGTCGTGCTGGGCGTCCACGCATCCGATGTCGACTGGACGTCCGGCCCCGGCCTGTCCCTGACCGTCATGATCGTGGGCCTGCTGCTGACGGGCGCGACCGGAACTCGGCTCCTGTCGTCCGCCGGCCCGGCTCGAAGGATCAGTGGGAACGCCGGCGCAGTTCCTCGTTGAGCGCCAGCGCCTCTTCGAGCTGGTCCTCCAGCGCCACGATGCGGCACGCGGTCTCGATCGTGGTGCCCTCGTCGACGAGTTCGCGGGCCCGGGCGGCGATGCGCAGTTGGTAACGGGAGTAGCGGCGGTGGCCGCCCTCGGAGCGCAGCGGGGTGATCAGACGGGCCTCGCCGATCGCCCGCAGGAACGCGGCATTGGTGCCGATCATCTCGGCGGCCCGGCCCATGGTGTAGGCGGGGTAGTCCTCATCGTCGAACCGTTCCGCGGGGGTCGCGGGGGTCTGCTCGCTCATCACACCTCTTCATGTCTGACGGTCATACGGCCTCCTGGAGAACACATGGAGGGGCCCCGGGAGCCGAACTCGGCTTCCGGGGCCCCAAAGGGCGGTTTCAACACCATCTACATCTACCGGCGTCTGTACGCCGGTCCTGCCGTATCCGCACTGCCGCGCCGGGGGAACGCGGGGTGCGGGGATCGTGAATGCCTGACCGGGGACCACCTTCCAATCCGGGGCCTTGCGAGTGCCCGCACGAGCGCGTCGTGTGGGCGATCCTGATGGCGTTGCGCCGTACCTTCCTGCTCGAATCTGGACATCGGATCCTGCGGAACTGCTGGTACTCCAGAGACTGCGGTCCTGCGTGGCGGCTCCTTGTCGAGCCGCCGAGCCCGGCAACCAACCCTGCGACCATCCGCACTCACCGGCCGCCGGATTCCCTTGCCGTGCCCTGCACGCCGAGCGGCAGTTCGTTTCTGCCGCTCCCTGCTGTCTTCTTGGCTACGACAGGAACATTACCCACACTCGGAATCGGATGTCTACCGCACCCGCGATAGATTTTCGTGTCGCCGAGTAGCAGGCATGTTGCCGCAGGTCCAGGCCCCCGCGGGCGTCCGCGGTGATCGTCAGCCGACGGGGCCGGTGTCCGGGCCGGGTGCTGGCTGTATGCGGAAAATCTGGTCCAGGCCGAGGAGGCGCAGGATGCGGACGGTTGCTGCGGGCACCTCCGTCAGCGTGATGTCGGCGCCCTGCTCATGGACCTGGTGACGGGCGGCGATGAGCGCGGTGATGCCGCTGGAGTCGCAGAAGGTCAGACCGCCGAAATCCACGATCAGCAGTTGCCCGGGCTGCAGGGCTATGAGGGCCACGGCGCTACGGAACCGGCCGGCGCTCGCGTGGTCGAGATCGCCGGCCACGGCCAGCACCGCGCCGGCGGGCGTCTGTCGGGTGGTGAGGTTCAGATCGGTCATCGTGCGCCGCCGGTGTGGGTGTCGCGAGCGGGAATGCCGAGGGCGAGCAGGGCGGTGTCGTCGTCCAGACCGTCCCCGAAGCTCTCCAACAGGCCGGTCATGGCGTTGACGGTCTGCTGGGCGCCGGCCGGCGCCAGGGTCCCGGCGAAGGCGTGCAGGGCGTCCTCGCTGTACCGGGGGCCGTCGGCGGTGCGCGCCTCGGTCAGACCGTCGGTGTAGAGCAGCAGCGTGTCGCCCGGGTGCAGGACGGTGGTGGCCGAGGTGAAGTGCGGACGGGGCATGATGCCGACGAGCATGCCGCCTGGGGTGGGGAGATAGTGCGCGGTGCCATCGGCACGCAGCAGCAGTGCGGGCGGGTGACCGCCGCTGGCCACCGTGACGTGGAGATCGCCGCCGCGCGGGGTGAGGGTGCCGGCGATGGTGGTGCAGTAGCGGGGGTCGTTGCCCGTGTAGCGCTCGAGCAGCGCGGTGTTGAGGGTGTCCAGGGCCTCGGCCGGGTCGCCGGCGCGCAGAGACGCGGCGCGCAGCGTGTAGCGGATCAGCGAGGTGACCGCGGCGGCCTCGGGGCCCTTGCCGCAGACGTCGCCGAGGAAGAAGCCCCACCGGCCGTCGCCGAGCGCGAACAGGTCGTAGAAGTCGCCGCCCAGCTGGTCGGCGGAGGCGGTGTGGTAGTACGCGGCGGCCTCCACACCCGGCACCTGCGGCAGAGCCGGCGGCAGGAGGCTGTTCTGCAGGATGGCCAGCACCTGGTGCAGACGCATCCGCTCGGCCTCGGCGACCTCGTGGGCCCGCTCGGCCTCCTTGCGGGCGCGCAGCAGCTCCTGCTCGTAGGCGCGGCGGTCGCGGGCGTCGAAGACGGTGGTGCGGATCAGCAGCGGCTGCCCGTCCGTACCGGTCTTGACCACCGAGGTGACGAGGACCGGCAGACGGCTGCCGTCGGCGGCCTTGAGCTCCAGGGCGATTCCGGAGATCTGACCCTGCATCGCCAGCAATGGAGCGAAGTGCGTCTCGTGGTAGAGCCTGCCGCCCACCGTCAGCAGATCAGCGAAGCGCTTGCGGCCGACCAGCTCGGCGCGGGTGTGGCCGAGCCAGTCCAGCAGCGTCGTGTTCACCTTGGCGATCCGGCCGTCGAGCAGCGTCGACAGGTATCCGCACGGAGCGTTGTCGTACAGGTCCTCGGCGCTGTCCTCCAGCAGCGCCGAGAACTGCGCCCGCTCTGCGCCGTCCACGTCGTCGCCGGCCGCGTCCGGGTCCTGGTCCCGGCCTTGGTCCTGGCCTTGGTCCCGGCCTTGGTCGTGCTTCCTTGCCTGGTCCTTGTCCTGATCGTTGTCGCGGGCCGAGCGGTCGGACTCGCCGTCCGCGGTCTCGCACATCACCGGGCGGCGCCGGCGAACGCCGAGATCTCCCGGGCGGTGGCCTGGGGGGCGCTCAGCTGCGGACAGTGCCCGGTCGCGTCCAGCGTCACCAGCCGGCTGCCGGGGATGGCGGCCTGCACGAACGCGCCGACCTCGCGCGGGGCGATGGCGTCCTGCGCACACTCCAGGACCAGCGTGGGCACGCGGACCGATGCCAGTTCGGAGCGGGAGTCCGAAAGGAACGTGGTGCGCGCGAACACCGCGGCCATGCCCGGATCGGTGGCACAGAAGCTGTTGGTCAGCTCCTGTCCGAGCTCGGGCCGGTCCGGGTTGCCCATGATGACCGGCGCCATCGCCGCCGACCAGCCGAGATAGTTGCTGTCCAACGACTCCAGCAGCTCATCGATGTCGGCGGCGCTGAACCCGCCGACGTAGCCGGTCCGCGGGTCGTCGATGTAGCAGGGCGAGGGCGCGACCATCACCAGCTTGCCGAACCGCTGCGGCTCGCGGGCCGCGGCAACGACCCCGACCATCGCGCTGACCGAGTGCCCCACGAAAACCACCTCGGACAGATCCAGCTCCGTACAGATGTCCAGCACGTCGGTCGCGTAGCCGTCCAGGGAGGCGTAGCGCCGCTGGTCCCAGGCCGACAGGTCCGAGCGCCCCGAGCCGACGTAGTCGAACAGCACCACCTGGAAGCGCTCGGCCAGCACCGGCACCACCAGACGCCACATGTTCTGGTCGCAGCCGAACCCGTGCGCGAGCATGATCACCGGCGCACCGGGTTGTCCGGTAACCGTCACGTTGTTCCTGCTGACCGCGTCCATGCCAAACATCGTCCCATGGAAGGTCACACCGGCAACCGCCGCACGGCCGCACGCATCGCGGGGGGCGGGCCGATGTGGTCCTCAGGTCGCCGCGCGGCGCCCAAGAGGCAGGCTCCGGCGGGTCACGGGAGTCAGGAGGTGGACCGTTCAGGAGGGATGCCCAGGAGTCACGGCGGAACGTCGCTCAGGGGCGGTGAGTGCCGTAGTAGGCCTCGACCTGCTGGTGATAGCCCGAGTCACCGGTGTGCTTGTCCTTGTCGAACTCCGGGGCGTTCTTGATCTCGTCCTTGTCGCGGGCGACGTAGATCTTCCGCTCCGCGACGTCGATGGACTGGATCGTCCCCGCCGGGAGCAGGACGTGCTTGCCGAAGATCCACACTCCGGTGTCGACCACGATGTAGGCGGCGCTGACGTCCTCGGAGTGCTTGTCGACCTTGCCGATGCTGCCGTTGGTCGCCTCGACCTTGAACCCGGTCAGGTCCGTTCCGGCCTGGTGACCCGACGCTGCCTGGTATCCCCACATGCTGTCCGTCACAAAGAGTCCTTCCGTCGTGGTGCGGTGGTGCGAGGGACCCTTCCGGTCTGATCGGTGGGTGACCCTCGAAAGGCGCCTGCCCTGCAACCTCCGGCGCACACTCGTCCGATCCGCGGCGGGGGAAGGCGGCTGGAAACCGGCCGACCGTCACGCGACGGGGTGGTTGGGGGCGGCCCGCCGGCCGGACTTCGTCAGGCGCTGCCGAACCATGTCTCGGCCAGTGAGTCCAGCGTGTCCTCCGGCGGTGCCGGCAGCTCTCTGAAGTACCAGGGCAGGTTGCTGTAGACGTGCAGCAACGTGTGCGCCATCAGTTCGCGAGGTGAGAAGGTCCGGCCGTAGGCAGCGACCACCCGGCCGAACAGCCGAGGATCGCCGCGCGAGACGAACAGGCCGACGGCGACGAATTCGTAGGCGCGGTCGCCGAGCATGGCGGGTTCGAAATCGAAGAGCCCGCTCAGCGTCCACCGGCCCGGATCCACCAGCAGGTGCTCCCGCATGATCTCGGTGTGCAGCAGCACCCGCTCGGGTTCGCCGGCCAGCGGCACCGACGCCAGGAACTCCGGGATCTGTTCCACCCAGAGCTCGGGCAGCTTGCGCGCACGCTGCCGCGCCACGGTCGTCGCACGTTGCCCGGCAAGAAACGCACTCCAGTCGGGCGGGCCGAGTACCTCGCGCATCGGCTCCGTGTCGAGAGCGTGGAGAGCAGCGAGCGCTGCGCCGACCTCACTCGCCAACCGGTCCCGGTCGGCGTCCGGCACGTGCGGCCACGTCCCGGCCAGCCCCTGGCCGGGGAACTGCGTCATCAGGATGTAGCGCCAGCCGTTCTCGTACTCACCGTCGGCGTGAACCTCTGGGGTGACGATGGGCAGCTTGCCCTGGACGTGTTCGAGAACGCGCGCCTCCGTGCGCCCGTCCTCGGCGGAGACGGTGGGATACAGCTTGAGCACCTGCCGGTCACCTTGAGCACCTACCGGTCACCGATCGCGTAGACGGGGAAGGAGCCCTCGGGATAGCGCCGGAGGGTCTGGCCGGCCAGGCCGAGGCGGTCGGCGAGATGCTCGGCACCCGGTCGCATGACCCCCTCGTCGCCGACAACGGCATCCCACTCTTCGTCCGTACCCACGACAGGCAGCATGTACCGGAGCGCAGGGGCCACTGGTCGCCCGCACGAATCGATTATCCCGGGCCGACGCCGGACCATGCCAGGCGGGACCCTGCCAACAGGCCCTGAACAGAAGGCCGGTGGGAATGCAAGTGACCGGACGATGGCGGAACCGTGCGCCCCGGATCAGACTGATGTCGCACAACCCCGCCGTCCGCATACGTCTCCAGGGGCCGGGCAGGCGACGGGCCACCGCAGGACGCAGTCAGGGAGATCGCATGACGGCCCACCCCCGCCGAACTCAGCGCCCCGGCCCCCATGCCGGCGAGATCGTCGGCGGCCGCTACCGCCTGGACGAACTGCTGGGTGCGGGCGGCACCGCGGACGTCTTTCAGGGAACCGACCTGCAACTGCCGCGTGAGGTCGCGATCAAGGTGTTCAGGCCCGGTGCCACCGCGGTGACGGCGGACGGATTCTGCAAGGAAGCGGTACTCCTGGGCCGGCTCGCCCACCCTGCTCTCGTCCCCGTCTACGACATGGGACGGCACGAGGGCGGCGCCTACGTGGTGATGCATCTGGTCAAGGGCGCCACGTTGCGCGAACGCTTAACCGACGGCCCCCTCAGCGGCGAGCACGTGGCGCGCCTCGGCATCCGGCTGGCCTCCGCGCTGGCCCACGTACACGCGGCGGGGATCGTCCACCGCGACGTGAAGCCCTCCAACATCCTGATCGGCCCCGACGACGCCCCTTATCTGGCGGACTTCGGGCTTTCCCGCCTCATCGACGAACCCACTCGTGCCGAGCCGGGCACGATCGTCGGCACCATCCCCTATCTGTCTCCCGAGCAGGTGCTCGGAAAGGCTTCCGGGCCCGCCAGTGACATCTACGGCCTGGGCCTGGTCCTGCTGGAAGCCCTCAAGGGCGAGCCGGAGTACCAGGGATCTTCCCCGGAAGTCGGCACCGCCCGACTGTTACGCCCCCCGGAGATCTCCCGGTGCGTGCCCGAACCGCTGGCGTCCGTCATCGAAGCGATGACCCATACCGATCCCGGCGCCCGGCCCGACGCCACTCGATGTGCCCAACTGCTCCAGGACGCGGCCGCCCCGCCCCGCCCCGACACAGCGGGCGGAACAGTCGCCGGGCCGTTGAGCGACACCGCGATCCACCGCACGCACTCCAACTCCGGTCGCTCCGCCCCTCCCCCGGGCCTGGCAGGCCTTCCGCCCCGGCGACGGCGCGCTCTGATCGCCGCGCTGGCCGCCGGTGTTCTCCTGGGGGCCGCCGGAGTCACCCTGTCGGCCCTGGGCGATCAGGACACCACCCCCGACGCGGCCGTCCACCACCCCACGCCCAGCAGCAGTGCTCCTGTCCTGCCGTCACCGTCACCGTCACCGTCGCACGGCGCTCCGGCGCCCGCCCCGCCTTCCACAGCGGCGCTCGCCACGGTGCCGGCGCCCGCCTCACGCCGTCACCCGACCTTGTCGTCCGAGGGTCCGGGAGTCCCCACTGCTGAAGCTGACAAGGCCCACGGGAAAGGCAAGGGGAAGGGCAAGGGGAAGGGCAAATCTCACGGCAAGGGTGGCAAACCCTCCGAGTAGCGACCGCAGCCGCGATCCTCAAGGGAGACAGCGACCGCGCCGATATGATCAAGCAAGGCGTCAAGGCCAAGATCCAGGAACCTCACCGGCAACCGCAGGAAGGCGGGCGAGCACGGATGACCCCACCCGCGGACCGGGCGTCGACACGGCGCGACGAGGATCAGACCGGACCGTCTACCTCACCACGGTCCTGCTGGGCGCCGCCGCCACGGACGCTCTCATCGCACCCGTCTTGCTGCACCGCATCGTCGCGGGCCACCGGCTGAAGCCCGAAGCCGTGGTCCGGGGCTCCCGGTTCACCATGGCCGGGCTGATTCTCCTGCTGGGTACGGTCGCCTCGGCGCTGCTGCTGATTCTGCGCGTGACCGCGTCCGGCACGACCGCCGCGGTGTGGGTGACCGTCATGGTGGGGTGGTTCGCGGTCTGCTGGTTCCTGCCGGCCGCCTGGCTGCGCCACCGGGAGCGGAGCGACTCGAACGGTCCGAGAGGGCCAGAGGTGCCGCAGGGATCCGACGGGCCGTCGTAGGGCGTGCCGGCGGTCCGTGGCGTCCGGGACTGCGGATTCGCGGATCGCGGATCGCGGATCGCGGATCGCGGATCGCGGATCGCGGATCGCGGATCGCCGAATGCCGAATGCCGAATGCCGAATGGATCACCGAAGTTGGGGCACGCGTGACCACACGGCATTGAGCGGGTCCGACCGGCGGATCCGCCGCCCGCGACACGCATCGGAGGGATTCCCATGAACTGGCGACACCGTGCGGCCTGTCGTGCCGAGGACCCCGAACTGTTCTTTCCCGTCGGCACCTCCGGCCCGGCCCTACTGCAGATCCAAGAGGCGAAGGCGGTGTGCCACGGCTGCCCTGTGCGGGAGGACTGCCTGAGCTGGGCCCTCGAGGCCGGTCAGGACGCGGGCGTCTGGGGCGGGCTGAGCGAGGACGAGCGACGTGCGGCGAAGCGCAGAGCGGCCCGGGGCCGTGCGGTCGCCGCCCGCAAGGCCACCGAATGACTCCCCCTCGCGCACGACGCGACCGCCAGTCCTCGGGCCGGTAGGCGCTCAGTCGACGCGGTGCTGTTTCAGCTTCTGCCAGACGGCCTCCAGTGACTGGATGTCGTCGTCGTCCAGGAGGTCGTTGAAGACCTCGGCCAGAGCCTGTCTGCGGGTGGCGTCGGCCGCGGCGAAGACCTCGTGCCCGGCCGGGGTGAGGGTGATCCGCACCGAGCGGGCGTCGCTGGGGGCGGTGCTGCGCTCGATGAGGCCGCGGGCCTGCAGCGCGTCTGCGACGCGGGAGACCTGGCTGCGGCTGAGGAGGGTTTTCGCGCCGAGGTCGGACGCGGCCACCGGTTCGCTCTGGCTGTGCAGCCACAGCATCACCTCGAACCACGACAGCGGCAGGTCATGCGCGCGTACGAGGGCGCGGTCGACGCGCGCGGTGAGCGTGGTGCCGGCCCAGACCAGGCCGTAGAAGGCATGATCTCGGGCGGCCAGATCACCCAGGTTTATGTCGGCTCGTGGCATGCGCCAATCCTACGCGACTTGCGTGCGTGCACACACAGACGTATGGTGTGTGTGCACGCACACGATGTCCGGGAGTCATCTCCCGACCCCCGGCAGAGACGAGGCCCCCCGCATGTCCGCCCAGCCCCAGAAGACCGTCCTGATCACCGGCACCTCCTCCGGCATCGGGCTGGCCACCGCCGTGGCCGCGGCTCAGGCCGGATGGCTGACCGTCGCCACGATGCGCGACCCCGGCAAGGCCGGCGCCCTGCGCACGGCGGCCGCCGAGGCCGGAGTGACCGACCGGATCCAGATCAAGCGCCTGGACGTGGTCGACCCCGCCTCCGTGGCCGACTGTCTGACCGAGGTCATCGCCGAGCACGGCCGATTGGACGCGTTGGTCAACAACGCCGGAGCCGGACATGTGGGCACCATCGAGCAGGGCACCGTCGCGGACGTCCGCGGGACGATGGAAGTGAACTTCTTCGGCGTCGTGGAGGTCACCCGGGCCGCGCTGCCCCACCTGCGGGCAGCACAGGGACGGGTGCTGACCGTCACCAGTGTCGGCGGCGTTGTCGGGCAGCCGTTCAACGAGGCCTACTGCGCCGCCAAGTTCGCGGTCGAAGGCTTCATGGAGTCCCTCGCCCCGGTGGCGGCCACCGTCGGCGTCTCGGTGACCGTGATCGAACCTGGCGCCGTGGCCAGCGAGTTCGTCGCCAGCCAGAGCCTCGACGTCCCGGCGCTGACCGCGGCCGCCGGACCGTACGGCCCCGCCCTCCAGGCCTACATCGACCGGACCATGAAGGCCTTCGGCGGCGCGCAGACCCCCGCCGAGGCCGCCGCACCGATCATCGACGCCCTCACGGCGGACCGGCCGGCGTTCCGCGTCCAGACCTCCGACCGGGCCCGCGACTTCGTCGGCACCAAGCTCGCCGACCTCGACGGCTCAGCCGTCCAGGGCCTCACCGGCACCTGGGTCGCCGGCTGACCGCGCCCCTCGGCAGCGGCGACGGCCCGCTCAGTAGTCCTTCAGGACGAGGCCATTGACCACCTGGCCGAAGTCCTGCATCTCGATGTCGGCGATGGCTTCACCCTGAGCAGCACCGGTCTGGGCAGCGATGCGGGCCTGGTTGGTGAGGGCGAGCTGCTGGTTCTCCGCCACATAGCCGCGCAGCGCCTCCTGGTAGGCCGGGTAGGCGATCCGGTGGTCACCGTGGGCGGCCTTCAGTTCGCCCGCCAGCACGTAGGCACCGACCATGGCCATGCTGGTGCCCTGCCCGGACATGGGCGATCCGCAGTAGCCGGCGTCACCGACCAGGACCACCCTCCCGCGCCACCACTCGTCCAGGTGGATCTGGCTCATCGAGTCGAAGTGGAAGTCGGGCGCGTCCCACATGTACTGCAGCGCGCGGGGAAACTCCCAGCCGACGTCGGTCAGACGGTCGTGGACCAGCTTCTTCTGGGCCTCGGTGTCGCGATGGTCGTAGTCGACGATCTCCGGTGCCTCGAATCCCGCGAAGACCCGGATCTCGGCGTTGCCGCGGGCGGTCATGATCGCACCGCCCGCGGTGCCGCCCTGGTGCCAGACCTGCCAGCGGTCCAGCCCCAGGTAGTTGGGGGCGGTGAAGACCGACAGGTAGGTGCCGAGGTGGGTGATGTAGTCGGACTCCGGGCCGAAGGCCAGCCGCCGTGTGGTGGAGTGCAGCCCGTCGGCGCCCACCACCAGGTCGAAGGTGCACGGAGCGGCGTTCTCAAAGGTGACGTGGACCCCGTGCGCGTCCTGGACAAGGGCGGCGATGGAGTCGTCGAAGAGATACTCGACGCGGTCGGCGGCAGCCCGGAACAGCACCTGGCACAGGTCGTCTCGGAGGATCTCGACATCCGGGGTGGCGAAGTCACCGCCGCTGATGGTGCCTTCGGTGCTGCGGTAGAGCTCCTTACCGGTGGCGTCGACCATCGACATGCCCCGCATGTCGGTGGCCAGGCCCCGCAGCTCGTCCAGCACACCCATCCGCTCCGCGACGTCCAGCGCCGGGCCGCGCACATCGACCGCCTGACCGCCCGGCCGGAAGGCAGGGGCGCGTTCCACGACGGTGACCTCGAAGCCGTACTCGGCCAGCCAGTAGGCGAGGGCCGGGCCGCCGATGCTGGCGCCGGATATGAGGACGCTGGTGCTCTGCATGGTGTGCTCCTTGCAGGTGCCGCTCGGGCCGATCCCGTGCGCTGCTCAGAGACTCCCTGGGGTCGCGCACCGCGCGCTGACCGCTCGCTGACCATGCGTGGAAGGACCCGGTGCTACTTGCTGGGCCACCGGCCTGATGAGATCGGGCGACCCACGCCACATCGTGAAGGCGCCGTGCCGAAATCGGCACGGCGCCTTCAACTGATCCGCAGGCTTCCGGTTACTTCGTGCCGCTGAAATTCCAGACGGCGCGCGGGCCCGGGCCGACGGTGAGCGTCGAGTGGCCGAGCTGTTCCTGGTGCCGGTACGCGACGGACCGGTTGAGTGACATCTCGACCTGGCGCAGCCCCACCTTGTCGCGCGCGACGGCGTCGAGTCGGATCGTGGTGCCGCCGCCCTGCGCAACGACGCCACCTACCACGGCGTGCACGCGGAACCCGCCGGCCTTCAGCAACGGCACCGTACTGGCAAGATCGCGTTCGGTGACCGCGAGACGGACCATCGTCACGTCACGCATCAGATGGCTGCGGTAGTCGTCGGACAGGTAACGCTCCCGGCCGACGTCACCGGGGTAGCTGGCCGGCTCGGTCTTGCTGCGCGGGTCGGCGAAGTACTCCGGCAGGTACTCCATCCCCCAGGCGCCGAAGGTGTCGTACTGGTCGGTGGTGAACACCGCGTCGAACCACGGCACCGGGACGCCGTCGCCGAAGTCACGCGTCTGGCGGAACCCGATCGGGTTGGGGGTCCCCTGATCCCGCAAGCGCTGGGTCACCGTCGCCAGGTCGCCGGCCCGCTCCGCTGAGATCCCCATCCCGGTGGAACCGAGAGCAGAATCCTGGCCGGGCAGATCGCCGATCCCGAACAGTTCGAGGTAGGTCTGGCGGCCCATCAGATAGCGGCCGGTCCAGGTCTGTCCGCCGGTACCCGTCGTGGTGCGGACCTGGAAGCTGGCGAAGTTCCGCAGATAGTCGGAATGCTCGATGGCATCGGCCGTTTCCCGGTCGAACACGCCATAGGCATGGTTGTAGAACAGCAACTGCCGATCGGACGACGGCCGGCTCTCCCCGGCCCACGCGGTCCCCACACCCCCTTGAACCACCCCGGTGAGAACCACAGCAAGGACCATGACCATGCGCAGCATTCGGCGAAGCAGCATGTAAGTGATCGTAGAACGCGGGGGCCCACATTGGCTGCCGGTTCCAGCAAAGGCGGACCGCCGTCACGAAATGCTGCACAGACCGCGGCCGGACCCCGGGGCCGCCGGTCCGGCCGCTGGGTACGGGCTTGCGCTCACCGGTGCCCCCCGCCGGACAGCACCACCTCCAGTGCCGTGGCCGTGTCCGGATGAAGAGCGGCCAGTGCCGCGCCCCGCGACTCGGGACCGGCGGTGTCCCACGGCTCGTCGCAGCCCAGCAAACCCGCCACCGCGTCGCACGTCGCGGGGTGGGCGGCGAGCAGCGTGCAGCCGCGGTTGCCGTCCGTACGGCGCGCCACCGGTACGGCCTCCGGTCCCTGCCGTGCCCGCCACGGCGGCACCCACGCGTCCAGCGCGGCGAGCCGGCCGGGGAAGATGCGTCCGGCCTCACGGATCAGCAGCGGGGCCAGTTCGGCGCCGCCCGAACGCAGGGTGGTGATCAGGGTCGGCAGCCACGGCAGGAGCACCGGGTCCGGCAGCCGGCCGAACGCGTTCGACACGGCCTCCACGACGAAGTCGGTGAGGCCCGGGACGGGCTCCAGGGCGTGGACGAGGCCGCTGAGGTAGCGCGGATGGGCGGGCACCACCATGGGGTTGCCCAGCAGCTCGCCGCACCGCGCCCGGAGCTCCGCGCGGCCGAGGTGCCCGAGCTGTACCTGGGCGGCCCACAGCAGTGCCGTCCTGGACGGGTCCTGTGGATGCGACTGGGCGACCGCCAGTTCGCCGGGAACCCCGGCCGCGATCTTCCCGGCCTTCGACGGCACGCCCGCCTGTCCCGCCAGGCGGTACGGCCGCACACGCGTGCGCTTGACGTTCTTCGCCCAGACCGTCGCGGCGATCGACACCGAGCCGGCGGCGAGGCCGAACTGCGCCTCGATCGCGGCATGGCTGGACGGGATCAGACCGTGCAGCCACTTGGTGGCGGTGCGCGGACTGATCTCGAAGGTGTCGGTGCCGTGGATGCCGAACTCCGCGACGCGGCCGGCCGCGTGGAACGCACCGCAGACGTAGAGGCAGTCGGCGGGATCGGTGCCGGTCGCGGCCGGGTGTTCGCGCATCCTGGTCCACATGAAGCGCTCGCGGTCCTCGTCCACGCGCACGCGGCCGGCGTCGCCGGGTGCCAGCCGCCGGAACAGGCTGCCGATCAGCAGCATGACCTGGCGGTAGGTGTCGTGGTCGCTGTCGCCGAGCGGCAGTTCGACGTACTGGTGCCACCACTCCGGCCAGTGCCGCACCCGGCCGTGGCGCAGCAGGTACTCCTCCAGCTCGGCGAAGCGCAGCCGCAGGTCACCGATCTCCACGCCGATGGCGTCGCCGTGCAGCACGGCTTCCTCCTCGGCGGGCGGTGCCTCCGGCGCTCCCGGATCGGCGCCGGGCTCGGCCGGGTCGTTCCCGCGCGCGTCCCACTGGAAGACGTGGTTGGAGGAACGGTCCACGAGGACCATCTTCGGCTGCTTCTCCCGCAGGCGGCGTGCCATCGCGATCGCCGAGGCGGGCGAGTGGTGGCAGACGGGGAAGATCTCCAGCGGCTCGCGGACGGCGTGGTCGACCGAGGACAGATCGCTGACGCCTCGGTCACGGCTGTTGGCGGTGGCGATGATCGAGAAGCCGGGCTTGCCCCGGTTGGCGCATCACCCGTGCGGGTTGCGGCGGCCGACAACGGAGTCGGCGGAGCGCGGACCGATTCCGGCGGAAGCCCGCCGTCAGTCGATCGAGAGCTCGCCCATCGCACTCCAGCCGGTCGCGTCTTCGATCGTCGTGCTCACGATGTCGGGCGTCCGGCGCAGCAGGGGGCGCATCTGCTCCAACGCCGCACGGAAATGATCGGAGTTCACGTGCGCTGCGGCCGCGTCGTTCTGGAACGCCTCCACCAGGACATAGGTGTTGGGCTCTTCGAGGCTGCGCGACCACTCGAACCACAGGTTGCCGGGCTCGGCCCGGGTGGCGGTGGTGAAGGCGTCCACGTGCGTCGGCCACTCATCCGCGTGCTCGGGCTTCACGGGAAACTTGACGACAATAAAGATCATCCGGCGATTCTAGGTCATCCGGAACATCTTGCGCCGGGACACGCTCCGGTGGAGAGCCGACCTCAGGGAGCCGAGCAGTCGAGCGCCGCGGTGAGTTCGGCCGCGCGGCCTTCACCGCCGGACGTGGCGCCTGAACGGGCTGGTCCTCACGGTCGCGTCGGCACGGCGGTCAGGGAAGGAGGCGCCGCTGACGGCCTGCCGGACGAGCCGCCGGGTGCCGGCCGGATCGTGTCGTCCTTCTTCCAGGGGCCCACCCCGAGCTTTCCTGTCGAGCCCAGGTCGAGTTCCGGGATCACCGTCATCGGGGCGGCACCGGGCTTCGCCCACACCCGCACGTACGGGGCGTTCACCGGATCGCCGGCCCCGGCTTCGTACGTGTTGCGCCAGATCAGATCGGCGTAGGCGCCGTCGCCCGGCTTCAGGGCCAGCGGCTGGGGCACCCCGTCCGCTCCGGAGCTCGCGGTGATCGCGCTGCCGCCGTGGAGGACCTTCACGCTGCTGACGGGCTGGTGTCCCTCGTCGAGGATCTGGAGCTGCGGGTAGCCGTTGAGCCGGTAGGTCTGCGTGCCGCAGTTCCGCAGGTGGAGGCCGACGGCGCGCAGTCCCATGGCGGCATCGCCCTTGTCGATGTACACGCTCACTCCCGAGGGCGGACACGAGCCACCTGCGGGAGCTGCTTCGGCGGTGGGGACGCCCCTGACCTTGGTGATCCGCACTCCTGCCTTGCCCTTGGCGTTGCCGTCCGCGTGCGAGTGCATCATGTCGACGGCGAAGACGCGCTTCACGGACCGACCCGGTGCGACGGACGCAACCGTCTGCTCCGTGTATTCCGGTTCCCTGCCGGAGCCCGACAGGAAGGCGAAGGCGATCGTGTAGGTGAAGGGTTCGGCCCCGTGGTTGGTGACGTCGAACTCGGCGCAGGCACTGGAGCCGCCGCTGAATCGCGTGATCCTGACTCCGTCCCTCTCGAGACCGGAGGGGTATCCAGGCAGAGCCAGATCGCTGGGCGCGACCCACGCGTCGGAGGGCCGCGCCCCGCAGGATGCCGTGCCCGAGGGATCCGCGGAGTCGGCCCCCTCCGTCCGTGACGAGCCGTCGCCCGACGAAGCGACCCTCTGCGTTCCGCAAGCCGTGAGCACAAGGACGCCTGCGACAACGAAGGGCAGGGTGAGGGAGACGCTACGCATTCGCCGAGTCGATCAGGCCTGGACCAGGTGGGCCATGACGGGTGTCACATCGGTGGTAACAGGCCTGTCACAGACGGGAGAAGCAGAGCGGACGGGCTCCCGGAGGCGGGCCTGACGAGGGGCCGGCTGTGCTCTCGGACCTGAGCCGCATCCGGTCCCGAAGGTAGTGTGGGCGGCTTGTGCCTGTTCGGGCGACCGCGTATGAGCTCGTAGGAAAGAGAGTCAGACCATGGCCGCGCCCTACCCACCGATCGAGCCCTACGACCACGGCATGCTCTCCACCGGAGACGGAAACCTCGTCTACTGGGAGACCTGCGGCAACCCCGACGGCAAGCCCGTCCTCGTCGTCCACGGCGGCCCCGGTTCGGGCTGCTCGACCGGCCGCCGCAGCTCCTTCGATCCGGAGCGCTACCGGATCGTCCTCTTCGACCAGCGGGGATGCGGACGGAGCACACCCCATGCAAGCGATCCGGCCGCCGACATGGACCTCAACACCACCGAGCATCTGATGGCCGACATGGAGCAGTTGCGCGAGCATCTCGGCGTCGAGCGGTGGCTGCTCTTCGGCAGCTCCTGGGGTTCCACGCTCAGCCTCGCCTACGCCGAGCGGCATCCGGAACGGGTTTCGGAGATCGTCCTCGTGGCCGTCACCAGTTCCCGTCGCACCGAGATCGACTGGCTGTACCGGGGTGCGGGCCGCTTCTTCCCTGAGGCCTGGCAGCGGTTCCGCGACGGTGTTCCCGAAGCCGACCGCGACGTCGACCTCGTCGGGGCGTACGCGCGCCTCATGAACGACCCCGACCTGAACGTACGGACCAAGGCCGCGCTCGACTGGTGCGCCTGGGAGGACGCGGTCCTGTCCGCGGAACCCAACGGAGCGCCCACCCCGTACAGCGACAAGCCGGCGCTGGCCATGCTGGCCTTCGTGCGGATCTGCGCGCACTACTTCGCCCATGGGGCCTGGCTGGAGGAAAGTCAGTTGATCCGCGACGCGGGACGTCTGGCGGGCATTCCGGGCGTCCTGATCCACGGCCGCCTCGACATGAGCGGACCGCTGGACACGGCCTGGGAACTCAGCCGCGCCTGGCCCGGCTCGGAACTGGTGGTCATCGACGACTCGGGACACAAGGGCAGCGCCACGATGAGCGCGGCACTGTACGAGACGTTCGAGCGGTTCGCGGCACGGTGAGTTCAACTGGCCCGGATGGTGCCCCACGGCCGGTGCCGTGCGGGCCGTTCAGTACCGCACCGGGAGGGCCAGCAGTCCCCGGGCGCGCATCGAGGGCCGCCAGCGCAGGGCGTCGGGTGGGACGTCGAGGGCCAGGTGGGGGAAGCGGTCAAGGAGCGCGGTGAGCGCGATCTCGGTCTCCATGCGGGCCAGCGGAGCGCCGAGGCAGTAGTGGATGCCGTGCCCGAGGGCGAGGTGACCGGTGGCGTCGCGGGTGATGTCGACGTGGTCGGGATCGGCGAACTGGTCGCGGTCGCGGTTCGCCGCGGCCAGGGACAGTAGGACGGTCTCGCCGGCCGGGATCGTGACACCGCCGATGGTGATGTCCTCCAGAGGGAAGCGCCGGATCGCCAGCGGTGCGGGCCCGTCGTGCCGGGCGAACTCCGCGACCGCGCCGCCGACCCGGCCCAGGTCCGCCCGCAGTGCCCCGAGTTGGTCGGGCGCGGTGAGCAGCGCCAGGGTGGCGTTGCCGATGAGGTGGATGGTGTTCTCGTAGCCGGCGAACAGGATGAGGAAGACCAGTGACACCAGCTCGTCCTCGCTGAGCCGGTCCTCGCCGCCCTCTTCAGCCCTGGAGCTGTCCTGGTGGTGGTTCTCGTGGTGGTTCTCGTCCCGTGCGGCGATCATCGCGGAGAGCAGGTCGTCGGCCGGGTGGTTCCGCTTGTCGGCGATCAGCTGGGTGAAGTACCCCAGCATGCTCCCGACCGCTTCCTTGGCGCGCGAGGGCTGGGCGGGGTCCGGACGCTGTGGTGGCCATGAACCCACCCTAAATTCCCCACCTCACGGCCTCACTCCCGGTACCGCACAGAGCTACCGCCCGCACAGGCTGCCGCACAGGACGCCCGCGCCGCCCGCGCCGCCCGCGACGACGGAGCAGTGCGGGATGTCCCGGAACCCCGACCGGCGTACGAGCGCTTCGTTCAAGACCGGCCGGCACCATGCGATCGAGACTGCACGCATGACCGAACGAACCTTCACCCCAGCACTGGGCCGTTTCGCCCCCACCCGCTTCTATGACCCCGTGATCGCACTGACCCGGGAGCGCATGTGGCGGAGCCTCCTGGCCATGCATGTGGCACCGCAACCCGACGACGTGATCGTCGACGTGGGCTGCGGCACCGGCTCGCTGGCCCTGCTGCTCAGCCGAGTCCAGCCGGCGGCGCGGATCGTCGGGGTCGACCCCGATCCTGATGTGCTGACGGTGGCGCGGCGCAAAGCCGATGCCGCTGGTGTGGCACCGGAATGGCGGGCCGGCATGGGGGACGCGCTGACGGAGGTTCTCGGGGTGGACGTGGCGAGCACCGTGGTCTCCAGCCTGGTGCTCCACCAATGTCCGGTCACGATGAAGCGGGGGATCCTCGCGTCGATGTTCGCGGTGCTGCGGCCCGGTGGGAAGGTGGTGATCGCCGACTACGGGCTGCAGCGGACGAGGCGTATGCGGCTGGCCTTCCGGGTGGTGCAGATGGCGGACGGCAAGGCGGACACCCAGCCCAATGCCGACGGGATCCTTCCGGCGCTCATGTCGGAGGCCGGTTTCCGTGACGTGCGCGAGGCCGAGCTCGTGTCAACGGTCACCGGCTCGATTTCCGTCTACGTCGGACGGCGCGATTGACGGGCGCAACGCCGACAGCACGGCCGACGGCGTGAGGCCCATCATCTCGCGCATCTGCCGGGTGAAGTGCGCCTGGTCGGCGAAGCCGCCCGTGACGGCTGCGTCGGCCAGCGACTGGCCCGCGCCCAGCGCGTCCGCCGCGCGCGACAGACGCTGCCAGATCCGCCAGCGCGGCAGTGGCATCCCCAACTGATCTCGTGCCAGGGCGCGCAGGCGCTGGGGTGACAGTCCTGCCGTCGCGGCGAGGCCCGGCATCGGAACTCTCCGCTCCGCCAGTGTGTTCATCGCCTTCACCAGCCGGGCATCGAGCTCGGCCGATGGGAGCGCGCCGGCGGCGCTGAGGTCCTTCTCGCTGAGGCAGCACAGCTCGGGGGCCGGGGTGATGCCGTCGCCGCAGCGGTCGCGCAGCCGGTCCGCGAACGCGCAATGCGGCTCGATGAAGAAGGTGACCAGGGTCGTCATCGCCAGGATTCGATGCCGCGCCATCGGCGGCACGATCAGCGCCGCGGCGCGGTGGTGGGTACCGGAAGCGTCCACCATCGTCACCTCGCCCCGGACGGCGATGGCGACCTGGAAGGCGGCGTGGGCATGCAGCGAACTGTCCGCCGACGGGCCCCGGTACACCGCGTACCCCTCGCGGATGGCGAACCCCGGCACCATCTCCTCCCCCACCTCCACACACTCTCGATACTGCCGGGCCGACACGAGATCAGCGGTCGGGTCCTGGGGATGGTGTCCGGTCCGGGGCCCGCCCCTAGTTCTGCTGGGTCTCCACGAGACCTGACTCGTAGGCGGCGATCACCGCTTGGGCGCGGTCCCGGACGCTGAGTTTGTCGAAGATGCTGGTGATGTAGTTCTTGACGGTGGAGACGGTGATGTCCAGCGCGCGGGCGATCTCCGCGTTGTCGAGGCCGGTGGCGATCAGGCGCCACACCTCGACCTCGCGGGGCGTGAGTTCGCTGAGGCTGATGGGAGGCTTCTGCGGACGGTGCGGGCCTCTCACGTAGGTGGAGATGAGCCGGGTGAGCAGCCGGGGCGCGACGGTGGCCTCACCCGCGTGGACGATGTGGATCGCCGCGACGAGTTCCTCCGGGGAGATGTCCTTGGGCAGGAATCCGTAGGCGCCGGCGCGGAGCGCGCCCACGACGTACTCGTCCATGTCGAAGGTGCTCAGGGCCAGCACACGGCAGCCGGGGAGCGCGGCGGCGAGCTGCTCGGTCGCCTGGACACCGTCGAGGACGGGCATCCGGATGTCCATCACGACGACGTCCGGCCGGAAGCGGTGCGCGAGGGCGACGGCCTGTTCGCCGTCCTCGGCCTCGGCCACCACCTCGAACGCCGGGTCGGGGGCGAGGATGAGTGCCAGCCCGCGCCGGACCAGCGGCTGGTCGTCGGCGATCAGCACGCTGATCTTCTTCTGCGGAAGTCCGCTCATTGGAGGAGTTCCGCTCTCTCATCCGCTGCCAGTGGCAGGCTGGCCGCCACTCTGAATCCGCCGCCGTCGAGTCCGCCGGTCTCCAGGGTGCCGCCCTGCAGGACGACACGTTCGTGCATACCGATCAGCCCGTAGCCGGTCCGGGCCGCGGCTGCAGTCTCCAGCGCTCCCACGGGCACCAGCGCGCCCGCGCCGTCGTCGAGGACCTCGACGTCGACCCGGTCCGGGAGGTACGTCAGCTGTACCGACGCGCGGGCCCGGCCGGCGTGTTTGCGGGCGTTGGTGAGTGCTTCCTGTACGACCCGGAACACGGTGAGCCCGACGGTCGGCGGCAGTGGTCGCTCCTTGCCGCAGACCCGGAACTCGGTGGGCAGACCGGCCAGCCGGGACTCGCTGACGATGCGGTCGATGTCACCGGCTCCGGGTTGGGGTGCGTGCGGCGCGAGCTCCGGTTCGTCGCCGGCGCGCAGGACGTCGAGGAGCTGGCGCATCTCGCCCAGGGCCATCCGACCGGAGGACTCCAGGGTGAGCAGTGCGTCCCGCGCGGCGTCGGTGTTGCCCGCGAGGTTGGCCCGTGCTCCGCCGGCCATGAGCTGCATCGTGGTGATGTGGTGGGCCACGATGTCGTGCAGCTCCCGGGCGATACGGCGCCGTTCGTCGGCCACCGCGCGGTCGGCCAGCAACCTGCGGGTCGCCGCGACCTCCTGTTGCCAGCGGCTGACCACGATCGCCGTTATGACGACGATGAGGACGGCGATGACATTGGCGAGGATGTCCGTCCTCGACGTGGTCCGCCCGAAGCCCTGGCTCAGCAGCGTCAGGGCCACCGTCGCGACGGACACCACCGCTGTCATCGGAGCGGAGCAGACCCGGGCCGCCGAGTACAGACCGACCGTGATGACCGCGCCGAAGTGGCTCGGCTGCGACGAGGACAGATTCAGCACCGAGGTGAGGGTCAGCACGGCGACGAATGCCGGCATCGGGTGGCTACGGCGGGCCAGCAGTGGCAGGGCGGACAGGACGACGAGGATGCATCCGAGGGCCGTGACGGAACCGTCCTCGGTCGGGCTGCCGATCAGGTAGCCGAGAAGGTCGACGACCGCCGCCCCGACGGCGACGAGCCCGTCGTTGCGCGTCCACGGCAGTGCGCCGGGAATCAGTGGCGCGGTGTACCGGCGCGTTCGCATGGTGCCCCTCCCTGTTCTCTGCCCTCCGGGTGCTCCCGCGAGCGGACGACCTGCTGGCCCTGATCCATTCTCGCATCGGGCCGACGGCCGGACGTTGTCCCTGCGGCTGATCTTCGACCAGGACCACGGTCCTGGTCGGGGGCCGTTGCCGGACCTCGGACCCCTGATCGTGTTCATCCTCTGCTCGGACGATCTCCAGGCCCCCGCGTGATGGTCTGGAAACCGACCGGGAGCCCCCGGCGATGAAGTCCATTTGCCGGAGGACACAGTGATCCGCGCCCTGACCGGATTCTCCACCAGAAACCCGTGGAAGGTCATCGCCGTCTGGGCGGTGCTGGGTATCGTTCTGACCGCTCTGAGTTCGACGTTGATCTATCGGGTCACGCAGAACCAGACCGGGGATTTCCTGCCCAAGACCTATGACTCGGCCGCCGCGCTGAAAATCGCCGAGGACCAATTCGGGGTGAAATCCGACGCCAATACGGTCACCGTGCTGGTCGCCCGGCCGGACGGCAAGCCCCTCACCGCTGCGGACCAGCGGCGGGTCGGCTCCGAGGCCGAGAAACTCGCCCGGCACCGGGTCACCATGCCCAAGCCCAAGGACGGCGGGCCGTCCTTCCTCCTCAAGGACTATTCGCAGACACCCCGGGTCACCCCGGCGATGATGGCGCCCGACCGGAGTTTCGAGCTGCTCTCCGCGGAGCTGGTCGGAAATTCCACGGCTCCCGGAATGCAGGACCTCTATCGGGCCTTCCGGGACGACGCCCGCGCGCAATTCACCGACGCGGGAATGCGCACCGGATTCACCGGCGGCCTGGCCGACACCGTGGACACCACCGATGCCGGGGAGACCGCCTCGAAGGTCACGTCGATGCTCGTCATCGGGCTCATCGTGCTGCTCAACGTGCTGGTGTTCCGGAGCGTTCTCGCGGCCGTGCTGCCGCTCCTCGCCGTCGTCTTCATCGGCGGTGCGGCGTCGGGTGCCGTGGTCGGCGCCGCGATGCTGACCGGAATCAAACTGGACCCGGGCACCCCCTCGCTGATCAGCGTGGTCCTGCTCGGCATCGGTACCGACTACCTGCTGTTCCTGCTGTTCCGCTTCCGCGAACAGCTGCGGGCGCACCCGGAGCGGAACGCCCGTACGGTGGCCGGTGAGGTATCCGGCCGAGTGGGCAACGCGATCACCTCGGCGGCGCTGACCATCGTGGCCGCCTTCGCCACCCTCGGGGTCGCGTCCTTCGGACAGTTCCGGGTGCTCGGTCCGGCCATCGCCGTCTCGGTCCTGGTCATGCTGCTGGGCAGTCTCACCTTGATGCCGGCCATGCTGGCGGCGGCCGGGCGCAAGATGTTCTGGCCCTCGCGGGCTCTCCGGCGCGAGCCCCGCGCGGGCTCGGCCGCCCGCTTGGGCGACCTGGTCGCACGACGGCCGCTGCTGATGCTCGTCGCCTCCGTCGTCATGCTGGGCGCACTGTCCGCCGGGCTGGTCGGGATCCGGATGGACTACGGCCTGAATCACGGAGGACCGCAGACCGCGGCGGCGACCACCGCCACCGAGATCTCCCGTGCCCTGCCGGCCGGTGTGTCGGACCCGACGAGCGTCTTCGTCACCGCCAAGGACGGCGGCACCCTGCGTGCGGACCGGTTCGACGCCCTCTCCCGTGCGCTGACCCAGGTCAAGGGTGTGGGCCAGGTGGGCAGCACCACCCTGAACCAGGACCACCGCGCCGCCCGGATCGACCTCTACCTGACGGCGGATCCCCAGAGCCAGCAGGCTCGCGACCTGGTCTCCGGACCGGTCCGGGATGCGGTCGCCGCGCACACGCCCACCGGTACGACGGCACACGTCGGCGGGACGGCGGCGATCTTCGCCGACATATCGACGGCCGTCGACCATGACCTGAAGATCGTGTTCCCGGTCGCGGCCGTGCTGATCTCGCTGATCCTGCTCGTGCTGCTGCGAAGCCTGCTCGCGCCGATGATCCTCATGCTCTCCGTGGGCCTCGGCTTCGCCGCCACCCTCGGTGCCTCCACCCTGTTGTTCCAGCACCTGTTGAACAAGCCGGGGGTCAACTTCACCCTCCCGCTGGTGCTGTTCCTGTTCGTGGTCGCGCTCGGCACCGACTACAACATCCTGATCAGCGACCGCATACGGGAGGAGATGGAACGGCCGGGGCCGGCCCGCGCAGCCGTGGCCCGTGCCGTACGGCACACCACACCGGCCATCGCGACCGCGGGACTGGTGCTGGCCGGCTCCTTCGCGAGTCTCGCCGCGACTCCGTCCAGCCAGCAGGTCGGCTTCGCGACGGCCCTCGGCATCATGCTCTCCGCGTTCGTCCTGTCGATCGTGCTGGTGCCGGCACTCGCCGCACTGCTCGGCCGGAGCATCTGGTGGCCGGTCCGTCCCGGCAGGAACGCGGGCCGTCATCCGCAGCACCGCGCGGACGTGCCGACGCAGGAGCGCGACCGGGTCCCGTCCTACTGACCGGGCATCCCACGGTGTCCCCGCTCACGAGCGGGGACACCCGCGCGGCCTGCCCGGCGCATGCGGGCCGCGCCGCTGTCCGCGACAGCGCGGACGAACGCCGTGCCGTGGAATCATCAGGAGGTGATGGGCGACTGGGAGTGGGACGACACGTTGTTCCTGGGCGCGGCCGCCTACTACCGGCGCGGGAGGCTGCCCTATGCCCCTGGGCTCGCGGACCTGCTGGCCGCGGCTGTGCAGCTCGACGGGCGCGGGCGGCTGCTCGACGTGGGATGCGGTCCTGGCACCCTCGCCCTGAGCCTGGCGCACCTGTTCGGCGAGATCGTCGGCCTGGACCCGGACGGCGGGATGATCGCCGAAGCAGAGCGCGAGGCCACCCTGGCGGGAGCAGCCCGGAAGGCGCGGTGGGTGCGGGCCCGGGCCGAGGAACTGCCCGCGGGTCTGGGTGAGTTCACCGTCGCGACCTTCGGCCAGTCCTTCCACTGGATGGATCGCGACCTGGTGGCGGCCACCGTCAGGGACATGCTCCGGCCCGGCGGGGCGCTGGTGCACATCGCCGATCTGAAGACGGAGACCCGGACCGTCGACGGGCTTCCGTATCCGGCCGTGCCCTACGCCGCGATGGACTCGCTGGTCAGGCACCATCTGGGACCGGTCCGACGAGCCGGCCGCGGGGTGCTGACCCACGGAACACCCGGTGATGAGGCGGCGGTGCTCACCCGAGCCGGCTTCTCCGGACCCCAACGCCATGTCGTGCCCGGCGGGCAGGCGCTGGAACGCACCTCTGACGACGTCGTCGCGTGGGCCTATTCCATGTCCTCCTCCGCTCCACATCTGTTCGGCCCACGCCGCGATGACTTCGAGACGGATCTGCGCCGGCTGCTGCGGGACGTGTCCCCGGCGGACCGGTTCTCCGAACGACAGCCGAGCACCGAGGTCTTCGTCTGGTGGAAGGACCCCGCCGGGCCGGCTCCCGTCAGGAGCTCGTGAGGATGACCAGCTGCTGGGTCGCCCGGGTCATCGCGACATAGCGGTCGACGGCTCCTTCGATGCCCGTGCCGAACGACTCCGGGTCGATGAGGACGACCAGGTCGAACTCGAGCCCCTTCGACAGCTCCGGAGTCAGCGACCGGACGCGGGACGTCGCCTGGAACGTGGGATCGCCGATGACGCACGCGATGCCTTCGTCATGGGCGGTGAGCCAGGTGTCGATGAGGGAGTCCAGCTCCGCAACCGATCCGTGGACGACGGGGAGGTCGCTGCTGCGGATGGAGGTCGGCACGTTGGCGTCCGGGAGCGCGGCCCGGATGACCAGCTCGGCTTCGGTCATCACCTCTTCCGGAGTGCGGTAGTTGATACTCAGGGAGGCGACAGTGATCCGGTCGAGCCCGACCCGCTCGAGCCGTTCCTGCCACGACTCCGTGAACCCGTGCCTGGCCTGGGCGCGGTCCCCGACGATGGTGAAGCTCCGGGACGGGCAGCGCAGCAGCAGCATCTGCCATTCGGCATCGGTCAGCTCCTGCGCCTCGTCCACGACGATGTGCGCGAACGGGCCGGCGAGCAGGTCGGGTTCGGCGCCGGGCAGGGCGCTCTCGTCGATCAGGGTGTCCTGCAGGTCCTGTCCACGCAGCATCCCCACCGCGCCTTCGCTCTCGTCGATCAGCATGTTCTGCAGCAGGCTGTCGATGGCGTCGGCCCTGGTCGCGCGTTCGGCGGCGACGGTGGCCTGGTTCCGGCGCATGCGCCGGGACGCCTCCGGGTCGCCGAGCCGCTGCCGTGCCGCGTCCAGGAGCGGCAGGTCGGACACCGTCCACGCCTGGGCCTGGGTCTGCGCGCGCTGCAGCTTGCGCACGTCATCGGGGCCGAGCCAGGGAGCGCATTTGCGCAGATAGGCGGGCACCGACCACAGGTCCGCGACGAGGTCGGTCGCCTCGACCAGCGGCCACGCCCGGTGGAGGGCCTTGAGCAGCGCCCTGTCCTGCAGCAGTGACCTCCGGAGCAGCTCGGGTGAGGCCTCGCTCTCGTCCTTCTCCATCAGGATCGTGAGCAGCTCCTCCATGATCTGCTCATGTGCCTCGTTGTGCGGAGTGCCCTGCTCCACCGCTTCGAACGCCACCGCCCAATCGCGGGGGCTCAGCCAGATGTCGGACCAGTGGGTCGCGACCGTCATCCCCTCGGTGGGCGGCTCCTCGTAGATGCCGACGGCCGCCTCGATCGCCTTCACCAGGTCCGCGGACGACTTCAGAAGGGCCACGTCCGGGTCGGTCTCGATCGCTGCTCCGGCCCCCTCGGTGACGAGGTCCCGCAGGGTGCAGGTCTGCACGCCCTCCTCTCCGAGGCTGGGCAGGACATCCGCGACGTAGGCCAGGTAGGGCTGGTGCGGGCCGACGAACAGCACTCCGCCCCGACGGTGACCGAGGCGGGGATCGGAGTAGAGGAGGTAGGCGGAGCGGTGCAGGGCGACGACGGTCTTCCCCGTACCCGGGCCGCCGTCGACCACGAGGGCGCCGCGGGATCCCGCCCGGATGACGGCGTCCTGGTCGGTCTGGATGGTGGAGAGCACGTCCCGCATCCGGGCCGACCGGTTGCTGCCCAGGCTGGCGATGAACGCGGACTGGTCGTCGAGCGCGGCGCGCCCTTCGAGCCCGTCGGCGGTGAACACCTCGTCCCAGTAGTCGCTGATCCGGCCGCGGGTCCAGCGGTATCTGCGGCGGCTCGCCAGACCCATCGGGTTGGCGTGGGTCCCCGCGAAGAACGGCTCAGCCGCGGGGGAACGCCAGTCGAGCAGCAGCCGGCCACCCGCGCTGTCGGTGAGGCCGAGTCGTCCGATGTACACCGGCTCGGAGTCCTCCGCGCTGACCATGTGTCCCAGACACAGATCGAGACCGAAGCGACGCAAGGCGCGCAGGCGACCGGTCAGGCGGTGGATCTCCGTGTCGCGGTCCATCGCTCCGCGGCCGATGCCGCCGGGTGCCTTGCGCTCGGCATCGAGGAGATCGGACAGTTCGGCGATCGCCTGCTCGAGGCTCTCCGCGATGGACGCGAAGTGCTGCTCGTCGCCGGCGATCATCGCCGGGTCGGCCTTGGGCGCGAGGCGGTCGGGAAGGTCGAACGCGCTGGTGGCGGTCAGAGGGTTCATGTCATCGCCTCCGGTCCGAGGTCCCTGCCGCGACGTCCCGCGGGGCGCACACCTGCATCTCGGTGCCGAGGGCTCGCACCAGCAGCGCGTGTCCCCTCACCACCGACTCGACGTCACCGCACGACCCGTAAACCGACAACAACACATGCACTTCGTGAATCTCCCATTTCTGCAGGTTATGACCTAGGCCCGTGATTGTGCCCCACGACCGGGGCCTTGCCGCAAGCCCCCTGGTGCGCTATAAGTTAAAAGTGGCAAGGAGTGGGTCTTCCTCCTACCGTCATCACCCGCTCGGGGCGGACAAGCCACCTGCATCCTCAGAACGCAACGTTCCCGCCCACTTGAGCACACTCCTCCTGAGCACATTCGAGGCTGTTTCCTTGCTGCGCAAGCGAGTCCAGGCGGGTGGGTGTGTGATCTTCCCGGGTGTCTCGTAGGCTCCGGGCCATGAGTAACGGGGAGTCCGGCAGACGGGTCATCGACGGTCGCTTCGAGCTGGAGGCGCGGCTAGGCAGCGGTGGCATGGGGCTGGTGTGGCGGGCACGCGATCTCGTGCTCGACCGGGCGGTGGCGCTCAAGGAAGTACGCCCGTCGGATCCCGGGCTGGCCGAGTACGATCCGCCCGCCGCAAGCCTGTTGCGGGCCCGGGTACTGCGGGAGGCCCGTGCGCTGGCCCGGGTCGAACATCCCAACGTGGTGACCATCCACCATGTCGTGGACGGCGGTGAGGGCACCTATCCCTGGCTCGTGATGGAGCTGGTGACCGGCGGATCGCTTCAGGACCGGCTCGCGCGCGGGCCGATGGATCCGGTGGAGGCGGCCGTGTTGGGCCGCGAACTGCTGGCCGCACTACGGGCCGCGCACGCCGTGGGAATTCAGCACCGGGACGTGAAACCCCCCAACGTCCTGCTGCGCCCGGACGGGCGCCCGGTGCTCACCGACTTCGGCATTGCCGCGATCCGTGAGTCATCCACGGTCCTGACGGCCACCGGATCGATGATCGGCACCCCCGACTTCATGGCCCCCGAGCGGATCACCGGGGACGGCGGCGGGCCGAGTTCGGACCTGTGGTCCCTGGCGATGATGCTGTACGTGGCGGTGGAGGGCCATCACCCGCTGCGCAGGGCAACCACGCTGGCCACGCTGGCCGCCGTCCTCAACGAGGAGCTTCCGCCGCCACGGCAGGCCGGGCCGCTGACAGCATTCCTCAACGCCCTTCTGGTCAAGGATCCGGCCGACCGGCCGGACGCCGAATCCATGGACCGCATGCTGGCGGTCGCGGCTCAACACCGGGCGACCGGCCCCGTACTCGGCTCAGGACCGGTGCAAGGTCCTGGATCCGTGCCCGAGGCGACGTCCTTCCCGCTGAGGCCTCCCGTCGCGGAGCCCACATCGGCGCGGCCGGACGGATTCGGGCCGCCCCCGCCCCACGACGCCGTTCCGCACGGCGCCGGACCCTCGCCCCATCCCTCGCAGTACCCCTCCCCCTACGCCTCGCAGTACCCCGGCCCGGGAGCGGGCGCGACACGGCCGTCCATCGGCGACGAGCGGCGCAAACTCCGCACTCGGCGGGTGGCGATCGGCTCGGCGGTCTGCGGAACCGTGCTGTCGGGCCTGCTGGTGTGGACGCTGGTCCCGGAGCACGACGGCGACAACGTCGTGTCCGGGAAGCCCGGCTCGAGCGCCGCCACGTCACACTCATCGGGACCGGCACCGACGACCGCACAGCCCACGACGCCACCGGAGAAGGATCCGGTCAAGGTGAGCCTGCTGACGCCCGACGGCATCCGTGCGGCGATCAAGGAACTGAAGGCGCGGATGGGGACCGACAAGGTCGGCCGCTTCGTGGTCTACCCGGAGTACATCTCCGCCGAAGGCATGGTCAAGGGCAGCGCCACCCACTACGACAGCTACGACTACCGCGTCGGCGAAGGCGTGACCCGCAGCACGATCAGCGGGACGCTGATGGGCGGCGAACAGCCCGTCAGCATGGACCTCTTCAACTGGGACGCGCTGCCCGCCCTGCTCAGCCGGGCGCAGAAGGACCTGAAGGTCCCCAAGCCCACGACGCGCTACCTCGTGATCCGCCAGCCCAACAACATCTTCAACACCCCCGCGGGCATCGCCGTCTACCTCGCCGACGCCTACGACGGCGGCTACCTGGAAGCAGATCCCAAGGGCAAGGTCACCAAGCTGATGCCCGCCGGCGACTAGGGTCTGTCGTCTGGATCTCCGTGGGGGAAGGAGCGGTGTCCGGTGCGTGCAGCTGCAAGGCGGAGGAGGGAGGCGACGCGGAGCGTCGTCGACCGACGACAACGCGGCAGATGTGCGTGCTGGACACCGCGACGCCGCGGAGATCCAGACGACAGGCCCTAGCTTCCCCGCCGGGCCGTGTTCCCGGGCGTCAGGAGGTGCCACCGAAGTCGACGTCCTTGGTCGCGACCGTCCCGGCGGTCCGTCCGGGGGCCGTCTGGTAGGTCCAGTACAGGTTCGTGTGCGCGATGACCTGGTCCGGCGGCGGCGCGCCCCATTCCGACTGGTCCCCGGTCGTGTGGGCGTCACTGACGAGCGTCGCGTCGTAGCCGCGCGCGAAGGCACCGTGGAGGGTCGAGCGGATGCACGCGTCGGTCTCCGCACCGGCGACGACGAGCCGCCCGACGCCGAGGTCCGACAGCACGCTCTCCAGGGTGGTGTCCTCGAAGGCGTCGCCGTAGTTCTTCTCGACCAGCGGCTCGGCCTCGCCCGGAGTCAGCTCGGGGACGATCCGCCAGTCGTCGCTCCCCCGCACGAGGTGCTCGTCGGAATGCTGGACCCAGACGACCGGGACCCGCTCCCCCCGGGCCTGCTCGACCAGGCTGCCGACATTGGCGACGACCGCGTCGCGCTCATGGGCGTCCTTGACGACGCAGACCTGCACATCGACGACGAGCAGCGCGGTGTTCGGCCGGTTCTCGAGAGTGGTCATGGGCCCTCCTGATCACAATGGGTTCCTCGCGCCATCCACGGTAGACCCACCCACTGACAGCGAGGGCGAGCACCGGCACGGCACCAGAACTCACCGGCCTGACGGAGACCTGCCGGCGGCGCTCGCCTCGGGCCGGCGCACACCGGCCGGAGCCCGTGCAGGGGGCCGCTCGGGTGTCGGGACTGCTCCATCCGGGCCCATGGGGCAGTAGAAGCCACCTCGCTCGGGGCACAGCTCCTTCCGTGCCGGCGTCCCGCCGCACACCGCACCACGTCCCGATGGAGATCCCCCATGAAGTTGCGCACTGCCGCGTCAGCCGCCACGACCACGTTGGTTCTGCTCGCCCTGGCCTCCCCCGCCGTGGCACAGACCGCGCCGCCCGCCCCGACCGCCCCCGCCGCCACTCCGGCCGCGTGTGCCAAGGAGCACCTGGCCTACCTCACGGCCGAGGACCAGGCGATGGCAACCGCCCTCCAGGCGGACACCGCACGGAAGGCGGCCGACGCGGCCGAGAAGGACGTCGCCGTCCTGAAGGAGAGCTCGCACGTGGCGGGCGACCTGGGGGCGCGGTACGGCTCGGAGGGGCTGCAGGCCGGCATGGCGGTCTCCAAGGCCACCGACGCCCGGGATGCCGCGGCCGCAGCCACGGCGCTCAAGAAGCTGGCGGCTCTCGCCAAGAGCAAGGGCGGCGCCGACGGCACCTACCAGGCCGACCGGCTGACCCGTCAGGCGGCCCTGGCGCAGAAGGCCACCAAGGCCAAGAACGCCATGACCCTCAACGCCACCGCCGAGAGGGCCGAACTGACCGCCACGACCGCGTTCAAGAACCTGGCCAAGCCCCGCACCCAGCTGGAGAGCTGCCTGAAGAAGGCCTCCGCCTGATTCTCCGGAAGGCACCACGGTGAGCTGGGCCCCTG
This sequence comes from Streptomyces sp. RKAG293, assembly GCF_023701745.1. Lineage (NCBI taxonomy): Bacteria > Bacillati > Actinomycetota > Actinomycetes > Kitasatosporales > Streptomycetaceae > Streptomyces > Streptomyces sp. RKAG293. The sequence continues at coordinate 8,604,315 of NZ_JAJOZB010000001.1, read as the reverse complement.
ACAGTCCCGACGTCCCGGCGGAACCCACCGTCCGGAACGGCGCGGACAAGGTCCCGGAGACCTGGACCGATCACCGACTGGCCTGACCGTCAGGTGCGGAGCACCCATCCCGACGCCCCACACCTGACGGTTTCCGACCCGGCTCGTCTCACACCCGCGCGAGCGTCGGGTAGTCCGTATAGCCCTCCGCTCCGTGCACGTGCATCATCAGCTCCGGGCGGATCTCGTTGAGCGGTGCACCCGCACGCAGCCGCTCCACGAAGTCGGGATTGGCGAGGAAGCCCCGGCCCAGTGCGATCAGGTCGGCGCCCTCGTCCAGCAGGCGCTCGCCCCGCTGTTTTCCGCCGTCGGTCACGACCTCTTCGCGTGACAGCACCGGGTTGGCGATCAGGGTGCCCGGCCAGGTCCTGCGGATTCCGGCGAACAGGGGCTGGTCCGGATCGGCGTGGACCAGGTGCACATAGACCGGGTCGATGTCCGTGAGTGCCTCCAGGAGCGCCGGATAGAGGTCCGCGGTGTCGCCCTCCTCGACGGCGTTGACACCGGATCCGGGTGAGATCCGCAGCCCGACCCGCTCCGGGCCGACGGCCTCGGCGACGGCCCGCACCACCTCGGTCGTGAAGCGAATGCGTCCTTCCACCGCGCCGCCCCACTCGTCGGTCCTGCGGTTGGTGTTCCGCGCCAGGAACTGGTGCAGCAGATGGCCGTTGGCGGAGTGCACCTCCACACCGGCGAATCCCGCCTCGACGGCGTTACGTGCGGCGGTGGCGAAGTCGGCGATGGTGGACGTGACGTCCCGGGCGGTCATCGCACGGGGCGCGACGGCGGTCCGGAGCCCGCTCGGGGTGTGCAGCGTCTCGGGGAACGGTACGACGGACGGCGCCAGCGGGGTGTGCCCGCTGGTGTCGGGATGGCCGACCCTGCCGCCGTGCTGCAACTGCAGGAACATACGGCGGCCGCCGGCCGCGTGCACCGCGTCGGTGACCCTCCGCCACCCGGCGATCTGGGCCGGGTTGTGGATGCCGGGGATGTGCGGGTAGGTCTGGCCGACGGCGTTCGGCGTCGCGGCCTCCGCGATGATCAGTCCGGCCGAGGCGCGCTGCGCGTAGTAGGCGGCCATCAGCTCGCCCGGGACGCCGTCGGCTCCGGCGCGGTTGCGCGTCAGCGGCGCCATCACCAGGCGGCTGGGCAGTTCCAGACCGCCGAGGCGAGCGGGTTCGAAGAGACGGGACGGGACGGGGACCTGATCGGTGTTCGTCATGCCGGTAACGTAAAACCTGACACTGATGTCAGTTTCAAGTCGCGGGGTGGGCATGCGGATCGGTGAACTGGCGGCGCGCACCGGGGTCAGCGAGCGTTCGCTGCGCTACTACGAGCAGCAGGGCCTGCTGGCGTCCGACCGGACGCCCGGCGGCCACCGCGACTTCGCCGAGCGGGCCGTCGACCGGGTCATCCGCATCCAGGAGCTCTACGCGGCCGGACTGCACAGCTCGAAGATCGCCCGGATCCTGCCCTGTATGCGGGACGAGGACGGCGGCCCGTCGGTGTGTGCCACCCCGGAGCTGGTCGCCGAACTCACCACCGAGCGGGACCGGATCGACCGGATGATCAACGAGCTGCTGCGTTCCCGCGGTGTCCTGGACGAGGTCATCGACACCGCGGCCGGCTCCGTCGGCGCAGACCCGGCCTAGCTACCCGGGCCCGGGGCTGGGTGCCGAGGTGCCGGGGTGCCCGTCAACTGTCCAGGCTCGCATGGAAGTCGTTCAGGACGGCGGCACCCTGCCGCGGGTCCTGGAGCATCCACCAGTGCCCGAGACCCTCCAGCACGGCCTCCCGGGCGCCGAACCGGACGGCGGCACGGTGCGCGAACTCCGGTCCGCCGACGTACCTGTCCTCGGTCGCGTTGATGACGAGTCCCGGGGGCAGCTCCGACCGGTCGAGCCCGATGCCCCATTCCGTCAGGGCCGGCTGCGCGGCCGAGCGGTACAGCGCCAGGATGCATGCCCCCATCGCGGGGCCCGATGCCCGAGCGGAGGACTCCGCGGCCTCGGCGGTCATCCCGAGGGCGACGAGCCCCGCGCACCGCTCCTCGACCGGAGCGCCGAACATCGCCGCGACCGCTTCCTCACCCGCTCCGGGTGTCTGCCAGATCTGCGCGAGTTCGTGCCAGACGTAAGCCGGATCGGCTCCCCCGACGATGTCGCTGCACCATGACCGGACGAGTCCGGGCCGGGTGGCCACGACGCGCTGGACGTGGCCGCCGCCCCAGTCGTGCCCGACCAGGTCGATCGGCCCTTCGATGCGCTCCAGCTCACCGACGAGCCAGTCCAAGTAGCCGTCCGCCGTCGCGGCGAAGCCTTCCGGTACGGGCGCGCCGAATCCGGGGGGCGACAGGGTGACGACATCGTCGCGGCCCAGCTCACGGCGTAGCGGCGTCCAGATCTCGGCGGTCTCGGGAACACCATGAACGAGGACAAGAGTCATCGGGAACCTCCAAGAGGGTCGTTGCACGAGCGGGCGATGCTGTCGCGTTCAGCGCCGCCCCGGCGACACGGAACATCACACCGGGTGCCGACAACTGTGCCGGAACGTCAACGAGGTTGAGCACAGGAGGTCCGTAGTGCCCGCGGAACACGGCTGGTCCCCCGGCCGCGGACCGGTCCCGTCGCAGGGTTCACGAGTCCAGCCACGCAGCGATCTCGTCGGTGTGCTCTCCCAGCCGGGGCGGGCGCCGGTCGTAGCGGGGCGGGGTGCGGGACAGACCGATGGGGTTGGCCACGAGGTCCATCGGCCGGTCGTCGGTCGTGACCGTGGCACGCGGCGCGAGCCCCAGCCGCTCGGCCAGCCCGAAGGCCTCCGCCAGGTCGTTCACCGGCCCGCACGGTACGCCCAGCGGTGTGAGGACCTCGAACCAGTCGGCTGCGGTGCGGCGTTCGAGCAGCCGGGAGAGCTGTCCGGCGAGTTCGTCGACGTGCGCGACCCGGTCGGTGTTGGTGGCGAACCGGGGATCGGCCGCCAGCTCCGGTGCTTCCAGTCCCTGGCACAGGGCGGCGAACTGCCGGTCGTTGCCGACGGCGATCACCATCGGGCGGTCGGCGGCGGGGTAGACCTCGTACGGGGCGATCGAGGGATGCCGGTTGCCCATGATCCCCGGCACCGCGCCCGCCAGCGTGAAGCCGCCGGCCTGGTTCACCAGGCTGGACAGCAGGGACGACAGCAGGTTGACCTCGACGTGCTGTCCCTCGCCGGTCGCATCGCGGTGCCGCAGCGCGGCCAGGACACCGATCGCGGCATGCAGGCCGGTGAGCACGTCCACCACGGCCACGCCCGTCTTCACCGGCTCGCCGGGTTCCGGGCCCGTCACGCTCATCAGTCCGCCGACGGCCTGCAGCAGCAGGTCGTAGCCGGGCAGGGCGGCGCCCTCGCCGGAACCGAAGCCGGTCACCGAGCAGTAGACGACGCCCGGGTTGACCGCGCGGGCCTGCTCGTAGGAGAGCCCGTACTTGGCCATGGTCCCCGGCCGGAAGTTCTCGAACACCACATCCGCCCGGCGGACCAGTTCGAGAGCCCGCCGACGGCTCGTCCCGTCGCCCAGATCGGCGGCGAAGGAGCGTTTGTTGCGGTTGACGGACAGGAAGTACGTGGCCTCCCCCTCGGCGTGCGGCGGGCCCCACGCCCGGGTGTCGTCGCCGGTGTCGGGGTGCTCGACCTTGACCACGTCAGCGCCGAGGTCGGCGAGGAGCATCGTCGCGTAGGGAGCGGCCAGCACACGGCCGAAGTCGGCGATCAGGATGCCTGACAACGGCAGTCGGACGGCATCGTTCACTGGGCACCTGCCTGGGAACTGGGGTGGTGGACGGGCGTCGCGCCGGACGGAAGCCACACACGGCCTGGACCGGAGTTCGGTCAGATCAGGCCGTGCTGCTGGGCGTACCGGGTGGCCGCCGAACGGTCGCGGGAGCCGGTTTTGGCGAAGATCCGGTTGATGTGGGTCTTGACGGTGTTGCCGCTGAGGAAGAGTTCCGCGGCGATCTCGGTGTTGTTGCGACCGCGGCCGATGAGGGTGAGGATCTCCACCTCGCGGCGGGTCAGACCGTCCGGAGGTTCGGCGGTCGGTGCCTGCTCGGGCGGATCCTCGGACTGCCGTGGACCGGCTTGCGCGGCGGCCAGCAGGGTGGCCTGAACCTGCGGGTGGAGCACGCTGAGGCCGGCGGCGGCGCTGTGCAGGGTGTGGGCGATGTCCCGCCGGTCGGCGTCCTTCGTCAGATAGCTGCGGGCGCCTGCCTGGAGGGTGTCGAGCACGGAGCGGTCGTCGGCATAGGTGGTCAGGACGACGATGGCCACCTCCGGGTGCTCGGCGGTCAGCCGCCGGGTGGCCTCGATGCCGTCCATCACCGGCATGTGCAGATCGAGCAGGATCGCGTCCGGGTGGTGCCGGGCGACCAGGTCCAGGGCCTCCTGGCCGTCGGCGGCCGTGCCCACGACGTCGAGGTCCGGGAGCAGGTCGAGCATGAGCGCGAGGCCCTCCCGCACGCTCGCCTGGTCGTCGGCCACGATCACCCGCAGCGGCTTCTCCGGCGTGGTCATCGGGGAACCGTCGCGGTGACGGTCCAGCGCTTGCCGTCCGCGGCGCCCGCCGTGAGGGTGCCGCCGAGCAGCAGCAGGCGCTCCCGCATGCCCGTCAGGCCGTAGCCGCCGTCGAGGGTCGCGAAGCCGTGGGCGGCCGCGGCTCCGAGCGGATTGGCGATACTCATCGTCACGTTGTCGTCCCCGTAGGTCAGTGTGAGCGTCACCGGCTGGTGCGGCGCGTGTTTGGCGGCGTTGACGAGGGACTCCTGAGCCGTACGCACCAGGGCCAGCGTCTGGTCCGGCGGCAGCGGTACCGGACCGCCGTCCACCCGCAGGGCGACCGGTGTGCCGTGGCGCTGTTCATGGGTGGCGGTCATCCGGGCCAGCTCCTCGTCGAGAGGGAGCATGTCGGTGCGCAACGCGTGCACGGCACGGCGTGTTTCGGTCAGTCCGTCGGAGGCCATCCGCTGGGCCACCGCGAGCACACCGTCCGCCCGTTCCACATCGGGGGTATCGGCGAGGAGGGCGCGGGCGGCCTGGATCTGGATGCCGAGCGCGCCGATCGAGTGCGCCAGCACATCGTGGATCTCGCGGGCGATGCGCGTGCGTTCGTCGAGGACGGCGCCGCGGCGCTGCTCGGCCCGCAGTTCCTCCGACCGGGCCCGCAGTTCCTCGGACTGGGCCAGCAGAGCCGCGCTCTGGTCCGCACGGAGCCGGTAGGCGCGGCGGTTGAAGCCCGCCAGCAGACCGAGCATCAGCAACAGCGGGATACCGAGCGCCTTCGCCGGGCTCGCATCGGTGAGCAGAGCGCCCACCTCGGCCGCGACCACCCCGCCACCGAAGACGGCCCAGGCGGCCGTCAACCGGGCTTCGGTACCGGCGTCCATGACGGCGATCACGCCGAGCGCCACCAGGGAGGTGACGTCCTCCTGGGCGCACACCCCCGCGGAGACGGCCGTGATCAGTCCGAGAAGCACCGGCAGCGCGGGTGCTGTGCCACTGCGCTTGATCACCGCCGCGCACACCACCAGCAGGATCCCGCACAGTGCGTAGGCCGTGACGGTGACCGGCAGCGCCACCGGCCCCAGCGAGGCCCGGAGGAAGACGTCGACCCCGATCAGGCCGTACGCCCCCGCCCTGATGAGCCAGGACACCGTGCGCAGCATGAGCTCACGATAGCGGTCACGATCACGGGCGGCCGTCATGCGGTCCGCGCCGCGGAGCCCGGACGGCAGGGCGGGGTGGCCGGGCGCGACCGGGAGCTCCGCAAGGTGGAGTCCCATCGCTACCTCCGGGTGGTCGGCCGGTCGTACGGGTTGGTCGGGTTCGACGGGCTGGACGGGTGTGAAGTGCTGGACGGCTTGGAGGATGTGCCCGTCAGGCCGTCAAGGCGCGAGTTGAGTTCCCGCAGACGGCCGCCGAGGAAGACGGAACCGTCCTTCTCCTGGGCGAACGGGATTCCGGACCGGTGAGCGCGCCGGGTGATCATGGCGGCCTGTGCCAGGCGGTTGATGCCGAGCATCAGGACGATCGGTGCGGAGGACGCGGCGACATGGGCTCCCATGCTGCTCGCGAGCAGCATCAGGGTGAGGCGGGATCCGACGAGGGCCGCCCACAGCCACAGGCTGCGCGCCGGCATCTGGCCCCACAGGCCACCGTCGCGGTTGCGGAGCCGCATCATCGATCCCTGTCCGGTGCCGATCGCGGCCGCGATCACCGCGCCGACCACCAGCAGCGCCACGTCCGCGGGCCGCACCGCGCCGTGCCCGCCGAGCCGGGTCAGTCCGACCACCGCCAGGACGAGCGGCAGCAGGATCACCCGCTTGCCCCGCAGCGGCTCTCCGAGGAGCTGGCGTCCGATCACGTAGGCCACGATCGCGATGACGGCAAGCACTTCCAACATGTCTGCGCCCTCCTTCTGTCGATGCGGGTGGCGGGCCGTCCAGCCCGACACCTGCGACGTTAGGGAGAGAGCCCCCGCTCGGGCGTCACACCGCGGGGTGAGGTCCGGGGTGACGTCCGGGTCACCCCTGGAGCCGTATCGGGGCTCGGCCGGTCGCCTGGGTACTACGCGGTCCCGGGCAGGTCACACCGGATCTGGACCCGTGCTCCGATTCCGCCGGCGGCCGAACGGCCGAAGGTGAGGGCATCGCAGGAAATGAAGCCTTCACCACCAGGGAGCACACCTTGCTGTCGCAACTGACCGAGGCAATGATCGTCAACGGCGCCGTGCTGGTGGCCGTGCTGGAGAGCGACCTCGGCGGTCACCGCAAGATCGGCACGTTGCGGATCCTGCGGCCCGCGCTGATCGCCGGCGCCGTCATTCCGCTCTTCCTCGAGCAGCCGGCCACGCACGGCACCGGCCTGGTGCTGGAGACAGCCGCCATCGCCGTCGGATTCCTCTGCGGGCTCGCCGCCGTCGGCCTGATGCGGGTCTACCGGAGCCCTCGGACGGGCCTGCCGGTCAGCGGCTCCGGAGCGCCGTACGCACTCCTCTGGACCGCGGTCATCGGCGCCCGCGCCGCCTTCTCGTACGGATCGGCCCACTGGTTCCCGCAGCAACTGACCGACTGGTGTGTGAGCCACGACGTCACCGGAGCGGCCATCACCGACGGGCTGATCTTCATGGCCGTGGCGATGCTGCTGACCCGCACCATCGGCCTGGCCCACCGCGCCTACCGGCTCCCGGCCGTCGCCACCGCCTGAGCCGGACCACGTCCCCGGCCGACACACCCGAACCCCGGCTCCGGTCCGCCCCTCAGGGCGATCCGGAGCCGGGGTTCAGTGCGTAACGGCGCTCCACAGGAGTCCGGCCCGGTGGCCTCAGGAGCCTGACGGGCGGTCACGGCCCCTGTACGGAAACGTCATCCCGTCGTGACGACCTCGGTGTCGTAGAAGCAGAAGTGGTCCTTGATCGCGGCCACTTCGTCCTTCGGCTCGTGGTACCCCCAGACCAGATCGGCCGCGCCTGGCACCGACCAGTACGAGGCGTCCCCCTTGAACGGGCAGTGCGTGCTGGTGTCGGAGGCGGTGAGCAACTCCGTGCGCACATCCCCTGGCGGCAGGTAGTAGCGCACCGGACAGCCCGTCTCACGGAGCTCCAGCGGGCGGCTGCTCTCCGCCAGGACCTGTCCGTCGCGCACGACACGTACCGCGGTCGTGCCCTCTTCGATGGTGATGCGGTGTCCATTCGTCATACCCAGTGCAGCGCCCGGGGACGGTCGGTTCTTCCCACTGCGGCCGCCCAACGGCACACCATTCCGCCCACCGTTCCTCATGAGGCTCCGGCCACAGCGGCGAGATCCGGCACCCGCTGCTTCCGTTCCCTGGCGGCGAGCGCCCGGGCGACCGGGACCTGGCCGCCGGCGAGCGCCACGGAGACGGCCGCCAGTCCCGACCACAGCGCCGCCGGTCCCGCGTGTTCGAGGATCTGGGTGCTGACGACCGGCGCGGCGACGCCGGCGATGCCCCAACTGATGCCGTAGACGGCCAGGTAGCGGCCGGTGCCGCCGGGTGGGGCAAGGTCCGCGACGAGTGCGTAGGACCGTCCGAGGATCACCAGGTCGCCCAGGCTCCAGACGACCGTGGCCAGCAGCGAGGCCGTCATGGTGTGCGCTGCCGCGTAGCCGGTCAGCCCGGCCGCGAGCAGGACGTAGCCGAGCGCGAGCGCCGCGGGCGCGGACAGCGCCGAGAGGCGCTGGAGCCGCAGCAGCGGCTGAGCGGCGACGATGGTCACCGCGGAAACCGTGAAGAGCACTCCCGCGTCCGCCGGTCGCATGCCGCGGCGCGCCAGAGACAGCGGAAGCGACATCATGACCTGCAGGTACACCAGGGCGTACACGGTGCCGGACGCGAGCATGAGGAGCAGCACCCGATCGCGCCACGGCTTGGTGCCGGCGGCAGGTTCGGGGGATGCCGGCCGGTACGCGGCCCGGCCACCTCGAACGGGACGGTCGCCGGGCAGAATGATCCGGATGATGACCGCGCAGGCCAGGCAGCTCAGTGCGTCGGCGACGAACAGCCAGCGCAGGTCCCACCGGCCCAGGCCCGCCGCGATCAGACCGGCTCCCATGCCGCCGACGGCCAGGGCGGCGTTCAGCAGGCTGTAGGCGCGGACCCGGTCGGCGGGGCCCACGGAGTCGGCGATCATCGCCTGGCTCGGCGGTTCGTACAGCTCGAAGACGAGCCCGAGCAGCACGGCGAAGACCGCGGCCTCCGTCAGCGAGCCCGCCGCGGCGATGCCGAGCTGGGCGACGGCGCAGCCGGTCAGGCCGAGGACGATGGTGCGACGCCGTCCGAGTAGGTCCGCGAGGCGGCCGCCGGCCAGCCGTGACGGGATCGTCGCGAGCCCGAAGGCGGCCGAGACCAGTCCGGCGGTGGCGACGCCCGCTCCGAAATCCGTGCTGATGAGGACGGTGAGGAACGACAGGGAGAAGGCCCCGAGCCGGTTGATCGCCCTGGCGGCGAGCAGCAGCCAGACGGTGCTGGGCAATCGGCCTCCGCGCGCCATGAGTCCCATACACGTCCCCGCATCTTCGTCACTGGTGAATCGACTATTGTCAGTGACGGACGTTAGGCCCGGAGGGAGTAACTGGTCAAGTGCTATTCGACAGTCACATGGCGGTCCTGCTCGATGCGGGCGTTTCGCTCGTCAACGCGTTGACCGACGGCGAAGCGCGCGGCAAGCCGTTCACCGCCCCGCGCGGCGCGGACCTCCCCGCAGCCGTCGACGCCGCGCTGACCGCGTCCAGCGCCGGCCCGGGCACGATCGAGCCGGCGCAGGCCGCACACCTGGCCGGCACGGCGCAGAAGCTGCGACGGGTCTTCGAGGGCGTGAGCGGCGGCCGCATGGATGACGCGGTCGCGGTGCTGAACGAGCTCCTGCTGTCGAACGGCGCCCGCCCGCAGCTGGACCGTGTCGAGGGCGAGCCCTGGCAGGTCCATTTCCATGGCGCGGACGACACCCTTGCGGTGGGGTGGAGCGCCGGCTGTGCGACCGGCCTGGCCATGGTGATAGGCGGCGACCTCGCCGGCCGACTCGGCGTCTGCCAGGCGGTCCAGTGCGATCGCGTCTACGTCGACACCTCACGCAACGCCGGCCGCCAGTTCTGCTCGACGGCATGCCAGAACCGCTCCAAGACGGCCGCGTTCCGCGCGCGCCGGGCCACGAAGCCCTGAGCGCATCTGGTCTTGCGGGCAGGTGCCGTCGATGGGCTTGCACCCGGCCGGGGCATGTTCCTCGGCCGGATGGAGCACTGCGAAGAGTGCGGCAGGACGCGCCGCCTGAAGCTGGGCACGTGAGTGCGAGGTCGGACCCCGCGCCACGCTCCCCGGGAGGTACGCACGTGCTGTCACGATCGTCCGGACGCCGCAGGACCCGCCGCCTGATGCCGGTCGCCGTGGTGATCGCCGCCGCGGCGGCCGGCGGGCTCGTCCAGCCCGCGCACGCCGGGGACGAGGCCCGCCCCCAGCCCGACCAGGCACTCCAGCGCAGCATCCAGAAGCTGGTCGACACCGCGGGCGGCCCGCCCGGAGTGATCGCCGCACTCAAGCGCGGCGACCGGACCGAGGTCTACCGGGCCGGTGTCGGCGACCTCGAGACCGGCAGCCCGCTGCACGCGACCGACCACATGCGGCTCGCGAGCCTCTCCAAGGCGTACAGCGGGGCCGTCGCCCTGCGGCTGGTGGACCGGGGGCGGCTCAAGCTCGACACCACGATCGGCGAGCGGCTGCCCTCGCTGCCCGCCGCCTGGTGCAAGGTGACGCTCCGCCAGCTGCTCAACCACACCAGCGGACTGCCCGACTACACCGGGTCCGCCGAATTCCGGCGGACCCTGGGCGCGGACCCGCACCACGTCTTCGATTCGCGGAAGCTGCTCGACTTCGTCGCCGACGAGCCGCTGGTCTTCCCGGCGGGCGCGCGGTACCAGTACTCCAACTCCGACAACATCGCCGTCGCGCTGATGGCCGAAGCGGCGACCGGCCGGCGCTACGAGGACCTCCTCAAGGAGCTGGTGTACCAGCCGCTGAATCTGCGGCAGACCAGCCTCCCGCAGGGCTTCCGGCTCCCCCGGCCCTACCTGCACGGCTACGCGGTCGACCCGCCCGCTCCGGCCGAGGACGTCACCGAACTCTTCGGCTCGTCGGGCGTGTGGGCCTCCGGCGCCGTCGTGGCGACGCCGAACGACCTCACCGCGTTCATCCGCGGCTACGCCGGCGGCAGCCTCCTGTCACCGCAGACCCGCAAGCAGCAGCTGACCTTCGTCCCCGGCGGAGCGTCGGAACCGGCCGGCCCGGGTGTCAACGCGGCGGGGCTGGCGATCTTCCGCTACACCACCCGCTGCGGGATCCTCTACGGCCACACCGGCAACACCGCGGGCTACACGCAGCTGGCCGCCGCGACCCCGGACGGCAAACGGTCCCTGACCTTCTCGATCACCACCCAGACCAGCAAGAGCATCAAGCCCGAGCTGCTCGCCCAGGTCCGCACCGTCGAGGAAGACTTCGCCTGCGCCCTGCTGCGTCGCTGAGGTCTTGCGGACTCGTCGTACGAGCCGTGCCGTACGCGCCTCAACGGGCGCGGAAGGCCTGGCGGTAGGCGGTCGGCGAGACGCCGATCGTGGTGGCGAGGTGCTGGCGGAGGGAGACGGCGGTGCCGAAGCCCGCGTGGGCGGCGACCTGGTCGACCGGCAGGTCGGTGGTCTCCAGCAGGCGTCGGGCATGGCCGACGCGCTGTTGGACGAGCCACTGGCCGGGGGGCATGCCGACCTCGTCGTGGAAGCGCCGGCAGAACGTCCGGACGCTCATACGGGCGTGCTCCGCCAGCTCGGCCAGCGAGATGGGCCGCTGCAGCTGCCGCAGGGCCCAGTCGCGGGTGGCGGCGGTGCTGGCGGTCGAGGGCTGCGGCATCGGGCGCTCGATGTACTGGGCCTGGCCGCCTTCCCGCCAGGGGGGTACGACGCACAACCGGGCCACCCGATTGGCGATGTCGCTGCCGTGGTCGCGGCGCACCAGATGCAGGCAGAGGTCGATCCCGGCCGCGACACCGGCCGCCGTGAGGACCTGGCCGTCGTCGACGAACAGCACGTTCGCGTCGACCTGGATCCGCGGGAAGGTGCGCTGGAAGTGGTCGGCCTCGTTCCAGTGGGTGGTCGCGGAACGGCCGTCGAGCAGACCGGCGGCGGCCAGCACGTAGGAGGCGGTGCAGATCGAGACGATGCGCGCTCCCGGCGGCAGGAGGGCGAGCGCCTGGGCCAACTCGTCGGGCAGCCAGTCCCGTTCCTCGTCGGGGCCGCAGGCGAAGGGCGGGATGACCAGAGTGTCGGCGCTGCGGAGGGCCTCGCTCCCATGGGCCACGGTGATGGCGAAATCGGCACTGGTGGTGACGGGTTCCCCGTCCAGGCTGCAGGTGACGACGTCGTACAGTGCCTCGCCGTCGCGCCCGGCGGCGGTGCCGAAGATGCGCACGGGGATGCTCAGTTCGAAGGGATAGACGCCTTCGAGGGCCAGGACCACGACACGATGCATGGCAAGATTCTTTCAGATGCTGGCAATCTTGCCACTCGTTCCCGGCGGCGAAATGCGAAAACCTTGATCCCAACGGGCCACAGGGGCCCGGCGAACAGGGGAACAGGGGAACAGGGGAATGACGATGCGTGCGATCGGCCAGGACGAGTTCGGCGGACCCGAGGTGCTGAAGGTCATCGAGGTGGAGCGCCCGGAGCCCGGGCCGGCCGAGGTGCTGGTGCGGGTGCACGCGGCCGGGGTCAATCCGACCGACTCCTGGCACCGGGCCACCGGCGGCCTGGCCGGCACCGTGATCCGGCTCGGCTGGGACGTCTCCGGTGTCGTCGAGGCGGTCGGGCCCGGGGTGACCACACTCGCCCCCGGCGACGCGGTGTTCGGGATGCCGCGCCACCCGGTCCCGGCGGGCACCTACGCGGAGTACGTGACCTCCCCGGCCCGGCACCTGGTCCGCAAGCCCGCCGGACTGACCCATGTACAGGCCGCCGCGCTGCCGCTGGCCGCGCTCACCGCCTGGCAGGCCCTGGTGGACGTCGCCGACGTGCGCCCCGGACAGCGCGTGCTGATCCACGCCGCGGCGGGCGGCGTCGGCCACCTCGCCGTCCAGATCGCCAAGGCCCGCGGCGCCCACGTCATCGGCACCGCCCGCTCGGCCAAGCACGACTTCCTGCGCGGCCTCGGAGCGGACGAACTGGTCGACTACACCCGGACCGACTTCGAGACCGCCGTCGCACCGGTCGACGTCGTGATCGACACGATCGGCGGCGAGTACGGGCCGCGCTCACTGCGCACCCTGCGCGAGAGCGGCACCCTGGTCGCCCTCGCCTCCCCGGCCGAGGCGTACCTGGCGGACCAGGCCCGCCCCTTCGGGCTGCGCGCCGCCTTCATGGTCGTCGAAGCCGACCAGGCGGGCATGCGGGAGATCGCCGCCCTCGCCGAGGCGGGCCTGCTGCGCCCCGGGATCGACACGGTGCTCCCGCTCGAGCGGGCCGCCAAGGCCCATGAACTCGCCGACAGCCGCCGCACCACCGGCAAGATCGTCCTCACCGTCACCGACTGACCCGCATCGTCACCGACCGACCCGCGGAAGGACTCGCCCGATGACCACGTTCGTGCTCATACCCGGCGCCTGGCACGGCGCATGGACCTTCGAACCACTCGCCCGCCGGCTGCGCGCACACGGACACCAGGCCTTCCCCCTGAGCCTGACCGGAGTGGGCGACCGCAAGCACCTGCTCACCCACTCGGTCAATCTCGACACCCATATCGACGACGTCGTCAACCTTCTGACGGACCAGCAGATCACCGACGCCGTCCTCGTCGGGCACAGCTACGGCGGCATGGTGATCACCGGCGCCGCCGACCGCACCCCCGAGCGAGTGGCCGGACTGGTCTACGTCGACGCGCTGGTCCCCGAGGACGGCGACTCGTGCTGGTCCCTGGTCACCGGCCAGGAGCGCGAGTGGTACCTCAACGGCGCGCACGAGACCGGCTTCACCAGTGCGCCACTGCCGTTCTTCGACCCCCGCGCCACCCCGCACCCGCTGGCCTCCCTGCTCCAGTCGGTCCGTCTGGCGGGCGGACTCGACCGGTTCGGGAGCAGGGACTACGTCTACGCCACCGGCTGGGACGGGCAATCCCCGTTCACCGGGCTCTACGAGCGGCTGCTCGACGACCCCGCCTGGCGCACACACGCCCTGTCCTCCGGCCACAACGTGATGCGGGACGCTCCCGACGAGCTGCTGAAGGTCCTGTTGGCGAGCGCGGAGGACTCAGCAGCGGAGGTCTGAGGGGCGGGGCACCGGGAGCCGAGGACCGACAACCGGCGTCAGAACGCTCCGGCCTGGCGTCGGACTCGCGCAGCAGACGGGCCGCGGTCGTCATGCGCCAGCGGGTCCGGACGGCTCTCTCGGCCGTGTGCCCACAGCGCCAAACATACTCAGCCGTCGGTCGCACCGTCACCCGGTGCCGCGGTGCGCGCTCCGGCACGGGTGGCGCCGATTCCCGCGACCACGACGAACCCGACGCCGACCGCGGAGGCCGGGCCGGGGATCTGCCCGAGGCTGACGAGGCCCACTGCGAGCGCGATGGCAGGCTCCAGGCTCATCAGGGTGCCGAAGGCCGTGGTGGTGAGCCGGCGCAGGGCGAGGAATTCCAGGCTGAACGGGAGCACCGGATGCAGCGCGGCCAGCGCCAGGCCGGTGAGGATCAACGGCCAGGTCAGGTGGCTCAGTTCGGTCGGCGCGGCGAAGAACGTGGCGACGATGGCGGCGACCGGCATGGAGAGGGCCAGCCCCTTCAGTCCGGTGACCTGGTCGCCCACCTTCTGGGTGAGCGCGATGTACACGGCCCAGCAGAGCGCGGCGGCCAGCGCGAACCCGACCCCGACGAGGTCGGTGCCGCCGTGCCAGGGCTCGGTGAGCAGCACCACGCCGACCCCGGCCAGCAGGGCCCATATCCTGCGCCCGCCCGCGGCACCGTAGAGGGACAGGCCGAGCGGTCCCAGGAACTCCAGCGCGCTGGCGGTGCCGAGCGGGATACGGGTGACCGCGCACATGAAGAGCACCATCAGGCCGGCGGTCGCGGCGCCCAGGACGGTGCACGCGAGGAGGTCCTTCCGCGTGAAGTCCGACGGGCGGGGCCTGACCAGCACCAGGAGCAGGATTCCGGCCCAGGCGAGCCGCAGCCACGCGGTGCCCAGCGGACCGAGCTGGTCGAGCAGCGGGACGGACAGCCCCAGGCCGAGCTGGACGCAGGACATGGACGCGACAGCCATGAGCGCTCCGCCCCGGGCCCCGCCGGGCAGCCGGCCGAGGGCGGAGGAGGCCGCGGGAACGGTGGGAGCGGCGGTGGCTGCGGAGGTCATGGCTCCAGTAGAGGGCCGACACATCGTTGATGTCCACGTGGCGATCATGGACAGTCCGTTCAGGAATACTGAACAATGGCGGGATGGAGACACGGAGGCTGGAACTGTTGGCGGAACTGTCCCGGCTGGGGTCCATGCGGGCCGTCGCGGACGTTCTCGGCACCACGACCTCGACGGTGTCGCAGCAGATCGCAGCCCTGTCCCGGGAGACGGGCACCGTGCTGGTGGAGCCCGACGGGCGCCGGGTGCGGCTGACGCCCGCCGGGCGCCGGCTGGCCGAGCACGCGGTGACCATCCTCGCGGCGGTCGAAGCGGCGCGGCTCGACCTGGGTCCGGAAGCGGAACCCAACGGCACGATAAGGATCGCGGGATTCGCCACCGCCATCCGCAGCTTCCTGCTGCCGGTCATCACGGATCTGGCGGCGAGCCATCCACGCGTGCACATCCTGATCCGGGAGCACGAGCCCGCCGAGGCTCTCGCGCTGCTGACCGGCGACCAGGCGGACCTGGCGCTGACCTACGACTACAACCTCGCTCCGGCGACCGTCGACCCGTCGTTGACGGCGACACCGCTGTGGACGGCGACATGGGGTCTCGGCGTTCCCGCGCTCGCCACCGCCTCGGCCGCGCCCACCGGAACGGCCCAGGAGGTGTTCGCCGGGTTCCGCGAACACGACTGGATCGTCAACTCCCGCAACACCGCGGACGAGCACGTCATTCGCACACTCGCCTCCATGGCCGGCTTCAGCCCCCGGATCACCCACCAGGCCGACAGTCTCGACCTCGTCCAGGACATGATCGCCGCGGGCCTGGGCGTGGGCCTGCTGCCCATCGGCCACGCCACCTACCCCGCCATCCGGATCCTGCCCCTCACCTCCCCCAGCGTCGAGTTGCACTCCTACGCCGTCGCCCGACAGGGCCGGCTGAACTGGCCGCCGCTGGCCCTCGTCACCGGCCTCCTCACCGACCGTGCCGGGCACATGACCCCGGGCCACGACGGTCTCGACGCACCGGGAAGGTGACCGGGGTCGTGACCGGGCGGGCATCACCGCCCCGGAGCATGCCCGCACCCCGCTCCCCGCACCCCGCTCCCGGTGGCGTTCGGCCACCGGCGAAACTGGACCCATGATCCAGTCCCGGCAGCCCGTCACTCTCGTCCCGGTCTCCCCCGAGTCCGCTGAGGCGCGCGGCCTGATGAGGGCCTACTTCGACGACATCCTCAGCCGGGCGTACGGACGCCGGGCCACCGGCACCGAGATCGACGCCGTGCTGCACAACGCCCCCAGCGACGATCTCGCCCCGCCACACGGCCTGTTCCTGGTGGCCCGCCAGGCCGACACCGCCGTCGCCTGCGCCGGCCTGCTCCTGCTGCCGCCCGCGACCGCCGAGATCCGCCGCGTCTACACCGCGCCGCCCGCCCGCGGGCAGGGCATCGGGGCGCTCCTCCTCCAGGAACTCGAGACCCGCGCCCGCGAACTCGGGGTGACGCGGATGCGGCTCGACACCCGTGACGACCTCGTCGAGGCCCGCAGGATGTACGCCCGGTTCGGCTACGAGGAGGTGCCCGCGTTCAACGACGACCCCCATGTCGACCACTGGCTCGCGAAGACGCTGTCCTGAACCTCCCCGAACCTCCCGGACGATCACAGCGATGTGAGTCATGCCGAACCAACCGGCTCCGCGGCACCAGTGCGTAACCTTGCGCCATGCCTGTCATGCAACTCCTCGACCTCCGACATGCCCCGGCCCTACTGGAGTTCGAGCAGAAGAACCGGACCTATTTCGCCGCGTCGATTCCCGACCGTGGTGATGACTACTTCGCCCACTTCGATGCCCGGCTCGATGAGCTGCTGACCGACCAGGCCGCGGGGCTGCTCCACTTCCATGTGCTGGTCGCCGACGACGGCGCGGTGCTGGGGCGGGTCAACCTGGTTGATGTGGAAGGGGGTTCGGCGGAACTCGGGTACCGGATCGCCGAGGAGGCCGCAGGGCGCGGGCTGGCAACCGCCGCCGTTCACCAGATCTGCGAACTGGCTGCCACGGAGTACGGCCTGACCGCACTGCGGGCCAGGACCACACTCGACAATGCCGGCTCACGGGCCGTACTGGCCCGAACGGGATTCACCCCCATCGGCGAAATCCGGTTGAGCGGTCGCCCGGGCCTCAGCTTTGTACGGAACCTCCCGGCAGCCCGGCCGAGCGACGACTCACCCGCCTCGCCGTGAGAAGAACCTTGGAAAACGATCTCGACGCACTCAGAGCCGGGCGTGGGCGGTGATGTCCGCGCTGAACTCCTCGGTCATCGCGGGGGTGACGGTCGGCCGGCACTGGGCGATCGCCGCCAGGTAATCACCGGTACTCGCCCCCGGCGGCCCCTGCATGCCCGCCCCGCCGCCGATCGACTCCAGGTCCCGTTCGAAGGACGCCTGGGCGGCGGTGCGGGCCGCGTGCTCGATGTCCGCCGGGGTGAAGAGCTCACTGGCCGTCACCAGAGCCGGCACCTCCACGTCGGGGCGGCCGCCGGTGTACCGGGACCAGATCGCCGAGCGGGCGGCCGCGTCCGGCGTACCGATCGGGATCAGGTAGTCGAAGCGGCCCGGACGCAGGAACGCCGGATCCAGGGAGCGGATGGAGTTCGTCGCGCACACCAGCAGACGCTCGTCGCCCTCCCGGAAGCCCGGGATGAGCTTGAGGAGTTCATTGGTCACCCCGTGCATGCCGCCCGGCTGCACCGGCTCGGTGCGGACCGGTGCGACCTCCTCGACCTCGTCGATGAAGACCAGCACCCGCTCCAGCTCCGCGATCCGGGCGAACGCGCTGCGCAAGGCGGCGGCGAGGTTGCCCTCGTCCGCCAGCCGGGACGGCAGCAGCTCGACGAACGGCCAGCCGAGTTTGGACGCGATGCCCCGTGCGAACGTCGTCTTGCCCGTGCCGGGCGGCCCGAACAGGGCGATGGCCCGCGGCGGCCGGACCCCGTGCCGGGCCGCCCGCTCCGGCTCCGCCAGCGGCAGCACGACCCGCCGTTCGATCAGGTCCTTCTCCGCTTCCATCCCGGCCACCTTGCCCCACAGGTCGCCCGGCAGGAACCGGCCGCCGAGGTCTTCCAGCAGGCTCGCCGCGGGGCCGTGCGACGGTTCGACCTTCTCGAAGTAGGCCACCGCGGGCTGCCGGGTGTAGCCGGCGTTCAGGAGTCCCTCGCCGAGCAGGTCCTCCTCCGGCAGCACGTAGGCGATCCGGCCCACCCGCGCCGCGACGAGCCGCCGCTCCAGCTCCACCAGCAGGGCGCTGGCCAGTCCCCGCCCGCGCCAGACCGAGGAGATCGCGATGCGCATCACCCAGGCCCGCTCGCCGGCCACGCTCGCGAGCGCAGCGCCGATCGGGACGCCCTGGTGGACGGCGACCACCGCGGGCTGCCGGGACGTCAGAGCGCCGATGCACTCGGCGAGGGAGAAGACCGACTCCTGCCCGAGCTCGGCCGTGGTGTCGATCAGGTGGACCACTGCCGCGAGATCGCTCTCGCGGTAATCGTGGATGAGCCAGTTCACCGGTACCGCCCCTCGTCCGTGCCGTTTCGGTGAGGCTAGGGGCGGTGCCGGGGCGGGGCCCGCTCCACCGTGCACAATCCGGCGGACCGAACGCTACGTTCCGTCCGTAGGACCCGGACTCCGCTGCCCCTATGCGTCCGGACCCACGGTCGGGGAGGCCGGGGAGGCCGCATCGCCCGGGACGGCGCCGAGCGCGCGCCGCTGGCGGCCGATGGCGTCGGGGTCCCAGCCGGTGCGGGGTACGGAGGCCAGCAGCAGCCGGGTGTAGGGGTGCCGCGGCGCGGTGAGGAGATCGGCGACCGGCTGGTGTTCCATGGTCCTCCCCCGGTACATCACCAGCGCCTCGTCGCAGACGTAGCGCACCACCGCCAGGTCGTGGCTGACGAAAACCAGGCCGATGCCGGTGTCGCGGCGGATGTCCGACAGCAGGTTGAGCACCTGGGCCTGCACCGAGACGTCGAGGGCCGACACCGCTTCGTCGAGAACCAGAACAGCGGGCTCGACCGCCAGCGCACGGGCGATGGCGGCACGTTGCCGCTGCCCGCCCGACAGCTGACGGGGCAGCGCCGCCGACTCGCGGTCGCCGAGACCGACCTGGGCCAGCAGCTCCCTGACCCGGCCGGCCCTCGCCACACGGTCACCGAATCCGTGCAGCCGCAGCACCCCGTCGATGGTCGTCCCGACGCTGATCCGGCCGTCCAGCGAGAGGTAGGGGTCCTGGAAGACGATCTGCACGGCCTTCGCGCGGGCGAGCCGTGCCGCCCTTCCGCGCACCGTCGCGGCGATCGGCGCGCCCTGGACCAGGATCTCTCCGTGGTCGGGGCGTTCGAGACCGACGAGCATCCGCGCCGTGGTCGTCTTGCCCGAACCGGACTCGCCGACCAGGCCGAGGGCACCGCCCGGATGCAGGGAGAACGACAGATCGTCGACGGCGACCACCTGGGTGCCGGCGGTCGAGTAGGTCTTGCGCAGACCGCTGACCTGGAGCAGCGGGCCTCCGGCCGATGCGGCGGCCGGCGTGGGAGCAGGGGCGGGAGCGGGTGCGGTGTTCAACGGTCCTCCTCGCTGGGTGAGACGCGGACGGCCGCCATCGCCGGCCGGCCACCGATCTCGTCGGCCAGATGGCAGGCGACGAGCGCGGGGCCGCTGTGCGCTGTGGACGCCGGGACCTGGGCGGCAGGCGGTGCCAGGTCGGGCGCCGTCCGGTCGCAGACTCCCGGCCGGGCGTGCGGGCACCGGGCGGCGAAGGAGCAGCCCGGTGCGGATTCCAGCAGGCCCATGGGGACGCCGCGGATCGGTGTGAGGCGTCCGAGCGGACCGTCCAGGGGCGGCGTCGAACCGAGGAGCCCGGCGGTGTAGGGGTGCCGGGGCGCGGTGAGCAGTTCGGTCGCGGTCCCGGTCTCGACGATCCTTCCGGCGTACATCACATAGATCCGGTCGCAGGTCGCCGCGGCGAGATCGATGTCGTGGGTGATCAACAGCAGGCCGAGGCCGCGTTCGCGTTGCAGCCGGCGGAGGATCGCCATGATCTCCGCCTGGGTGGTCACGTCGAGCGCCGTGGTGGGCTCGTCGCACAGCAGCAGCCGCGGCTCCGCGGTGAGCGCTCCGGCGATCATGACGCGTTGCAGCATGCCGCCGGAGAGCTCGTGCGGGTACTGCCGCAGGTGCCGGGCGGGGTCCGGCAGGCCGACTGCGGTCAGGAGTTCCAGCGCGCGGGCGTTCGCCCGTGCCCTGGACCAGCCGCCGGTCAGCCGTAGCGACTCGGTGAGGAAGTCCCCGACGCGGCGCACCGGGTTGATGCCCGCCCGGGGGTCCTGGAAGATCATCGACGCCTTGCCGGTGCGCACCTCGCGCAGGCGTCCGGCGTCCGCCCCGACCAGTTCGGCACCGTCGACGCGGACCTGGCCGCCGATCGCGGCCCCGGCCGGGAACAGGCCCAGCGCGGCACGGGCGGTGACCGACTTCCCCGAGCCGGACTCCCCGACCAGCGCGACGGCCTCGCCGGCGGCGACGGTCAGGCTGACGCCGTCCAGGATCGGACGGGCCATGGCCGGCAGCGCCACACTCAGGTCGTTGAATTCGAGCAGCGGCATCAGGACTCCCTCCCCGCGAGCCGGTCGCCGAGGTTCTCCCCGACGACGTTGAAGGCGACCACGACCAGGACCACCGCGACCGCGGGAACGATCGCGGACAGCGGCTGCCCCTGCAGGACGGCTGCCTGCCCCTGATTGATCATCGAGCCCCAGTCGGGTGTCGGCGGCTGCACGCCCAGACCCAGGAACGACAGGGCCGCGAGGTCGAGCAGGGCGTACCCGAAGTTCACCGTCGACTGGGCGAGCACGGTCGGGGTGATGTTGGGCAGCAGCCGGCGGAAGGCGATGAACACCGCCGAGTGGCCCTGCACCTGGTAGGCGGCGATGTACGGCCGCGTCTTCTCCTGCGCCGTCAGACCGCGCACCAGACGGGCGGTGTAGGGCATGTACGCGATGGCCATGGCGAGCACCGGCGCGGTCAGTCCCTTGCCGAACAGGGCGACCGCGAGGATCGCCAGCAGCAGCGCGGGAAAGGCGAACAGGATGTCGAGCACCCGGCCGACCGCCGTGTCGACCCACCCGCCGCGCCACGCGGTGAACAGACCGACGGCGACTCCCAGGGTGGTGGAGAACAACACCACGGCGAGCGGGCCGGCGAGGCTGGTGCGGGTGCCCTCGATCAGGGCCGAGAACGTGTCGTGCCCGCCCAGGTCCGTGCCCAGCCAGTGCTCGGGCCCTGGCCCGGCGAAGCCGTTGCCCAGCTCACCGAAGGTCGGGTCCTGCGGGGCGATCCAGGGCGCGAACACAGCGATCAGGACGAAGAGGGCCAGCAGCAGCAGACAGCTCCGCATCAGCCATCCGCCGCCGGCCCGCCGCAGCCACATCAGCGGGAGTCGCCACCGGGACGGCGACGGGGCGGGCCGGTCGACCCGGCGGTCGGTCATGGTGGGGGAAGGGGCATTCATCGTGCGCTCCCTGCTGCTGCCGCGACGCGCGGGTCGATCAGCGGATACACCAGGTCAACCAGCGTGTTGACGACGACGAACGCGGCGACCACCAGCAGCACGATCGCCTGGACCACCTGGAAGTCCATCTCGTTCACGGCCTGCACCAGCAGCGAACCCACCCCGGACATCCCGAACGCTGTCTCGACGATCGCGGTGCTCACCAGCATTCCCGAGACCAGCAGCCCGGAGACGGTGACGATGGGCCCGAGCGCGTTGCGCAGCACATGGCGCCGCACCACCGACGACTTGGACATCCCCCGGCTGAGCGCGACCTCGACGTGTTCACGGCGCAGTTCGTCCAGCATCGCCGAGCGCGTCACCCGCGTCACCAGTGCCATGAACGTCACGGACAGGGCGATGGCGGGAAGCACCACATGGTGCATCCGGTCCAGCAGCCCGGTGCCGTTCCCGATCGTCGGGAACCAGCCCAGGCGTACGCCGAGCACCGAGCGGAGCATGATCGCCGCGACGAAGGACGGCACCGCCGCCCCCACGGTGACCATCAGCAGCACCGCCGTGTCGGTGCGCGTTCCGCGCCGCAGGGCCCCGACGATCCCGGCGCCGACCCCCACGACCGCGATCATCAGCGCCGCCGTGCCCACCAGGAGCATCGAAGCGGGCAGCCGGGACCACAGCACCTGGTCGACGCTCTGGTGGAACAGGTACGAGCGGCCGAGGTCCCCTTGGAGCACGCCCTGCAACCAGTGCCAGTACCGCTCGGGGAACGGGTCGTTGAACCCGTACTGCTCCCGTATCGCGGCGATCTCCTGCGGGCTCGGGCTGCGCCCGCGCACCAGGAAGCTGACCGGGTCACCCGGTGCCAGGTACAGCGAGGAGAACACCACGAACGAGGTGACCAGCAGCGTCACCGCCATCGTGAGCAGCCTGCGCAGCACCGACACCGCCAGGGCGCCGAACCTCCCGGCCCGCCGGGCACCGTCCACCGCGGTGGTCGCCAGGGCGGCTGTCATCCGCGGGCTCCGATCTCGGCGGCCCACGGGTAGTACAGGTAGGCGATGGACGGCTGGACCCCGGTGATCCGCTTGCCGAGGAAGACGCTCACCGGTTCGGTGTACAGCGGCAGCCAGGGCAGTTGCTCCATGGCCGTCTGCTGCGCCTTCCCGGTCGCGGCGGCCACGGCCGCCGGGTCCTGGGCGACGGTGGCCGCGTCGATGGCCGCGTCGAACTGCGGGTTCGACCAGTTGCCGTAGTTGCTGAACGCGCCGGTCTGCAGCGAGCCGTACATGTCCAGCGGGTCGGTGATGGACGTGTACCAGAAGGTGAGGAAGAGATCGATGCCCTTGCGGGCGGCGGCGTCGGTGAACAGCGCCGTGTACTTGTCGGCGGAGATGGTGTCGATCTGCGGGTTCAGCCCGATGGCCTTGGCCGCCTGCGCGACGGCCTGGGTGATGATGGTGGTCTGGGAGTCCAGCGGGCTGCTGGCGATCACGACCTTCTGCCCGGTCACTCCGGCCCGGGCGGCCAGCGCCTTGGCCTTCACCGGGTCGTAGGGATAGCTCGGCAGCGCCTTGAGCAGTCCCTTGACGGTGGAGTCGGGCGTACCGCTCCAGGTGTTCGAGCTGACCAGTGAGTCCGCGACATCGGCGACGCCGCCCGCGCCCGCCTTGACGATGCCCTTGCGGTCGATGGCCATCAGCAGGGCCTGCCGTACCCGGGCGTCGCCCAGCGGCCCCTTGAGGTTGTTGACGATCTCGGAGGCGACCGTGGTGTTCCGGCCGAAGTACAGCGTGCCCGCCTGGCTCGCCTTCAACTGGGCGTAGGCGTGCGGCGGGACCATCCAGCCGCCGTCGACCTCCCCGGTCTGGAAGGCGTTGACGCGTGTCGTCGGGTCGGACAGGAAGACGAACTTGACCTCGCCGGCCTTGGCCTTGAGCTTGGCGTCCCAGTACCCGTCGAAGCGCTTGAGCACCAGTGACTGGCCCGAGGTCCAGGACCCGAACGAGAAGGGGCCGGTGCAGTTCACACCCTTCGCCGGGTTGCCGTAGTCCTTGCCGTCCTTCTTCAGGGTGGCCGCGGACTCCACCGTGCCGGGGCTCGCGGCGAGGTACTTGTTGAACGTCGAGTCCGGTGACTTGAGGCTGACGGTGACCTGCGACGGTCCGGTCCGGTCGATCGACTTCACATTGCGGAACGGGTAGGCCCAGTTGCTGGCCACCTCGGGGTCGAGGTTGCGGCGCAGCGAGGCGACGACGTCGTCGGCGGTGAGGGTCGTACCGTCGTGGAAGCGCACACCGGACCGGATCTGGTACACCCAGCTGGTCGGTGTGGGGTGGGTGTAGGACGTCGCCAGGCCGGGTGAGGTCGTCAGGTCCGGGTTCCAGCGCAGCAGGCTCTCGCAGACGTTGGCGAGGATCTGGTTCGGCGGGTAGTCGAAGGAGTAGGCGTAGTCGATCGAGGTCGGCTCGGCGAAGAGCGACCAGGTGAACGAGTTGACCGGGCCCGCGGCGGCAGGGGTCTTCGCGGTGAGCCGGTACGCGGCGTCGGCGGTCCCGGCCTTCGGGTGGGCCGTGCCGCTGCAGGCGCTCAGGGTGGTGAGGGCGAGTGCGGCGGCCGCGGCTACGGCGGCGGTCAGGGTGCGGCGTACCGGGCGCCGGGCGGATCGCCGGTCAGGTCGCCGGACAGGGCTCGGACAGGCTGCTGGCATGGTGTTCCTCCGTGAGTGGTGCGCCTGAGGGTGCGCGTGGGAACAGCGTGGGAACGGCTTCGGCGTGCGGGCGGCGCAGCTCAGCCGGTCGCGGCGAAGACGAGCCGCCCGTCGATGTACGTCCGCAGCACCCGGGTGTCGGCGATCTCCAGGGCGGGCCGCTCGAAGGGATCCCGGTCCAGCACCACGAGGTCGGCGTACTTGCCCACCTCGACCGTCCCGGTGACGTCGTCGAGGTGGTTCACCCAGGCGCTGCCCGCGGTGTAGGCGGTCAGGGCCTGGGCGAGCGTCAGTGCCTGCTCCGGGTAGAACGGCTTGCCGGGCTCCTGCGCGACCGAAGCGTCGGAGCTGTGGACGTCTTCTGCGGTGTCATGCGCCTGCGGCGCGTTGGGGGCTTCGGCGGGCACCGTCCGGTTGACCGCGACATGGATGCCCCACAGCGGGTTGGGGCTGCTCACCGACCAGTCGCTGCCGGCGACCAGCCGGGCGCCGGCCCGCTGCAGGTCCCCGAACGGGTACTGCAGGGCCGCCCGCTCCGATCCGAGGAAGGGGATCGTCAGCTCGTCCATCTGCGGCTCGTGCGCCGCCCACAGTGCCTGGATGTTCGCGGCGGCCCCCAGCTCGGCGAAACGCCCCAGGTCGTCGGGGTGGATCAGCTGCAGATGAGCCAGATGGTGGCGGTTGTCGTTGGTCCCGTTGGCCGCTTTGGCGCCGGCCAGCGCGTCGAGCGCCTCACGGACGGCGCGGTCCCCCAGCGCGTGGAAGTGGATCTGGAAGCCCGCCTCGTCGAGCACCCGCACGGCGTCGGACAGCAGCTGAGGATCGACGAAACTGAGACCGGAGTTGTCCGTGGCGCAGCCGCAGTGGTCGAGGTAGGGCTCCAGCAGGCCCGCGGTGAAGTTCTCCGCGATGCCGTCCTGCATGATCTTCACGGTGGTCGCGTTGAACCGCCCGACCTGGCCGGTTCGCCTGCGTTCCTCGAGCTCGGGAAGCTGCTCGAGACCGCGCTCGCGGTCCCACCACAGGGCACCGACCACCCTCGCCTGAAGCGACTCTTCGCGGGCCGCCCGCACATAGACGTCGAAGTTGTCCGGGTTGCCGGGGAAGACGCCGATCATGGCGTCCTGCCAGGTGGTCACCCCGAGGGAGAACAGGTACTCCTGCGCCACCAGCAGCCCGGCGAGCGCCTCGTCCGGTGTCGCGACCGGCAGATGCGCGCCGACCAGGCCCACGGCACCCTCCTGAAGGGTGCCGGCCGGCGTGCCGTCGGGCTCCCGCTCGATCCGGCCGTCCACCGGGTCGGGGGTGTCGCGGTCGACACCGGCCAGCCGCAGCGCGAGCGAGTTGACCCAGGCCCCGTGGCCGTCCCGGTTGCTGAGCAGTACCGGCCGGTCCGGCACGACCGCGTCCAGCATCTCGCGGGTGGGAGTGCCGCCGGGGAAGATGTCCATGGACCAGCCGCCGCCGGATATCCAGGCAGCGTCCGGGTTCGCCTTCGCGTACTCGGCGACCACCGCCAGGTACCCCTCGACGGAGCGCTCCTCGGACAGGTCGCAGCGCAGCATCTGGACCCCGGCCACCGCCGGGTGCATGTGCGCGTCCTGGAAACCGGGGACGAGCAGGCCGCCCGCGAGATCGACGACCTCGGTGTCCCCGTCGGCCAGGGCGCGGACCAAGGCCTCGTCGGCGACGGCCAGGATCCGGCCGCCCCCGACCGCGACAGCGGCATCGATCGGCGCCGGCGTGGTCCCGGTGAAAACCCGGCCCCCCACGAAGACGGTGTCGGCCCGCTGCCTGGTGTTCCCCATCGACGTACCCTCCGGCTCGGCGGGCCAAGCCCGCACTGCGTGTGTGTTGAGGAGGAGTGAACGGCAGCGCAACACTGTTGTCAACGGTGTTGCGCGCATTCGTCCGGACGTCGTTAGACTGGCCGCACCATGCCGAACCCACACGCCGCCACCCCCGCCCGGACGAAGCGCGCCGGCGCGCAGTTGTCACCCGACGCGATCATCGAAGCGAGCCTGCGCATCGCGGCTCGCGGCAGTGCCGACGCCTTCACGGTCCGCCGCCTCGGCGAGGAGCTGAGCGCCGACCCGACCGCGATCTACCGGCACTTCCGCGACAAGGACGAGCTGCTGCTGTCCGTCGCCGACCGGACCCTGGGCGAGGTGCTCGACGGCATCCCCGGCGGCCTCGACTGGAAGGGACGGCTGCGCGCTCTGGCCGCCGGCTCCCTGCGGGTCGCACTCAAGTACCCGGCGGTCGCGTCCGCCATGGCCAGCCGCACCACCCGGCGCACCAACGAGTTCCGGATCGTCGAGCTCATCCTCGGAGCCGTCATGGAGGCAGGGCTCTCGGGCCAGGACGCGGCCGTCCACTACCGGATGGTCGGCGACTCACTGCTGGCCCACGTCGGCCAGCGCGCCGCCTATCTGCTGTTCGACCCGGATGTACGGGCCGGTGACGAGTCCTCGTGGAACCGCGAGTACCGGCGGGTCGACGCCACCGCGTTCCCCCACATCACCCAACTCAGCTCCCAGCTGGCCGAAGTGACGGATGACCAGATCTTCGAGGCCAGGGTCGAGTCGCTGATCGCCGCGATCGAACGGAAGGCCGAGGCCGTTCGCGGGGCATGACACCCCCACCGGCCCACCCCATGGCATTGCCGCGTTGGCGCAACACTGTTGACAACACTGATGCGCCAGCGCTTCACTCCCCCTCAACTCGGATACCCGCGGCGGGTTCCACCCCGCCGCCCGAGCCTGGCTGACCTACCGTCAGCCACCCCGACCCCGGGAAGAGGGATTCAATGCACCAGGAACCAGCCGCTCCGCGCTCATCCCCGGTCCTGATCCACCCGGCCAAGACGCCGTCCGACGTCCCGTCAGGCGCCCTGTCCGACAACGCCGGTCGCGTGGCAGACCGAGTGGTCAGCCGCCGCCGGGTCATCGGCACCGCGGGCGCACTGGCCGCCGCCCTCCCCGCCGGGCTGCTCACCCCGTCGCGGGCGGCGGCGGTCACCGCGCCCCGCGTGGTGGTCGTCGGCGCGGGCCTCGCCGGCCTCCGCTGCGCGCACCAGCTGTGGAACCGTGCCAGGCCGGTCGCCGCGACCGTGTACGAGGCGGACACCACCCACCTCGGCGGCCGCTGCTGGTCCCTGCGCGGCTTCTTCGACAACGGCCAGGTCAGCGAGCACGGCGGGGCCTTCATCAGCTCGACCGACACGGCGATCCTCAAGCTCGCCGCGAACCTGGGCCTCAAACGCGAGTACGCGAACGGCGGTGCGCTGGACACCGGTGACTACGTCGCCCGGATCAACAACAGCACCTACACCGGCGACCAGCAACAGAGCGACTGGGACGGCGACGTCTACAACGCCTTCAGCGCCTCGTACGCCGCGGCGGGAACGCCCCGCTACAACAGCTGCACCCCTGAGGCGCACCGCCTCGACCAACTCTCCTGCCTGGACTACCTCGACGAGATCGGCCTCGCCCCCGGCTCCCGGCTCGGCCAGCTGATCCAGTCCCTGCAACTGCAGTCGGGCGGCGAACCCTCCGAGGCCTCCGCGCTGGGCATGATCGGTTTCCTGGGCGGCTCCTCCGTCTTCGACGGCGGCGGCTTCGACGAGAAGTACCACCTGGTCGGTGGCAACGACCAACTCGTCAGCGGCATGGCAGGACAGCTCCCGGCCGGGAGCATCAAGCAGGGGTACGAACTCGTCGCGCTGTGCCGCAACGGCGACGGCAGCTACACCTGCACGTTCAACCACTCCGGAAGCACCGTCTCCGTTCCCGCCGACCATGTGGTGCTGGCGCTGCCCTTCAGCACGCTGCGCAAGGTCGACCTCTCCAAGGCGGGCCTGTCCGCGCTGAAGCGAACGGCGATCCAGCAGCAGGGCATGGGCCAGAACGCCAAGCTCGTCACCCAACTCGCGTCCAAGACCTGGCCCAGAGCCGGGTACAACGGCATCACCAACACCGGCCCGCTCGGCTACCAGACAGCCTGGGACGGCTCGGTCGCCCAAGGACCCAAGGGCTCCCCGGCCCTGCTCGTCAACTTCCCCGGCGGAAGCACCGCCCGCAACACGCTCACGGGCGCGGCGCACGGGCCCGCCCCCGCCGCGGACGTGAACTGGTTCCTCGGCCAGATCGAGCACCTCTACCCGGGCACCACAGCGGCCTACACCGGCAAGGCCTACGAGGACCACTGGTCCCTCGACCCCTGGCATCTCGGCGCCTATCACTACTACAAGGTCGGCCAGTACACCTCGTTCGCCGGCTACGAGGGCATCCAGGAGGGGCGGATCCACTTCGCCGGCGAGCACACCGACGTCGAAAACTCCACGCTGAACGCCGCGGTGGCCTCCGGCGAACGTGCTGCGAGCGAGATCACGACACAGATCTGAGCCCGTGGAACTCCTGAGCTGACCACACCGCATCAGGGCCCGGCAGGACCGCCCCTTCCCGCGAAGCGGTGGTCCTGCCGTCGCGCGCCGGACTCAACTGCCGTACTCGGCATGGTTGCAGATCCGGTAGGCCTCCAGATGTTCGACCAGTTCCTGCGGACGGGCCAGCGCCGGGAGGTGGCCGCCGTCCATCTCGTCCGGGGTGAAGCCCAGCCGTTCCCGGACGACGCGGCGCTGGAAGTCGGCCGGGAAGAACCGGTCCTGTCGGCAGAGCAGGAACTTCGTCGGCACCTGCGGCCAGCTCGGCAGCGGCCAGGGTTTACGGAAGGGCGCCTCGGCCTGGTCGAGCACCGGCCGCGCCATCAGTGCGGCGGCCACGTCCTCGGGAACGTCGTGCAGGAACGTGACGCCCGGATCGAACTCGGCATCCGGGTCACGTCCCTCCCGCACATCCAGCTCCCGTCTGGCCCCGGGCTGACCGGTATTGGCCCACCAGTCCCCCGGCGACTCCCCCGGCGCAGGAACCATGGCGGCCACCAGCACCATCAGCTCCACCGGAACCCGCGCACAGACCAGCGGGGCCGTGAAACCACCCATCGACTGCGCCACCAGCACCAGGCCCTTGCGGTCGCCGATGGCTTCCACGACCACCTCGGTGTACTCCGCCAGCCCGGCCGTCTCGTCCGCGCACGGCAGATCCGGCGTCACCACGTCGTGCCCCCGCGCCCGCAGCAGCGGCGCCACCCGGTGCCAGTACCAGGAGTCGGATCCCGCACCGGGAATCAGCACATAGGTCGCCATCGTCAGTCCTCACCCAGCCAGGCGACGCGCGTATCGAGCCGCCACAACGGTAGACGCTGCCACGGCCCGGAACTCATCGCACGCACCGCGGTGTCGCGTCGCCGGACACTTCACATCCGATTCAGGCTCGTGAATTGACCCATCTTTCCGGAGCGGAAATGCACCCGACAGCAGGTCTCTTGGCTAACTAGAGTGGTACTCACCAAGCCACGGAACAACCCGCGGCCACTGCCCGGAGCAGGGAGTACCACCATGAACGCCACCACACTGACGCCGGTTCTGACGCGCGCCGCCACCGCTGAGACCACCAGTGACCCGAGCAGCGTCATGACCCTCCTCGCCGACTGCGGTACCGACGGCAGCTCGCTGACGAGTTACCGCTCGCAGTTCGCGAAGGGCGCGGTGGGTGCTCCGGCCCATTTTCACACGCGGGCCTCGGAGCTCTTCTTCGTCATCGGCGGCTCCCTTCAGGTGCTCGTCGACGACGAGGTGAAGATACTGGACGAGGGCGACTTTCTCCTCGTGCCGCCGCACACCCCGCACGCCTTCGCGGCGGCCCCCGGCGCCGAAGCCGACGTGCTGTTCGTGTTCACGCCGGGTATGCCGCGCTTCGACTACCTGCGGCTGCTCGGCCGGGTGATGCGCGGTGAGGCGAGCCCGCAGGAGATCAAGGACTCCTCCGAGCAGTACGACAACCACTACGTCGACAGCCCGGTGTGGCGCGCTGCTCTCGACGCGGCGAAGTAGCCCGAAGGGTTGAGCTCAGGGTTCGTGAGAGCCCTGGGCACCAGCGGGAAATGGGCCTGCGATGTGGGCAGCGCCTCTGCTAGCGTGGATTCCATGAAGCGCGCTGCTATGACGACGACGCCGGAGAACGTCCCGGCGCGCTGACTGATGTCCTAGTCCGAAGCCCCGGGGCGAGTGCCCCGGGGCTTCGCCGTGTGGTCACTCGCCTCGATGTCCGCGAGGAGACCACGATGCAGGACCACCGCAAGCTCGGTCGTGAGCTGGAGCTGTTCGACACCGACCCGCTGATCGGCGCGGGGCTGCCGTACTGGCTGCCCGACGGTGCGACCGTGCGCCACGCGCTGGAGGAGTACATCCGCACCGCCGAGCGGCGGGCGGGCTACCGGCACGTGTACTCGCCGGTGCTCGGCAAGCGGGAGCTCTATGAGATCTCGGGGCACTGGTCGCACTACAGCGACGACATGTTTCCACCGATGGACCTCGGCGGTGAGCAGGTCGTGCTGCGGCCGAGTCTGTGTCCGCACCATGCGGTGATCTACCGCTCGCGCTCCCGCAGCTACCGTGAGCTGCCCCTGCGCATGGCCGAACTGGGAGGCATGTACCGCTCCGAGCAGTCGGGCGTGCTCGGCGGGCTCACCCGCGTGCGGGCCATCCAGCTCAACGACGCGCACATCTTCTGCACCCTGGACCAGGTCGCCGACGAGGCCCGGGCGGCGCTGGAGATGATCCGCCGGGCGTACGAGGCGCTCGGCATCAGCCCGAGCCGCTACCGGCTCTCGCTCCCAGGACCCGGCGGGAAGTACGTGGCCGCGCCGGAGATGTGGCAGCGGTCCACCGCCCTGCTGACCGAGGTCCTGGACCGCTCCGGCCTGCCCTACGAAGCCGCCGAGGGGGAGGCCGCGTTCTACGGCCCCAAGATCGACGTCCAGGTCGTCGACGGCGCCGGCCGCGAGTCCACCCTGTCCACCATCCAGATCGACTTCCACCAGCCCGAGCAGTTCGACCTGCGCTACATCGGCGCGGACGGCGCGAAACACCGGCCGGTCATGGTCCACCGGAGCATCATCGGCAGCGTCGAACGCGCCGTCGCGCACCTCATCGAGCAGCACGCCGGCGCCTTCCCCGCCTGGCTCGCACCCACCCAGCTCGTCGTTCTCCCGGTCTCCGACGCCGAGTTGCCGCAGGCCGCCGAGCTGGTCCAACGCTGCCTCGACCAGGGGCTGCGCGCGGAACTCGCCGGGCCGGAGCGCGGCAGCCTGGGTGCGCGCATCCGGCTCGCACGGCTCGTGCCCTACCAGGCGGTGATCGGTGCGAAGGAGGCCGTGGACGACCACGTCGCCCTGCGCCTGCGGGACGGTCGCCGTCTGGAAGCCCTGCCCGCGGCAGCGGTGCTGGACCGCATCTCCGCTCTCGTCAACGCTCACAGCACCGACCTGTGGGACGGCGACGCCGAGGCGTAGCGCCGCGGTTCGAACCGGCCCGCGGTGGGGCCGGGATGAGCCGGATCGGATGGTCCTGGCCAGGACCGTCCGATCCGGCGTCTCAGCCCACCGCGGTCCACGGCACAGGGAGCTGCCGCAGCTACCGGGTGTCGCCTTCCCAGTCCCAGTGATCCGGGTCGCCCGCGCGGGGGCCGTAGAGGGCACGGCCTCCCGGACCGAACCTGCCGATCTCGGTGACCAGCGCGGCACTTTCCTGCAGTTGCCGCTTCGTCCAGCCGGTGACGTCGAGGAGCAGTCCGTCCAGGGGACCGCCGACCAGTTCCCGGTACACGTGACCGGTCCGTGGCCCCGGATCCGGATCGTCATGGTCGGCGCCGTAGACCCGGCGCCAGATGAGTTCACCCATGCCCATCAGCATTGCAGCCGGCACTGACACCGCACCGGAACCGGCTGCCCGTACCCGGAGCCGGCCACCGTCATCCCGCGATGAGGCCGATACGGATGGAGTCGTCGTAAGGGACGACGAGGGTCTCGCTGCTGCCGGCGATCCACCGCGCGGGAACGAGGAACAGCCGGCCGTTCGACTCGACCAGAAGACGCAGCCCTCGGTAGCGGAAGCGGTAGGTGTCCTTCTCCGCGGCGGCGACCTCCGTCTGTTCCACTCCGGTGGGGACGTCCCGCAGCGGTTCCTTGGTGTACAGCACGACCTCCGGACGGTGCTCGAGTGACGCCGCGTCGTCCAGGGCCCGGCCCCGGCCGTACGCGGCGGCGAAGCTGTTGGCCGTCCAGAACGAGCCGGCCACGACGATGACGGCGACCCAGGCCAGGGCATACCGGCTGATGCGCCGGACAGCGGGAGACTCCAGCCAGTCGGCGAGCTCACCGCTGTGCGCGGCGGGCATAGGATCCGCGGGCGGGTCGGCGACCGCCGCACGGTGCCGGTCCCAGCGGATGGCGAAGGTGCGCAGCAGTCCTAGCCCGTAGGCGATCGCGAGGGCGCCGCACCCCAGACAGACCGGTGTCGTCGCGATCGTCTCGGTGCGCGCCACGCGCGGTATCAGGAGGCCGACAACACCCCTGGTGAACGCCAGCAGCCCGAGGAGAACGGTGAACAGTCCCACCCATCCGGTGATGGCGTCGCGGTCCGAGGACGACACCATCCAGCGGACCGCGGTGTGGGCGGCGATGACCAGCAGGCTGATGACCGCGAGGACGATGAGGGGCGGATAGACGACCTCCACGCCGTAGAGCAGCATCTCCTGCAACGACAGGTCGACCATGTCGAGGTAGACGCCGAAGTAGCGGAAGCGTGCTGTCGTCGCCACGTAGCCGAAGTAGAACAGCAGGGTGGTCAGCGCGGTGGTCGGCGCGATGACGTTGGCCACCGTCCAGAGGCGTGCCCAGATCTGACCGTCCACGAGCGGAGCGTCGGGCTCAGGGGCTGGACTCGGCTCAGGGCCTGGACTCGGTTCGGGATCGGGAGTCGGTTCGGGATCCGGGGTCACGTCCCGCCCTCGGAGGGCGTCGCGGAGTCGGACGGTGTCACGCCGGAGGGGTCACCGGTCGGGCCCTGGGTGTCGTCCGAGGACGAATCCGACGGGTCGGGATGATCGGTACCACCGCCGGAAGCCGAGGAGTCCGGAGCAAAGGTCATCGTCCGTGTGGTGGTGACGAGCGCCGTCACGGGCTGCCCGGAGGAAGGCGCGTACTGCCTGCCGAGCAGCGAGCACGGGCGGGGCGAACGCGACACGCACCGCACCGTGACCTTGACGTCGAGTGTCGCCTTCCCGGCGCCGAGCCCGTCCGGCCTGGCGAACCGGATGCTGCAACCGTGCCTCGGCGCCTGCGTTGCGGGTTCCAGCAGGGTCCCGGACGAGCAGGCGTTCACCGGGTCCTGCACGTCCGGCGCTCCGTCGCGGATGTTCCATGAGGCGGGTTCGCCGTCGTCATCGAGCGCGCGCACCTCGCACGGCCGGTCGGATATCTGTGCCTGAGCCCCCAGCACGCTGACCGACTCGAACTGCACGGGAACATCGGCGTCGTTGTTGACGAGCACGAAACACGCGTCGGCCCGGTAGCGGCCCTGGCTGTCGGACTGGTCCAGCGGATAGACGTTGTCCACGGTCGGCCCGGAGATCCTGGCGGTGCCGGACTGCCCCGACCCACCGCTCCCGCCCCCGCCCGAGGAGCCCCCGGAGCCCCCGGATCCCGCGGACCCATCGCCTCCACCGCTGGACGACCCTTGCGATGTCGGAGCGGGCGAGTCGTCGGAGACGACCTGGATGATGCCGTAGACGCCGAAGATCAGGAGCAGGGCCGCTAACGCGGCGAGCGCGACGTGGGTCCCTCGGTTCGCAGCCATGGTTTTGTCCCCCTTGACCGGATGATAGGAGCCCGTCCGGCCCGGGTGAAGAGGGCCGTCGCCACCTTGCACGGTCGAGTTCGCGTGCCCGGGGCGCCGGATCAGTCCATCCGGCGCCCAACCACCCCTGACGCACGGCGCTCACCGGACGCGCAGGGACGCACTGATCGCCTTTCCCGTGCGCTGCACGACATCCGCGAGCCGTTCCAGACGCTGTGCGGGATGCGTCAGGACGCACAACGCCGCCACCGGGACGTCGTCCGCGGCGTACAGCGGAACGGCCACGCAGCACACTCCCGGCACCACCTCCTCGCGGTCGAACGCGGCACCGCGGGCCCGGATCGCGGCCGCTTCGCGAGGCCAGGACGCGGGGAGCCGGTCGAGCGGCAGGGCCCGGTCCGCCCCGGCCACCAGCACCTTGCCCGCCGCGGTGAACCACGGCCAGACCGTGCCGCTGCGCGGCGGCGGCAGCGCCGTGTCCTCGCCAGGCGTCCAGTCCAGTACCAGCGTCCTCCCCTCGCGTAACGCGCTGATGCCCACGGTCGCGCCGGTCGCACCCCGCAGGCGGCGCACGGGCTCCCGCACCGCGGCCCGCAGCCCGGGATGCGGCTGCCACTCCTGCCCGAGCTGGAACATGCGCGGACCCATCCGGTATCCCCCGTGACACCGCTCGACGGCGTTCAGCGCGACGAGTTGCTCCAACAGCCGGTACGCGGTCGTCTTGGGCAGCCCGCACTCCGACGCGAGCCTCGTCAGTCCTGCCTCCCCGGCCCGGTCCACGGCCCCCAGCAGCCCGAAGGCGCCCTGCAGCACACCACGCCCGCCGGCCCACGGCGAGAAGTGCGCCAGGGACCCGGTCTCCGGCTCGTATGCGTCTGGCCGGTTCAACGGCTCGTTCAACTGCCTCATCGATGAGACCCCCGTCTCGATGCGATCACCACGCTGCCGGCGCTGCCCGTGGTGTCGTCGACCGACACCCACGGCCGCGCGCGCCGCCCACCCTGACCGAACGCCGGCGCGTACCCCGCACCTCCGGCTTCGCAGGGAAATACGGCTCCGGCGGTGCTCGAGTTCAGCACCGCGGAGCGTGAGTTCCGTACGCACCGCGACGTGGACAGGTCGTAGTACGCCCGGCCCACCGGGTTGACGCCCATCTCGCGGCGCAAAGACGGAACCGGGAACCGATCGCTTTCCTTGCCGGTCCTCGATGGGCGTGGAAGGCTCGCACGATGCGTACGGATCTTGTCGACTGGTCGTCGATCGCCGCCACGGATTTCCCGTTCCCCGTCACTGTGCCGGCCGCCCGGCTCGTCGACGAGCTGGCGGCCATGCTCGTGTCCCCCGACCCCGAAATCCGGGACGAGCACGCCTACACCGCCGCCGCGCGCTGGATACGCGAAGGCCATCTCGACGAGGTCCTGGAGGACCTGGGTGACACCGCCGCGGACCGTTTCACCCATCGGGAGATCCAGGCCAGGACCTTCGCACCGCTCGTGCTCCGCTGCGTTCTGACCCGCGGACAGGCTGCCCCCGGCACCCTGCCGGAGACGGCCGCTGAGCGCTGGTACGCCGGATTCGCCTCCTGGTACCCGTCGGAACGCGACACCCGCGGCTGGGACGACTCCCTCGGCTGGCTGCACGCCGTCGCCCACGGCGCCGACGCGGCCGCCGCGTTCGGACGGGCGCTGCCCGCCCGCCGCACCGGACTGCTCGAACTGTGCGCCCGCAGGATGACGGCCGAACACACCGACTACCGCTACGCACAGCTGGAGGATGCGCGTCTCGCCCACGCGCTCAGCCGCATCCTGCTCGCTCCGGAGCTGACGGCCGAGCAGGCCACCGGCTGGCTGGGCGTCGTGACGGACGCCCTCGACGGTGGTGGCCCCGGCCCTGTTCCCCCTGGGCCTTCAACACCTTCGCCACGCTGCAGTCCCTCCATCTCCATCTGACCCGCGGCCTGGCAGACGGAGGCGTTCCGCCGCACGCTCCGGTCGTCGCCGCTCGGGTCGCCGCCGTGCTACGGCTGCCGTACGGCTGGCTCGCCTGACCGCATGACGCCGCCCGGACGGGAGGCCACCGTGCGTGGCCGCCCGTCCGGGCGGATGGTTCCATCGGGTCAGGACGTCCAGGCCGGTCCCTGTCCGGTCCAGCTGACGACCAGCTGGATGTCGTCCAGCTTGCCGGAGTCGAACAGAGCGGCGGCGTCCTCACCGAATCCGAGGAACCAGTCTCCCCTGGGACTGGTTCCGGAGAGCGAGGCCCAGGTCGCGGCGTTGCCCCGCCGGGTGCTGGCCGTGCCGTCCGTTGTCGTAGCGCTTCCGCCGCCCTTGATGCGACGCAGCGACAGCAGCGTGTTGGGCACCGGTTCACCACTGTCGAGCCGGACGGCGACCGCTGAGGCGACGAGGCTCGAGATCCCGACCGGGAAATCGACGTCCCGCAGGTTGATCGTGACCGAGCGGGCCTTCGGGTCGACGGGGTTGTTGAGGTCGTACCACTGGTCGGGGAAGTCGGTCGCCAGGCTGAACACCCGGTCCGAACCGCGCTCCCAGGCGCCGTTGAACCGAGTGATCAGCTGGCTGCGGTAGCCGTCGTCGTACAGGGCCGTGTAGTCGATCGTGAGCATCACATCGGCGATCGCGGCGAAGTCGATCGGATTCGCTGCGGGCGGAAGTTGGAGTTCCCACGTGGTGTCCACGCCGCTGGACTCGAATGGCCGCAACATGTCGGCCTGGGCATCGAGTTCGAACACCCCACTTGCGTTGACCGGTGAGGTCAGGGCCACCAATCCGGGGTCGTGTCGCACGATGATGTCCTTGAAACCGCTGTCCTGCCGGGTGGTCACCCGCGAGATGCCGTTGGAGGCCAGCGTGGCGCGAACGCCCCGGTCCGGCGGGAAGAGCCCGGCGATACTGAGGCGCACCTGGCTGATCATCCGGCAGAACTGACCGGGGAAATCCCGGTCGAACAGGGACATCGGGGTGGCGAAGGCGATGGATCCGGTACGACGGAACTCCAGGAACTCCACCGGCATGAGCTGAGCGAGGGAGAACGTCTGGGACAGGTTGAGACGTCTGCGTTCCGACCGGAAGGCGTACTCCTCCAGGCCGCTCAGGTCCTGGCTGAGCCGTTCCGCTCCGGTCAGCCCCCGGCGATTGACCTGACTGCTGGTGTCGGTCGTCTCGGCCGGCGTCTGCCAGTAGTCGTTG
Source organism: Streptomyces sp. RKAG293 (assembly GCF_023701745.1). Lineage (NCBI taxonomy): Bacteria > Bacillati > Actinomycetota > Actinomycetes > Kitasatosporales > Streptomycetaceae > Streptomyces > Streptomyces sp. RKAG293. The sequence goes on along the minus strand of NZ_JAJOZB010000001.1, from coordinate 8,567,140 downwards.
CCGATCAGGGTCTGGGCCGATTCGGCGCGCTCGAAGGCCAGTTGCGCCTGCGCCAGCCGTGCGGTGGCGGTGGCCTGCTGCAGGAAGTACCGGTACACCCCGCCGAGCGTGTTGCTCATCCACAGATACAGGTCGGCGTTGGTGAACTGGTCGTTGAGGAACTTCAGCGTCGCTGCCGCCTGATCGCGCTGGAGGGTGGCGATGGCCCGCTCCTGGGTGGCGATGCCGACCTGGTCGTTGGCCGTCACCACCTGCGCGGCCGCGACCAGCGCGTCCTGCTCCGCGGAGGTCTTCTGCAGGCGCCACTCGTCCTTGTGCTGTTCGATGCCGGCCTTGAGCTGGTTGGCGTCCATCTGGGACTGGAGGTTGATCTGATTGGCCTGGAGAATGCCCTTGGTGCCCACGCCGGCCATGATCGTCATGGCGATGGCCTGCCTGGCGCCGCCGGAGAAGATCGCACCGGCGAGGTCGGCCGCGTTGTAGGCCTGTTGCATGATGCCGATCGCCGTGTCGACGCCGTTGATCTCCTCCCTGACGGATCGCATCTCGCCGTACTGGTCGAGGAGGTCGTGCTCGTACTGGTTCGGCGGCAGATTGATCTGCCGGTCGTAGGTCCTGACCATGACGTCGGCCTTGGCACGCTGGGCTGCCGCCGCCTTGACCGCGTCGTTGGCCTCCGTCACCCGACTCGTGGCGAGGCTGATCTGTGCGTTGGTCAGGTCGATCCCCTTGCCGGCGTCGAAGGCCCGCAGGCTGCGATCGTCGTACTTCTCAAGTGCGGCGAGGTAGCCCGCCTCCATCTGGGTCGCCTGGGCGACCAGTTGATGGGCGCGTTCCATCAGCGCCTTGAAGCGGAAGGGCGTGGGCTGGCTCACCGTGATCGTCCCGACGAAACCTTGCGTACGGGGCATGCCCGCGATGTTCCGCCCCTGCCGCAACTTGGCGAGCTGTACGTTCACCCGCGCCGACAGCGACTCCAACTCCGGGATCGGCAGGATCGGCTCACCGGGATTCGTCGGCTCGAGCGGGCGAAGCGCGGGGACGGCGAGCAGTCGGCGGGCGGCGAGGTAGAGGGTCCTGGCGTGGGCGACCGACTCATCGGTCTCACGGCTGAACTCTGAGTCCGCGAAGTCGATGTGGCACCGGATCACCGCCAGCAGCGTGGCCCGGGTGTAGGGGGCCGGCCGGTTGTCCACGAGCCCGAACGGATCCAGCTTCTCCGTCCACTGCGGAGGGAATTTGAGATCGGGGCGGACCGCCGTCTCGGTGGTGATCCGGAGGTAGCTGGATTTGGCCACGCCGTCGTCGTAGGGGTACACGACCCAGTACCAGTCGAGCGCCGCACGGTAGTCACCGGCAGTCTGCAGACGCTGGGCCAGCAGGAGAGGCACGGCCCAGAAGGTCTCCCGGTTCTCCGCATCCGGCCTGCCCACCTGGAGCTTCCTGAGGTCGTCCTGGTGGGTGGCCGACCTGGGAGGGTCAAGATACTTGAAGGCTGAGCCCGCGTAGTCGCCCGCTGCTTTCACGGCCTTTTGTGCGCTGAAGACGCCCGGCCCGCGGATGGCCTCGAAGAAGGCGGCCAGTTGCGGCCTGCCACGCGACACCAGCAGTGTCGGATCGAGGTTGCGCTCGGGAAACAGGAACGCCGTGGTGGCGGCCTGCCAGTTTCCCATTTCGCCCATCCAGACCCATGCGCGGGTGAACGCGTCAGGGTTACCGAGCTTCCAGCTGAACGCGGGATGCGTCGGCAGCATCTCGCCGGATCTCTTGGCGGACAGGAGTGACTGAATACTCTCCAGCGCCTGCTTGACGCGGGTGGTGCGCAGCGTTCCGCCGGCGAGGACGTCGACGAGGAACAGGGCCGTCATCTCCTCGCCGATGACACCCGTGGTCGTGGGCTTCAGATCGTCGAGCAGCGCGTCACGCAGGATCGGCAGGGCGGCCTGCTCGGCCGCGATGACCGCCTGCGCGTTCCCTTCGACGACGTCCTCGCGCTGCGTGGTCCTGCTGCGCAGCACGGACTGCCAGTCGTGACGGGCATCGCCGTCGACGCGGTACGCGCTGACCCGCGGACCGGCACCCGAGAGGACGAAGTAGTCGGGGGAGAGCGCGAACGCGGTCTCCTCAGTCACCCAGACCGGGAACTGCTGGCGCTTGTGGGCTCCGGTGAGGACCGCGACGGCGTCCTTCCACTCGGCGGCCGTGAGGTTCCCGGTGGCGGCGAGCCGGGCGAGCTTGCGCAGGAGGAGGAAACCGGGCCGGCTCAGTCCGGCCGACGCGAGCAGGCCACTGATGTCGGCGCCCAGGTTCTCCTTGCTCTCCCAACGGGCGAGGTCGACTCCGGGCAACGCCTGGGTCACCATGGCCGTGAGTCCCAGGATCGCGGTGGCGGCATTGATGCGCAGTGTGTCGAGCATCTGCTCGTAGCTGGCGAGCGTCCCGGCCCGCTGCGTCAGGAACAGCCGGACGGGGTCACCGTTCGGTCCCTCGATGACGTCGTCGGCGCTGATCACATCCGGGTCGGCGAGCACCCCGTACGTCCGCGGCGCGTTCGGGTGCTGGTCCTGATCGGCCCAGGACAGCGCCAGCCCGGCCAGCTGCCAGGTGAGCAGGCGCGGTGTCGATGGCATACGCAGCGGGTCCGACTGGGTGGTGGAGGTGAGACCGAAGAGGGTCTCCAGCGCCGTTTCGGTGAGCCCCGGGCCGTCCAGCACCAGTTGGTCCAGCTCATCGGGTTTGGCCGCCGACAACCGGATGCCCAGTCGTGCCGCCAGCGCCTGGCGAACGGCGGGCGCGGCGCCCCGGACCATCCGCAGTTCCGCGTAGGAGGTGCCCACCGCGGCGAGCAGCGACGCGTACGCCGCGTTGCGGTAGGCCTCCTCCCCTGCCGCCCCGGGGCCGGTGGGGGTCTTGATGGCGGCAATACGTGCCCGGAGGAGTTCGACGGGCACGCGCAGCTGGTTGATCCCGACGTTGCCCCGGTCCGCCTCAGCTGACACCGGCTGGCTCAGCCGGTCGAGCGGCTGACCCAGAACGCGGACCAGGGTGGCGGTGTCCAGCGACGCCTCCGGTGGTCCCGGAACCCTGACCTGCTCCTGGGTGAAGGACAACAGGGCAGCCAGGTACTCGCGTTCGTTGAGCCGTTCCTCCAGGGTCTTCGGCAGGTAGCCGCTGACGACGTCGACCGGGAACTTCGTCGGAGCGGGCATCGTGTTGCCTGCCGCGTCGGTCGCCCACACATAGACCGTGTGCGCGCCGAACCCTTCCAGCGGCACGTCGGCGAGCCAGTTGCGGAAGTCGCCGGGTGACAGCGGCCGCGCCTGCTCTCTCTTTCCATCGGGGCTCAGAGCCCAGGCCACCGCCGCCTTTCCGCCGATCATCCCGCTCTGGGGATCCGCCGCGGTTCCGCTGAGCTGCGCGATCCCCTTCCCGTGGTCGTCACCGACGACGTCGGGCTGCGCGGTGACCGGCACGGTCGGCAGTCCGATGTCACGGCCGGTTATCGTTCGGGTCTTCGTCGAGAAGGCGTTGTCCCGGTCGGCGACGGTCACCGCGATGGGCCGCGCCCCCAGCGGCATCGGGCCGGGGGTGAGGGTCGTCTGGTACTGGGTGCTGGAGATCGTCTCGGCCACGACGAGCTGACCGTCCAGGGCGATGCTGACCGTGACGGGGAAGAACTGGTCGGCCGGAATGCTGACCTTCACGTCGACGAACCCGCCTCGCTCCCCCAGATCGACCACGGCGCCTTCGGCCGGCGCCGTCACCGTGAACGCCGGCGGAAGCGGCGACGCCACCTGGAAGGTGACCGGACCGGACCGGACGATCTCCCCCCTGTCGGTGACCGCTTCAGCTGTGACGGAGTGGGTTCCGGGGGTCGGGAACGTCAGGGTGAAGGCTCCGCCGCTGCGGTTCTCCCGGACCTTCTCGACGCCGTCGACGCTGACGGCTGTCTGTACGTACGTGACGAGAGGAGTCGGTTTCCATCCCCCGTTGATGAAGTCCCAGCTGAAGCTCGCGCCCCGGTAGGCGGTCACCGCTACCGTGGCGGCGACCCCCGCCACCACCCGCCCGGCCTGCGCGGAAACACTCACGCTTTCCAGGATGTCGGGCGGTGGCGGCCCGTCCGGCGGTATGACGATGGACTCGACCGGTCCACTGTCCACTGCTGATAGTGCTCTGTCCATCACGAGAAACCCCGTCCGGGATCGAAGGAAGTGAAGTGGTGTTCCTGACAGTGCTCCCGGCCACCACGGCGGGGAGCGGGACCCCGTCTACTGATGGCAGGAGGGCGACCAGGAGAGGCAGGACATACGGAGCGCTGCCTCCGCCTGCTTCGGATCGTGCATGGTGGCCCGCATGTGCTCCGTGAGTTCTTGCCGGGCGGTCGCTCCCGCCAGCATGATCGGGCCGGGCGACAGGTCCCAGGCGAGCAGCCCCACTTGCTTCAGGGCCGCCCATCCGTGTCCTTCGCGGAGCTCGGCGCCGACCATGAAGGATCGGTAGGCGACGGGTATGGCTATGGCTGCCTTGCCGATGAACCCGAAGACGCGTCCGGCCTTGCTCAAACCGGATCCCACTTCCGCCACCTCGGCCACCGCCGACTCTCCGGCTGCCGCACTTGGCGCGCCACTGGAAGCCCCTGCCGGCGCCATCATGCGGTATCCCTTGCCGGGGACATTCTCGAACCCGAGATCACTGAGAGCAGCCCGAACGCGAGTCGCCGCACTACCGGTGTCGGTTTTGATGATGTCCCAGATATGGCTATTGATCGCTGTCTTGAGTGCGGTGGGGGACATTCCCATGGGATCACGTATCTTGGCGACAGCTTGGGCGAAGATCGTTCTCATCTCGGTTATCTCGTTGAAGTTCCTGGTCATCAGGATGTTCGCGTCATCGGCTACCGAAACGGCCCCACGACTGAGGTTCGTAGCTCGCGCATCAGCGCCGAGGTACTTGGTGGAGCGATTCGTGGCCGGGTCCAGGAGTTGACGGTTCGACACGTCGAGTGCCCTGCCCCGCGCATCGCCAACGGAGACACCTCTCTCTCCGACCGCCAACGGTTCGTCGATGTCCATGGATATGGGGATGGACCGCATTCCGGCCTTCCCGGAGGCCATGAACGGGTTCTCCGCCGAGTCGATGTGACTCAGCGCCCCGTCCAGAGCGTCATTCACGGAATCACCGTTCGTGCCCCGGGTGTCCACCATCCGGAGCGGGTTGGCACGAACGTACAGATAGAGGTTCAGCCCGTCGACGATTCCCAGCGGGTCGCAGCTGCACCATCTCATGCTCCACGGAGCGAAATAGCGAGCCTGCTGGTAGTTAAGACCGCTCTCCTCATCCCGCTCGCAGCCGGTGAACCGGTAGCGCTTACGGGTGAAGCTACCGAAGCTGGTTTCACCGTAGGGGGTGTACTCCTCGCGGTTGGTGAGGGTACCGGTCTCGTCGAGGACGGCGGTGCTGCTGCCGAGGTGGTCCCCGAGATGGAAGGCGATGGCCGGGCCGCGGTCATCGGGATGGGCGGCGCCGAGGCGGACGAGTGCGACACGCCGGCGGTCGTCCATCACATGTACATGGTTGCTCTCGCCTGTCCCGGGGACGGCAGTGGACGCGGTCCCCGTGGACGTGGCCGCAGGGGCCCAGCGGTGATGCTCGAACACCTCGTCGAGGTAGTGGGTGACCTCCACGGCACCGCCCTGGCGGCGGACGAACTTCTTCACCCGATGGCCGGTCACGTCGTAGAGGTACTGGGCGTGCACGGACGGCTCGGCGCCCGCGGTCTGGGTGGCGAACACCGTGAGCTGGTCGGAGTGGTTCCACTCGAAGTGCCGCGAGGTCGTCTCGGCGACCGTGTTCCCGTTGCCGTCGAAGGTGTAGTCGTACGGCGTCTTCCCAACGGACATCCGCTGCAGCCGGTTGCCACCGGCCGCCATGGTGAAGTCGCGCCCGAAGCCGCCGGTGCCGCCGTGGCCGAGGCTGAGGATGTTGTCCGCCGCGTCGTACCGGTACGTCTCCGTGTACGCCTGCGCCTTCGTGACGTCGGTACCGCGCGGCAGGCCGGGCCACGGGTCCCCGGCAGGCGGCGCCTGGTGCTCGCGGCCGGTCGCGGTGAGCAGTCGGTAGACCGGGTCGTAGGTGAAGCGCCGGTCGAGCGCGTCACCGCTGCCGAGCAACTTGCGCAGTACCGGGTCAGCGGCACCCAGCGCTTCGGGGTTGTTGGGAATGCCGCTGCCGGGCGCCCGGTCATGGATGGCCAGGAGGTTCCCGACCAGGTCGTAGTCGTAGTGGTGGTCCTGCAGCGGATCCCCGGCCGGGCGATAGGTGAGGTCGCCGGCGAGGGTGTAGTGCTCGCTGCGCAGCCGCAGCAACCGGAACGTGTGCGGGTCGAACGCGTAGCGGGTCATCACCCCGTTGCCGTAGGCGATGAGGGCCCGCTGGCCCTTGGCGTCGTACGTGATCCGCTGCACATGGACCGCGTCGTCCAGGCGCACCTGCTCCAGCGCGCCGGCCCTGTTGTACGTCGGTCGAAGCTCCCTGCGGCTCCCCTCCACATCGGTCGGGAACACATGCCTGACGATCCGGTTGAGCGCGTCGCGGCTCGTCGTGGTGACATAACCACCGGGCTCGAGCAGCTGCGCGTCGCGGGCCGCCCGGGTCTGGCCGGCCGCTGGAGTCCACTCGATCCGGAAGGGCACCACCTGCCAGCCCTTGCTCCTGGCCTGTTCGTACGTAGCGAGGATCGGCGCGTCGGCGACCACCTGCCGCTTGGACTCCAGAACATTGCCCTTGAAGTCGACTGCCGCGACGGAGATGAGCCCGGCCTCGTCGTGGTGCCGGACAGGACGGCCGAGCAGGTTCAGCGCGCGAGCGGCGGCCCGGTCCGCGGCCGGCTGCCCGACGGCACCCCCGTCGCCGTACTCGACGAGCTGGCGCAGCGTCACCGGACCGGACCGGCCGTCGCGCGCCCACACCCGGCTCGGCCGGTGCAGCACGTCGAATGTGCCGAGGGTCAACGCCCCTTTGCTGTCACGGGATTCGACCGGCCGGCCGAGGGCGTCGGGCACCGCGTCGCGACGTCCGATGTCCATGCCGTCCATCCGCCAGCGCCGCTTGGCCACGTCGAAGGAGTACGTGAAGGCCGGCCTTCCGAGCGCGTCGGTGGTCGAGACGAGATTGCCCGGGATGTCGTAGGCGGACCTGGTGGTGAACCGGTCCGCATCCGCCACGCCGTTGCGCGCGACGGCACGCACGGTGCGGCCCAGCGCGTCGATCTCGATACTGGCCGGGGTGTTCCAGTGACCACGGTAGGGCGCGGCGGTGTCGCCGTGAGTGCGACCCGCGTTGTCGTTCGCGTCGTAGGTGTAGGTCTCCCACGGCGTGGGTTCGAACACCTCGGGGACGCCCAGATCGGCTGGGACTCCGAAGATGACGCGCTGCTCGCTGCCGTCCGGGTTCAGCGTCCGCACCACCTGCCCCCGGGGATCGTGGAACATCGTCGCCTTCTGCCCGAGCCGGTCGTCGAGCGGTTGCGCGTAGGCGAAGCCGGTGGCGAAGAACGGCTCGTACTTCATCACCACCCGGCTCTTGTTGTCGTAGATCTGCCAGCCGGAGACGATCACGTTGTCCGGGTCCGACGGTCCCCGGGTGCGCCCGGTGGTGTCGCCCACCGGCGCGAGGTCCTCGGCCGGTATGACGCCGCCGCCATAGGCCAGGTCGCCGAAGAGGGTGTCCTCGGCCTGGGAGCGGGTCTGCAGCAGTCGGCCGAACCCGTCGGAGTACGCCACCGACACGATCGTCTCGCCGCGCTCGGCGGCGGGGACGTCGGTGTCCATGTCGTGGTGCACCCGCCGTTCGGTGCGCACCGATGCCGGTTGGCCGCGCTCGGCGAACGCGAGCAGGTCGTAGGTCGTCCGCGAACTCGGCGTGTCGCGATCGCCCTCGCCGTTCTTGCCCCGCACGTACTGGGCGGTGACCAGTCCGGTCGGGGAGAAGGTCACCGAGACCGTGTTGCCGTTGGCGTCGGTCAGCGTGTGGGGGCGCAGCAGCCGGTAGTCGCTCGCTGCCTCACTCGCCAACCCGGCGGGGTCCACCGACCGCACCGGCAGCAGGTCGTGCTCGTCGTGGACGATCTGGCTCAGCGCGCCCAACGGGTCGAGCGACGCGACCGCCAGTCCTCGCGGCACCCGGCCCGCGAGGTGCACGTCGTACCGGTGCCGCGCGCCGGTCACGTAGTACCCGCCGGGCGATCCGGGCACGTCGATGTCCGCGTAGTGGGTGTAGCCGGCGAGAGCCGGAAGGGCCGCGCGGAACTCGGGCGGGTACTCAGCGGTCCACGCGGTGACCCCGCCGGGGGCCAGGTAGACCGGCCGCGGGCCGGTCGCGAGCGGGTCGCCGGGCAGGTAGAGGGCGTCGAGGAAGGCGTCCGTGAAGGCGAGGGACTCCGCCCGTACCGGCAGCCCGTGGTCGCCGAGAGTGCCGAGCGGCAGTCCGGTGAAGGCGTCGCCGTCGTAGTACGTGCGGGCGTGGCCGATCACGCGCAACGACAGCCCGGCCTGCGTCGGGCCGGCGAGGATCGCGTCGCGCAGCTGCGCGACACTGAGCCGGCCGTCGTCGACCACTTCGTAGCTGGTCGTTCTGGCGACCCGGTCGATCAGATAGTGGTCGGCGTCGTCGCGGCGGGCGAACTCGGTGGTGGCGTACGTGGCCAGGTACGGCGTGGTCGTGGCGGCGACGGCGGCCATCGGGTCGCGGCCCCGGGGGACGGCGATGGAGAGCTGCCCTGCCGGGAACCCGTAGGCGTCATGGCCGACGGGAAAGGCGAACCGGGTCATCGGTTCGTCACCGCGCTCGTACTGCGTGGTCCGGCTGCCGAGGCCGAACGGGAAGAAGATCCGTTCCCGCACGTCCGTCGACTGACCCTGGTCCGGCACGGGCGACTCCTCCCGCATTCCGGAGATCGACTCGGTGACGGTGTAGGGGCGGTGCTCGCGGTCGGTGCCGTCCAGGCCGTACAGCTCCGTGCGCAGCAACTGGCCGCGCAGGGTCCGCAGCGCGGCCCTGCGGGCGCTTCGGGGCAGGGCGGCCAGGAAGGCGGTCTGCCCCGGCGGGCGGGACAGCATCGGTACGTCCAGGCCGGAGTACTCGTGCCGCAGATCCAGTTCGGTCCACTCCCCCGCCTCGACGGCGGCGACCGGTCCCGGGTGGAACCAGCTCTTCGTGAGGGTGGGCGGCGAGAAGTGCCCGTCCGGGACCGCGCCGGGCCCTGTCGTGGGCGCCGTGCCGAAGTATTCGCTGTCCAGCTGTTCGACCATCGCGAAGCCGCGGAACTCCCGCTCCACGCCGTCCCAGTAGCCGTGGTGGTAGCGGTACTTCGTGGTCAGCCGGCCGCCCGAGATCGCGTCGGCCACCTCGACCCGGGACACCACGTGCACCGGGAACGGGAGGGTGGTGCGCCAGCGTGTCTCCGGATAGCTTTGGTCGCGGAGGTACTCCTGTGTCGACGGCGCGTACGTGACCTGAGTGGTGGCGCCGAGGTGGTTGTCCATCACGGTCAGCAGGTGCGGCTTGACGCCACCGGCGAAGTCCAGGAAGCGCAGGTGCGGCCTCCCCGAACCGTCCGCGGCCCGGCTGAAGAGCAGGCCGGCCATCCCGGTCCCGTACACGTCGGACAGCTGGAGGGAGTCGCTGCCCGTCACAGCCGGAGTGCCGGTGATCGTCACCGGCTGTTCGGTCCAGGCGTTGCCGGACCGGTTGCCCCACAGCAGCACCCGCCCGTGGTCGACATAGATCAGGTCGGCCGCGCCGTCCCCGTCGACGTCGCCGAGCAGCACCCGGCGCGGATCGAAGCCGTCGGGCAGCCGGGGCGACCGGCGCATCGTGACGCGCGCTCCCCAGCGTCCGTGGCCCTGGTTCGGCCAGTACGCGACGTTCCCGTTGCGGAGCAGCACGATGTCCTGCAGTCCGTCGCCGGTCATGTCCGCGAACCGCACCCGGGGATCCGCCAGATCCACGAGCGGGGCGGTGCTCTGTGCGGTGCGCTGCCACGCCTTGCTCGGATCGGGGTCGTTGAACCAGCACTCCAGACGGGTACCCGAACGCAGCACGTCGGTCAGCCCGTCACCGGTCAGGTCCACCAGTTTCACGTTCGGATCGGAGAGCCGGGCCGACGGCGACTGCCGGTAGCGCCGGAACGAGCGGTGGCTCCAGCCGCCCGCGAACGTCATCGGGTAGTAGCCGGCCGTCACCCCCGCGGTCCGTCCGCCCGAGGTCGTCTCGGGCACGACCAGATCGGCGCGACCGTCACCGTCAGCGTCCATGAAGCGCACCCCGGGATCGGCGAGGGACACCGGCGGCGCCTGGGCCAGCTGACGGGGGAGCTCGAACCGGCCGCCGCCGGCGTTGCGCCATACGCGCTTCGTGGCCCCGAGCTCGACCAGGTCGGGAAGTCCCGTTCCCTGTAGGTCGACGAGGGTCAGCGTCGGGTCGCCCAGCGACGCCGTCGGCAGGGCCGGCCCGGCCAGCGCCTCGAACCGGCGCCCGGCCGGATCGAAACCCGAGTAGGCGAAGGTCAGCGGCGGCAGGTTCTCCAGCAGCGGATCCTGGGCCGGCGGCGGGTCCTGGCCCGGGGGCAGATCCTGGCCCGAGGGGAGATCCTGGCGTGGCGGCGGGTCCTGGCCTGGCGGCAGAACCTGGTCGTCGATCCCGACCACGTCGACGCGCGTGAGCAGCGATACACCGTTGAACCCGGCCTGCTGGTAGGCGAACCGGCACTCACGGGCCACCCGGGCGATGCCGTCCGCTGCGTGCGTGGTCACCCGGACGGTGCGGCAGCGCAACGACGTCCGCACCTCGAACCCGGGCCGGTGGTCCGAGAACGCGTCGGGCCGCGACTCGTAGTCGAAGTCCACCGCGACGAGGAACGACGGTTCGGCCCGGTCTCCGTAGTCCGCGTAGGAGATCCGGGCGAGCAGCGGGCCGTCCCACGTGTGTCCCGGCTCCTGGCCGTGGTCGCGCAGGTAGTCGTAGCGGATCACGTTGCCCAGCGCGTCCTCGGTACGGGTGATCCGCCACGCGAACACCCGGTCGGGATCATCAGGATCAGCGACCACCGCGGGGTCGCGCCAGGTGGCGTCGGCGCCGGCCGGCCGGGGCGTCCCGTAACGGGTCAGCAGACCGTCCTTCCCGCGGACCTCCCAGTAGTTGCCGGAGGCGTCCCTGACGTGCTCGATCCGGGCGAACAGGCCCTCCGTCCGCGGCCGGTACCGCACCCGGCCCGGCCGGCCGCCGTCGACGGGAACCAGATCCTCGGCCCCCGACAGGACGAACACATCGGCCGGGTCCGCCCCGGGCCCGGCGGGCCCGGCCGTCGCCGGGTCCGCGTAGCGGGGAATGCCTCGGGACGTCTTACGGGACACCCCCGGCAGACTCAGCTGCCACCCCAGCCCGAACGACCCGTTCCCGTTACCGGTGCTGTAACCCAGCGACAGGTGCGGTGCCAAGCCGAGCCGGCCGGCGGGGACCGTGATCGGCACCGTGAAGTTCCCCGTCCCGGTGAACAGGTCCGGAGTGAACGTCTCCCCTATGCCGCCTACCGCACCGCCGCCCTTCGGCAGCGACAGCACCGCACCCTCCGCCGTGGAATCCGCTCCGCCGCTCATTGACCCGCCCCCGCTTCGACATCGCCGAATCCCACGAAGGAGTCGGACTGACGGTCTGCAGCATGGGAGCGGCGGGAGCCCCCTGTCATGCCGCGTTCCGGTCAGCGGACCGGAGCACCGGCCACCGGTCGTGGAGCGGGTGGTGACGTGTCGCGTGAGGGTCTCCGAAACCGCGCCCACCAGCGCTGCCGCCGACGGAAGCGCACGGAGTTGGGTTTAGTGTTCGGCTCATGGAGTCCTACACCATTGGTCAGGCGGCGAACCTGCTCGGCGTGAGCGTCGACACGGCGCGGCGCTGGGCGGATGCCGGCCGTTTCCCCACCCATCGCGAGAACACCCGCCGGTTCGTCGACGGCCCGGATCTTGCCGCCTTCTGCGTGGAAGTCGCGCAGGAGGCCGCCGCGGAGAACGGCGAGGCGTACACATCCGCGCGCAACGCCTTCTCCGGCATCGTCACCGCGGTGAAGCTGGGCGACGTCGCCGCCCAGGTCGAGATCCAGGCCGGGCCCCACCGGCTGGTCTCACTGCTCACCCGCGAGGCCGTCGAGGAGCTGCAGCTGCAGGTCGGCATGCAGGCGACCGCCCGCGTGAAGTCCACCAGCGTCCACATCGACCTCGCCTGAGGGAGAATTCTCGGAGGAGCTGTCGATTCGGCCGTGTCTCGTTCGACGCAGATTCATCCGCACCCGCGTGCGCCTGTTCGACGATGGGCGACGCGATCGACGGCTATCAGGTGGCCGAGCAGGTCAGCTCCGCTGCGGTCACCCATGTCCGCCTGATCCGTCGCTGACGCGCGCCGCCGAGGTGGCCGGTGCATGACCGTGGTCGCCGGGTTCCGCCGTTCGGTTCCAGCCGCTCGGTTCCCGCCGTTCGGTTCCCGCCGTTCGGTTCCCGCGCTCGGTTCCCGCCGCTCACTTGCGGCGGGACAGCGCGACCATGACGAGCACCAGGACACCGACCAGCAGCAGAACCCCCACCACCGTGAGGACGACATGCCCGCCCGAGGAGGGCGGATCGGGAGCGATATCAGCAAGTAGAGACACGTGCGTTCTTCCCTTCGACGGGCCCGGCGACCGGAGCCCGGGCCGGACCCATCCCCAGAATGAGCATCAGCAGGACCGGAAACTCCAGATAGGCGTGGTAGCTCGCGATCGCCGCGTACAGCGCCTTGCCCTGTGCGTAGTCCGTCGCGAACAGTGACGCCAGCGCGGCGGCCACGCCCAGGCCCAGCGCCCAGGCCCGCCAGCCGCGCAGTACCGGCACGCGCCGCTCGAACGACCGCGTGGCGTCGGGCGCGTAACGCGGCAGGAACCAGACCCAGACCACGTAGTGCATGGTCTGCAGGAAGGCGAACACGGCGACGAAGCGCAGGCTCACCGTCGAGTCCAGCCAGGCCGGCGGCGTGTACGCGGCGGACAACCGGTCCGTCCAGGCCGTACCGGCGGCCAGCCAGTGATCGAACACCCCGGCCATCAGCAGCGTGGGCACGGCCAGGACCCACCCGCACTGCACCGCGCGGAAAGTGGCCCGCCCTTGCGGCAACCGGCGCGACCACTCCCACAGGAAGAGCAGCGGCACGATGTTGTGCAGATGCGTCAGCACCACGAAGTGATAGGCGGGGAAGGCCAGTGAGGTGCCGGCCGCCGCCGCGAGCACGGTGACCGAGGCCGCCAGCAGGGGCGGCCGGGAGCGCAGCGCGTGCACACACGCGGTGCCCAGCAGCCCGTAGGCCAGCAGGATCTCGCCGGTGCGCGTCACCGTCGACGGCGGCAGCAGACGGCACACCACGATCCCCGTGATCAGCAGACCCAGCAGCCGCAGGAACGGTCCGCGCAGCACCCCTTCGAAGCGGCCGGCCACGTACCGAAGCTCCAGCACGTTGTGCAGGATTCCGAACGTCGCCAGCCCTAGGACGGCCGTCCCGGCCGGCAGCCGCAGCGCCGCCACCAGTGCGACGGCCGCCGCGCACACGAACCCCACCACCGGCGCGGCGCCCAGCCCCCGCACGGCGGGCAGGCCCGCCGCCTGCGCGCTCGCCATCCGTCCCCTCCCCGTGACACGATCCCGCCGTGCCGTACCTGTTCGCCCTCGCCCTGACTCTGCTCGTCGAGGTCCCTGTCTACGTCGCGGCGCTCACCGTACCGGCCCGCGTCCGGCCGGCGCGCGCCGGTGCCGCCGCCCTGATGGTCAACTGTGTGACGCACCCGCCCCTCTGGTGGTTCCTCGCCCACGTCCCGGCCGCCGACTACTGGGCGTACTTCGCCGCGGCCGAAGCAGCCGTATGCGTGGTGGAGGCGCTGCTCCTCCGCCGTCTGCTCCGGCTGACCGGCCCGGTCCCTTACGCGGCATCCGTGACGGCCAACGCGGCGTCGGTCATCGCGGGGCTCCTGCTGATCTGAGCGCCTGCGACGTGACGGCTCCGGTGTGGGGAGTCGGCAGCGGTTCGGGTTGGTACCGGCAATGGATCCAGTCGGTCAGACGGCATCCGTGCCGGGGGTGCGGAGTTCTCGGGCACGCGTCGCGATGGTGCAGCGGATCCGTACCGGCATCACCAGCGAACCGTCCGGGGCACCCAGCCGCTGCGCCGCTGCGCAGGCCGCAGCCCGTGCGTGTTCCCGCTGCTCGGGAGAGAGATCCATCACCCTCGCTCGGTGCACACTCCACGGCAGGTATTCCCACCACTGCGCCGGATCGGCGAAGGTCAGCTCGACGGTTCTGTCCTTCTCCCGCACTCCGGTGAATCCGGCGGCCGTCAGGTGCGTGGCGAGCGAGTCCTCCACCGGTGCGGCCGGAGCCAGGGCCCGCTCCACGTCGGCCCACTCGGACGGGAATCCCGGTACGAAGTCGCAGATCCCCACCGTTCCCGCCGGCCGCAGCAGCCGGCCGTAGGAGCGGAGTACGGCGGACACGTCGGTCAGCTGACGCAGGACGAACCCGGAGGTCACCGCGGAGAAGGTGCCCGCCACGAACTCCGGCGCGGCCGCGTCGCCGACCAGCACCTCGACCTGGCTCAGCCCGCGCCGAGCCGCCTCCGCGGCCGTGGCGCGGACCATGCCCGGCGAGATGTCCACCCCCACAGCCCGGCCGGCCGTCCCTACCGCGGCAGCAGCCGGAAAGAGGCACGCCCCGCGCCCGCACCCCGCGTCGAGCACATGGCCGCCAGGAGTCAGCTCCATCGCATCGACGAGGATCTGCCCGGCAAGCGCGTAGAACGGCGGTCCCGTCCGGTCGTAGCCCTCGGCCAACTCGTCGTAGCGCGCCGCGACCTCCCGGACCCGGGTGCCGGGAGAGTCGGCCGGCGCGGCCACACCCAGCCGCAGCGCCAGTGCCTCGGCGGCCGCCAGGAGGGACTCGCGTTCCTTGTCACTCGGATACCGGTGGGGGCTCATCAGCTCACTCAGCAACGCCGTGTCGACGGATCGCTCCGCGACCCGGGCGATGAACCGCCCGGCGAACTTGGCCCGTTCGGCATCCCCGATGTCGAAGTTCTCGAGCAGCGCGGCGCTGTCGAGCACGCCCCGGTTGCACGAGGCGATCAACCCGTCGTCCTCGACGAAGTCCGGGTACGGCGCGCGAGCCCACTTCCCGTCCTCCCACCAGTACAGGTAGCCCAGCTCATAGCCGTCGACGAGTTCGCGCAGCATGTCCTTCGGCAGCCAGTCCGGCGCGCCCACCAGCACATCGACGGGCTCGTCCCCCGCGTAGGTGGTGTCGCTGCAGTCGACATCCTGACCGAGGAAGAAGGCCCTACCGCCGTCCGGCAGCAGGTTCAGCGTCCAGCTCCCGTTGGAGTGGTGGCACGTCAACCCGTCATCACTCAGGGAGTACTCGGCGCCCAGTGTGCTGACAGCATCCATCAACGCCAGCACCGCGCCGCGTTCCCACATCCGCTCGGGCCGGTCCAGATCCTCCGGAAGTCCAGGCCGGTCCGTCATGTGTCCCCCGATGGTCGCCCGCGTGCTCATCCGTACTTTTCCTTGCCCACCACCGTAGTAGCCACCACTGACACACCACCCGGTGGCTCGCGTCGGGCGACCGGACTCGACGAAGGCAGCCACTATCGTGCAACCGTGACCGGTTCCCCCCAACGCCCACTGCTCTTCCTCGATGTCGACGGCCCCCTCATCCCGTTCGGGGCGACACCGCAACAACGTCCCGACGGCTATCCGACGTATCGGACCAGTACCGGCCCGCAGGGGGCCGGTACGCATCCGCTCCTGGCCAGGATCAACCCCGAGTACGGCCCCCGGCTGGCCGCGCTGCCGTGCGATCTGGTCTGGGCCACAACCTGGATGGCCGACGCGAACGAGTGCATCGCCCCGCTGCTGGGCCTGCCGGACCTGCCGGTCGTGAGCTGGCCCGAGCCATCCGACGAGGACGAACCGAATCAGCCAAGTGCCGTGGATGCTCTGGATGAACGCGCTGGACTGCACTGGAAGACCCGCACCCTCGTCGCGTGGGCCGCAGGCCGCGCCTTCGTCTGGGTCGACGATGAGATCACCGACGCCGACCGCACCTGGGTGTCCGCACAGCACCAGGGACAAGCCCTCCTCCACCGTGTCGACCCCCGTTGGGGCCTGACCGAACGGGATTTCCTCGCCCTCGAGGACTGGCTGTGCCGAACCACCGGGATGCATCCGCCCCGCGGTACGGGACATCACCCCTCCCGGCCGACAGGCTGAAAATCGCCCATGGCGCCCTGCCCCGAGCCGCACTTCGCTGATTACGGGCCCGTACGGCCGGGCTCAGCGACACGATGGCGGCGTGAGACTCACTCCCCCCGAAGCTGTACTGATCGGAACCGCGCTGGGCGCCCTCGCTTCGCTCTGCAGCGTCGGGATCGCGCAGCGCTCCACCACCAGGCGTGAGCGCGAGCAGCGCGTCTGGGATCGGCGTATGGCGGTCTACGACGAAGCCCTGATCCTGATCCACCGTATTGCCCACGACCGCGGGGAGATGCTCCGGACGGGAATCCTCCCCGAGCGCCGGAATCCCCAGACCGACCGGGCGGACATCACCCCCGTCCTGGCCAAGCTCGAGATCTATGCGTCCGATCAGCTCCTCGCGGCGCATGAAAAGACCTTCGAGGCCATGCGTGAGTGGATCAATGCCTGGGGTATATGGAAGACCCAGGAGGAGACCAACCCCCGGCGCTCCGACCGAGATCCCTTATGGGTGATCGTCATGGACGGGGTCAGGAGAGCGGAGGAGGCGGACCGGCGCTTCGTCGAACTGCTGCGCGCGGAGGCGCGTGCCGATGGGCACGGAAAGCGCAAGGGGGTTCGCTTCTGGAACCGAACGGGGGGTCCGACGCGTGACGCACAATGAGAACTTCATAGAGATATTCCGCGACGATCTCCTCCTGGGATTCGGAGTAAGGCTGACACGGAACTTTGCTGTCACCGCCGAGCACTGCCTTCGGGATCGCCCGTCCGACAGTGAGCCGTTGAAGGTTCGCCTGCCGGACGGAACGTTCGCGACCGGGCTGCTGAAGGACCATGACATGCTGTCCGACCTGGCGTTACTGAGGCTTGGATTCCAGCAACCGCCACCGCTTCCCGAAGCCGTCTTCGATCGGGTGAAGCACGGCGACCCCTGGAAAGCCGTTCATCGATTATCGGACTCCGACGATTTTCTGTCCGGCAGTGTCGTCGACATTTCCCTGCTGTACGGAAGCACGAAGCACAGGGTCGTCAACGCCCTCCGCCTGCAGTGTGACGGGCCGTGCGATGACCACCGGCAGTTCTCCGGCAGCCCGATCGAACGCGAAGCCCCGCATCGCGCACCCACCGTACTGGGCCTTCTCGTCAAGAGGCCTCCGTACTGCACGGCGCCGGCCGACTCGGCGTTCGCCGTGACGATAGAGGAGGTGGTTCGCAGCTTGGGAGGTATCCGACTGGTCGCCCCGGCCGGGATATGGCCGGGCACCGGCGACGGAACGTCAGCGAGCGGCACGGCGGGCATCCAGACTTCTCCGCTGGTCAAGCCATACGCCGTGGCGGAGGAAGGAGATCTGGAAGATGACTCCTCCTCCAGAAAAGCCATAGCGGAGGCTCTCGAAAGATCCGATCTGGGCGGCAACATATACCCGTTGTGGAGGGGACGGCTGTCATGACAGAACGATCACCCATGGGTGGCAGCGCTCCGCAAGGAAACGTGAACGCACTCGAGACCCTGAACGACGCCATAGAGCTGGCGGAGGGCTGCCTCCTGGAATCGGGCGAATCGCGCCCGACGGGAGATGATCTCCTTGTGCGATTCGTGGCGTGTCTCCGCCACCGCGATCTGGTGGGGGAACCCCACCAGGCGATCGCCCAGCGACTCGCCCATTTCGCGAAGCTTCTGTCAGCCCTCGGCCTGAAGCAGGGATCACTGACCACCGTCGATCTGACCTTGCGCCATATGGAGATATCGGAGGCCGACCAGGAGATCTACCCCGCCGCCGTCTGGAACGACCTCGGCATGTTGCTGGCGGAACACGGTGATCTGGAGCGGGCCCGGCTCGTCCTCAGCTGCGCCCTCAACAGGGCGCGCCGCAGCGCCGCCCCTGAGCTCGCCCGGATCCTCTCCAACCTCAGTGCCGTGAGTCTGCGGGCGGACGACCTGGAGGACGCCAGAATATGGGCGGAACAGTCGGTGCGGGCCATGGGGAAGTACTGGAGCGTCGACAATCCGGAGGCCCGGCTGACCACCGACTGGGTGTTGCTCGACATCGCCAGGCTCCAGCAGGACGTGCCGGCCATCGGACGAGCACTGGACGACTTCAGCAAGTCGGCCGATCAGTTCGTTCGCGTCAAGGGAAGTGACCATCCGAGAGCCCTCGCGGCGCTGTCGGCCCTGACCGCCGCGAAGTTCGAGATGTCCGCGGCATCCGATGACATCGACATCAGCGAACAGGCCTTGGGCGATCTGGAGACCATATCTCTGAACGCCTCGGCGATTCTCGGTTCCGGCCATCGGCAGACCATCATCACCCAGGCGTCCCTGGCCGAAGCGGAGTTCACGGCAGCGGGGCAAGGCCCGACATTCGACGCTCGAAGGAAACGCGCCGTTGCCCTGCTGGAGACCGTCGCGGACAACTCCGCCCTAACGCTCGGCAGGGATCATCCCCAGACTCTCGAAGTGCGTCGCACCCTCGCGCGGCTGCGTGCCGCCGTGTCACCCGCCCAGGAACTTCCCTACCTGATCGATCAGGTGTACCGGCCTCAGCAGAACACCGAGCGCAACGAGGCGAAGAAGGCGGCGCTCACGAGGGAGCGATCCATCATCCGGCTGATCGCGCACGCCGGCGCCTCATACTTCCTCAGCCACGTGGACCTGTTCTATCCCGCGATCATTCGCGCGCTCGAACGACATATCCACTTCCACGTCGTGCTCAGCAGCCCGTGGAACAGCCTGGCCGTCTTCAGCAAGCGCGACGCGACGACGGAGAAGGCCAACGTCCAGAACATCGTGGACCTCGTCGAGGACAGCCAGTACTACCTGGAGACGTTCCTCCCGGTGATCCAGTCCTATCTGAGGCTCCAGGCACGATACGGAGACCTCATAGAGTTGCGGCTGACCCCGATGGACATCTCCGGGTCCACGCTCCTCACCACCGACATGGGATTCTTTGAACCCTTTATGACGGCAAACCCGGACCTTCGGACCCGTCGCGGACTAAGTGCCTTCGAGATCAGGTTCAGCCAGAGCAGCAGGTACTACGACGACAGCGTGGCAGCCTTCAATACCCAGTGGAAATTGGCCAGCACCTGGATGGAGTTCGGAGCCCACGAGGAGCAATACAAACAGAATCTCCGCGATGTTGTGTCCGAGCTGAGTGACGACACGGATGGGGGTAATATCGGTGCGGCGATCAACAACCGGGCCTGACCGCCCGCCTCCATGACGGCCCAGCCCGCTCGCAGCGGAGTGGAGCGCAGCCCAGGTTCAGGGCGGCCGGCCGGCGTGGGGCCGCATGTCAGGATGTCCCCATGAGGTCGCGACTGCCGTTCGGGGACGAGTTGAGGAGTGAGCTGGGATCGACCGGTCGCTCCCGCAGACTGAGCAGCAGCCCCCGTTCACGTGTGTGGCGCATTGAGCTGCCTGGAGCGTCGGCCGTGGTGAAGCAGTTCGTGGACGGCCCTGACGCCGCCGATCGGTATGCACGTGAGGTGACCGCCCTACGGCTCGCCGGCCGTGCCGCATCACCCGTGGTGCCCGTGGTGCTGGCCGTCGATCCCGGCGAGCGTGTGGTGGTGCTGGAGCACTGGGAGCAGCAACGCCCGGCCGGCGACTGGATGGTCGGCTACGCCGCCGCACTGGCGCGACTGCACGCCACTACCGGTCCGGAGGATGTCGGCGCGCTCCCCCGCTGGCAGGGTCCGCGTCAGGCCGACGTCGACTCGTTCCTCCGGTTGGCCGCGGTGCTGGAGGCTCCCGTGCCGCCCGGTGTGTCCGGTGAGCTGGAAGCCCTCGTCGACCGGCTCGGGCGAGCACCCGGGCATGCGCTTCTGCACGGGGATCCGTGCCCTGGCAACGACCTGCACACCACGGTGGGAGTCAGGTTCATCGACTTCGAGCAGGCCTCGCTGGGGAGCGGTGTGATGGAGCTGGCCTACCTGCGCATCGGATTTCCCACCTGCTGGTGTGTCACCTCGGCGTCCGAAGCGCTGCTGGAGCGGGCGGAGAGCGCCTACCGAACCGCGTGGCACGCGGCGACCGGCTCCGAGATGCAGGGTGATCTCACCGACGCGTGCGCCGGGTGGCTGATCCGCGGCGACGCGCTCGTCCAGCGTGCGTACCGCGACGGCACCGATCACCTGGCGCGGGTCCCGAGGCGGGACTGGAAGTGGGGCACCGCGACCGCCCGGCAGCGGCTCGTCCACCGGCTCGGTGTCGTCGGCAGGATGACCGCCGGCCATGCCTCGCTCCAGGGCGTGAGCAGCCTCAGTACGGACATGCGTCAACGGATGCTCGCCCGCTGGTCCGCGATTCGGCCGGTCCCGGGCGAACGACCGTAACGCTCCGGGGTGTGCCCGGCCGGCTCGAGGGCCGGCCGGGCACATGACGCTCCGACGTGCTGGTCAGGTCAGGTGGCGAGGTGCCACTGCTGGTTGGCGGCGGAGCTGTTGCAGGCCCAGATCTGGAGCCGGGTGCCGTTGGCGGAACTGGCGCCGGTGGCGTCCAGGCAGCGGCCTGATCCGGTGTTGACGAGAGTGCTTCCGGCGCCCGCGGTCCACTTCTGCGCTGCGGTCCCGTTGCAGTCGTAGAGCTGGATCTTGGTGCCGTCGACGGTGCCCGCGGCGGTGACGTCCATGCACTTGCCGAGCGCTCGCAGGGTGCCGTCGGACGAGGAGGTCCAGGCCTGCGCGCCCGTTCCGTTGCAGTCGTAGAGCTGTACGGGCGTGCCGTTGGCGCTGTTCGACGCCGCTACGTCGACGCACTTGTTGCCGATTCCGGTGAGCGGGTGGCCAGTGCCGCCGCCCGTGGTGTCGCTGGTGGTGACGTGCACGTAGTCCACGACGAGCTGCTGCGGGAACGTGGTGCCGGAGTTGGGGTCACCGGGCCAGTCGCCGCCCACGGCGAGGTTGAGGAGCAGGTAGAAGGGGTGGTCGAACACCCAGCGGTTGCCATTGAGGTCGGCGGGGGTGCGCGTCTCGTAGACGTTGCCGTCGACGGACCACTTGATGGAGTTCGGCGCCCAGTCCACGGCGAAGGTGTGGAAGGCGTCGGAGAAGCTCTGGCCGCCGGGGAGCGTGTAACCGGCACCGATGCCTCCGGCACCGGAGTAGCCGGGGCCGTGGATGGTGCCGTGTACGGAACCGGGCTCGAAGCCGACGTTCTCCATGATGTCGATCTCACCGCTGCCGGGCCAGCCGGCCGTGCCGATGTCGTTGCCGAGCATCCAGAACGCGGGCCACATGCCCTGGCCGCGCGGGAGCTTCATACGGGTCTCGAAGTGACCGTACGCCTGGGTGAACTTGGTGGGCGTGGAGAGCCGGGCGGAGGTGTACTGGCAAGTGCCGTACCAGCACTGGTAGTTGGCCGGGTTCTCCTTGCGGGCGGTGATGACGAGATTGCCCTGGCCGTCGAGGGCCGCGTTGTGGTTGCCGCTCGTGTAGTACTCGCGCTCGTGGTTGTTGACGTTGTCGCCGGTCTCGTAGCCCCATTTGGAGCTGTCGACCGCGCTTCCCGCGGCACCGTTGAAGTCATCGGTGAATGTGGCGGCGGCCGCCGCGGGAGAGGTGTTCTTGGCGCCGGCGGCTTGTGGGGACAGCGCCTGCTGGAGCCAGCCGCAGAGCAGAAGCACGGCGGCGGCGAACAGTGCGAGGGGGCGGGGGCTTATACGTCGGGTGGGGGGTGACGCCGACATGACGGGCTCCTCAGTGGGGGAACGAGGCGGGGGCAAGCGCTCAAGCCGCTGGACATGGCGACACCTGGGCTGCACATACCGGCCCGTGCGGGCACGCGTGTGCGAGGGGTCAGCTGGGGCAAGGTACCGCTTCCGGCGCCCCGCAGCGTCGGAACAGTCGGTACACGACAAGCCCCAGGCAGAGCCCCACGGTTGATGTCCGGCCGGTCGAGGTGCGGCCCGAGCTGGTCGGGACAGTGTCCTGAAACGCTGTACGACCACGACCATGCTTGGACTAGACCACGACGCTGTCAAGACCACGGCGGCTTCTTCCGGTCCTTCCGTGGCCATCGGCGCAGTACAGCACCCCTGTGGGTTGCGCGGGCCACCGAAAACCATCCTCGAGCGACAACCGCGGGGCCTGTACGAGGTCTTGACGGGGCCGTGTCCCCTCGGTTAAATCACCACCTGGATTAAGTCGTGAACAAAGTGAAGTCTTCTACTGATGCTCTGTCAGGAGGGTGTCCGTAGGCCTTCCCGCCCGCCCCACCAGGCCGCGACCGACCCGCATCGGCCCCGGCCACCGATCCCTGTCGGCACGCCCTCTGCCGACGGCCGCACCTCGGTCTCTCCGCGCGATCCCCCCACTGTCACTCCGCCGTGCCCAGGAGGAACCCCGTCCCATGTTGCGAACCCGCACGGCACTCCCCGTGCAACGCGTACTGATACGCCTGCTCGCGCTCTGCATGCTCCTGCTCGGCCTCACCGCGGTCCCGGACTCGGGCACCGCGCACGCGGCCCCCACCTTCAAGGTGCTGGCCTTCTACGACGGCACGTACGACGCGGCGCACATCAGCTTCGTCCACGAGGCCAACCAGTGGTTCCCGCAGCACGCGGCGGAGAACGGCTTCACGTACACCTCTACCAATGACTGGAGCCAGCTCAACACCGCCAACCTGGCCAAGTACCAGGTGGTCCTGTTCCTGGACAACTACCCGCAGACCGCGGCCCAGCAGAGTGCGTTCAAGACGTACATGGACAACGGCGGCGGCTGGATGGGCTTCCACGTCTCGGCCTACAACGACGCCACTCCCAGTGACTGGTCCTGGTACCACAACACCTTCCTGGGCACCGGCACCTTCAAGAGCAACACCTGGGGCCCGACGGCCGAGACGCTGAAGGTCGAGGACCGTGCGCACCCGTCGATGGCGGGGCTGCCGGCCACCATCGCCTCGTCGGTCAGCGAGTGGTACAGCTGGAACAACGACCTGCGCCAGAACCCGAACATCGACATCCTGGCCTCCCTCGACCCGTCGACCTTCCCGGTCGGCACCGACCCCGCCCAGACCTGGTACAGCGGCTACTACCCGATCATCTGGACCAACCGCCAGTACAAGATGCTGTATGCGAACTTCGGTCACAACGCGATGAACTACGACACCAACACCGCGCTGTCGTCGACCTTCGCCAGCGCCCAGCAGAACCAGTTCCTGCTCAACGGCATCAAGTGGCTCGGTGGCGGCGGTGCGTCCAATCCGGGCGCCGGCTTCACGCTCGGCGTGACGCCCGCCTCGGGCTCGGTGGCACCCGGCGCCTCGGCCACCTCCACGGTCACGACGGCCGTCACGTCCGGTGGTACGGCGCAGAGCGTGGCGCTGACCGCGAGCGGTGCTCCGTCGGGAGCGACGGTGTCGTTCAGCCCGGCGTCGGTGACCTCGGGAGGCAGTTCGACGCTGACCGTGGCCACGACCGCGGCGGTCGCACCGGGCACGTATACCGTCACCGTCACCGGCACCGGTTCGTCGGGTGCCCAGAATGCCACCTACAGCTTGACGGTGACGGGCACCGGCGGCGGCTCGGGTGCGATCACGGGCTACGGCGGTAAGTGCGTGGACGTGGCCGGTGCGAGTGCCACGAACGGTGCCGCGGTGCAGCTGTACGACTGCAACGGCACCGCCGCGCAGAGCTGGGCGGTGGGCGCGGACGGCAGCGTGAAGGCGCTGGGCAAGTGCATGGACGTCACCGCCGCCGGTACCGCCAACGGCACCAAGGTCCAGCTGTACGACTGCAACGGCAGCACCGCGCAGAAGTGGACCCCGGGCACCAGCAACACCCTGGTCAACGCCGGTTCCGGTCGCTGCCTCGACGCCTCGGGACCGAGTTCCGCCAACGGCACCCGGCTCCAGATCTGGACCTGCAACAGCGCCGCCGCCAACCAGCAGTGGCATCTCCCCAGCTGAACGACCGGTGATCCCCCGGATTGAACCGGGGGATCACCGATCGGCCGCGGAATTCAGGACCCGATCGATTTCACCCGGGCCGCTCGTCGATCAGTTGGTGTTCGCCCACACCGTGACGTTCAGTACGACATAGGCCGGCTGGGCCGACGCGATCGTGACGCCGGCCATTCTACCGTTCTCGATCAGACAGA
Organism: Streptomyces sp. RKAG293; assembly: GCF_023701745.1. Lineage (NCBI taxonomy): Bacteria > Bacillati > Actinomycetota > Actinomycetes > Kitasatosporales > Streptomycetaceae > Streptomyces > Streptomyces sp. RKAG293. Next base: position 8,542,719 of record NZ_JAJOZB010000001.1, on the reverse strand, counting down.
ACGATGTTCCCGGAGCGCTGTCGGCCTGAGTGGCGAACACGGTGTTGGTCGCGCAGGCCTCGTAATTGGGCGTGCTACCCGCCGAAAGGCTCAGCATCTTGTCCCCGTTGATGGGAACGAACACCAGATGGTCTGCCGGCGCGGCCGTGCCCAGATCTCCTAAACCCGTCGTGCTGAACTGGGACTGCGTGGGCTTCGTGGGACCCAGGGGTATGGAGTGGCCAAAACCGAGATTGACGCTGTAGCTCCCGAGAACCGTTCCGTTGGGCACGGCGGGCGTCGACGGTGGCGACGAAGTGGTCGGAGTGGGTTCAGGAGTGGTCGGAGTGGGTCCGGGAGTGGTCGGCGGGGTCGTCACCACCGGCGGCGCCGGGACGGTGGGGGCCGGGCCCGGCTCGGGCGAGGCGGTCTGGTGGCCGACGACGGCACCGGCTCCGAAGGTCACCAGCGCGGAGGTCACCACAGTGACGATGCCGACGATGTTGGTCAGCAGCTCCCTGATGTTCGTCAGCGTGGTGTTGAGGTCGCTCCGGCCGGCCGCTACGTTCGGCGCGGCACCCTCCGGTGGATTCACCGGTCGCGGCGGATTGGCCGGCCGCGGAATACCGGGCGTCGGATTGCCCGGGATCGGATTGCCCGGGGTCGGATCGCTCGGCTCCGGAGAGCTCGGCCGTGTGGTTCCGGACTGACTGGACATGATCTGGTTCCCCCCAGAGTTTTGACGGACTCGCGCCGTGGTCAGGCCAGGACTTCCCCAAGATCACGCCGCGGAGCGCAAGATCTATTTCCTGGCCGCTACGGTTCGAGCACCCACCAGACAGATTAGGAGAAACCCTTATCCTCCACAGCACTTCTCGCAGACTTCCCCAAGGCGCCCACTACCGACGAACTCATTCGGTCGCATTCCGCTTGAGTTCCTTTGGCCTTGCGAACCAGGATCCGGCCCGAACCCCTCACAGAAAAATAGCGACTCGCGGCATATGCCCTGGAATATGAATGTTCTCGCGTGATTGCCTGCGCGGGTGAAAACCAGAAGCAAGCTCGCCCTCGCGACCGCCGTCACCGCTGCCCTGGTGACCGCGGGTCCGCTGTCCGCCGCCGCGAAGCCCGGCCCCGCCGGGGCGGGCGCACCCGTTCTCGCGCCGCTCCGCATCCCGGCGTCGTCCCCCATCGCCGACCAGTACATCGTCCAGCTCAAGCCGACGGCCAACGTCGCCGACGCGGTGACGAAGTCCGGGGTGCCCTCCCTGTTCAGGTTCAGCAGGGTGCTGCGGGGCTTCGGCGCCAAGATGTCCGCCGCACAGCTGGCCAAGGTCAGGGCGAACCCGAACGTCCTGGCCGTGGAGCAGGACGCCGAGGTCCGCGCTCCTGAGCCCGGCACCCCGGCGAAGGCGGCCTCCGCCAGGGCGGTGGCGCCCTCGGCGTCCTGGGGTCTGGACCGGATCGACCAGCCGAACCTGCCGCTGGACGACACCTTCACCGTGACCGCCACGGGTGCCGGCGCCAACGCCTATGTCCTCGACTCCGGCATCGACTACAACCACAGCGAGTTCGAGGGCCGCGCCGTCCCCGGCTTCGACGCGTTCCCGTCCCAGGGACGCAACGGAGCGGACTGCGAGGGACACGGCACCCACGTCGCGGGCACCATCGGCGGCAAGACGTACGGCGTCGCACGCCAGGCGACGCTGATCAGCGTCCGGGTCCTCGACTGTGCCGGCAAGAGCAGCAGCCTGAAGGTCATCGCCGGACTCGAATGGGCGGGGGCGAACGCGGCGATGAACCCCGGCAAGCCGGCGGTCCTCAACGCCTCGCTCGGCGGCCCGGTGTCCTCCATGGTCAACAGCGCCGTGAGCTCCCTCCTCGATCTGGGCGTGCTGCCCGTCGTCGCGGCGGGCAACGAAGCGACCGACGCCTGCAACACCTCCCCGGCGTCCGCGGACGGCGTGGTGGCCGTCGGCGCGAGCAGCCGGCTCGACCAGGAGACCGACTTCTCCAACTACGGCAAGTGCGTGACGCTCTACGCTCCCGGACAGGCCATCGTGTCGGCCAGGATCGGCGGCGGCAGCGTCGCCCTGGACGGCACCTCCATGGCCGCCCCGCACGCCGCCGGGACGGCGCTGCTGTACAAGACCACCCACCCGGCCGCGACTCCGCAGGACATCGCGACCTGGTTGGCGGACACCGCCACCAAGGACGTCCTGAGCGGGGTCAGCAAGACCTCCCCCAACAAGCTCCTGTTCACCGACGGCATCTGACCCCCACCCAGAACCCGTACCCGCACCGCGCGGCCGGCGGGCCGGCGGCTCCAGGCCCGCCGGAGCCGCCGGCCCCGTTCTCGGGGGCCGCCGCTCGGCCATTCGCGATGTCCTCCAATGGGCGTTTCACTACCATCCGCCAGGGATCGTTCACCTCGGGGTGAACCTCCCCGGGCTCATGCTCCGACCGCATCCGCGAGAGGCAGGATCGTCACGATGCTCACGACCGACTTCACCACCGGCGCACCCAACACCAAGGCGGTGGAGCAGGCCGGCGGGACCGTGCGGTCGAGCCCTTCGACGTCATGGATGCGGGACGGATGTCCTGCCTGACCGACCCGGGCGGCGCCGAGTTCGCCGTTCTCAAGCCCAGCCCGCGCGCTGTCTGATCCCATCGGGAGGCTCGTGCGGACCGGGGTCTCCGGGCCGCATGCCCCAGTTCCACGCTGTCGGGACTGTCGACGAGTCGGCGGCCCGGCGCCGCGTGGGGCTGCGGGAGGACGTGTCATCCGAAGCCGATGCGTTCCAGCCAGTAGTCGAGCAGTTCCACATCACCGATGATCTCGATGCCTTCGGTCCTGACCGGGAGGCGTTTGTAGATGATCAGGAGGAGGTCGGACAGCGGGCCGCGTACGGCGACCGCGGCCTTCTCGTGGGTCCGGCGCCAGACGATGGCGTCGCCGGTGAGATCGATCAGCCACTCCGCCGCCGCCTGCGGCGGGGTGTCCGTGGCGTGGAAGTGCAGGGTGCGGCCGGGGCCGAGGAGTTCGCGCATCCAGGGGTGGACCTCGAAGTGCATCGGCAGCGCGCCGAGTTCCATCCACTCGTCGATGCCGTCGAGGGCGACCTCCTCCTCGACGGTGAACCTCTTGCCGATCGCCAGGGTCGCGTCGGCCCGGTGGATGACCGTCTCGTGCAGGAACCGGCGCGCGTAGAACGCGGTGGTGCCCCCGGTGACCGGGGTCCACAGCTTCGTGTCCGGCCCGGCGCCGCGCAGCGTTTCCGCCAGCTGCGCGGCGCCTTCTACGAGCCACGGTCCGAGCACCGCGGGGTCCTCGCGGGTGTACGCGGACAGATCACGGAAGTGATCGTCCGGGACCGGCTCCGTGACCCGCTTCCGGACCACTTCCTCGGCCCAGCGCTGGCCGCCGCCGAGATGTCGCAGCAGCTGGCCGGCGTTCCACCCGGGGCAGGAAGGCACCGGGACCGTCAGGTCCGCACCCTCGATGGAGGCGTACAACAAGCCGGTCTGCGCGACGATCTCGGAGCAATGGCGGTCATGGCTCAAAGCACTCATGACGTCACGATAGACCGCACCTCCGACAGCGCCACCGCTCTTGGTGCGCGTCTCCGCCGCCGGGCGGGTCAGGTCAGGCGTAGGTGTAGCGGGAGGTGTGGTCGAGCAGTTCGGCCGGGGTGATGTCGTTCCACGGCTTCATGGTCTCGCGCAGGTCGACGACGTCCGGCGTCCCCGTGGCCGGCAGGTACGGCGAGGTCGGGTGCAGTCGCTGCCAGTCCGCCCACAGCTTGTCTATGAAGCAGTGGTGCAGCCAGAACACCGGGTCGTTGGGCGACACGCCGGTGCCCATCTGGCCACCGATCCACACATGGACACGGTTGTGCAGATTCACGCCGCGCCAGCCCTCCAGGTGGTTGCGGAAACCGTTCGACTGGCTGTTCCACGGGGCCATGTCGTAGACGGGCATGGCGAGGACGGAGTCGACCTCGGCCCGGGTCGGCAGGGGGCGGCCTCCGCCGCCGAGCTGGCGGCGCAGATAGTTGCGGGAGTCGACGCGGACGTTCACCGCCCACCGTCCGGAGTTGAAGGCGAACGGGCCGGTGGTCACTTGCGCGTCGCTGGCGCGTCCGTCGCCGCCGAGGAAGTCCGCACCCCACAGGGAGGCGGACGCCGTACGGTCCCGGGTCCAGTCCCAGTACGGCAGCATGACCGTGGCATCGACCGACTGCAGCGCCTGCTCGAACTCGAGAAGGAATCTGCGGTGCCAGGGCAGGAAGGACGGCGATCGGTGCCCGACCCGCTCTCCGTTGTCGACATCGGACATGATGAACGCGTTGTGCGTGGTGACGAAATCGTCGTACCGGCCACTGCGCTTGAGTTCCAGTACGGCGTCGGTGAAGGCACGCTTCTGCGCGGCGGTGAGGTTCGCTTGGTTCTGACGGACTGCCATGGAAAGTCTTCGTCCTTTGCGGGTGGTTCGGGTTCCGACGGGTCGGGTCACGACGGGCCGGATGCCGGTGCGGCGGTTCGGGTGGGGCGGCGATCGGGTCAGACGGCGACCGGAACGAGCGCGGCGCCCTGCAGTTCGAGCACCGCGGCCCGGGCCGCCGCACGCGGCGTGGCGAACGTCTCGTAGTGGTTCACGACGCTGATCCAGGAGGAGTCGGCGTTCTGCATCACATGCAGTTCCTTGCCGTCCACGAACACCGCGTAGCCCGGCCCCCGTGGTGGTGTCCGCCGCCGGCCTGCGGCGCGCCGTGTATGCGCCGGCCCCGGTAGGTCTCGTCGAACGCCTCAGGTCCGGTGTGCGGGACGGACCCCGCGGTGTTGTCGATGTCGTTCCCGGCGTCGTTCCCGGTGCCCCGTGCGGCCAGCGCCACCGGCAGACCCAGCGCGACCCCGGTGAACGCGGCGGCGGCAACGCCGGTGACGGCGCCGCGCAGCACGCTGCGGCGGGTGAGTTCAGACATGTACGGCCCCCATCTTGTCGCCTTCGGGTACTTCGACCCCAGAAGGCAGGAATCCCAACGGGTAGTCACATTTCGTGATCTCCCGACCGGGATGTTCGCAGGCGGCGGCCGCACGGGGAAAGGAGTGTCTTACCGGTTGGCTCCTTACCGGACATTCCCTCGCAAGATGTGGAAAGTTGAACGGAGTGGATCTTGCAGAACGTCCGGCACCATGGGGGTAAGGACGCAAGAATCTCCCGAATACAGCCAGCGAGACGACAAATCCTCGGGTTGTACGGGAATTATGGTGATGTCCCCCACCAAAAGATCACGACGCAAAAGCGTGCGACGTCGAGCAGGGGACCAGCACGTGGGGTGGAGTGAACGCAGGCTCACGCCACGAGCCGGGACGGCATCGTCCGGTCGACGTCGTCCAGGCTCAGGACGCACTGGGGCACGCTGGAGCCGAAGCGCGGCTGGTGGATGCGGATCTGGAACGGCTGGGCGGGGTCCTCCGGCAGTTCAGCGGTCAGCACGCTCGACCCGGCGCGGACGCGCTGGTGGGCGACTTCCTTGCCGTCGACCAGCACCTCGACGTCATGGCTCACGCCGGAGCGGATGTTGACGGTGATCGAATGGCCGAGATGATCCAGGTGGAAATGATGGCGTCGGGGCACAGCGCACCTCCGGAGCGAACCTCACCACCAGCGTAAACCCGTCCTTCGACTCCCGCGCTTCGCCCTAGCATGAACGACGACGCCTTCCCCCAGCCGACATCCTTGGAGGCCCGCTGTGCCCGGCCCCGTCTCCGATCCCGGCCAGGACACCGACGATCCTCCGGGGCAGGTCGCAGACCCTGGCCGGCCGCCGTGGCACGGCCGGCGTCGGCAGCTGTGGCTGGCGGGAGGCATGGTCGCCACCGTGGCACTGATCGCGGGGCTCGCCCTGTGGGCGGGCTCGCCCGACGGCCCGCGGACGGCGGACGACCCGGCGCCGCCGCACGCGGCCGACGGCCTGCCGCACACCTCGGTGGAGGTGTCACGGAGCAGCTGCGGCCGGGGATGGGTACGCCCGCAACCGGGGACGCAGGTGTTCGATCTCCGCAACACCTCCAGCGGGGCGGCCGAGGTCGACCTGCTGGATCCGGCCACCGGCGCGGTCTACGGCGAGGTGGAGGGGCTGGCGCCCGGCACGACCCGGCCGCTGCGGGTGGTGCTGGGGAACGGCGCGTACGCGTTCAAGTGCCTGCCCGACGACGCGGACGCCGTCACCGGCCCCACGGTCCGGGTGGCCGGGGGGTCGGCCGCACGGGGACCGGCCGCCGTGCCCGTGACGGCGCACGACCTCATCCCGCCGACGCTGGCCTACCAGCAGTGGATCCAGGCCAGAACCGTCGAGCTGGCGCAGCGGACCGATGCGCTGAAGGACGCCGTCGACGCCGGAGACCTGGCGGCGGCCCGGCGCGCGTGGCTGCCCGCGCATCTGGTCTACGAGCGGATGGGCGCGGCGTACGGAACGTTCGGGGACGCGGACTCCGCGATCGACGGGACGACGGCCGGGCTGTCCGGCGGCCTTGCCGACCCCGGTTTCGCGGGCTTCCACCGCGTCGAGTACGGGCTGTGGCACGGGGAGTCCGCGGCGTCGCTGCGCGGTCCCGCGAACGCTCTCGCCGAGGCGGTGCGGACGCTGCGTGACGGGTGGCCGCAGGAGCGGATGGACCCGGCGGATCTGGGGCTGCGCGCGCACGAGATCCTGGAGAACACCGTGCAGCGGGAACTGACCGGGCGCACCGACTACGGCAGTGGCAGCAACCTCGCCACCGCCCGCGCCAATCTCGACGGGACACGGGAGCTGCTCGGCCGGCTGCGGCCACTGCTGGCGACCCGGTTCCCGGAACTGCCGCGACTGGACTCCTGGTTGGACCGCACCCAGCACACCCTTGACGCCTTCGACCGGGACGGGGCCTGGGCGCCGCTGGGCACGCTGCCCCGCGCGGACCGGCAGCGGATCAACAGCGACATGAGCGAACTGGTGGAACGGCTGGCCCCGGTGGCGGCCCTGTGCGATGTGCGGAGAACGACATGAGCGAGGTGCGACGACGCGGATTCCTGCGCGGTGCGGCCGCGGGTATCGGTACCGCGGTGGCCGGAGCCGCGATGTCGGGAGCCACCCTGCCGGACGCCGAGCCCAGCGCGGCCTCGTCCGCCCCCGACTCGACGGACACCACCGCGCCCGGCGACTTTCACGGTGCGCACCAGAGCGGAATCCTCACGCCGACGCAGCGCGCCACGGCGATGGTCTCGTTCGACGTGACCGCCGAGGGCCGCCGGGAGCTGACGGAGCTGCTCCGTACGCTCACCGACCGGGACCGGTTCCTGGCCACCGGCGGGACCCCGCCCCCGGTCGGGATCACCGCACCGCCGTCCGACTCCGGGGTGCTCGGCCCGCAGGTCCCCTCAGGTGGTCTGACCATCACGGCCGGGGTGGGGAGCTCCCTGTTCGACGGCCGCTTCGGACTGACGGGCCTCAAACCGTTGCGGCTGGGTGTGATGCCGTCGTTCCCCGACGACGATCTGGACCCGGCCTGGTGCCATGGTGATCTGAGCCTGCAGCTGTCCGCGTCCAGCCCTGACGTCGTGCTGCACGCCCTGCGCGACATCGCCCGTCACACCCGCGGCGGTCTGCAGGTGCGCTGGCGAATGGACGGCTTCACCAGCCCGCCCCGCCCGAGCGGAACGCCCCGCAACCACCTCGGGTTCAAGGACGGCACCGCCAACCCGGACACGGCGAAGGCGACCGAGGCGGACCGGCTGCTCTGGGTGGGCGCGGGCGCCGAGCCGTCGTGGACCGCAGGCGGCACCTACCAGGTGGTGCGGCTGATCCGGATGCTCGTCGAGTTCTGGGACCGGGTCTCGATCACCGAGCAGGAGCGGATGTTCGGCCGCAGCCGCGACACCGGTGCACCGCTGGACGGTGACGCCGAGTTCGACGCGCCCAGGTACGCGCAGGATCCCAAAGGCGATGTGATCCCGCTGGACAGTCACATCCGCCTCGCCAACCCCCGCACCCCGCAGACCGAGGGCCAGCGCATCCTGCGCCGCGGCTACAACTACGACCGGGGCATGGACACCAACGGCAACCTCGACATGGGGCTGATCTTCTCCTGCTACCAGCAGGACCTGGTCCGGCAGTTCGAGACCGTGCAGAAGCGCCTCGCGGGCGAGCCGTTGGTGGACTACGTCCAGCCGTTCGGCGGCGGCTACTTCTTCGTCCTGCCCGGCGTACGGGACCGCACCGACTGGCTCGGCCGGGCACTGCTCGCCCAGAATCCGCACATACCGTCATAGCAGGCGATCACTCCGGCGATGCCCCACCCGGAACGGTCAACGGCGAGTCAAGCCTTGGCCTGTTATTCCTGACCGGCTGTTCACCCGCACGACACTGATAGGCGGTCAGAGTGTCGCGGGCCGAACGAAGGATCGCGTTCCGTAACCTACATCGCGACTGGTCGACAGCGGAGGCTGACAGAACATGGGCAACGCAGGAAGAGCGACGGGTCCCGGACGCCGGGCCGCGCGCTGGGGAGCGTTCGCAGGTGCCGCGGCACTCACCCTTCTCGGTGGGGCGGGCCCCGTTCAGGCGGACTCCCCCGACCACCACCCCGGCGGCGGCGCGACGGCCACCCCGGTGAAGCATCTGGTGGTCGTCTTCCAGGAGAACGTCTCGTTCGACCACTACTTCGGCACCTACCCGGTGGCGGCGAACACCGACGGTACGACGTTCACCGCGGACCGGCGCACCCCGAAGAACATCGACACCCTGCGCACCGCCGGTCTGCTGACGAAGAACCCGAACCAGTACCTGCCCAAGCGGCTGAGCCCGCAGCAGGCCATGACCTGCGACCAGAACCACAACTACGGCCCCGAGCAGTACGCGGCCAACGGCGGCAAGGCCGACCAGTACGTCCAGAACACCGACTCCGGCAAGTGCTCCGGCAACCTGTTCGGCGAGCCCGGCCTGGTCATGGACTACTACGACGGCAACACCGTCACCGCGATGTGGAACTACGCCCAGCACTACTCGCTCGGCGACAACTCCTACGGCACGACCTATGGACCGTCCACCCCCGGGGCCCTCAATCTCATCTCCGCGCAGACCCACGGAGTGATCTCCGTCGATCCGGCCTCCGGCACCGAGCACCCGAAGCAGACCGCGACCCCCGACCCGTACACCGTTGTCTCGCCCGACGCCAAGGGCGTCGGCACGCTGATCAACGACCCGGACCCGGCTTTCGACGACTGCTCGGACACCGACCACAGCAGCAAGAACGCCCTCGCCGTCATGCAGGGCCGCAACATCGGTGACCTGCTCAACGCCCAGAAGGTCAGCTGGGGCTGGTTCCAGGGCGGATTCCGCCCCAGTACCGCCTGGGACGGACAGCAGGACCACTACGCGAAGTGCGCGGGCAACACCCACACCAATCTGGGTGGCGCCCAGGTCGTCGACTACAGCCCGCACCACTCGCCGTTCCAGTACTACAGGTCGACGTCCAACCCGCACCACCTGGCGCCCGCGAGCGTCGCCGAGATCGGCCACAACGGGCAGGCCAACCACAACTACGACCTCACCGACTTCGACAGCGCGCTGAAGACGGGGAACCTGCCCTCGGTCAGCTTCCTCAAGGCGCCGGAATTCCAGGACGGCCACGCCGCCTACTCCGACCCGATCGACGAGCAGCACTTCCTCGTCGAGCAGATCAACAAGGTGCAGCAGTCGCCGGAGTGGAAGGACACCGCGGTTGTCGTCGCCTACGACGACTCCGACGGTTGGTACGACCACGCCTACGCCAAGCCGGCGAACGGCTCGAAGAACACCGCGATCGGCTCCAACGGCAAGACGGTCGACAGTCCCGCCTGCCAGGCAGGCCCCGCCGCCGCCCATGGCTACGCCGACCGCTGCGGCCCCGGCACCCGTCAGCCCCTGCTGGTCATCTCCCCCTACAGCAAGGTCAACTCCGTCGACCACACCCGCACCGAGCAGGCCTCGATCACCCGGTTCATCGAGGACAACTGGCACACCGACCGCATCGGCGACGCCTCGTTCGACACCCGTGCCGGATCGCTCACATCGGCCTTCGACTTCCAGCACCCCAACGGCAAGCAGGTGCTGCTGAACACGGACGGCTCGGTGAAGTCCGTCAAGGACATCCCCAGCAACCCCGCCCCGGCGCCCGCGGCGTCCACCGACCCGGCGCCGTCGGCGTCCACGGGCCCGGTCAGCAACATGGCTCCGCAGACGCTCGCCGACACCGGTTCCTCCTCGGCCGTCCTCCCCTTCGGCATCACCGCCGGGGTGCTCGCGGCCGGCGGCGGCCTCGCGCTCCTGATCCACCGCCGCAAGGCGCGCACGAACACCGCCCGGTAGGAACCGCCCGCCGAAGGCCGCCCCCGCGGATCCCGGGGGCGGCCTTCGGTGCGCTCAGGGACGGTCGGCGGACCCGACGGTCAGGCGGGCCGGGCCCCCAGGGCACGCAGCAGGAACGGGCGCAGTTCGCGGACCATCGCCTCGCCCGTGGGGGACGGCTGGGACGGGCCCGGCGTCAGGAAGACCCGGCTGACCATCGCTCCCACCACCAGGTCGGCCAGCACGTGGGGGTCCTCCAGGGGCGGGATGTCGCCCCGCGCGACCGCGCGCGCCACCAGCGCGGCGGACCGGTCCCGGACGGGCTGGACGACGGCGTCGTCAAGGACCCGGGCCAGCGCCGGGTTGTGGGCGGCCTCGCCGATGAGGACGTGCAGCAGCCGGCCCCCGGGTCCGTCCAGGGTGCTGGCCTTGTCCCGCAGGAGCGCGGTGAGGTCTCCGTCGAGGGTGCCGGTGTCCTCGCCGGGCCCGAGGTCTCGGGCCCACTGGGTGGCGGTGCCGATGACCAGCTCCTGCTTCGAACTCCACCGGCGGTAGAGCGTCGCCGTGGACACGCCGGCCCGTTTGGCGACCTCGGCCGTCGTCAGCCCGCCGTAGCCCTTCTCGTACAGGACCTCCAGCGTGGACTCGAGCAGGACACGGTCACGGCCGACGTCACGGCGCCTGCCCCGTACGGGGGAATCGTTCTCGGTGTGCTCGGTCACGTCATCAGGGTATACGAAACGAAAGCTTTTCGTTTTGTGTACCGTTGGGTCTCATGACACCCCATGACGAAACCCCTGACCTGGACGCCGCCGGCGTCGTCGACCGCCTGCGCTCCACCTTCGCCACCGGCCGCACCAAGCCGGCGGCCTGGCGTAGCGCCCAGCTCGCAGCCCTGCGCACCCTCCTCGTGGACAACAGCGACGAGATCACCGCCGCTCTGCGATCAGACCTGGGCAAGGGCCTGAAGGAGGGCTACCGGACGGAGGTGGGCTTCACGATCAACGAGATCGACCACACCCTCGAGCACCTCGACACCTGGCTGGCCCCGCGCCCCGCCGCGCTTCCCGACAAGCTCCTGCCGGCGCAGGCGTACGTCGTCCGTGACCCGCTCGGCGTGGTCCTGGTCATCGCGCCGTGGAACTACCCCCTCCAGCTCGCCCTGACGCCCGTGGTCGGAGCACTGGCGGCCGGCAACTGCGTCGTCGTCAAGCCCAGCGAGCTGGCGCCCGCGACCTCCGCCGCGATGGCCCGGCTCCTCCCCCGCTACCTCGACACCGAGGCCGTGGCGGTCGTCGAAGGCGCGATCCCGGAGACCACCGCGCTGCTGGAGCAGCATTTCGACCACATCTTCTACACCGGCAACGGCGCCGTCGGCCGGATCGTCATGACCGCCGCCGCCAAGCACCTGACCCCGGTCACGCTGGAGCTCGGCGGAAAGAGCCCCGTGGTCCTCGACCAGGACGCCGATCTGGCCGCGGCGGCGCAGCGGATCGTGTTCGGAAAGTTCCTCAACGCCGGCCAGACATGCGTCGCCCCCGACTACGTCCTGGCCATCGGCGACACGGCCAAGGCCGTCGAGCCGCACCTCGCCTCGGCCGTGCACGAGCTGTACGGCGCCGACCCCGCCGCTTCCGCCGAGTACGGGCGCATCGTCAACGAGCGGCACTTCGACCGGCTCACCGGCCTCCTCGACAGCGGACGCACCGTGACCGGCGGCACGCACGACCGCGCGACGCGCTATCTGGCACCCACCGTGCTCGCCGATGTCTCCCCCGGCTCCCCCGTCATGAAGGAGGAGATCTTCGGCCCGGTCCTCCCCATCGTGTCCGTACCGGACCTCGACGCCGCCATCGCGTTCATCAACGACCGTGACAAGCCGCTCGCCCTGTACGCGTTCACCGCGTCCGACGACACCAAGCAGCGCCTGCTGACCGAGACCTCCTCCGGCGCGCTCACCTTCGGCATCCCGGTGGCCCATCTCACCGCCCCGGAACTCCCCTTCGGCGGCGTCGGCGAGAGCGGGATGGGCCGGTATCACGGCGAGTACTCGATCGACACCTTCAGCCACAGCAAGGCGGTCCTGGACAAGCCGCTGTCGTGAGGCCGGGGTGCGGCTGGACCGGGACGCGCCGGGACGGATCGTGCGGCTCGGGACCGATGATTCCGTGCCGCGGCGGGAGTCCTGCCTCTGACCGCACACTCGAGAAGGTGGACCGATGACGAACCTGCACGACATCCTGCAAGCGCATGTCAGCGAGGGACCGCTGCCGGGAGCGGTGGGCCTGGTGGCCCGCGGCGACCAGGTGGAGGTGCGGGTCGTCGGTTCCGCCGACGCCGACGGCACCTCGCCGATGGCCAGGGATTCGATCTTCCGGATCGCCTCGATCACCAAACCCGTCATCGCCGCGGCGGTCATGATGCTGGTCGACGACGGCCGGATCGCACTGGACGACCCGGTCGGGCAGTGGCTGCCGGAGCTGGCGGCACCGACGGTCGTCCGTACCCCGGCGGGCCCCGTCGACGACGTGGTCCCGGCGGTCAGAGCGATCACCGTGGCCGATCTGCTCACCTTCCGTGCCGGGTACGGTTTCCCGTCCGACTTCTCGCTGCCCGCGGTCGGCCTGCTGTTCAGCGAACTGAAGCAGGGACCGCCGCAGCCGCAGCACACCGCGCCGCCGGACGCCTGGATGGCGACGCTCGCCGGCATTCCCCTGCTCCACCAGCCGGGCGAGGCCTGGCTGTACAACACCTGCTCCGACATCCTGGGCGTGCTGATCGCCCGGGTGGCGGGCCGTCCGCTGCACGAGTTCCTGGCGGAGCGGCTGTTCGAGCCGCTCGGCATGGCCGACACCGGCTTCGAGGTGCCGGCCGGCAAACTCGACCGGTTCACCAGCTACTACCGAACCGATCCGGCGGGCGGGCTCCAGCTGGTCGACGCCCCCGACCGGCAGTGGAGCAGCCCGCCGACGTTCCCGTCCGGCGCCGGTGGGCTGGTCTCGACCGTCGACGACTGGCACGCCTTCGCCCGGCTGCTGCTCGCCGACGGAACCGCCGACGGCCGCCGGCTTCTGTCGTCCGCATCGGTGCGGCGGATGACCACCGACCACCTCACCGGTCCCCAGCGCGACGCCGGCCGGCTGTTCCTCGAGGGCCAGGGCTGGGGCTACGGCGGCTCCGTCGACGTCGCGGCCATCGACCCGTGGAACGTGCCGGGACGCTACGGCTGGGTCGGCGGCACCGGAACCGCGGCGCACATCACCCCGTCCACCGGCGCCGTCACCATCCTGCTCAGCCAGCTGGAGATGTCCGGCCCGACCCCACCCGCCGTGATGCGCGACTTCTGGCGCTACGCGGCGGACGCCTGAGCGCCGAAGCCTCACGCGACGGGGACTTCGGCCGTCGTGCCGGTGCCTCCGACGACTGCCGACCACTGCCAGAATCGGCCCATGCTGAGAATCGGCTCCATCGTGCTGGGTGTCTCGAACGTGCCGCGCGCGGCGGCCTTCTGGAGGGAGGCCCTGGGATACGTACCGCGCGAGGAGGCCGAGCACGACTGGGTGGTCCTGGTACCGGCGGAAGGCACCGGGGCACAGCTGTCCCTCGGCCTCAGCGGGACACCGGTCCAGGACCAGCCGCGTATCCATCTCGACCTCTACGCCGGCGACGCGGCCGACCAGGCCGCCGAGGTCGAGCGGCTGGTCGCGCTCGGCGCCGAACGCGTCGACTGGGACTCCTATCCGGATGACGCGGACTTCATCGTGCTCGCCGATCCGGAAGGCAACCGCTTCTGCGTCATCGACACCACGCACGGCTGACGGGCACCGTCAGACCGCCAGCTCGGCCGGAACCGCCGCCAGGGCTTCCTGGAGGGCGGCGATCAGGCGGCGGCCGGAATCCGCGGTCAGTTCGAGGGCGACGCGTGCCGAGGGGCCCTTGGCGGGGTCCGCGAAGTCGATGTTGAGGGTGTGCTCGGCCATGGCGTGCACGGGGTGGTCGAAGTACACCGTCACATCGGTGACATGGAACCAGGAGCCGTTCGGGCCCTTGGCGCTGCCGTCGACGGAGTCCTTGACGGTGGTGTAGGTGCACATGCTCAGGCCCCCAGGTGGTCGGCGTAGAAGGCGGCGATGCGTTCCCAGCCGTCGTTGGCCGCCGCCACGTTGTAGGCGGGGCGGTTCGTCGAGAAGAAGGCGTGGCCCGCGCCCTCGTAGCTGTGGAACTCGAAGTCCTTGCCGTTGGCGGTCAGGATCTGCCCCAGTTCGGCCACCTGCGCGGGGGTGGGGTACGTGTCCTCGGCGCCGAACAGCCCGAGCAGCGGAGCGCGGAGCCGGGGCAGCTGGCCGACCAGGTTGGTGATCCGCAGCGGGAACTCCGCCGGCACGGTGCCGGTGACGAACGCGCCGTAGCAGTCCACCGCGGCATCGAGGTCCAGGTTGCAGGCCGCCAGCACACTCTGCCGGCCGCCCGAGCAGTAGCCGATGACGCCGACCTTGCCGTTGCTGGTGGGCAGCGCCCGCAGGTGGGCCGCCGCGGCGGAGACGTCGCCGATCAGCCGTGCGTCCGGGACTCCGCCGTTCGCCCTGCCCACCGCCGCCGCGTCGTCGGGAGCGGCGCCCGGCGCCTCGCGGAAGTAGAGGTTGGGGCAGATCGCGTCGTAGCCGAGCTCGGCGAAGCGGCGGACGATCTCCTTGGTGCCCCGGTCGTAGCCGGGCATGTGGTGGATGACGATGACGCCCCCGCGCCGCTCCTGGCCCTGGGGCCGGGCCAGGTACGCCTCGATCTCGTCGCCGCCGTGCCCGGTAATCCGGATGGTTTCGGCAGTCAGGGAATCACTCATGGAACACCTATATCATAAGGGAGAACTGATCAGTTTATACTGATGACTGTGATGATCCAGAGTGACGCGGCACGCATCGCGGCGGACCTGCGCGCCTGTCTGGGGCCGATGGTTCGCAGACTGCGGCAGGTGAAGCCGGACGGCGAACTGACGCTGTCGCAGACCTCGGTACTGGTGCGGCTCGGCCGTGAAGGCCCGGCCGCGGCGGCCGAACTCGCCGCGGGCGAGGGCATCCGCCCGCAGTCGATGTCCACGATCATCGCCGGGCTGCAGGAGCGTGGACTGGTGGACCGGGCCCCGGACCCGGACGACGGCCGCCGGATCGTGCTCTCGCTCACCGATGCGGGACGGGAAGGCCTGTTGGGGGCCCACAAGGAACGCGCCCGGCGGCTGACCCGGGCCATCTCCGAGGAACTGACGCCCGCCGAGCGGGCACAACTGGCCGCCGCCATCCCGCTGCTCGAACGGATCGCCCGCAGCGTCTGACCGCCGGGCCGTCCCGCGCCCAGGGCGCCGAGTTCGTTCCGTCATCGAAAATGCCTGGTGGCAGGGGGTAAACCCGTCAATACTCGAGCATGTGTTCCTGACGATATCTCTCACCGGCAACGACGAGCGTCCCGCAACGGACCTCGGCTTCCTGCTGCACAAGCACCCGGAGAAGGCCCAGGCCTTCTCGACCTCCTACGGCGACGCGCACGTCTTCTACCCCGAGGCGTCCGCACAGATCTGCACGGCCGCGCTCCTGCTGGAGGTGGATCCGGTGGCGCTGGTGCGTCGCGCCAAGGGCCAGGGCAAGGACCGGGGCGGGGCGCCCGACGCCGCGCTCGCGCAGTATGTGAACGACCGGCCGTACGCGGCCTCGTCGCTGCTGGCCGTCGCGCTGCGCACGGTGTTCTCCAGCGCCCTGCGCGGAGAGTGCCGCACGCACCCCGAGCGCGCCGCGGCCCCGCTGCCGCTGCGGATCGAGGTGCCGGTGCTGCCCGCCCGCGGTGGCGCCGGCCTGGTGCGGGCGCTGTTCGAGCCGCTGGGCTGGACCGTCGGAGCCGAACCCATCGCGCTGGACCCGCAGTTCCCCGAGTGGGGCGACTCGCGGTACGTGCGGCTGACGCTGGAGGGCGAGCTGCGGCTGTCGGACGCGCTGCGGCACCTGTATGTCCTGCTGCCGGTCCTGGACGACTCCAAGCACTACTGGATCTCGCCCGACGAGGTCGACAAGCTGCTGCGCTTCGGTGAGGGCTGGCTGGAGAACCACCCCGAGCAGCAGCTGATCGCCAGCCGCTATCTGTCCCGCCGCTGGGCCCTGACGCGCCAGGCCATGGAGCGCCTGGAGCTCGCCCGGCTCGCGGACGCCGACGACATCGAGGTCGAGGAGATCGACAACGCCGTCGACGAGACCACCGACACCGAGGAGAAGCCGGCGCCGCTGGCCGCCCAGCGGCGCGACGCGATCCTCGGAGCGCTGCGCTCCGCGGGCGCGGCCCGGGTACTCGACCTCGGCTGCGGGCAGGGTCAGCTGGTCGGCGAGCTGCTGAAGGACGTCCGCTTCACCGAGATCGTCGGTGTCGACGTATCGGTGCGGGCGCTGCACACGGCTTCCCGCCGGCTGCGTCTGGAGCAGATGGGAGAACACCGGGCCGCCCGCGTCAAGCTGCTGCAGGGCTCACTGACGTACACCGACACCCGGCTCAAGGGCTATGACGCCGCTGTGCTCAGCGAGGTGATCGAACACCTCGACCTGCCGCGGCTGCCGGCCCTGGAGTACGCCGTCTTCGGCGCCGCCCGGCCCGGAACCGTCGTCGTCACGACGCCGAACTCCGAGTACAACGTGCGTTGGGAGACGCTGCCCGCGGGACACGTCCGGCACGCGGACCACCGGTTCGAGTGGACGCGCGCGGAGTTCCGCGAGTGGGCGGACCGCGTCGCACGGCGGCACGGGTACGACGTGGTGTACGTCCCGGTGGGACCCGACGACCCCGAGGTCGGCCCGCCGACGCAGCTGGCGGCCTTCACCCTCCAGCAGATCACTCAGACCGCTCGGACCCCGAAGGAGGAGTCGGCCGCATGACCAGCAAGCGCACACTTCCCGTGACCGACCTGTCCCTCGTGGTCCTCATCGGAGCCACCGGCTCCGGCAAGTCGACGTTCGCGGCCCGTCACTTCAAGCCCACCGAGATCCTGTCCTCCGACTTCTGCCGCGGCCTGGTCAGCGACGACGAGAACGACCAGAGTTCCAGCCGTGACGCCTTCGAGGTGCTGCACTACATCGCGGGCAAGCGGCTCGCCGCCGGACGTCTGACCGTCATCGACGCGACCAGCGTGCAGAGCGAGAGCCGCAAGCAGCTCATCGGCCTGGCACGCCAGTACGACGTACTGCCGATCGCCATCGTCCTCGACGTGCCCGAGCAGATCTGCGCCGAGCGCAACGCCGCGCGCCCCGACCGGGCCGGCATGCCCAAGCACGTGGTCCAGCGCCACCAGCGCGAACTGCGCCGCTCCCTGCGCGGGCTGGAGCGTGAGGGCTTCCGCAAGGTACATGTCCTGCGCGGTACCGAGGAGATCGACGACGCCGAGATCGTCCTGGAGCGCCGGTACAACGACCTGCGGCACCTGAGCGGGCCGTTCGACATCATCGGTGACATCCACGGCTGCCGTTCCGAGCTGGAGACGCTGCTCACCAAGCTCGGCTACGCCCTGGAACGGGACGCGGCGGGCCGGCCGGTGGGCGCCGTGCACCCGCTAGGGCGCACCGCCGTGTTCGTCGGCGACCTCGTCGACCGCGGTCCCGACAGCCCCGGCGTGCTGCGCCTCGTCATGGGCATGGTCGCCGCCGGTTCGGCGCTGTGTGTGCCGGGCAACCACGAGAACAAGCTCGGCCGCTACCTCAAGGGCCGCAACGTGCAGCACACGCACGGGCTCGCCGAGACCATCGAGCAGCTGGAGGAGACCGCCGGGGAGGAGCCGGAGTTCGGCGCCCGCGCGCTGGAGTTCATCGAGTCGCTCGTCAGCCACTACGTGCTCGACGAGGGCAAGCTCGTGGTCTGCCACGCCGGTCTGCCGGAGAAGTACCACGGCCGTACCTCCGGCCGGGTCCGCTCGCACGCGCTCTACGGTGACACCACGGGCGAGACCGACGAGTTCGGCCTGCCCGTCCGCTACCCGTGGGCCGAGGACTACCGGGGCCGCGCCACCGTCGTCTACGGGCACACGCCCGTCCCCGACACGTCGTGGATCAACAACACCATCTGCCTCGACACCGGCGCGGTGTTCGGCGGGAAGATGACCGCGCTGCGCTGGCCCGAGCGCGAACTCGTCGACGTTCCGGCCGAGCGCGTCTGGTACGAGCCGGTGAAGCCGCTCGTCACCGAGACACCGGGCGGCCAGGACGGCCGGCCGCTGGACCTCGCCGACGTGGCGGGCCGTCGCGCGGTCGAGACGTCGCAGCACGGCAGGGTCGCGGTCCGCGAGGAGAACGCGGCCGCCGCGCTGGAGGTCATGAGCCGGTTCGCGGTCGACCCGCGGCTGCTCGCCTACCTGCCGCCGACGATGTCGCCGTGCGCGACCTCGCGGGAGGAAGGGTATCTGGAGCACCCGCACGAGGCCTTCGCGGCCTACCGCGAAGACGGTGTACGCCAGGTGGTGTGCGAGGAGAAGCACATGGGCTCGCGCGCGGTGGCGCTGGTCTGCCGTGACGCGGAGGTGGCGCGGGCACGCTTCGGGATCACCGAACCGGGGGTGAGCGGCGCGCTGCACACCCGCACCGGGCGTCCGTTCTTCGACGACCCGGCGGTCACCGAGCAGATCCTGGCCCGGCTACGGGAAGCCGTCACGACCGCCGGGCTGTGGGACGAGCTGGAGACGGACTGGCTGCTGCTCGACGCCGAGTTGATGCCGTGGTCGCTGAAGGCGTCCGGTCTGCTGCGCCGGCAGTACGCCGCCGTGGGCGCCGCGTCGGGCGCGGTGTTCCCGGGCGCGATCGCCGCCCTGGAGGCCGCGTCGGCACGTGGCACCGCGGTGTCGGACCTGCTCGCGCGCCAGCGCAGCCGGGCCGCCGACGCCGCCGCGTTCACCGACGCGTACCGGCGCTACTGCTGGCCGACCGAGGGCCTGGACGGGGTGCGCCTCGCGCCCTTCCAGATCCTGGCCGCCCAGGGCCGCAGCCTCGCCGCGCTCCCGCACGACGAACAGCTCACCCTGATCGACCGTCTGGTCTCCAACGACCCGACGGGACTGCTGCAGGCGACCCGCCGGCTCATCGTCGACACCGCCGACGAGCAGTCGGTCGCGGCGGGTACCGAGTGGTGGCTGGAGCTGACCGGCGCCGGCGGCGAGGGCATGGTCGTCAAGCCGCTCCAGGCTCTGGTGCGCGGTGAGAACGGGCGCCTCGTCCAGCCCGGCATCAAGTGCCGGGGCCGCGAGTACCTGCGGATCATCTACGGTCCCGAGTACACCCGCCCGGACAACCTCACCAAACTGCGCTCCCGCTTCCTGGGCCACAAGCGCTCGCTCGCGCTGCGCGAGTACGCGCTCGGCCTGGAGGCCCTGGACCGGCTGTCGGCGGGCGAACCGCTGTGGCGCGTCCACGAAGCGGTCTTCGCGGTCCTGGCCCTGGAGTCCGAACCGGTCGACCCGAGACTGTGACCGCAGTCCCGGCCGAACCCCAACCAGGGGGACATTTCCCCTTGACCCGTGCACATCACCCCCCTATCGTTCTCCCGTCTGGCTTGATCCACTAGGACGGGCCTATCAGTCCTATGGGGGGACGAAATGCACTACTACTTCGATGTACTCAAGAAATACGCGGTATTCGGCGGGCGCGCACGGTGCCGGGAATACTGGATGTTCACCCTGTTCAGCACCGTCATCGGCGTCGCTCTGGCAATCATCGACTTCGCGGTCGGATCGCAGCCGTGGATCGAATTGGTGTACGCCGTTCCCACGTTCCTCCCCACGTTGGGAGTCACCGTCCGCCGGCTGCACGACAGTGGGCGCCGAGGCTGGTGGGTGCTCATCGGGCTCATCCCGTTCGCGGGCTTCATCTGCCTGCTGGTGATGCTGAGCGCCGACAGTGAGCAGCGGACGAACGCGCACGGCCCGAACCCCAAGGCCGTCCCGGTGGAGGACGCCCACTTCGCCTGACCATGTGCGGCCGGCGCCGCCCGCATTCCTCCGACTGCCCACCGGCCTCGCCGGTGGGCAGTCGGCGTTCCGGCGCTTCGCGGGCGGTGGTTAAAGCGGTTGCCCTGCGGGGCGGCCGTCTGTTGCACTGCCCTGTGACAGCCCGATCGACCTCATCGACCTAGGAGTCCCGATTATGTGCGGAACGTTCATGTCCATCCAGGAGGGAATTGCCGTCTATCTCAAGGACATGACACCGAGTGCATACACTGAACCTGGGAATCCTGGCGCATGTTGACGCCGGAAAGACAAGCCTGACCGAGCGGCTGCTGCACGCCGCGGGCGTCATCGACACGATCGGCAGTGTCGATGACGGCAGTACGCAGACCGATTCGCTGTCGCTGGAACGGCAGCGCGGCATCACGATCAAGTCCGCCGTCGCCTCGTTCCTCGTCGACGACGTCACCGTCAATCTGATCGATACTCCCGGCCACCCGGATTTCATCGCCGAGGTGGAGCGGGTGCTGAACGTGCTCGACGGAGCCGTGCTGATCATCTCCGCCGTGGAGGGCGTGCAGGCGCAGACCCGGGTGCTGATGCGCACGCTGCAGCGGCTGGGGATTCCCACGCTGATCTTCGTCAACAAGATCGACCGCAGTGGGGCCCGGTACGACGGCGTGCTCCGCGGCATCGCCGAGAAGCTCGCTCCGGCGAGCATCTCCATGGGCCGGGCCACCGCGCTCGGCACGCGCGGCGCAACGTCCCGGCCCCACGACGACGCCGACTTCAGGTCCGCACTCGTCGACCTCCTCGCCGGTCACGACGAAGCGCTGCTGGCCGCGTATGTCGACGACGAGGCCGCGCTCTCCTGGCCACGGCTCCGGGGCGAACTCGCGGCGCAGACGAAGCGGGCGCTGGTGCATCCGGTGTTCTTCGGCTCGGCGATCACCGGTGCGGGGGTCGATGCGCTGATCTCCGGGATCACCGAACTGCTGCCCACCGCCGAGGACGATGCCGACGGTCCGGTCTCGGGCACCGTCTTCAAGGTCGAACGGGGTTCCGCCGGGGAGAAGATCGCCTATGTCCGCATGTTCTCGGGGACGGTGCGGGTGCGGGACCGCGTGCTGTTCCGCGGGAACGAGGAGGGGAAGGTCACCGCGCTCAGCGTCTACGAGCGCGGCTCGGACGTCCCGGGTGACGCCGTCACCGCGGGTCGGATCGGCAAGCTGTGGGGAATCGGCGACGTCCGCATCGGTGACGCCATCGGCGTTCCGCGCGCGACACGACCCGGCGGTCACCACTTCGCCCCGCCGACCCTGGAAACCATCGTCGCGCCGCTTCACCCCGCCGACAAAGGAGCACTGCACGTCGCGCTGACGCAACTCGCGGAGCAGGACCCGCTGATCGACCTGCGCCATGACGACCTGCGGCAGGAGACCTCCGTCTCGCTCTACGGCGAAGTGCAGAAGGAGGTCATCCAGGCCACTCTGGCGAACGACTTCGGCGTCGACGTCTCCTTCCGCGAAACGACGACGATCCACCTCGAACGGCCGGTCGGCACCGGCTCGGCCGCCGAGTTCATCCATGTCGATCCCAATCCGTTCCTCGCCACCGTGGGACTGCGCATCGATCCGGCTCCGGCCGGCAGTGGTGTCGAGTTCCGGCTGGAGGTCGAACTCGGCTCGATGCCGTACGCGTTCTTCACGGCGGTCGAAGAGACCGTCAGGGCGACGCTGGAGCAGGGAATCCACGGCTGGCAGGTCACCGACTGCACGGTCACCATGACGCATTCCGGTTACGCGGCCCGGCAGAGCCACGCTCATGCCGTCTTCGACAAGAGCATGTCGAGCACCGCCGGGGACTTCCGCAACCTGACGCCGCTGGTGTTGATGAGCGCGCTGCGGCAGGCGGTGAGCCGGGTGTACGAGCCGATGCACCGGTTCAGCCTGGACATCCCCGCGGACATGTTCGGGCTGGTGGTGCCCGTGCTCGCGCGACTGCGGGCCGTACCGCGGACCTCGGACCTCGGTGGTCCGGGGCCCGTCGTATGTGCTGGAGGGTGAGATCCCGGCCGCCTCGGTGCACGCACTGGAACGGCAGCTGCCGTCGCTGACACGCGGCGAAGGCGTACTCGAGTGCGCCTTCGACCACTACCAACCGGTCCGCGGCACGGTCCCCGACCGGCCGCGGTCGGACCACGATCCGCTCCACCGCAGGGAGTACCTGCTGCGGGTCACGCGCCGGGCGGTCGGCGGGTGACGGCCCGAACACCCTACGAGGGACCCCGGATCAACCGTCCGTCGCCCGCGATCGCAGGACTCTGGCGGTGAAAGCCGCCAGGTCGGCCCGCAACTGCTCGCGAGTCGTCCGCTGTTGGCCGACGAGGTGTTCCACGAGGTCGGCGCGGGTGGTGGCGAGCAGCGCGTGGGCGGTGAAGTCGCTGTCGGCGAATCCCGGAATCTGTTCCAGCGCGGTCCTGAGGGTGCCGTGCCATAGCGCGTAGTGCTCTGCCGCATAGGGGCTGTCGCCGCCGGTTCCCTCCAGCGCCAGGGCGAGGTGGCGGTTGTCGAGCTTGAAGCACAGAACGGCGTCGAGGAGGGCGGGCACCCGCTGGAGGGGCGGGGTGGTGGGCCCCAGCGGCGGGGCCCCTCCTCGGCGGCGAGCCGGATCGGCGCGAGCCGCGTCTCGTACAGCGCCTGGATCAGACCGGTGCGGTCGCCGAAGCCGCGGAAGAGCGTCGCCTTGCCGACGCCGGCCGCCACCGCGATGTCGGCCATGGTGACCGACTCAGGGCTCTCGCACTCGGCGAAGAGTGTGTCGGCGGCGGCGAGGACGGCCTCCCGGTTGCGCGTGGCGTCCGCGCGTGGCTTGCGTTCGGTCATGCGGTTCCTCCAGTTGCAAAGCGGACCCCGGGTCCGTATCGTCTCTCCTATGAAACGGACCCACGGTCCGTATCGTACGGGATGGAGCAACCATGAGCGTGACCACCGCACCGGCGGACCTCTTCCGCCACGGACTGCAGCTGCTGCTGGACAAGGACATCACCGCCTGGACCGACCTGTGGGACGAGGACGGAGTCCTCGAGTTCCCCTTCGCCCCGGACGGCTGGCCGAAGCGCCTGGAGGGCAAGGCGGCCGTCACCCAGTACATGAGCGGCTACCCCGACCACATAGACCTGCACGACTTCCCCTCCGTGGAGATCCACCAGACCGTCGCCCCGGAGACCATCGTGGTCGAAATGCGCGGTGTAGGACGCCTGGTGGAGACCGACAGCCCCTTCGACATGACCTACATCGCCGTGGTCACCGTCAGGAACGGGCTCATCACCGGCTACCGCGACTACTGGAACCCGCTCGCCGTCCAGAACCCCGCCGCCCACTTCGCCGGGAGCAACTGATGGCCGAGTCGGAGAAGTTCACCCTGGTCATCGGTGCCACCGGCACCACCGGCAGCCGCGTCGCCGCCCGGCTGGCCACCGAAGGGCGGCGCGTTCGGGCCGCCGGCCGCCGCGCCACCCCCGTGGCCGGGGCCGTTCCCGTGCGGTTCGACTGGGACGACCCCACCTCCTTCGAAGACGCGCTCGACGGCGCGGACCGGGTCTATCTCATCCCGCCGCTCGGCGCTCCCGATCCGGCAGCCGTCATGCTGCCCTTTCTCCGGCAGGCCCGCACCGCGGGCGTCCACCGGGCGGTCCTGCTCAGCTCGTCGGCGATCCCCGCCGGCGGCCCCGCCGTGGGGCAGGTGCACGAGGCCCTGCCCGGCCTGTTCTCCGAGTGGGCGGTCCTGCGGCCCTCGTGGTTCATGCAGAACTTCACCGGCGACCACGCGCACGCCCGGACCATCAGAGCGGACGGCACCATCCGAACAGCGGCCGGTGAGGGGCGCGTCGGGTTCGTCGACGCCGACGACATCGCCGCCGTCGCCGTGCACGCACTGACCGCGGCACAGGCCCCGAACACCGACCTGATCATCACCGGGCCACAGGCGCTGAGTTACGACGACATCGCCGCCGTCCTCACCCGGGCCACCGGCCGCACCGTCACCCATGAGCGGCTGACCTACGAGCAGATGCACGACCGCCTGGCCGCCGACATGCCCGCCGGGTTCGCCGCGATGCTCGCCGGCATGGACCGCTCCATCGCCGAAGGCGCCGAGGACCGCACCACCGACACCGTCCAGCGCCTCACGGGCCGCGCCCCGCGCAGCTTCCGCGCTTTCGCGGAACGGGAGTTGGACCGGATCCGGGGCTGAAATCCCCCGGATTCCCGCTGCCGGGAGCCCTGGGGCTCGTCAGTCGGTGGCGGCCGTCAACCGGGTACGGGCCAGGGCGTGGGCACGGTCGAGGGCCTCGGCAGCGGTGCAGGCGACGTCCGGCTGTACGCCGGTGCCCTCCCAGTCGGTGCCGGAGACGGGGTTGATCGCCCGGCCGGTCGGGATGCTCGCCTCCAGATGCGGGTGCACCGTCCAGCCCTGGCGGGGATGCGCACCGCCGCGCGTCACCTCGCCGACGACGACGGCACGGCCCAACTGCTGCAGGTCGTAGGCCAGTTCCTCAGCGGCGGAGAAGGTGTGGCCGCTGGTCAGCACGTACAGCGGCTTGCTGCCGCCGAAGCGTGCTCCGGGGACGTACGGCAGGCTCCAGGACTGTTCCAACCGTTCACCGTCGCGCCAGTGCATGGTGTTGAGGTGGGTGCGCTCGTCGAGCAGATAGCTGCAGATGAACGCGACCGTGTCCGGGTCCCCGCCGCCGTTGCCGCGAACATCCAGAACAAGGGCGTCGGCCCGGGCGACCAGGGTGAGGGCGGCCGCCAGCGGCTCGGCGGCCCATGCCAGCGGGAAGAGCATGGGAGTCAGCTCCAGCAGGGCCACCCCGCCGTCCAGCAGCTCCACCCGGGGAACTCCGCCGAGCTGGGCGTCGAAATCCCTGCGTATGGAGGTCAGGGTGGCAGCGCCCTTCTCCTTCGGCACCGGTTCGGCGTGATGGAGCAGCCGCAGGTGCCGGTCGCCGTTGACCGACTGCAGGTCCTCGGTGACCAGTCGGCTGAGCTCCTCCGCGCTGTCGACGTCGTACGCCCCGTCGGCGAGGCGCCGCCGCAGCAGGGTCGCCAGGAGCTCGGCCGCTTCGGGGAAAACGTAGTGATCCAGGAGGAGTTGGGCCGTCTCCTCGACGACGGGAACGGTGCTGGTCTGCGTCAGAATGGTCATGGCAGGGAGTAGAACACCGCCCTTCCCAAAGCGTCAAGAGTATTGGACACTTGGCGCATGTCCGAGCAACCGCCTTACTCCCCGACGCCTCACGAAGTCCAGGAGATCAGCTCGCCCGAGCAGTTCGCGGCGCTCGCCCACCCGTTGCGCCAACGGCTGCTGTTCGCGCTGGGCCGTCGCCCCGCCACCATCAGCCAGCTCGCGGCGCACCTCGAGACCGCCAAGGGCAACGTCGCACACCACCTGAAGGTGCTGCGGACGGCCGGCCTCGTCCACATCGCCGAGACCCGCCAGGTCCGGGGCGGCACCGAGCAGTACTACCAGCGCGTCGCCCGGCGCATGATCGTCGCCGAACCCGAGGCGGCCGGCACGGCGGCGATGCTCGGCGCGGTCGCCCAGGAGCTGGACCGCTCCCCCGCCGAAACCCATCTGACCCTGCGCCACCTGCACCTGAGCCCCGCGAAGGCGCAACGCCTCGGCGAGAAGCTGGCCCGGCTGATCGACGAGACCGAGGAGGACGCCGAGTCCGAGCCGGTGCACGGCATGCTGTTCGCCCTGTACCAGCACGCACAGCTCCCCGAACCCGGCGGTTCGGCCTAGGCCGTGTCGGACAAATCCCTCCCCCAGCTACCGCTGGGAGGTGCCCCCAGTTGTCGGGCTCATCCACGTACCCCGGTACGAGGACGACCCTCCGCCTTGCGATCGCACGCACCAGACGCCCCGGGCCCCGCCCTCCGGGCGGACGCCGCTATTTGTCAGACCCGGCCTAGATCGTGTCGGACGGCAGGTGGGGCGTCGCTTCCTCCGGGCCGATCTCCGCGGTCTGCGCGGCGACGCTGAACAACGTGCCCTCCGGATCCCGCAGGAGTGTCGCCAGACCCGGAGCGGTGTCGTCCGGCGCGCTGACGATCGCGCCGCCCGCCGCTGCGGCGCGTTCGGCGGCCAGGTTCGGGTGGGGGGTTCTGAAGGTGACCTGCCAGCGCGGGCGGACCTTCGGGTCCGGGGCCTCCTCCACCGCGCCGCCGTGCAGGGCGGCCACCGTGCGGCCGTTGATGTCGACGAACACCTGGTCGTTCTCGTACCGCAGGGTGCAGCGCTCGGGTGGTTCGGTGTCCCAGCCCAGGGCCTGGCTGTAGAAGATCGCCGCCGCGAAGACATCCCGGGTGTGCAGCTCGATCCACAGCCCGCGACCGCCACCTCTGGGGGTCCAGTGCGGCTCCCGGGGCCCTTCCCAGAGGGCGAACGGCGCGCCTGCCGGATCGATGGCCCAGGCCACCCGGCCAGGACCGAAAGGAAGTGGACCGACGGCGACGGTACCGCCACGTTCACGGATCCGCTCAGCGGCGCGGTCCACGCTGTCGACCGCGAAGTGCACCGACCAGCAGGCCGGAACGCCGAAGGAGTGCCCCGTCTCGCCGAGACCGGCGATCGGTTCGCCCTCGCTGATCGCCTCGGCGTACTCGGCGAGCCCGAATCCGGGCCGGTACTCCCAGCCGAGCACGCGGCTGTAGAAGGCCTTGCTCGCCGGCAGGTCCGCGGCGGTCAGGCTCACCCAACACGGCGCTCCCTGGACCGCGCTTTCAGAAGGAGCCATGTCTGCAGCCTCGCCTCACGCAGGGGGACACCGTTCACTTTGCCACTGTTCATGCATGTTCGCTCTTGTTGGCACCCTTATGCCGCGCGTGGCGCCGCAGCGGCGCGGACCGGTACCGCGAACGGCGGCTCCGGCCGACTCGGCATCACGCAGAGTTACCGGCCGGGGGCGCCTTCCGGGTGCGTGTCCACTCGCCGAGCTGGGGCGCGGTCCAGGTGTTGACGACCCGCTCCGCCGGCACTCCGCAGGTCTCGGCGCGCGCGCATCCCAGAATCTGCCAGTCGAGCTGGCCGGGGGCGTGGGCGTCCGTGTCGATGGCGAAGAACACTCCGGCGTCGACCGCCTGGACCAGCAGGTCACGCGGCGGGTCCAGGCGTTCCGGGCGGCTGTTGATCTCGACCGCCGTACCCGCCTCCGCGCAGGCCGCGAAGACCTCTGCCGCGTCGAACTGCGACGGCGGGCGGTTCCGCCCCGACAGCAGACGGCCGGTGCAGTGCCCCAGGACGTCCATCAGCGGGTTGCCGACCGCATTGATCATGCGCCGGGTCATGGCGGGAGACGCCATCCGCAGCTCGGAGTGGCTCGAGGCGACCACCAGATCGAGCTGATCGAGCAGGTCGGGTTCCTGGTCGAGGGAGCCGTCGGCGAGGATGTCGCACTCGATACCCGTCAGCAGACGGAACGGAGCCCACTGCTCGTTCAGTTCGGCCACCACCTCCAGCTGCCGGCGCAGCCGCTCGGCCGTCAGTCCGTTGGCGATGGTCAGACGGGGCGAGTGGTCGGTGAGCACGGCCCATTCGTGCCCGAGTTCCGCCGCGGTCCTGCCCATCGCCTCGATGGGGCTGCCGCCGTCCGACCAGTCCGAATGCAGATGGCAGTCGCCGCGCAGCAGGGCACGCAGCGCCGTCCCGCCCTCCACGAGCGGTGCCGCCGCCTCCGCCTCCAGCCGTTCGAGGTAGCCGGGCACGGCCCCGGCCAGCGCCTCTTTGACGACCTGGGCCGTCTTGGGGCCGATGCCCTTCTCCGCCTGCAGCGTGCCGGCCGCCGAGCGCGCGGCGACCTCCTCGGGCGGTAGCCCCGCGACCACCTCCGACGCCGTACGGAACGCCTCCACCCGGTACGTGGCCGCCTGAGCGCGCTCCAGCAGAAAGGCGATCCGGTCCAGCGCCTTCACCGGTTCCATCGTGGCCTCCTCGGGCCGGCCGCCTGCCTCGGACGGTAGCCGTCACCGCAGGAGCGGCACGTCGGCGGGCCCGCCGCACCGTTCCACTCTGGCCCGGCACGGCTGCCGGCGCACCCCGGACGCCTCCCGCACCGGCTCGCCGCGCTCCGACGGTGACCTGATCGGGACTTGATCGTTTCAGTGATGGCGGCCGGCACACTCCGGTCGCGGATCCGTACCCGCGGCCGGCACATGCGTCACGGGGCCGGATCCCGCTACGTACAGCCTGCCGCTCGTGCGGAGGCGCGGGGGAGTTTCGCCGATGTGTGGGCTGGCCGGCTATGCCGGGTTCGCGGGTTGCGCACCCTCGGGGACCGAAGAGGTCTCCCTCAAGGAAATGACGGAGACCCTGGCCTGTCGGGGACCGGATGCCTCGGCGGCCTGGACCGGGGATGCCGCGGGGCTGGGGCACACCCGCCTGGCGACCGTCGACCTCGTCGGAGGGCGTCAGCCGCTGGTACTGACACGTGGCGGGAGCACTGCGCTGGCGGTGGTGTTCACCGGTGAGGTGTACAACCACGCGGAGCTGCGGGCGGAACTGGCCGCGCGCGGGCGCCGGTTCAGCACCCGCTGCGACAGTGAGGTGGTGCTGCAGGCCGTCGACGCCTGGGGCGAGCAGGCTCCGGCCCGCATGGAAGGCATGTTCGCGTACGCGGCCTGGGAGCCCGCGCACCGGCGGCTGACCCTGGTGCGTGACCGGTTCGGGATCAAGCCGCTCTGCTACGCGCGGATCAGCGATGGGGTGGTGTTCGGCTCCGAGCCCAAGGCGGTGCTGGCGCACCCTGCTGTGCCGGCCCGGCTGGAGCTGGACGGGCTGCGGGAGCTGCTGCTGTCCGCCCACCCGATGATCAAGACGCCGGGGCGCAGCGCCTTCGCGGGGCTGCGCGAGATCGAACCCGGCACCGTGACGACACTGACTCCCGACGGGGTGCGTACCCGCCGCTACTGGTCGCTGACGCCCGCCGAACACCGTGACGACCTTCCGACCACGTTGGAGCGGGTACGCACCCTGCTGGGCCGGGCCGTCACCGGACAGCTGCGGGCCGATGTCCCGGTCAGCGTCCTGCTGTCCGGCGGGCTGGACTCCAGCGCCATCGCCGCCCTGGCCCGCCCCGAGGCCGACGTCCTGCACACGCTGTCGGTGGACCTGGGCGCCGGCGCCTCCGGCGAGGACGCCATGGGGCGTGACCCGGACGGACCGTACGCCGACCTGATGGTGCGCCATCTGGACACCGCGCACCGCACGGTCGCGCCGGCGGCCCGGGACCTCGCGGATCCGTCCCACCGCGCCCGCGTCGGCCGGCTGCGCGACGGGCTGACGATGGGCGACTTCGACACCTCGCTGATGATGCTGTTCCGCGCGGTCCGCGAGCACTTCCCGGTCACCCTGTCCGGCGAGGGGGCCGATGAACTCTTCGGCGGCTACCGCTGGTTCACTCCTCTGGCCGCAGCGGCAGAATCCTTTCCCTGGGACACCGTACTGGACCGGGCCGATCTCACCCGGCTGCTCGACCCCGCCCTGGCCAGGGCGCTGGATCTGCCCGCGCACCGCGCCGAACTGCACGCGGCCGCAACTGCCGAGATCGAGCACCTGCCGGGCACCGCGCCCGGTGAGGCCGCGCTGCGCCGCGACAGCTATCTCAACCTGACCCGTTTCCTGCCCTGCCTGCTGGACCGCACCGACCGTCTCAGCATGGGATCGGGCCTGGAGGTCCGGGTCCCCTTCCTGGACCACCGGCTGGTCGAGTACGTCTTCAACACCCCCTGGGAGTTCAAGACCTTCGACGGCCGCGAGAAGAGCCTGCTGCGCGCCGTCGTCGCGGACCTGCTCCCCGCACCGGTCCTGGCCCGCCGCAAGAGCCCCTATCCAATGGTCCGCGACCCCGCCTACCGTGCCGCGCTCACCGGCCAGGTCGACCGGCTGCTCACCACCGGAAGCCCGGCCGCCGAGCTGCTCGATGTGCGCGCGGTGCGGAGTCTGCTGCTGGAACCTTCGGGCGAGAAACGTTTCCCCCGTGAGGGGCTGGAGCTCGTCCTGGACCTGGACCAGTGGCTGCGCACCCACCGGCCCGCCCTGCAGCTCTGAACCTCGGCCGACCTCTGGACACCGGCGAGCACGTCTCCTCGCACCTCCGGGCACCGCCCCGAACGTCCCCTCCCACCACCTCAACCGCACAGGATGCCCGCCATGCAGCACGCCGTGATCGTCTCCACCGTCCGCACACCCATCGGCCGCGCCCACAAGGGCTCGCTGGCCGGCGTCCGCCCCGACGACCTGCTCGCCCGCACCGTCGCCGAGGCTCTCGCCCGCGTTCCGGACCTGGCACCGGAGAGCGTGGACGACCTGGTCGTGGGCTGTGCGCTGCCCGGCGGGGAGCAGGGCTTCAACATCGCCCGGATCGCCGCGATCCTGCTGGGCTGGGACCACGTCCCCGGCGTCACCGTCAACCGCTTCTGCACCTCCTCCCTGCAGGCCGTCCGGATGGCCGCCCAGGCCGTGCGCTGCGGTGACGCCGACGTCGTGATCGCGGCCGGTGTCGAGTCCCAGTCCCGGCTCGCCCACGGCAGCTCGGACACCTGGCCCGGCACCGAGAACCCCGCCTTCGGAGCCGCCGGGCAGCGCACCGTCGAGCGCTCAGGGCCGGGCACGGCACCCTGGAGCGACCCCCGCGAAGAAGGCCGGACGCCCGACCCCTACATCCCGGTGGGACTCGCCGCCGAGAACGTCGCCGATGTCTACGGCATCACCCGCACCGACATGGACGCCTACGCCGCCCGGTCCCATCGGCTCACCCAACTCGCCCTCGCCGAGAGCTTCCACTTCGGTGACATCGTCGCGGTGAAGAGCCCGGACGGTACGACCACCGCGACGGACGACTGCCCCCGCACCGGGGTGACCGCACAGACCCTCGCCGCCCTGGCGCCGCGCTTCCGCCCCGACGGCCGGATCACCGCGGGCAACAGCGCGCCGCTGTCCGACGGAGCCGCGGCCGTCGTCGTGATGTCCGAGGAGTACACCCGCGCTCACGGCCACGTCCCGCTGGCCCGTATCCTCTCGACCGGCGTCAGCGCCGCCACACCCGAGACCGAAGGCCCGGCCCCGGTCGCCGCGACCCGAACGGCACTCGCGCGAGCCGGGCTGACGCTGTCGGACATCGACACCGTCGCCGGGAACGAGCCCTTCGCCGCCCAGGTCCTGGCCTACTGCGCCGAACTGGGCCTGGACCCCGAGCGGATGAACCCGCACGGCGGGTCCATCGCCCTGGGCGAGCCGTACGGAGCTGCCGGGGCCCGGCTGACCACCACCGGACTCACGGCGTTGCGCCATGACGACCAGAGCACCGCCCTGGTCAGCGTCGTCGCCGCGGGCGGTCAGGGCATGGCCATGGTCCTGGAGCGCACCTCCTAGACCGGTCTACCGCCGGTCGTGCGGCGGACCGTATCCGGGCCGGGAGCAGCGTCAACGCCCTTGCAGGGCGTTGACGTTGTTCCCGAACGTCCATCCCTTCGAGCCGTCCCAGTTGATCGACCAGGTCATGAGTCCCTTCAGGCCGCCGCTGTACTTGTTCCAGGCCTGGGAGACCAGGTTCGGTGCCATGTACCCGCCCCCGGCGCCCGGTTGGGCGGGCAGTCCCGGGACCTGCTTGTCGTAGGGGACCTTGATGGTGGTGCCCTGGACGACGAGGCCCTTGTTCAGGCAGTCGGTCTGCGCGGTGAACCCCGCGACGGTGCCGGCGGAGTAGGAGTCGCCGGAGCAGCCGTACATGCTGCCGTTGTAGTACTGCATGTTCAGCCACCACAGCCGGCCGTTGTCCGCGTACTTCTTGACGATGGGCAGGTACGCGCCCCAGATCGAGCCGTAGGCGACGCTGCCGCCGGTGACGTAGGCGGTCTCGGGCGCCATGGTCAGACCGAAGTTCGAGGGCATCTGGGCGAGGACCCCGTCGATGATGCGCACGAGGTTGGCCTGAGAGGTGGACAGCTTGGTGATGGTGCCGCTGCCGACGAGGCCGGTCTCGATGTCGATGTCGATGCCGTCGAAGTTGTAGGCCTTGAGGATCGGCACCACGGTCGCGATGAACCGGTCGGCGACGGCGGTGGAGTTGAGGTCGATCCCTGCCGCCGCACCGCCGATGGACATCAGCACCGTCTGGCCGGCCGCCTTGGCCTGACACATCTCGGCCGGGGTCGGGACCTTCACGGTCGAGTCCATCCCGTCCTGCCACAGGACGGTGCCGTCCGAGAGGATGACGGGGAATGCCGCGTTGATGACGTTGTAGCCGTGATCATGAATGCGGGCGTCGGTGACCGGGATCCAGCCGAGCGGGGGGTGCACACCGTTCGCGGCGCCGTCCCAGTTCTCCCAGTACCCCTGGAGGACCTTGCCCGCCGGCTTCGACTTGACCGCGCACACGGTGGCCTGGGGTGCGGCGCTCGGCGCCGCGGCGACGAGCATCTGGACGGCGAAGGCCGTCGCCAGCCCGACGCCCAGCAGACGTGATGTCCGACCGATCATGTTTCGCTCCGTCTCTCCATGAACACCATCACCGGGTCCACATGGCGTCCACGAGCGCAGGACAGTGGGTGAGTTGGCAGCAGGCACAGATCTCGTCGCGAGCGTCGCCCACGGTAGATTGGTCCAGACCTACCGTCAATAGGTCTGGACCAACTGCCTCACTGCCCCACTGCCCCGCGACGGCCGTCAGGCCCGCAGCACCCGGACACCGCACTCGACGATGGCCTGCTCCCGGGCCTCGTCGAGGCTCTCGTCGGTGACGAGGTCGTCGATGTCGGCGAGCGGGCAGATCTCCGCGAAGGTCACCCGACCGATCTTGGTGCTGTCCGCGACGACCACCGAGCGCGCACTGCTGCGCAGGAAGGCCCGGTCGGTGTGGGCCTCCATCTCGTCATGCGTGGTGCAGCCCTCGCTCACGGTCAGGCCGTCCACACCGATGAAGGCGATGTCCAGGTTGTACTGGGCGAGCATCCGCTCGGCGGCCGGCCCGACCAGTTCGTAGCTGGCCGTCCGGGCGTTCCCGCCGACGACCACGAGGCGGATCTCGGACCGGGCGATCAGGTCGGCGGCGATGTTGACCGCGTTGGTGACGACGGTGATACCGCTCCGGTCGGCCAGCGCCCGGGCGATCTCGGTGACCGTGGTGCCCCCGGTCATCCCCACCACCGCGCCGTCCGGGACCAGACGCGCCGCGGCGAGCGCGATCCGCCGCTTCTCGGCCTGCTGGCGTCCCGCCCGGTGGCGCAGCGGCAGCTCCAGGTTGAACGTGCCGGTCACGGCGCCGCCGCGGGTGCGGTGCAGGAGCCCCTGTTCGTGCAGCGTCTGCAGATCGCGCCGGACCGTCGCCCCTGACACTCCGAGCAGTTCGGTGAGCACATGGACGTCGGCACTGCCCTCCTTGGAAACGTGATCAAGGATTCGGGCGATTCTGTCAACTTTGAGCATGAGGGGAGTCTAGCTCCAGGTCAGAACAGTGAGGTGAGCATTCCCGCCGTCGGCGGGACGGCCTGCCGACCGGACGGCAGAAGGGGTCCGCGGCATGGGACATCGCCACGGACCCCTCCGGCGGAACCGGTCGCCGTCAGATCACGAGGCGGGCGGCGTGCTGAAGGGAGCCGCCCAGGTCTGGTTGGTCTGGAGCGAGCCGGGTGCGGTTCCGCAGGTGTACAGGTCGACGGGCGTGCCGCTGGTGGTCGTCGCCCCTCCGTAGCTGTCGAGGCACTTGGTGGTGCCACTGAGCTTGAGGTTTCCGTCCCGGTTGTACGTCCAGGTCTGGTAGCCGGCGGCGGACCCGCACGGGGCGACGCCGGCCCACTGACCGGACTTCCCGTTGATCGCCCCGGTGGTCGTACCGCTCTGGGCGGTCAGGCAGAGGTTCGTGGTGCCGGACTGGAGCAGTTGGATCGTGCCATCGGTGTTGCGCCGCCACTGCTGGTTGGAACCACCGGTGCAGGGATAGAGGTCGACCGGGTTGTTGGTGGCGGTGCCGGAGCGGTAGTTGTCGAGGCACAGCGACGCCTTGCCCCAGTTGTCGCGGGAAGCGGTGATCTGTCCGCTCGGGGTGAAGCTGCCGCAGCCGGCCTGCGGAGTGATCCTGAGCATCGCGTTGTCGTGCGCGCCGAGGGTGAGCGGTACCGACCCGGTCGACGTGCTGCTGGCCTGCGCCCACAGGTCGCGGACGTCGTAGCCGCAGCCGGCGGTGCCGAAGCCGAGACCGGCGAGGGAGAGCGAGTAGTTCACGGCCGCGGAGCCCTTGTTGAGCACGACGACGGCCTTGCCGCCGTCGGCGAGGGGCTTGAGGACGACGTCGACACCGGTCGCGGCGGCCGGGGTGCCGTCGGTGTTGGCCCCGCCGCCGGAGACGCGGTAGCCACCGGCGCCCAGCGGGTCCTGGTCCACCGCGATCACTTCGGAGTTGCCCAGGATCGCGACGGACGCGTTGAGGTGCGCCGCTTCCGCGGGGTGGGCGGCGATGTACGACGGCTGGAACTTACGGGCGTCGGTGCTGATCACCAGGGGTGCGGCCAACGCGGAGAACAGTGCCATCTGGCTGCGTTCCTCGGCGGTGGTCATACCGTTGTCGCCGATCAGCAGCATGTCGGCGTCGTTCCAGTTGCCCGGTCCCTGGTAGCGGCTGAGCTCCAGGGTGTTGTCGAAGCTCTGGTACGCGCCGAAGTTGTAGCCGGCCAGCGGCACGTTCCACGGATTCTTTCCGTCGCCGTAGTTCCAGATGTCGGGGCCCACCCGCCAGAGCTGGCCGAGCCCGCGCACCCAGTTCATCGCGGCGAACTTCGTGGAGCCGTTGCCGTACCCGGCCGGGGCGGAGATGTTGAACGTGATGTTGGGCGTGGCGTCGCCGCCGCCGGCCGCGGCGGTGACCGCGGTCCGCAGATCGTTGGACATGCGGGTGTCGAGCGTCTGCACCGGCTCCTCGTCGCCGCAGTTGTCGTACTTGAGCTGGTCGACGCCCCAGGAGACGAACGAGCCGGCGTCCTTCTGCTCGTAGTACTCGCTGCCGTTGGGCAGGTTGGGCGCCGTGGGCGTGGCGGTGCTGCAGGTGTGCGTGCCGGAGGTCTCGTAGATGCCGAACTTCGCGCCGAGACTGTGCAGGTAGTCGCCGTAGGCGGTCAGTTCGTAGTCGAAGCCGGGCTGCTTCGCGGGGTTGCGGACGTCGGTGGCGCCGCCCCAGTTGAGTCCGCCGTGCAGATAGCCGGAGCTGTTCCGGTACATCCAGCAGTCGTCGACGGTGATCGTCCGGTAGCCCTTGGCGATCAGACCGGTGTCGGACAGCCCCTTGGCGTTGTCCTTCATGTACTGCTGGAAGGAGTAGTCCAGCCGGTTGGAGCCGTCCAGCGGTGCCTGGGGCGCACACGTCGAACGGGACCAGTTGTTGAAGCCCATGGGCGGGAGAGCGGCGATGGGCGTGCTGGGCGTCGCCGCGGACGAGTAGTTCGCCGCCGGCCCGGTCACGCCGTCGTTCGCGGCGGCCGGGCCGGTGCCCAGCAGACAGCCGGCGGGTATCAGAGCGGCGCTCAGGACCACGGTGAGCGGTCTGCGGAGGAGTCTGGTTGCCACGGGGGTGGCTCCTTCGGGGTGGGGGGTCGCCGTACGGCACGGACGGTCGGGACGCTACGAGCGATTGACATAATCTGCGCAGAATTGCCAAGCCGTCAACAACTGCGCGCACAGAGATCTCGCCCGCCGTGCCCGTCGAGGACCGCCGTCGGCAACCGGTCCGGCACCGCTCCACTTGGCCGGCAAGTACTCCTTACCTGCCGATTCGCAACATTCGGGTAACAGCGACTGGACCTGGCCGCCGGGCTCGTGAATACTCCGCGAGACCAGACCGGTCGCTCATATTTGCTCGAATGGTGCATCATTGAATCATCTTCGATCAGCTCCACGCCGAGTGCCGCCTCACCACCTCTGAAGGAAGCGTCGTATGCCCAGCGCCACCCCCTCCCGTACGTCCGTCGAGATAGCCACCCAGCCCGCCTGCTGGCGGCAGGCGGCCCGGTCGCTCCCCGCCCATGCCCCCGCACTCCCCCGCCGGGGCGAGCGCGTGGCGGTCGTCGGCTGCGGTACCTCCTGGTTCATGGCGCAGTCCTACGCTGAGCTGCGCGAGAGCGGCGGCCACGGCGAGACCGACGCCTTCGCCGCCTCGGAGTTCCCGGTCGGGCGCCGCTACGACCGGATCCTCGCGATCACCCGTTCCGGCACCACGACCGAGGTGCTGGACCTGCTCGGCCGGGCGCGCGCCGCCGGTGTGCCCACGACCGCGATCACCGCCGATCCCGCGACTCCCGTGCTGACCGCGGCCGACTCCCTGGTGGTCCTGGACTACGCCGATGAGGAGTCGGTCGTACAGACCCGGTTCGCCACCACCGTGCTCGCCCTGCTCCGCGCCCATCTGGAGGCCGAGGGCGCGCTGCCGCCGGGGGTGCGTTCCGTCGCTGAGGCCGCCCGGGACGCCGAGCGGGCCGTCTCGGAGCCGCTGGCCGCCGAGGTGTGCGGAGCCGAGCAGTTCACCTTCCTCGGCAGCGGCTGGACGTACGGTCTGGCGCTGGAGGCCGGGCTGAAGATGCGCGAGGCGGCGGGCGCGTGGACCGAGGCGTACCCCGCCATGGAGTACCGGCACGGCCCGATCAGCATCACCGGACCCGGGCGCGTGACGTGGATGTTCGGCACGCTGCCGCAGGGCCTCGAGGGCGACGTCGCCCGGGTCGGCGGCACGCTCGTCGCTCACTCCCAGACCCAGACCCAGACCCAGGCCGGGGCCGGGGCCGGGGAGCTCGACCCGCTGGCCGACCTCGTGCGCGCCCAGCGGCTGGCCGTGACCATCGCCGAGGCCCGCGGCTACGACCCGGACCGGCCGCGCAACCTCACCCGCTCCGTCGTACTGGAGGGCCGCCATGCGTGAGGGACACGACGCCGGGGAGTGCGTGATCGCCCTGGACGTCGGCGGCACCGGTATCAAGGGCGCGCTTCTCGACCGGGAACTGCTGCTGTCCACCGTGCGCCGGCCCACCCCCCGGGCCGCCGGACCGGAAGCGGTGGTGGACGTCATCACCGAGACGATCCGGGCCCTCGCGCAGCAGGCCCGCGACGAGGGACTGCGGGTCCGCAGGGTCGGCGTGGTCGTCCCCGGCCATGTCGACGAGGACCTCTCGAACGCCGTCTACTCCGCCAACATCGGCTGGCGCGACCTCCCGCTCGCGAACCTGCTCGAACGGCGCACCGCGCTCCCGGTGACGCTGGGGCACGACGTCCGCGCCGGCGGGCTCGCCGAGTGCGTCCTGGGGGCGGCCCGCGGCGCCCGCGATGTGCTTTTCGTGGCCATCGGCACCGGCATCGCCGCCGCCGTCATCAGCGACGGGCGGCCCGTCCGGGCCGGCGGTCACGCCGGCGAACTCGGCCATGTGGTCGTCGATCCCGGTGGCGTGAAGTGCCAGTGCGGCGGCCGTGGTTGCCTGGAGACGGTGGCCTCGGCCGCCGCGATCAGGGCGGCCTTCACCGCACGGTCCGGCCGTGCCGTCCAGGGCGCCGACGAGGTCGCGGCGCTCGTGGCGCAGGGCGACGCCGACGCCGTGGCGGTCTGGGACCACGCGGTCGACGCGCTCACCTCGGCCCTGGCGACCGCGTCCTCGCTGCTCGGCCCCGAACTCGTCGTCCTCGGCGGCGGCCTCGCCCAGGCGGGCGACACTCTGCTGAAGCCGGTCCGTGCCCGGCTGACCCAGCGGCTGACGTTCCAGCGCCGGCCGGCCGTCGTGCGGGCGGCCCTGGGCGACATGGCCGGCTGCCTGGGCGCCGGACTGTACGCGTGGCAGGCCGTGGACGCCGCGACGCGCGGCGCCGGTTCGGGTACGGCGGACGGGGAGTTCGCCATGCGCGGCGCCACCGCCGGTTCCGCGGGGGTCGGGTCACGGTGATCCTGACCGTCACGCTCAACGCGGCGCTCGACGTCACGTACTTCGTCGACCGTCTCGTGCCCCGCACCTCGCACCGTGTCGACACCGTCCACGAGCGCGCCGGCGGCAAGGGCGTCAACGTCGCCCGGGTGCTGTCCACGCTGGGCCGGCCCGCGGTCGTGACCGGGCTCTGCGGCGGTGACACCGGCGACCGGCTGCGCGGCGAACTGCGGACGGCCGGACTGCGGGACGAACTGGTTCCCGTCGCGGGCGAGTCACGGCGCACCGTGACGATCGTCTCCCGCGAGGACGGTGAC
This sequence comes from Streptomyces sp. RKAG293, assembly GCF_023701745.1. NCBI lineage: Bacteria > Bacillati > Actinomycetota > Actinomycetes > Kitasatosporales > Streptomycetaceae > Streptomyces > Streptomyces sp. RKAG293. Next base: position 8,504,156 of record NZ_JAJOZB010000001.1, on the reverse strand, counting down.
GCCACCGTGTTCAACGAGACCGGACCGTCCGTGACGCCCGCCGAGTGGGCGGCCTTCACCGCGCGGTACACGCGGCTGCTGCGTGACGCCGACGTGGTGGTGCTCGCCGGCAGCCTTCCGCCGGGCCTGCCCGCCGACGCGTACGCACACCTCGTCACCCTGGCCCGCGGGGAAGGCGTCGCCACGGTCCTGGACACGAGCGGACCCGCGCTGCGCGCCGCGCTGGCCGCCGGCCCCGACGTCGTCAAACCCAACGCCGATGAACTCGCCGCCGTCACCGGCCTCGAGGACGTCGCGGCCGCCGCGGCCGGCCTGCGGGCGATGGGCGCGCGTACCGTCGTGGCCTCCCGCGGTCCCGACGGACTGCACGCGATCACCCCGCAGGGCTCCTGGCGGGCCACGCCGCCCGAGCGGCTGACCGGCAACCCGACGGGGGCGGGCGACGCGTGCGTCGCAGCGCTCGCAGCCGGGCTCGCCACCGGGGCACCGTGGCCCGCCGTCCTGTGCGAGGCCGTCGCCCTGTCGGCCGCCGCCGTCCTGCGTCCCACGGCGGGCGACTTCGACGCCGACGCCTACCGCCGTTTCCGTACCGCCGTTCCTGTGGAGGAAGTCCATGCCGCTCGCACCCACCCATGAGATCGCCGACGACGCGGCCGGAAGGGTCGCGGGCCTGGGCGCGTTCAACGTCGTCCAGTTGGAGCACGCTGAGGCGATCGTCGCCGGCGCCGAGGCGGCCGGGCTTCCGGTGATCCTGCAGATCAGCGAGAACACCGCCCGCTACCACGGCGCCCTCGAACCGATCGCCCTCGCCTCGCTGGCCATCGCGCGGGCCGCGAGCGTTCCGGTGGCCGTCCATCTCGACCACGCGGAATCGGCGGTCCTCGTGCGCGAGGCGGTGGAACTCGGCTTCACCTCGGTCATGTTCGACGGTGCCAAGCTCCCCTACGCCGAGAACGTCGCCGCCACCCGGGAGATCACGGCGCACTGCCACAGCCGGAAGGTGTGGGTCGAGGCCGAGCTCGGCGAGGTCGGCGGCAAGGACGGCGCCCATGCTCCGGGCGTCCGCACCGACCCGGATGAAGCGCGGGAGTTCGTCGCCGCCACCGGAGTCGACGCGCTCGCCGTGGCGGTGGGCAGCTCCCACGCGATGCACACCCGCGACGCCGTCCTCGACTTCGAGCTGATCACCCGGCTGCGCGACGCCGTCAGCGTCCCGCTCGTCCTGCACGGCTCCTCCGGAGTCGGCGACGCGGACCTCATCCGCGCGGTGGCGGCGGGAATGACGAAGGTCAACATCTCCACCCACCTCAACAAGACGTTCACCCGGGCGGTCCGGACGTACCTCGACGCCGATCCCGGCGTCTCCGACACCCGCAAGTACCTCGGCCCGGCCCGCGACGCGGTCGCGGTGGAGGTCGCCCGCCTGCTGCGCGTTCTGGCCGGCGGGGCCTGAGCCCGCTCGACCCCACCGGTCGGTCCTGAGCCCTTCGACCCGACCGGTGGGTCCGAGCCCCTCGACCCGACCGGGGACCTGATCTCCCTCGCCCGACCCGTGAAGTGATGACGCCCGTGGCCGAACATCGGCCCACCTCGCCGGAGTTGGCGTTCAAGAGTTGAATTCTGCGCATCGTCTTGACGGCTCGCCGCTGCCACTCAACACTGCCTAAACAGATCCAGTGTCTCGGCGATCCGTAGATTGAGAGCGTTTTCAATAGGTTGAATCAAAGGTCAGTTGGTCTTACGTAACTCTAATCCGCAGTTTCGAGACCGCCTTCACCTTTCTTCCGCGCCGACTCGGTGTTCACTTCACGAAACCAGGCGAAAGGACCCCCCACCCATGCGCAGCACCGCCCTTTCCGGCCGCATGCGTCCGCCACCACGTCTCCACCAGCGCAGCGTCGCCTTCCTGAGTGCACTCGTGCTCGTGCTGACCGGGCTGCTCGGCCTCAGCCGGCTCGCCGGTCCCGCCTCGGCGGCCGCGCCCGACTACACCCAGAGCGTCACGCAACTGAGCACCACGCAGGCACAGATCTCCTTCACGCCGACCACGGCCGCGCTCTACGTCGATGTGCACTACGTCGCCAACAGCGCCGGCCAGCAGAACGTCCGTATGACCAACAGCGCGGGCACCTGGACCCAGACCGTGGGCTCACTCACCAACGGGTCGGTCCTGGAGTACTGGTTCACCTACGAGAAGAGCGGGCCGCAGTACGACACGCCCCACTTCACGTACACCCAGGGCGGTGGCGGCACCGGTTCGGTGGCCACCCCGACCTTCAATCCGGCGGGTGGCAGCTACACGTCCGCCCAGAGCGTGACGCTCGCGGACGCGACCGCCGGCGCGAGCATCCACTACACCCGTGACGGCTCCACCCCCACCGCCACGTCGGCGCTGTACAGCGCGCCGATCAGCGTCACGGCCACCACCACCGTCAAGGCCGTCGCCGTCAAGTCCGGCCTCACCGACTCCGCCGTGGCCAGCGCGACCTACACGATCGGCGCCTCGGCCGGCTGCCCCACGCAGTCGGACACGCCGAACTTCGGCCCGAACGTCCACATCTACGACCCCAGCATGTCCAGCGCCACCATCCAGGCGCAGCTCGACGCGCAGTTCGCCCAGATGAAGGACACCAACACCGCGCAGTTCAGCTCGAACCGGGTGGCACAGCTCTTCAAGCCGGGCACGTACGCCGTCAACGACAACGTCGGCTTCTACACCTCGGTGGCCGGCCTCGGGCAGAACCCGGACGACGTGACGATCAACGGTCACGTCACCGTGGACGCCTTCAACGCCTCCGACGCGGGCAACGCGACGCAGAACTTCTGGCGTTCGGCCGAGAACCTGGCGATCAACCCGGTCGGCGGCAACCGCTGGGCCGTCGCCCAGGCCGCCCCGTTCCGCCGGATCGACGTCCACGGCGATCTGCAGCTCTACCCGGCCAGTTACGGCTGGGCCAGCGGCGGCTATGTCGCCGACACCAAGGTCAGCGGCCAGGCCGCGTCCATCTCGCAGCAGCAGTGGTACACCCGGGACAGCAACCTGGGCAGCTGGGCCGGCGGCGTGTGGAACATGGTCTTCTCCGGCACCACCGGCGCTCCGGCGAACACCTTCCCCAACCCGCCCGAGACCACCCTGGCCACCACCCCCGTCTCCCGTGACGTGCCGTACCTGTACGTCGACGGCACCGGCAAGTACCGGGTGTTCCTCCCGTCGCTGCGGACCAACGCCTCCGGCGCGAGCTGGGCGAACGGCAGCACTGCCGGCACCTCGCAGCCGATGAGCCAGTTCTACGTGGTCAAGGCGGGGGACACCGCCGCGACCATCAACAACGCGCTCTCGCAGGGCTGCAACCTGTTCGTCACCCCGGGCGTCTACCACCTGAACCAGACGCTCAACATCAACCGGGCCGACACCGTCGTCCTCGGCATCGGCTACCCGACCTTCGTTCCGGACAACGGCGTCAACGCGATCCAGGTCGCCGACGTGGACGGAGTCCGTCTCAAGGGCCTGCTGATCGACGCCGGCACCACCAACTCGGCGGCGCTGCTGACCGTCGGGCCGGCCGGATCGTCCGCCAACCACGCGGGCAACCCGACGACCATCCAGGACGTGTTCTTCCGGATCGGCGGCCAGATCGCCGGCAAGGCCACGACCAGCCTGATCGTCAACAGCAACAACACGATCATCGACCACATCTGGGCCTGGCGGGCCGACCACGGCAACGCGGGCACCATCGGCTGGACGACCAACACGGCGGACACCGGAGTGATCGTCAACGGCGGAAGCGTGCTGGCGACCGGGCTGTTCGTCGAGCACTACCAGAAGCACGAGGTCGTCTGGAACGGCCAGAACGGCAAGACGATCTTCTTCCAGAACGAGATGCCGTACGACGTGCCGAACCAGGCCGCGTGGATGAGCGCGGCAGGGGTCAACGGGTACGCGGCGTACAAGGTGGGCGCGGGCGTCACCACGCACGAGGCGTGGGGGCTCGGCAGCTACTGCTACTTCAACGTCAATCCGGCGGTGAACAGTTACCACGCCTTCGAGGTGCCCAACACCCCGGGTGTGCGGTTCCATGACGCGCTGACCGTGTCGCTCGGCGGCGTGGGCACCATCACCCATGTCATCAACGACACAGGGGCGTTGACCGCCTCGAACACCACTCCCAGCAATGTGGTCGCCTACCCGTGACCCTGCGGCGGTGACCTGACACGGAACCCGGCCCCGGGGCCCTTCGCGGATGCGCGAGGGGCGCCGGGGCCGCTTTCGCGTCAACCGACCGGATTTCGACCCGGACCGGAAGGAGCTGGCAGATCGTGGTGAGGGGCGCTACGATCACCGCGATGATGACTCACTCTGTTCACAGATTGGGGGACCCGTCCGCGCAAGGTGAGTGCTGATGCTCACTGAGACCGCGAACAGGGATTCCCGCCTTACCCTCTGGCTGCGCGTGCGCGAGTTCGCCGTGCCGCCGTCCATGATCGAGACTGCGACCGCCCGCCGTCGTGCCGGGGACTGGGCAGGCGCCTGCGCTGCCGCAGGCATCGATGTCGATCTCCGTCTGCGTTCCTTGGCGCGCACTCATGGCCACGAACTCGCGGCACGGGTCCGTTCCGATCTCCGCCATCTGGCCCCTGACCTGCTGCGCTGGCACCTGCCGCGGATCGCCCCCAACGGGCTGCTGCGCCCGGGCCTGACCATGGCCCTGGCTCGGTACGACGACCCGGGGCGCAACGGCGCACGGCCGCTGTACCTCGTGGCCCGGACTCCGCCGGCCTGGGCGGACGCGGGTCAGCGGATCAGCCTCGCGCTGTGGGACGGATCCCACTCCGGGGCCGGTGCCGCCCGCCATCCGCATCCCCATCCCAACCGGCGGTTCCGCCTCGACCTGCACCGCCATCTGTGGGACGCGCGCAGGACCGGTGAACTGCGGATCCGGTCCGGGGCCGACCGGTGGACCTCTGACGGCCGCCCCGTACCGGAACTCGACGTACTGGCAACGGAGTTGCCGGAGGCCGTGTTGCCTCCGCGGCACTGCGCCGTCGACCGGTGGGCAGCCGAGGCCGGGATCCTGCTCCACGCCGACGGGAGACCCACAGGTCCCGTCGCCGTGCGGTTCAGGGGCCGGCACCGGTTGGTCCTGGACCTGGTCGCCGACAGGGACCGCGGCGGGCCGCCCGCACTGCGGATCGCGGCGGCGTCCCTGGACGGCGGGGATCCGACGCTGCCGGTCCTGCCCGACGCGGCGGCCTGGGTGCCACCCGACCTGGAACTGATCCGCAGCGGTTCGATCGAGGTCGACCGGCTGCATCCGCTGGTCGCCTCGGCACTGGTACCGGATCATGCGCCGGCCGGGCCGTCCCCGTCTCCGCACCGGCCGGGACGACCGCGCCTCGTGGAGTGCCGGGGAACTCAGCACCGGATCGCCCTGGTCGACGGGGTACTGGCCCCGCTGGATCACGACCCGGCCGAGATCCGGCGGGAGGAGCTGCTGGTCGCCCTGACCGGCACCCCGCTTCCCTGCCTGCAGGCCATCGATGCGGCGCACCGCCGTCCTGACTGCCTCACCGGAGTCCGCGAACGCCTGGACCACGGCGACACCGCCGGTGCGCTGGCCGTCGTCGAGGGCCTGTTGGGCCCCGACGCACTGCTGCGGGCCGGCGCGCTGCGCGACGAACTGGAGACGGCGGCGCAGCGGCGGATCACCTACGGGCTGTACAGGTCAGGGCTGATCGGCCCCGGTCCCGGCCGCATTCCGCCGAACCCGGAACGTCCCCGTGACAACCGCTCCCACCCGCGGCACACGACCCCCCGCTGACCTCGGGGATCGCCCTCCCCGTCCCCGCTCGACCCCTCACGAACCCAAAGGTGATCCACCATGCCCACATCCACGCCGTTCGCTGCCACCGACACCCTCTCCGACCCGGTTCGCACCCCCCAACTCGACGTCGCAGGCGACCTGCTGACGCTGCTGCGCGACGCGACCACCGAACCGCGCCCCGACAACCAGCTGGAGGCCCTGACGCTTGCGGTGGCCGCCGACCTGCCCGTCCTCCTGTGGGGTGAGCCGGGGATCGGCAAGACCGCGGCCCTGACGCAGCTCGCCGCGGCGCTGGACCTGCCGCTGACCACCGTGATCGCCAGCGTGCACGAGCCGTCGGACTTCTCCGGGCTGCCCGTCATCGGAGATGATCCCGCGGAGCAGGGGGTCCCGATGGCCCCGCCGGACTGGGCCGTACGCCTGGTCCGGGCGGGCCGGGGACTGCTGTTCCTGGACGAACTGTCCACCGCGCCGCCGGCCGTTCAGGCCGCCCTGCTCCGCCTCGTGCTGGAGCGGCGGATCGGCTCCCTGCAACTGCCTCCCGGGGTCAGGATCGTGGCCGCCGCCAATCCGCGGTCCTCGGCCGCCGACGGCTGGGAGCTGAGCCCGCCGCTGGCCAACCGTTTCGTCCACCTTCACTGGACCCACGACCACGAGGTCGTGGTGCGCGGTCTGGGCGGGACCTGGCCCCGGGCGACCCTGCCGCTGCTCGACCCGGAAAGGCTGCCGGAGGCCGTGGACTTCGCCCGTCGCGCGGTGTGCGGGCTGCTGTCCGCCCGCCCCGCGCTCGTGCACCGGCTGCCCAGCAGTGAAACGCGCCGTGGCGGTGCCTGGCCGTCACCCCGGAGCTGGGAGATGACGCTGTGCCTCATCGCCTTCGCGACCGCGGCCGGCTCCTCCCGGGAGGTGCTCTCCCTGCTGGTGAGAGGCACCGTGGGAGACGGTCCGGGGCTGGAGCTGCTGGCGAGCCTGGACCGGATGGACCTCCCGGACCCCGAGACGCTGCTCGCCGACCCCGCGAGTGCCGTGCTGCCCGAGCGGGGAGATCTGCGCCAGGCCGTGCTCGACGGCGTGGTGGACTCGGTCCGCAAGCGCCCCGAGAAGTCCCGCTGGAACGCGGCGTGGGAGATCCTGGCCCGGGCGGTGGAGACCGGGGCCCCGGACCTGGTGGTCGTCCCCGCTGCCACGCTCGCGGCCTTGCGCCGGGAGGACTGGGACGTTCCGGCGTCGATCGAGGGGCTCGCCGGAGCGGTGACCATGTCCCGGCGGGCGGACGAGGCGGCGGCCCGGGCCTCGGTCACCACGAAGGTCGGCCGGTGATCCCGGACGCGACGGGGACCCTGGACCTCGACAAACTCTTCACGGCCCGGCTGCACGCCGCCCGGGCCCGGCCGTACCTGGCGACCGCCCTGTTCGCCCTGCACCCCGTCGAGTCGCAACGGGTACCCACCATGGCCGTCGACCGGCACTGGCGGTGCTACATCTCGCCGGGGTTCGTGGACCGGACGCCGGTGGAGGAGCTGGCAGGGGTGTGGGTGCACGAGGTCTCGCACCTCCTGCGCGACCACCACGGGCGCAGCGACCGGGTCGCGCGGGAGCAAGGACTCACCGGCCCCGGGGAACGGCTGCGGATGAACATCGCCGCGGACTGCGAGATCAACGACGACGCGTTCGGCGACGGACTGGTCCGGCCCGAAGGTGCCGTCGAACCGGGCTCCTTGGGGCTGCCGGAAGGCAAGCTCATGGAGGACTATCTCCCCCGGTTCAGCCTCGGGCCGCTCACCCTGGCCGCGGCCTGGCTGGACTGCGGCAGTGGCGCCGACGGGCTGGACCGGGAGTGGGACCTGGGGCCGGACGGCGCGCACGGCCTCAGCGAGCAGGAACGGGACGCGGTCCGGTTCCGGGTGGCGCAGGGCATCACCGGCCGTCCGGGGAACACCCCGGAGGGGTGGAAACGGTGGGCGGAGGAGGCTTTCCATCCGCCGCAGCCGTGGCGGGAGTTGCTGGGAGCGGCGGTCCGCTCGGCCGCCTCCGGTACCGGCGCGGGCGAGGACTACAGCTACGGCCGGCCGTCGCGGCGCTCGACCGCGGTCCCCGGCACCGTGCTGCCGAGCCTCCGGCGCAGACCGCCCAGGGTCTCCGTGGTCATCGACACGTCCGCGTCGGTCAGTGACGCCGAGCTGGGCAGCGCGCTCCTCGAGGTCTCCGCGATCTCCCGTGCCGTGGGCGGCCGTCGCGACCTGATCACCGTGGTGCCGTGCGACGCGGCGGCCCGCATCGTGCACCCGCTGTGCCAGGGCGAGGGCATCCCACTGCTGGGCGGTGGGGGAACGGATCTGCGCACGGGTTTCGCCAAGGCGCTCCGGGCGCAGTCCCGGCCGGACGTCATCGTGGTCCTGACCGACGGCCAGACGCCCTGGCCGAGCACCCGGCCGCCGTGCCGGACGGTGGTGGGTCTGTTCCCCCGGCAGCGTTCGGTCCGGTCCTGGGACCGGCAGGACGATCCCGACTACGTACCGGACACCCCGCCCGACTGGGCACGCGTGGTGAACATCGGGGCTGCCTGACGTCCCGCCGAGTCCCGCCGCGCTCAGCTTCTGCCCGCCGCCTCCGCGCAGGCGGCGTGGCCCCAGCCGCCCGCCACCTTGGCGATCAACTCGCCCTTGGCGTAGGAGCCGGAGCAGTGGCACCGTCCGGGGTACCTCGCCTCGATGGTGCCGGAGGAGGCCTTGCCGGTCCGCGGCTTCGACGCGGCGGCCTTGCGACCGGAGCGCGGACCGTCCGGGGACTGGGCCGCGGCATCCGGCACGGGGAGTTCGGCGCCGGTACCGCTGCTCGCCTGCTGGCTGATCGCGGCGTCGCTGGCGGCCTTGTCGGCGATCGCGTTGAGCGGATCCCCGTTCACCTGGTGCGCGGGAACGTACACGAACTCGACGTCGCGGCCGGTCAGCAGGGCGTCGATGCGCTGAATGATCTCCCGGTTCGCCACCGGCTTCCCGGCGGCGGTCTTCCAGCCGTTCTTCTTCCAGGCGACCAGCCACTTGGTGGCGGCGTCACGGGTGTAGGTGGAGTCCAGCCGGACCTCCAGGGGCACGGCCGGATCCGTCGCGGTCAGGAGCTGCTCGAGCGCCGTCAGCTCACCGACGTTGTTCGTCGAGTGCCCCAGCGGCCCCGCCTGCCAGCGCTGCGGCCGTCCCTGGGCGTCCGCGACCACGAAGGCCCACGCCGCCGGGCCCGGGTTCCCCTTGGCGGCTCCGTCACATGCTCCAATAACGCGTTCCATCCCCTGATGATGTCAGGTGTTCGCCGCCCGCCGAGCACGGCGCATACGGCCGGCCGGCCGAGTCCTCCCCGCCACGGCCCCGCCGGCCCTGCCCGTCCCGGAGAGAGTCCCGGAGGAGGACCCGGCGTTCCGGATCCTCCCCCGGGGACCGGCTACTCGGTGCGCAGCGCCGTCGCGGTGCGGGTCCCGGCGGCCCATCCGGCGGGGAGCAGCGCGCCCGCGGTCGCGATGACCAGTCCGCCCAGGAAGAGCGGGACCAGCACCGGAAGGTGATAGACGGCGAGGTCCTGCGCCGGGAACCTCGTACCGGCGGCGTCACCCATCACCGGCAGCACGTAGTCGTGCAGCGCGATGCCGACCGGGACCCCGACCACACCGGCGACCAGTCCGATCCCGGCGACCGAGGTGATGACCATCGTGACCGTCTGCCGCGGCGACATGCCCAGGGCCTTGAACACCCCGAAGTCATGGACGCGTTCGCGGGTGTCGAGTACGACCGTGTTCAGTACGCCCAGGCCCGCCACCGCGACGAGCATCAGGGTGAGCAGCGCGGCCAGCGTGTCCATGGCGATCACCGTGCTGCTGGTCTGTGTGGAGTTGCGCTCGGCGGTGGTTCCGAGCGGCTGCAGGGCGGTGTTGAGCGCCCGCAGATAGCCCTGCGGGTCGGTGCCCGGCGCGAGGTCGATGTGGAACTCGACCGACTCCGGGGCGACGACGGTGCCGAGACCGGCCAGGGACGCGTTGTCGGTCAGGATGCTCATCCCTTCGTCCCGCAGGTCGAGGGCCTCGCCGACTATCCGTACCGGGGCCGTGCGGCCCTCGTTGGTCAGGTTCCCGGCCCTGTTCGGCCCCGTTCCCCCTCCGGCGTCGTCGGGGGGCGGACCCATGGTCCGGACGAGGACGTCGCCGGCCGTTCGCTGGTCGAGGCCGCTCTCGATGCCGTTGAGCGACAGGGCGAGCCCGACGCCGAAGGTGACCCCGACCGTTCCGAAGATCACGGCCGCGGCCATCGTGCCCGACCGCCCGGGCCGGGCGAAGGGGTTGGCCAGGCCGAGGCTCACCGGGCGCGGCAGCGGCAGCCGGCCGAGCAGCTGCCGGACCAGCCGCCCGCGCCCGGCCCGCGGAGCCCGGCCGACGGCGATCGCCTCGACCGTACGCAGCCGCCCGGCGCGCAGGGCGGGGGCCAGCGCGGTGGCGACGACCGCGGCGAGGGCGACGGCGGGCACGGCGATGTCGATCCACGGCGCGACCGTCATGGTCCCGGTGCCGTAGGCGCTGCCCTCGATGCTCATGACCGGGATCGCCAGCAGATTGCCGAGGACGACGCCCTGACGGCGCGGCCGGCCTCCGCTGCAACAGAGCCCGGCAGTTCCCCTGTTGACGAGTGGCAACGGCCGGGGTCAGCCATGAAAAACGACCGCTGTCGGCCTCCGGCACCCACTCGGGTGCCGCACAAGGCATTGATCCGGTGGAACCGGATTCAGCGCGGTCTCATCAACAATGTCAGCAGATCATTTTGCTTCGCGCAAGCCCTTAACCACTTGGATGCCGCCGTCGAGCAGGTCGGCCGATATACGTCACGCATGCCCACCATCCCCTGCGACCTGGGGTGTTGGCGGTTCGATCGACGATCCGCGGTCATGCGTGGCTGAAACACCCCTCTTCGGACTCGGGGATCGGCGTCAATTCGCGATATCCGGTGGACGGCTCTTTCCCCGGCGCCCCATTCTTCTGAGAAGCCCTACGGGCGGAAGGCTGCAACCTTCCGTCCGACGTATTCAGGGCCGACGAGTGGCAACGAGCCATGGAGGTAACCGCCGAGTGCCAATACACAGGCACACTGACCAACAGACCTGCGAACACCGCCACCAGCCCCACCGCGGATTCCGGCTGCGAGGAGCACTCGTCCTGCTTCTCGCCGTCGCCATCCTCGGCGCCGAGCTGGCACCCCGCATCCACATCGACATCGCCTTCCCGGCACCGACCCTGCCGGCCCTGATCGCCGCCGAGCTGATCCGCCGGTTCGTCGGCGCATTCCTCACCAAGGACCACTGATCACGCGGGACCACGCGAAACGCCGGCCGGGACCGATCCCCCGGCCGGCGCCGCGTCCAGGTCTCGCCCCCTCAGACCGGAGGGACACCGTAGGATCCGAACATGGTCACGCCCGGTACATATCAGCTTCTCGATCCCGATCGGCCGAGCTGGGAGTCCGACGGTCCACGTCCGGTCCGCGCCTACCGCTGGGAACCCTCGCAGCGTCAGCAGACACCGCCACCTGTGGTGTTGCTTTCCCATGGCACCGGCGGCAGCGCTCTTGACCTGGCCTGGCTCGCGGAGCCGCTGGCCGAGGCGGGATATCTGGTCGCGGGTGTCGATCACCACGGCAACAACTCCGTGGACGGCTACCTGCCCGAGGGGTTCGTGTTCGCCTGGGAACGTCCGCGCGACCTCGCTTTCCTGTTGAGGGAGCTGGAGCGGGAACGGGATATCGGCCCGGTGGGAACAGCGGGATTCTCCCTCGGCGGTTTCACCGCAGCTGCCATGGTCGGCGCGCGGCTCGCACCGGATCGGCTGCGCGCGGTCGTCCGGGGACTCGTCCCGGTGCCTCCGCTGCCGGAGTTCCCCGACCTGCTCGCGGCCCTGCACACCCGGGTACCGGACGACATGTTGGAGCGGCTGCTCGAGCAGTCAGGCGTGGACACCTCGCTCCCGCAGGTCCGCGCGGCGTTTCTGATCTGTCCCGCCATCGGACAGCTGGTCGACGAGGAGAGCCTTGCCGGGATCGACCGCCCCGTCGCCATCCGCTGGGGAGGCGCGGACGACAACGCCCCAGGACCGGAGAACGCCCTGCGCTACGGAGAGTTCATCCCGGGTGCGGACGTCCGCTCCGCCGGCGAGGACGTGGGGCATTACGCCTTCGCCAACGACGACGCGGCGGACGCACCCGTACGTGCTCGGGTCGCGGCCGACGCCGTCGAGTTCTTCACCCGTCACCTGCCGACGGGTCCTCAGTTCTGATCACCGCCGAGCCCGGCTCGGACCGGCGGGGGCCCGGGGATCAGGTCGGGTGTTCGACCGGCGGACCTGGAAAGGGCTTTCTCCGCGCTCGAACGCCCATGCCGGTCCGAACACGGCGGGATCCTGAGAATATCCGACTGTTCCCATAACTTCCGGATGAGTTTTGCGGGACACTCTGAGCAACCACGACGGCGGGGCGCGGACTGCCTGTGGCGAGCCAGGGACGGAAGCCGTGAACAGGGGGCGGAGTGCGGACTCCGATAAGTGATCCGCTAATGGTGGGGCCTTACCGCATTGTCGGTCGGCTCGCCTCGGGCGGCATGGGGTGGGTGTACCTCGGCAGGTCTGCGAGCGGCAGGGCGCTGGCCGTCAAAGTGGTGCGTCCCGAGTTCGCCTCCGACGCGGAATTCCGCCTCCGTTTCGCCCGGGAGGTCGAGGCGGCGCGTGCGGTCAGCGGGGCCTTCACCGCGGCCGTCGTCGACGCCGACACCGAGGGCGATCCACCGTGGCTGGCCACACTGTACGTCCCCGGCCCGTCACTCGCCGAGGCGGTGCGGGCGGACGGGCCGCTGGCCGAGTCGGCGGTCCGGCTGATGGCTGCCGGCCTGGTCGAGGCGTTGCAGGCGATCCACGCCGCGGGCGTCGTGCACCGCGATCTCAAGCCCGCCAACGTCCTGCTGGCCGAGGACGGCCCCCGGGTCATCGACTTCGGGATCTCGCTGTTCGGCGCGGCCGCGAACACGATCACCCAGGTGGGAACGGTGATGGGCACCCCGCCGTTCATGTCGCCCGAGCAGTTCAGGGGCGAGGTGGCGAAGCAGGCCAGCGACGTCTTCTCCCTCGGGGCGGTGCTGGCCTTCGCCGCGACCGGGGTCGCACCGTTCGGCTCGGGCGTCGGCGTGATGTACCGGATCATCCATGAGCGGCCCGCGCTGGACGGCGTCCCGGAGGCGCTGCGCCCCCTGCTGGAACGCTGTCTCGCCAAGTCCCCGCAGGACCGGCCGGGCCTTGCCGAGCTGCTGGACGAGGTCCTCCCCCGCGAATCGGCACCGGAAGCACCGGAGCCGGCACCGGCACCCGTCCCCTCGTGGCCGCCGCCCGCCGTCGCCGAGGGCATCCGGGTGCGCACCGACGACCTCAACGCCCGGAACCACAGCCGGGGATCGGTGCTGTCCGTACCCTCCTGCCTGCTGCTCCACGCGCAGACCCTCCTCGATGCCGGGCTGACCGACCGCATGGTGGCAGAGGCGGTGGGCCGTGGCGGATTCTGAGTCCACGCCGACCGGCGAGATGGAGCTCGGGTCCAGCTGGCGGACGTTGGTACGCGGCTGGGCGGTGCGCAGCCACTACCGGTCGACCGAGGACGCTGCCGCGATCTCGCTGGAGTTCGACCTGGCGGGCTCGGACCACCCGGTGACCGTGCGGTTCATGGCGACGAGGGATCTGCTGGTCGCCTTCATGACGGACGGTCATATCCTCAAGCCCGACCAACTGGCCCTGGCCGCCGCGGCGTCCAACGCCTGGAACACCGAGCAGCTGATCCCCATGCTCTCGGTCTGGGACGTACGGGGGCCCGGCCCGTGCCTCGCCGGTGTCTGCACCCTTCCACTCACCTGCCGGATGACCCATCAGCAGTTCGGCGTGCTGGCCACCAAGTGGACCGAGCACGCACGCCAGATGTTCACCCGGTGCCACCGCGTCTTCGAACTGTAGATATCCGCGAGCAGAAGGAGCTGGGGAGCCTCTCGTGCCATCCGACACGGCGCAGCGCGGTCGTCCGATCGCCATGATCCTCACAGCGGTGCTGCTGCTCGGCCTCTCGGCCGCCGTGCCGGCGGCAGCGGCACCCGCCGACCCGCCGGCGCCCTGCACGACGGCCCCGGCGAAGCCCGGCGACCCGAAGGCGCACTGCCCGGCCACCTCGCCGACGTGCGTGACGCCGTCCGCCGGTGTGACCGCACCCAAGACGACGCCGCCCGCCGGACAGCCGCCCGGCGGCAAACCGACGACCGGCAAACCGGCCACCACCAAACCGGCTTCCGGTGCCACGAGCCCCTGCCCGGGCGAGAAGAAGTCGGCCGGCGAGCACACCAACTGGCTGCTCATCGGTTCCATCACCGCCCTCCTGGGGGTGCTCCTCGCCCTGCTCGCGGTCGCCGTCCGCCGTTCGGGCACCGGACGCCACTCCGCCCACGCCCCGGCACACCGCGACGCCCCGGCATCCGGCCACGACGCCGACCTGACGGCATCCCACGCCCCCACCGTGCCCACGCACCTCCCGGGCGGCCGCCGGGCACCTCGGCCGGGAAACCTGCGGCGCGCCACGGTCGCCACCGACCTGCACCCGCAGGGGTACGTCGAGATCGACGAGTGCCTGTTCCGCGCGGTGTGGTCGGAGCCCGCGGAGCCCGCGCCCGGGGCGGGCGAGCCCGTCGACGTGGCACGCCCCGGCCCCCATGACGATTCCCACAACCCGCACGACCCGCACGTCCTGCTCGCCTTCCCGGCCGACACCCGACGGAGAGACCATGCGCGATAACACCCACCCCATGACCGTGCGCGTGAACCAGCAGGCCAGCACCCTGCCGTACCAGTACGCGGACATCGAGATCGAGAACAACGCGCAGCGCCTCCCGCTCGTCCTGTGTCTGGACACCTCGCACTCGATGCTCGGCGCGCCCATCGCCTCCCTCAACGAGGCGCTGCGCGACTGGACCCGGGAACTGCACGACGACGTCAGCCTCAGCTACAGCGTCGAGGTCGCCGTCCTCACCTTCGGCGACGCCGGGGTGAGCGCCTGGCAGGGCCCCAATCTGCTGCCGTACAACAGCCCGGTCAGCCCGTTCGTCCCCGCGCACCTGTTCCAGCCGCCGCATCTGAAGGCGGCCGGGGTCACGTTGATGGCCGAGGCGCTGGAGCTGTCGATGCAGATCGTCGCCGCCCGCAAGGCCGAACTGCGCCAGCTCGGCCTGCAGTTCTACCGTCCGCAGATCTGTCTGGTCACCGACGGCCTGCCGACGGACGCGACCGGGCATCCCACCGATGCCTGGCGGCGCGTCGTCCCGGTACTCACCGAGGAGCAGCGGGCGCGGCGGTTCCGGCTCTACGCGATCGGCGTCGGCGGTATCACCGACCGGGGCGAGGAGGTCCTGCGGGCCTTCGCCCCGACGTTCAACGCCCGGCTCCACGGATTCCCGTTCCGCGAGCTGCTGCAGATGATGTCGGCCAGCGCCAACGCCGAGCAGAGGGGTGCGGGGGACGAGGTTTTCGAGAAGATCTTCAGTCAGTTCAAGACCCAGCGGCCCGCCTGGGAATCCTGATCCCGGCAGAACCGACGGGATCCGAAGAGTACTGACGGGTACTGGGAGACGACACATGGACGATGACAGCAGCGGCGGCCCCGGCGCGCAGTGGCGGGTCCGCGGCGTCAGCGTCGAGGGCTACCGCCACCGGCGGACCGGCACCCCGTGCCAGGACGCCTGGCTGTACACGGTCTCCGGACCGCCGGAGGATTCGGTGACGGTACTGGCGGTCGCCGACGGAGCAGGCAGCCGCGCCCGCTCCGACGAGGGTTCGGCGCTCGCGGTGCAACTGGCCGTCGAGTGCTTCACCCGGCGTTCCGCCGAGTTGCCGCCGACCGCCTCGGGCGTGCGCGAGGCGCTGCGCGATGCGTTCCTGGACGTCCGCGAGGAGTTCCTGCGGCGCACCGGCGACGAGTCGAACGACTTCGCCACCACGCTCACGGTGGCGGTGCTCACCCCGCGGTGGATCGGCTATCTCAGTGTCGGCGACGGTTTCGTCGTCCTCAGGGCCGGGACCGTGGACGGTGTGCGGCAGTTCCATCTGCTGCCCCAGCCGGCCGCGGCCAGCGAGTACAGCAACGAGACCGTGTTCCTCACCTCGACGGACGCGGAGCGGTGGGTGCGTACCGCCTGTGTGCGCGACCCCGAGGTGGACGGTGTGCTGCTGTCGACGGACGGACTCGCCCAGATCGCCCTGACCTGGGTGGACGGTCAGCCGCAGCAGCCCAGGGCGTCCTTCGTCGCCGCGATGCTGCGAACGCTGGACTCCCCCGGTGAGGACCCCGACGAGGACGACGAGGCGCTGGCCGCACTCCTGCGGTCGGACAAGCTGACCGCGGTCAACGCCGACGACAAGACGCTGCTGAGGGCGGTGCGCCCATGACCGGGCACAGGATCCTGCTGAACGGCCTGCCGGTGGAACTGTCCGAGCAGCCGCTCAAGAGCGGCGGCGAGGCCGCCGTGTACACCGTCGTCGGCAACGACGGGATCGTCGTCAAGCTCTACCGGGACACCCCCGGGCCGGAGCAGGAACGACGGCTGGCCCGGATGCTGACGATGACCCCGCTGGGCGGCCGGCCCACCGACCGCGCCCAGCCGTCCGAGCTGGCCTGGCCGACGGCTCCGGCGCGCAGCCCCGGCGGGGAGTTCCTCGGCTACGCCATGAACCGGTTCGGCGAGCCGGAACACATCCGCCTGGTCGGGCTCTTCACCCGCGCGCAGCGGCTGCGGCTGTTCCCCGAGCGGGTGGACTGGCGATTCCTGCTGGGCGTCAGCTGGAACCTGGCCTTCATGACCGCCCGGATGCACCATGAGGGCCTGGTCGTCGGAGACTTCTCCAGCAACAACGTGGTGGTCGACGCGAACGGCTTCGTCACCTTCCTGGACTGCGACTCCATCGCCTTCACCGATCCCGCCACCCAGGAGTACTTCCCCTGCCTGATGCAGACCGCCGACTACTGCGCCCCGGAGCGGCAGAAGGGCGGGCCGGCCACCCCGGCCAGCGACGACTTCGCGCTCGCGGTGCTCGTCTACCAGCTGCTGACGGTGGGGAACCATCCCTTCGGGGGTGTGCCGCACGACAGCGACTCGCAGTCGACGGTCAAGGACAACATCGCTGCCAGCTGCTCGTACGTGGTCCAACCGGAGCGGATCATCGTCCCGCGCGGGGTCATCGACCCCGCTGTACTGCCTCCCACTCTGCTGAACCTGGCCCGTGCCGCCTTCGGCCCCGGTGTGTCGAACCCGCAGGCCCGCCCCTCCGCCGAGGACTGGCTGCGGGCGCTGGACCACGAACGCGGCCGGGTCCAGAGCTGCCCCGTCCGGCCCCGCCACACCTACAGCTCGCATCTGTACGCGTGCCCCTGGTGCGAGCGCGCGGGGCGGACCGGCCAGGACGACTTCAACGTCGTTCTGCCGCCTCCACCGCCGCAGCCGATTCCGAAGGAGTCGCACGCCCTCCGCACCTCCATGATCATCGTGGCGGCGCTGATCATCCTCCTGATCCTGCTGGGAGCGCTCGCCAACTGACCTCGTGATGTGATGTGGCACAGCAGCGAGGCCGCGGGAGCGGGCCGGGATGATCGCTGCCGTGCCGTTCGCAATGCGAGGAGAGTCGATGGCCAGCCGGGTCCACCAACCGATGGAGAACGAGGAGTTCGACTTCATTCTCGCGAGGGCCGACGGACCGGTGCTCGCCTACTTCTGGGGGATCTGGTCCGAGGCGTGCAAGGAGCTGGACCCGCTCGTGCGTGAACTGGCCGGCGTCTACGGGGACCGCCTCACCACCGTGAAGACCGACATCACCCGCTGCCCCGCGGCCACCAAGCGCTACGGCGTGACCGGCGCGCCCACCTTTCTCCTGCTCGTCCAAGGTGAGGTGACGGCGACGGGGACCGGGCCGATGACCCGGGAGCAGCTCACGACGTTCCTTGACGCGCACCTCTGAGCGCTCCACCGCCGGGCCATACTGGCCGGACGGGAATCGCCGGGTCCACCGCCGGGCACACCGGCAACGAAACGGGAGGGCGACGCGTGTCGCGCTATCGCGAGCTGAAGTTCCGGACCGTCACATCGCTCCAGCGGCGGATCGGCAACCCGGTCCTCGTCCGGCTGCCGACCCAGACCGTTCTGGAGACGACCGGACGGACGTCCGGGGTCCCCCGGCGGACACCGGTCGGCGGGCGCCGTATCGGACAGGAATTCTGGCTGGTCTCGGAGTTCGGTGAGAAGTCGCAGTACGTGAAGAACATCCAGGCCGATCCGCAGGTACGGGTCCGGATCAGGGGGCAGTGGCACACCGGCACCGCGCATCCGATGCCGCAGGACGACGCTCGCGCGCGGCTGAGATCCCTGCCGCGGCTCAACAGCGCCGCGGTGCGAACCGTCGGCACGCAGCTTCTGACGGTGCGGGTCGACCTCACCGGCTGATCCCCTGTGGGAGGCCGGGAGATTCGGCCCGTCCGCCCGGAGCGCTCAGCGCATCCGGGCGGACTTGATCCGACGCTCTCCTCGGCACCGCTCAGGCGGTGCCGAGGGACGGCGGCCGGCTAGCGCTGACGGCGCTGGCGCCGGGTCGCCACCACGAAGACACCGCCGGCGACGAGGCTGGCGGCCGCGGCGATCTCCAGCCCCAGCTCGTTGCCGCCCAGACCCGTTTCCGCGAGCCCTCCGGTGGTCCCACCGTGGCTGCCGCCGGTCGTGCCACCGTGGCTGCCACCGGTCGTCCCACCGTGAGTGCCACCGGAGGTACCGCCCGTGGACGTGCTGCCGCCGGTCGTGCTGGTGCCGCCCGAAGAGGAGGAGGAACCGCCGGAGGTCGAGGAACCGCCGGAGGTCGAGGTGCCGCCCGTGGACGTCGTGCCACCGGAGGAAGAGGAACCACCCGAGGACGTCGTGCCGCCGTGCGTCCCGCCGGTCGTGCCACCGTGGGTGCCACCGGTCGTCCCACCATGGGTGCCACCCGTGGTCCCACCGTGGGTACCGCCGGTCGTCCCACCATGGGTACCGCCGGTGGAACCGCCCGTGGACGTGCTGCCACCGGTCGTTCCACCGTAGGACCCACCGCTGGTGCCACCCGAGCTGCTACCGCCCGAGGACGTGGAGCCGCCGGTCGTTCCACCGTGCGTCCCGCCGGTGGTCCCACCGTGGGTCCCGCCCGAGGATCCGCCGTTCGACCCGCCGGAAGAACCGCCGGACGAACCGCCCGAGGTGCTGCCGTAGCCGCCGGTGGTCGAGCCGCCCGTGCTGTGGCCGCCGGAGGACCCGCCGGAACCACCCGACGAACCGCCGGAGGAACCGCCGGAGGTGCTTCCGTAGCCGCCGCCCGAGCTGGAGCCCCCGGTACTGCCACCGGAATCGCTGCCGTAACCGCCCTTCGCGTGCTCGTCCTTGTGAGTGTCACCGGCGTGACCGGTGGGACCGCACGGACCGTGGCCGCAGTCCTTCCAGAGGTTCCAGTCGCTCCACCCGTTCCAGTCGGTCCAGGAGGTGTCGCCATGGCCGGAACGCGGGAGCACGCTGCTGTGATGGGAGGAGCCGGAGTCGGTGACCAGGGGTACGGCGATGGCCACGGTGGGGGCCATCGCCGCGGCGGCAGTGAGACCCAGGACGAGGGCACTTCGAATTTTCTGCATGCCAGACCTTTGCTGTCGTGCTGTATGGGCTTCGGCTCGGGACGGTCGCATCGACACGGGCCGTCGAGCGGGCAACGTTCCACCGGCACGCACACTCGGACCGCTCATGGGGCAAGGCACACCCTCATGCAGGGCAGATTTCACCCGGACAGGCCAGCCTTCGTGACATTCGGCGAAGCCACGGGCGCACCCCGGTCACACATCCCTATTGCATGACAGGGCCCTTCGGCCTGCCTGCGCCGAAGGGCTCACTACGGGCGCGGACCAGTCACCGCCGATCCCGCGTCAGGCCGTACCGTCCGGATCCTGCTCCGCCTCGGCGAGGAGGCGGTCGATGTCCGCGGGTGTCCCGGCAGCCGTGCCGGAACGGGCCGGCCGCGCGGTTCACCGCCCCGGCCGCTGGGGTCGTGATCGTCGAACGCGGAGTGCAGCCCGTCGACCACTGCTCCGGCTCGCGGCCGTCCGCACGGCGGAGCCAGCCGGGCGCTGTCCGCTCATCGGGCGGGGACCCATCGGCGTCGGCCAGCGGCCCACGCTGCCGGACGGGAGGACGGCACCGCCCACGGTAAGAATATCGGCCGCATTCCGCGCCCCTGACCAGTGACGATGCGTCCCGCGGCCTGGCGGCGGCCGGATGGCGCCCCCAACCTCTGTGCGCGGCGCGGAATCTGCGGCAGGCTGATGCCATGAACTCTGCCAGACATGCCAGGGAACAGCTGATGAGCTGGCCTGGTCTCACCGGTGGCCGGGCCAGTTGCGGCAGTGAGTACTGCGTGCGCACGGGCGCCCAGGAGATAGTCCATTTCCACAGCGAGCAGGAAGCCGAGGTGCACCTGTCCCGCACCATGGTCGCCAAACTGCTGCCGGCTCTGAGCGAGTCCACCGCGCTGAGGGTGCACAACGGTTCCGGCTGGGTGACCGTCCGGCTCGACTGCCGCACCGACATCGACCTGCTCATCACCCTGGTCAGCGCCGCGCTCCAGGCCGGCCCGGCCGTCGCGGAGGAAGAGCTCACGGGTCTGGCCGCGGATCCCTGTACCCATCAACGTCAATACGCCGCCTGACAACGCCTCAGCACGCAGGGCCCCCGGGGCCCCTGGGACTTGGATTCCAAGTCCCAGGGGCCCCTTTCGTTTGCCTCCATACGGGTGAAGCCCCATAACCAAATCCGCGCGGGACAGTTGATCAGGCAGACCCGGTACCAGGTCAATTTCGCACAAAAAGGACTTGTGATGATCAAGAAGTTCCTCGCCACGGCCGCGGTGGCCGTCACCGTCGTCGGCGCCACCGCCGCGATGGCCGCGCCCGCGATGGCGATCGGCGACTCGGGCGGTGCCAGCACCACCAACGGCAACGGCGCCGAGCAGTCGTACGGCAACACCTACACGAGCGGCTACATGAGCCCCTCGTTCGGCCTCATCCAGGGCTCGCTCAACAAGCCCTGCATCGGTCTGCCGGCGAAGGCCAACGTCGGTTCGCTCGTCGGCCTGGTGCCGATCAGCGTGCAGGACATCAACGTCCTGTCCTCGCCGCAGAACCAGCAGTGCACCGAGAACTCCTCGCAGATCAAGGGCGACGAGCCGCTGTCGCACATCCTTGACCAGATCCCGGTCCTCTCGGGCAACGGTGTCGAGAACCACTGACACACCCCGCTCGAAGGTTCTGGCCGCCGGTGACCACCGGCGGCCAGTGCCGTTTTGAGGGGCTGTCAGGGGCTGGGGGCCAGGTTCCGCGCCGGCCGCAGGCCGAACCGGGAGAGGAATCGCCGCAGGAGGAGCCCCGCGATCCCGAGGGGGACCATGACGGCCGAGATGACCAGCAGCACCACGTCCAGCGAGTTCCGGACGAGTGACTTCCAGTAGCCGAGATCCGAGGGGCGGGCGACGACCGACGTGTCCTCCGGGTCGTACACGATCGTCATGGCCGTGCCGCCGCCGACCCGCTCCGTCTTGAACGCGAGGGGCGATTCGACGGAGTGCCCGCCGGACGGGGTGAACCGTACCCAGCAGGTGACGGGTTGCTCCACACCGTTCTCGTCGGTGGTGCCGTGCTGGCACCTCGTCACCGCACCCTGCGTCTGAACTCCGCGACTTTTCAGGGACGATGCCACCTTGGCGTGGCCGGGGATGGTGAACACCAGGGTCAGGACGAATCCGCCCAGCCCCACGACGATCATGACGACGGACATGACGGTCAGCTGGCGGAAGGCCTGGGGCGGACGTGCCGACCGCGCATTCATCGGCTCCCCGTCGTGCTTGGTATCAAGACGAACACCCCTCCAGCCGGTCCGGGGCATCAGCATCGCAGGTGTGATCACTTCGATGCCAGGTTCGGCCAGGCGACCTGGGCACGGCGCCGCCAACAGGTGTCAGGTTCGGCTCCCGCCAGGGTCAGGTCGAAGGCGGCAGGTGCCGAACCATGGCCGAAGGCCATCTCGCGGGCGACCTCGGCGTCGCCGTCCGCACCGCCGCGAGCACCGCGCGCTCGGCCTCGGTGCGCCGCGTGGACTGCTGCGAACGGGGACGGGTGATCGAGGCCATCCGCCGCTCCTTCCGATCCTTCATTCCCCTAGGCCGGATATTTCCCACGTCAATGGCGGTCGGACAGAGCGTCCAACATCATGTCGGACACACTGTCCGAATAGGGCCGTCGGCATGGCACAGCAGAACCTACACATAACGGCAACTTAGGCGCACAATGGACTCGCGGTAGATACCGCAAACGCGGTCAGACTTGCACAAGCCGAAGGAGGCGAGTCGTATGGCCGACGTGTCACACCGCTCAGGGGATATCGCGGCACACCCGGACGTATCGGAAATGCGTGATCGCTACGCCCGCGTGCTCGGAGGCCGGGGAATCGTAGGAGTCGACGGACTGCTGCTCCTGGCCGGGCTGTACGCAGCCATCTCGCCCTGGACGGTGCACTTCGCGCCCACGTCCCCGCAGTTGGCACAGAACAACCTGATCATGGGCATCGCGGTCGCCGTGCTGGCGCTGTGTCTGACCATGGCCCCGGACCGCATGCAGGGCATGAGCATGGCGTGCGCGGCGATCGGCGTCTGGCTGATCGTCTCCCCCTGGGTGGTCACCCGCCACCCCGATACCGGCGCGATGTGGAACAACATCATCACCGGCGCCGTCATCTGCCTGCTCGGCCTCGCGGCGGCAGGAATGATGATGAGGAACAAGAGAGAGTCCTGACGCCGGGACCACATCCGACGCGGACAAGGTACTGATGGTCGTCCGGGAGGGGCCGGCGAAGGCCGGGGCGGCCATCCGTGCGCGCGGCGGAGACCGACCTGAGCGACGAATGGACGCCCGGCCCCGGCCGGGCGTCCATTCGTGGGGACGTGGTGTCCGCGGCGGCGTCCGCTCCTGGATTGCGGGTACCAGGACAGCGTGAGTGGATGCAACCAGGAGGTGTCGCCCACCATGACCGCTTCGGATCAGGACCACGCGTCGCAGAACCGCCCGTCGCAGGACCACCCCCAGGGTCCGCACGAGATCAACCAGCACGGGGCGGAATTCAACGCCAACGCCGAGAAGCGCCGGCACGACGAGGCGCAGGCGCACGAGATTCACACCGCCGCGACGGACGCTCTCATCGCCCGCAGCCGCGCCCTGCGCGCCACCCTGCAGGACCTGCACAGGGTTCCCACGGGCGCGCCGGAGGGCCTGCCCGCGTTCCGGGAGGCGTTCCAGGCGCACTACGCGGCGAAGCAGGCGACCGTCCACCCGCTTCTGGAGCGGCACGACAAGGCCTCCGTGGCGGTGGTGCGCGACCGCGAGGACGGCGCTCAGCTCCTGCGCCGCCTGGACGACGTCATCGCCGGCAAGGTGGCCGTCGAGGGCATGACGCTCACCACGCAGCTGGTGCTCGGCGAGGTCGACCAGTACCTCCTGCACGAGGAGCGCGACCTCGTGCCGTGGATGCAGCGCAGCCTCCACTAGGGCCTGTCCGGGTCGGACGCGGCCGCCCGGGGGCACCGCCACCGGTCTCCCCCGGCGAGCCGGCGGGCCGGCCCACCGGCGCCCCGGGACCGCCGCGCGAGAAAACATCGGCGCGACCGATGAGTTCCACTGGGCCACGCCGTCTACCTCTTCGTTGCCACGCATACTGCGAACACGCGCCGAAGGAGTCCTCCCATGACAGCGATGCTCGACCTCGGTCCCGCGGCCCAGCGACTGGCGGACCTGCTGGGCGCCATCCCCGACGAACAGCTCACCGCGCCGACACCGTGTGCCAAGTACACCCTCGGCGACCTCCTGGACCATGTCGACGGCCTCTCCCACGCCTTCCTCATCGCCGCCCGGAAGACACCGCTCAGCGAGGGTTCCCAACCGCCTTCCCCCGACGCCTCGCGGCTCGGCGCGGACTGGCGCACCCGCATCCCCGAGCAGCTCACCGCCCTCACCGAGGCCTGGCGCGACCCGGCCGCCTGGGAAGGGATGACGGAGGTAGGCGGCGTCACGATGCCCGCGAGCATGATCGGCAGGGTGGGCCTCAACGAACTGACCATCCACGGCTGGGACATCGCCCGCGCCACCGGCCAGCCGTTCACCGCCGACGTCCCAACGCTCGAAGGCTGCCGCGAGTTCGTTGAGCCCCTCTCCGCACCGGGACAGACCACCGCCCGCCAGGGCATCTTCGGCCCCGCCGTCGACGTCCCCACCGACGCCCCCCTCCTCGACCGCATCGTCGCCCTCACCGGACGCGACCCGGCCTGGGCCGCCGCCTGACGCGGCCACTGCCTGCCCGCCTCCGCGGTGGACCGGCTGAAGCAGAACCCGGGCAACCGTTATTCGACCCGGGCACATACCCGGCGACGATCACCGACTCCTGGATCGCGCTCGGCGCCTGGGTGTGGGTGTCGGTGGTCGTCGCCATCGTTGTGGTGCGGCGCCGGGACGTGTGAGCGGGTTCAGCGGCGAGGCGCTCGAGCGTGGACGGACCGGACGCCACTGCGCGAGTCCAGCTGTCTCGGTGCGTCCGGGCGCATCAGTCCCGTTGTCTCCGGCAAATTCATTTACGGATCGATCCGTTTCGTTTATGCTCGGAGCATGAACCGAGGGCGCCCGAGGGACGGCAAGGTCGATGAAGCGGTCAGTGCGGCCGTGCGGGCGATCCTGGACGAGGTCGGGTACCAGCAGCTGAGCATCGACCGCGTCGCGGCCCGGGCGGGGGTCGGGAAGGCGGGGATCTACCGGCGGTGGCGGTCCAAGGCTGAGATGGTGTTCGTCGCCGTGGTGCACGGGACGGAGATCGCTCCGCCCGCCGACCTCGGCTGTGTGCGGGCCGATCTGACCGCTCTCGTCGAGCAGATCATCGTGCTGCTGTCCGCGCCGCACGCACGGAAGGCGCTACCGGGCCTGATCGCCGACATCGCCGCCGACCCGGAGTTGGCGACCCGGTTCGCCGGCACCTTCATCGACCGGCAGCAAGCGGTACTGGCTCGGATCCTCGAACGGGCCGCCGGGCGGGGTGAGATCCGCGGTGGGTCCGATCCGGTACTGGCGCACGCGCAACTGCTCGGCACCGTCTTCGTCCATCTCTTCATGCTCGGCGGCACACCGCCGTCGGATCTGCCCCGGCGGCTGGCCGACGCGTTGGCCGCCGGGCTCGACACTCCGGAGTGACCCGATGGAACTCGACCGTCTGCTTCCGGCCTACGACTTCCGCTCCTGTTTCACCCGGCGCATCGCGGCGGACCCGGCCACCGTGTGGCGGGCCCTGCTCGACGTCACCGTCGAGGAACTCCCGCTCTCGCGCCGGCTGGTGCTGCTGCGGTCGGGCGGCCGGATCCGGCTCGAAGGCCCGCTTCTCGCCACGTTCCCGATGCCGACCTTGAGCACCGTGGAGGGAGCGGAGCTGGTGAAGGGCAAGGTCGCCAAGTTCTGGCGGCTTCGGCCCGAGTCCGCACCGATCGAGCCGGGCGACGCCGATGCCTTCACCCGATTCGCGGAACCGGGGTGGGGGAAGGCGGCGATGAGCCTGCGTGTGGTGCCCGACGGTGACACCACCGTCGTCTCCTTCGAGACCAGGGTGCAGGCCACCGACGCCCGCTCGCGACGCGTCTTCCGCCCCTACTGGCTCCTCATCCGGCTGGGCGGTGCCGCGTTCATCCGGATCGAAGTGCTGCGCGCCGTGGCGCGCCGGGCCGAGCGCGCTGCCGCCGATGCCGGCGAGACCGGCGAGACCGCCTAGAGGAATGATGCGAAGGGTTAGTGGTCATAGGCGGTCAGCGAGCGCATGACGGGCTGGCCGGAAGGTGCGGCCGTAGTAGTGCCGGTCGGCGATGGGGGTCTGTCCTGGGCGGGAGGCTACGAGGTCGGGCTCGGCCGCGAGGGAGTCCAGGTCTGGCGTCACAACCGACCCTTGGACTCCCTCGCTTCATGTCATGCGCGCCAGCGAACCCTTCCGTGACGTGCCGAGGTGGCTCAGCGGTCGCGCCACTTGTCACCAGATGGTCGGCCTTGTTGCCACCAGATGTGTGGGCGCAGCGGCATCGGCCTGGCGGGTGATGGCCGCCGTGCACATCACCAGGGCACTACGCCGGCGTCGTCGAAGAACTGTCCGGTGGGGCCGTCGTCGGGCAGGGTCGCGAGTTCGATGGCGATAGCCGCGCCCTGTTCGGGGGTGCGCACGCCGCGGAAGCCGTTGAGGTCGGTGGCGACGTAGCCGGGGCAGCCGGTGTTGATCAGGATGTTCGTGCCGCTCAGCTCCCGGGCGTATTGGAGGGTGACGGCGTTCAGGAACGTCTTCGACGGCGCGTACGCCGCGGACACCGGACCTGCCGTCTGCTCGGCGGTGGGTCCTGACTGCCGGGTGAGGGAGCCGACGCTGCTGGACATGTTCACGATCCGTGGTGCGGCGGAGCGGCGCAGCAGCGGCAGCACCGCGTTGGTGACGCGGATGACGCCGATCACGTTGGTGTCCACGACCGTGTGGATGGTGGCGGGGTCGATCCGGGTGGGCTCCTGTGGCATGTCGCCTGCGATGGCGGCGTTGTTGACGAGCACGTCGAGGCGTCCGGCCCGTTCGTCGATCAGCCGTGCGGCGGCGGTCGCGCTCGCGTCGTCGGTCACGTCCAGCGGTACGGCGAACGCGTCGATGCCGGCGGCGCGCAGTTTCTCCACCGCGGTGCTTCGGCGCTGGTCGTCGCGGGCGCCGACGCCGATGCTCCAGCCGAGGGCGCCCAGGCCTGCGGCGATCTCGTAGCCAATTCCCTTGTTCGCGCCGGTGACCAGCGCGATCGTCCGTTCAGTCATAGGGACGATGCTGCCTTGGGGCCTCGGCGGGGGTCCAAGACCGATCGGGTGCGCAACGATACCGTCAGGGTATTGATCCGGGATAGCGTGGCCGGATGGAGACCCGGGAACTGCGGTATTTCGTCGCTGTCGCTGAAGAGCTGCACTTCGGGCGTGCCGCACAGCGCCTCGGGATCGCGCAGCCACCGTTGTCACGGGCGATCCAGCGGCTCGAACGCCGGCTCGGTGCAGTGCTGTTGGATCGGACCAGTCGCGCTGTCACGCTGACCGAGGCCGGCTCGGTGCTGTTGGTCGAGGGCCGGGCGGCTCTCGACGCGGTCGAGGCCGCCGAGCATCGGACCCGCCGCGCCGCCCTTTCCGTGACCGGCCGCCCCGGCCTGGTCCTGGTCACGAAGGCCAGCGCGTCCAGGGAACTGCTGGCGAGACTGCTCGACGCGTACGCCGCCGAACCCGGCGCGGTCCCCGTCGACGTCATCCTGTGCGGTCCGGCCGAGCAGGAACGACTCCTGCGCGATGGCCGGGCCGACGTGGCGCTGCTGCACCGGCCGTTCGACTCGACGGCCGGATTCCACACCGAGGAGCTCAGCACGGAGAGTCAGGTTGTGGTCCTGCCGGCCGGGCATCCGCTCACCGCCCGGGCCCATGTGCACATGGCCGACATCACCGGGCTGCCGGGCCTGCCCCTCCCCCGCTGGCCCGACCCCGACGGCACCTACCCGCCCGGCCCCGGCCCGCAGGTCCGCGACCATGCGCAGTTGTTGCAGCTCGTCGCGCTCGGCCGTGCCTGTGCGGTCTCACCGGAGTCGTGCCGAGCCCAACTGCACGGTGACCTCGCCGCCGTGCCCGTGCTGGACGCGCCGACGGTCACCACCGTGATCGCCTGGCCACCGCACAGCCGGTCCAGAGCCGTCGCCGACCTCATCCGGACCGCGACAGGTCTCCAGTAGCCCCCACCCGCCCGGCCAGCTGCCGTGGCGGCTCGCTCGCGAACGCTCAGGGTGAGGTCGAAAACCCGCCGGATCGCAGCGGGCGGCGGCTGTTCCATGGGCCCATGGCCTTTCGAACGAACAACACTCAACAGGGCCTTGGGCCCGTCACGGCATCATCGGTTCCGGTTCCGGCTCCAGCTCCAGCTCCAGCTCCAGCTCCAGCTCCAGCTTCGGCTTCGGCTCCGGCTCCGGCTCCGGCTCCGGCTCCGGCTCCGGCTCCGGAAAGCACTGCGGTAGCAGGACGGTCGTCGCTCGTGAACCGGCTCGCCGTCCTGGCGGTCACGATGGGGATCTTCTCCATCGTCACCACCGAGATCCTGCCGATCGGTCTGCTGACACCCATCGCTTCTCGCTTCCATGTCTCCGAGGGCGCGGCGGGTCTGATGATGACGATGCCGGGCATCGTCGCCGCCATCGCGGCTCCGGTCGTCACCGTGACGACCGGACGGTTGGACCGGCGACTGATGCTGGGTGTCCTGATGGGGCTGCTGGCCTTCGCCGACTTCCTCGCCGCCGTCGCGCCCGCCTTCTGGGTCATGCTGGTGTCCCGGGTGCTGGTCGGCATCACCATCGGCGGGTTCTGGTCGATCGGAGCCGGCCTCGCACCGCGGCTGGTCCCGGCGGCGTCCGTCCCCCGCGCGACAGCCGTGATCTTCTCCGCGGTTCCGCTGGGTTCCGTGCTGGGCGTTCCGGCCGGCACGCTCATCGGGAATCTGGCGGGATGGCGGGCGTCGTTCGCCGTGATGGGCGTCCTGAGCATCGCGGTGCTGATCGCGCTGACCGTCCTGCTGCCGCCGCTTCCCGCGGTCCAGGTGACCCGGCTGAGCGCACTGCGCGGCATGCTGAGCGACCGGCACATCCGCATCGGGCTGCTCGCCACCTTCCTCGTGGTGATCGCCCACTTCGCCGCTTACACCTACGTCGAGCCGTTCCTACGGCAGGTCACCCACGTGAAAGTGGGCCTGATCAGCGTGTTCCTGCTCGTCTACGGTGCGGCCGGGGTCATCGGCAACTTCGTCGCGGGGTGGGCGATCACGCGTGGTCTGCGGGCCACCTGGATCGTGTGCACCGCCCTGCTCGCCGCCGCGACCCTGCTGCTGCCCGTCATCGGTGGCGGGTCGATCGGCGCGCTGACGCTGCTCGTCGTCTGGGGGCTCGCGTACGGTGCGGTGCCGGTCTGTTCGAGCACGTGGTTCGCCCGCTCGGCCCCTGACACCCCGGAAGCGGCCACCGTCCTCTTCACCGCTTCGTTCCAGGCGACCCTGTCGCTCGGCGCACTCGTCGGGGGCGTGATCGTGGACCGCACCTCCACCGCGACGGTCATGACGCTGAGCGGGTCGGTGGCGGTCGTGATGGTCGCGGTGTTGTGGGGTGCCGGCGGCGGGGAGCGCCCGGTTCGGCCCGCACGATGAGATCACCGACGCCCCCACGCGGGCGGACGGAAACCCACTCGCCTCGCCCCGTCGGCAGCATCCGACGGGGCGAGGCAAGTCCTACGGGCAGGGGTTCACTGCGCCAGGCGCCGGAGCTTGAGGGTGTTGTCCGTGCGGGTTGCGGGCTGCCCGTCGGGGCCGGTCAGCCCGCTCTCATGCACGTCGGTGAGGAGTACCTCCCACTGTCCGGCGGGGAGATCGAGGTCCGCGAAGACCTCCTCGGGCGTGGGGAAGTGCAGGTCGTGACGGTGGTCGGCCACCTCGGTCACCCAGGACGGGGATCCGGCGTGCCCGACGACCAGCAGCACGCCGCCCGGGGCGACGGCCGCCGCGGCGCTGCGCAGGATCTGCTCCCTGGGCATCGTGACGGGCGAGTGCAGGAAGTGGGCGGAGACGAGGTCGAAGGTGCCGCCGGGGAACGATGCCGCCAGGTCGCACCACTGCCAGTCGATCCGGTCGGCCACACCCGCGGCCACCGCATGTTCTGCCCCGCGCTCCAGTGCCTTCCGAGAGATGTCGACGGCAGTGACGTTCCACTTCTGCTGCGCCAGCCACAGCGCGTCGGCTCCCTCTCCGCATCCGAGGTCCAGGGCGCTGCCGGGGGTCAGGCCGACGGCTTCACGAACCAGGGCGGCGTTGGGGTTGCCGCTCCAGATCCGGTCGCTGGAACCGTAGCGGGCGTCCCAGAACTCTTGGGCGGAGGCGTGGTCGAGGTGGTCGGTCATCGGAGCATCCTTCGTCAGATCTGCGGTGTCGTTGAGGGTGGTGCGCAGCCGGGCCGAGTGAGTTCGGATCCGGTGGGGCCGGATCACAAGCCGTGCCGGCGGTCGCCGAGAACGCGTTCGCACACCTCGCGCTCCACGTGCGGGGAGAAGGGGGCGCGGCGGGCGGCGACGGCCCGGTCGGTGTCCTCGGTCGTCAGGTCGGCGTTGATCGCCGAGCCGGCTCGCACACCCGCGGCGGCCGAGCCGATGACCTGCTCGAACAGGGTGGTGACGTTGCCGGCCACCCACACGCCGGGCACCGCGGTGGCACCCAGGGGATCGGCGGCGACGTAGCTGCCGAGTACGTGGCCGTTCATCTCCTGATCGGTGATCTCGAGGCCGAGGCCGGCGAGGATCCCTGAGCGGGCGGTGAATCGCGGAGCGATCACGAGCGCCTGACACGCGACCTCCCGGCCGTCGGCCATCCGCACGCCGGAGAGCCGGTCGTCGAAGGGACGGTCGCCGGACGGAGGACCGTCGGACGGACGGTCGCCGGACGGACGGTCGCCGGAAAGCCGGTCGGCGCCCGTCACCAGACCGGACACCTCGCCGGTGACGACCGCGATGTCGCGGGCGGCGAGCTTCTCGTACTCCTCCGCACCCGGTTCCGGCGCGGTGTGCAGGAAGAGGGTGATGCGGCTGCTCCACTGCCGCCACATCAGAGCCTGATGGACGGCGAGGGGACCGGTCCCCAGAATGCCGATCCGCTGGTCGCGTACCTCCCAGCCGTGGCAGTACGGGCAGTGCAGCACCTCACGCCCCCACCGTTCGGCGACGCCGGGGACCGTGGGCAGTTCGTCGACCAGGCCCGTGGTGACGAGGAGCCGCGCCCCCAGAACCGCGGTCCCGTCGGCGAGGACGACCCGGAACTCCCCGCCCGGGCGGCGCTCGGCGGTCGCCGCGGTGCCCGACACGATCTCGCCGCCGTAACCGGTCACCTCCGCGCGGCCGGCCGCCAGGAGTTCGCCGGGTGGTGTGCCCTCGCGCCCCAGATAGCCATGGATGCCGTCCGCCGGGGCGTTCCTGGGCTGCCCTGCGTCGATCACCAGGACCGACCGCCGTGCGCGCGCCAGAGTCAGCGCTCCGCTCAGTCCCGCGGCCCCGCCTCCGATGATCACGACGTCGTAGCGCTGTTCCCCGTCCATGGCAGCGGCGGTCGTCGTCTGCTGTGCGTCTGTCGTCATTTCGCTCGCCTCCGTTCACCGCGATCGTCACCCCAGCGCCGCCCGCTTGACAAAGTTTCTTGCCAGGATGGCAAATAGAAACATGGCAGACGACGACATTCCCGGTGTGCTGACCGCGGTGGGACCGCGACTGCGGGCGCTGCGGCAGGACCGCGGTACCACCCTGGCGCAGCTGAGCGAGATGACCGGCATCTCGCTCAGCACCCTCTCTCGCCTGGAGTCGGGGAAGCGCAAACCGACCCTGGAACTCCTGCTGCCGCTGGCCAAGGCCCACGGTGTGGCGCTGGACGAACTGGTCGGCGCACCGGACACCGGCGACCCCCGCATCCGTCCCCGCCCCTTCACCCGGCACGGCCAGACCTTCGTCCCCCTGACCCGCCACCTCGGCGGTCTGCACGCCTACAAGCAGATCCTCCCGGTGGGGACCGGGAGCGACGTCCGCCCCGAGCAGGGGACGCACGAGGGCTACGAATGGCTCTACGTCCTGTCCGGCAAGCTACGGCTGGCCCTGGGCGAACACGACCTCGTCCTCACCGCCGGCGAGGCCGCCGAATTCGACACCCGCACCCCGCACGGCTTCGCCAACGCCGGAACGTACCCGGTCGAGTTCCTCAGCCTGTTCGGAGCGCAGGGCGAACGCATGCACGTACGGGCCCGCCCCACGATCACGTGACGCGACAGTGCGTTGGCGGGTTGGAAGACCGGCTGTCCGACCCGTCCCGAACTCCGAAAATAACCTCCCAGTAGAGGGCTGATGCCTGAATATCCGCCTTCTTCCCTACCTTTCCCGGTTTTTTGTGTCACGGACTCGCAACTATGAGTACTGGGTGACATGTGGGGCGAGATGCTTCAATCCTCAACTTTTTGAGACCTTGGGGGCATCGTGTCGTATCAGCAACCACAGGGCTGGGGCCAACCTCAACAACCGCAGGCACCGCAGGCGCCACCGGCCAAGCGCAAGAGAAGCGGCTGCCTGACCGCCTTCATCGCGGTCGCGGCGTTCTGCGTCGTGATCGGCGTGATCGCCGCGGTGGCCGGCGGGGGCAAGAAGGACAGCGACGACAAGGCCGGCACTCCGACCGTGTCCGCACCTGCCGCAGCGCCCGGTTCGCAGAAGGCCGCGACGACCGGGCCGGCGACAGAGGCGACGCCGAAGGCTCCGGCCGCCGAGACGAAGGCGGCCGCGGAGACGGTGACGTACGTGGTGGAGGGCAGCACCGCCGAGGTCACCTACGGTCCCGCCGGATCGAGCTTCTCGGGGAAGGTGCCGTTGAAGGTGACGAAGCCGCTGGGGACGCCCATGTACTACTCGATCACCGCGCAGTTGCAGGGCGGGGGCCACGTGAAGTGCTCGATCCTCGTCAACGGCAAGGTGATCTCCAAGGCTGAGGCGTCGGGCAGCTGCAACATCGCCATGTGTCAGATCAGCCAGGACTTCGGGGGCGACGGCTGGGTCAACACCAACGGATGATCGGCACGCGACGCGGCCCCCGACCGTGCTGCACGGTCGGGGGCCGCGTGGCGTACGGGCGGGAGCGCCCGGCGGCCGGGACGGTCAGCTGAGAATGTCGTCGAGCTCCTGGAGGAGCCGCCGCTTCGGGCGGGCTCCGACCATCGACTTCACCGGCTGCCCGGCGCTGAAGACCATGAGTGTCGGCATCGACAGCACGCCGTACGCCGCCTGCGTCTCCGGGTTCTTGTCCACGTCGAGCAGCACCACCTTGAGCCGGCCCGCCTGCTCCTCGGCGACCGCCTCCAGGACCGGGGCGATCATGCGGCACGGCCCGCACCAGTCGGCGGTGAACTCCACGAGCACCGGCCCCTCGGCCGCCAGCACCTCCTCGGCGAACGTCGCATCCGTCACCGTGGCCACTCCTGTCGCCTGCGCCATCTCAGCTCCTCATCCCCTCGTCGTCCGGGTATCCGGCCCATTCACACCGCGGCGGTGAGCTCTCCGGTGTCTGCGCGGTGGCCTCCACCTCCGCGCGCGCCAATTGCGCCCCGACCTGCTCGCGCACCTCGCGCAGCCGCGCGATGACGTCGTCGAGCTCGGCGAGCTTGCGCCGGTAGACGTCCAGCGAAGCGGGACACGAGTCCCCCTCCGGATGCCCGGCACGCAGGCATTCGACGAACGGGCGGGTCTCCTCCAGCCCGAACCCGAAATCCTGCAGCGTGCGGATCTGCGCCAGAAGGCGCAGATCGTCCTCGCCGTAGGACCGGTATCCATTCCCGGCGCGCCGCGCGGGCAGCAGCCCGAGCGACTCGTAATACCGCAGGGCACGGGTGGTCACACCCGCCCGTTCCGCCAACTCACCGATCCGCATACCCAGACGGTAGACCTTGACCCTGACGTCAACGCCAGGCACTCGTCACGACCGCTCCAGCCGGCCTTGCCGGACCCGGCACAGCGCTCCCCACTCCTCTCCGGCCCGGCGGGCAACTGCTTGACCTGCGGACTTCCGCCCCATAAATTCATTTCTTTGGCTTGGTCCGCACGGACAGGCGCCATCGCTGTCCTTGGAGGACCCCATCAACTGGTACCTGGAAGCACTCCGGAACCATCTGAATTTCCGCGGGCGGGCACGCCGCAAGGAATTCTTGCAGTTCTACCTGGTCACCATGATCATCAGCTTCGCATTGCAGGTCGCCGAGTGGTCGCTCGGCGCCGGCCCGTACTTCTCCACGGCGTACGGCATCGCCACGCTCCTGCCCTGCATATCCGTGATCTGGCGCCGACTGCACGACACCGACCGGTCGGGCTGGTATCTGCTCGCGGGCGTCATTCCGCTCGTCGGCTGGATCTTCGTGACCATCTACCTGGCGAGTGACAGCAAGCCCTACATGAACGCCTACGGCCCGTCCCCGAAGCCCGTCCCGGCGTCGGACCACGAACGGTTCGAGCCCGCGCGATAGACGCGACAAGAGCGCCACCCGAACGGGGAAACAGCCCCTTCGCAAAGGCGGCGGCAATTCCCCGCCGCCTCGAATGCGCCGCCCCCTTTTGTTACTCCGATTGCCTGGCAGCAACGTCCACGGATAGGGCCAACCACCGCCCTGACATGCCCTCTTGACTGCCGCGCTTCTGTACGTTCTGCACCGAATGGGTGTACGCGCGCGCCCTATCGGCGCCCCGCCCGTGACCCGACTCCGTTGGCGACAGGCCTTGTTGACTTTCCCTCAGAGGGCGGCTTCACTATTTGTTGATCCGGTCTGACAACGTTGTCAGTCGGTGGATGGACCGCTCTGAAACAGTTCACGACTCTGCCTTCGGCAAGTGCGCACGTATGTCACCTAGAAGATCCTCAATCGTCTCCTGGAGCCACGTGATGACACGATATGGGCGCACTGGCGCGCCCGTCCTCCGTACCGCTGTGGCCGCGTTCTCCGCGGCCGTTCTGGTGGCGCTGCCGGTTCAGGCGCTCGGCGCCCCCGCGGCCCATGCGGCCGGACTCGTCGACGATCCCGCCTCGCTGGTGAACCCGATCATCGGAACCTCCGGAGCGGTCGACACCTTTCCGGGCGCCGACGCGCCGTTCGGGATGGTCCAGTGGAGTCCGGACACGACCCCGCACCGGCCCGACGGCGGCGGCTACGAGTACACCGACAAGAAGATCTCCGGCTACAGCCTGACGCACCTGTCGGGGCCCGGGTGTCCGGCCGCCGGCGATCTGCCCATCCTGCCGTTCACCGGTGCGCTGACCGGCGATCCGGCCGCGACCTCCGTCGGCTTCGACCACGCCGAGGAGACCGCGCGGGCGGGCTACTACGCGCTCACCGACGGCGCCGGGGTGAACACCGAGCTGACCGCCACCGCCCGTGCCGGCATGGGCCGCTTCACCTTTCCCAGCGGCTCCGACGCCCATCTCCTGCTCAAGCTGAGCGGCGGCGCCACCAAGATCGACGGCACCCGGGCGCAGATCGTCAACGACCACGAGGTGACCGGCGCGATCGACAGCGGCCACTTCTGCGGCGCGAACAACACGTACACCCTGCACTTCACGATCAGCTTCGACCAGCCGTTCAGCAGCAGCGGCACCTGGGTCGGCAGCACCATGAACCCGAACGCCAAGGCGCTGAAACTGGGGGCTCCCCAGCAGCAGCTGTCCGCCGCCACCACCCGGGCGGCCACCCCCGAGGCGCACTTCACCCTCCCGTCGAAGCAGCAGCCGACGACGCACGGCGGCGCCGGCGCGTCGAAGGCGAAGGCTCCCGCCGGTCCGCCGGTGGTCGGCGCCAACGGCGTCTATCTCGGATTCGACACCTCGAAGTCCGCGACCGTCACCGCGAAGGTCGGCATCTCGTACACCTCGGACGCGAACGCCGCGGGCAACGTCGCGAGTGAGATCCACGGCTGGAACTTCGACACCGTCAGGCAGGCCACGCACAACGCGTGGAACCGGACGCTCGGACGGATCAGGATCGGCGGCGGCAATGCCGACCAGCAGACGCAGTTCTACACCGCGCTCTACCACTCCCTGCTGCACCCCAATGTGTTCTCGGACAGCAACGGGCAGTACATGGGCATGGACCGGCAGATCCACAGGACCGCCAAGGGGCATGTCCAGTACGCCAACTACTCGGGCTGGGACACCTACCGGTCGCAGACCCAGCTGATGGCGCTGGTCGCCCCGGCCGTGGCCTCCGACGTGGTGACGTCGATGCTCAACGGCTACCACCAGATCGGGATCCTGCCCAAGTGGGCGCAGAACAACGGTGAGAGCTATGTGATGGTCGGCGACCCCGCCGACGGCATCATCGCCGGCGCCTACGCGTTCGGTGCCCACGGCTTCGACACCGGGGACGCGCTGACCGCGATGACGTGGCAGGCCACGCACCCCAACGGCGACCGTCCGGGCCAGGCCGTCCGCGATGCCAAGGGCTATCTGCCGATCGACAACGGCACCTGGGGCTGCTGCAACTTCTACGGGCCGGTCTCGACGCAGCTGGAGTACGACAGCGCGGACTACGCCATCGCCGCCTTCGCCAAGTCCCTCGGGAAGAAGGACCTCTACTCCACCTTCGCCGGCCGGGCGCAGGACTGGCAGAACGTCTTCAACCCGCAGACCGGCTACCTGCAGGCGAAGCTGGCCAGCGGTGAGTTCGCCGCCGGCTTCACTCCCGGCACGTCCAACGGGTTCGTCGAGGGAACCTCGGCGCAGTACACCCCGATGGTCCCGTTCAACCTCCAGGCGCTCATCCAGTCGCGCGGCGGGGCCGCCGCCTACAGCAGCTATCTGGACGGCCTGCTGTCCGCTCTCACCGAGCCCGACAGCACCCACGCGGATCTGAGCAACGAGCCCAGCGTGGAGATCCCCTGGGAGTACGCCTACCTGGGCCAGCCCTGGAAGACGCAGAAGGCGGTGCGGGACGTGCAGCATCAGCTGTACTTCAACGCCCCCGTCGGTTCCTTCGGCAACGACGACCTGGGCGCCATGTCGTCCTGGTACGTCTGGTCCGAGCTGGGCATGTACCCGGAGACCCCCGGCACCGACACCCTGGTGCTCGGCAGCCCCGTCTTCCCGACCGCGAAGGTGACCCTGGGCAACGGTCGCACCGTGACGATCAACGCCCCCGCCGCGGCCACCGGCAGCCCGTACGTGCAGGGACTCAAGGTCAACGGCGCGGTGTGGGACAAGCCGTGGACCAGCTTCGGCAAGCTGTCCGGCGGTGCGACCCTCGACTACACCCTCGCGGCCACCCCGAACACGTCCTGGGGCGCCGCGGCCTCCGCC
Organism: Streptomyces sp. RKAG293; assembly: GCF_023701745.1. NCBI lineage: Bacteria > Bacillati > Actinomycetota > Actinomycetes > Kitasatosporales > Streptomycetaceae > Streptomyces > Streptomyces sp. RKAG293. Next base: position 8,467,224 of record NZ_JAJOZB010000001.1, on the reverse strand, counting down.
GCACCGCCCTCCGACAGCACCGGGCAGCGCGACGTCATCGCCGCGACCGGGCCGTCCGGCGCCGGACTCGTCCTGGCACCGGGCGCGAGCGGGACCGGCACGCTGAACCTGGCCAACATCTCCGACCGCCCGGTGACCGTCGGCTGGACCGCCACGCCGCCGAGCGGAGTCACAATGGCGACCACCAACGGCACCCTGACCGTCCCGGCGCACTCCCCGGCCGAGCAGCAACTCCAGGTGACGGCGGGCAGTACCGAAGGCGCGTACTCGATCCCGATCAGCCTCACCGGCAGCGACGGCGGCTCCCTGCCGTCGACCGCGCTGCACGTGGCGGTGGCCGCACCGGGTGCGCTGTGGCCGTACGCGACCGGGACCGGTGTGTACCCCGACGGCAAGACCTTCGGCAGCGGCTTCGACGAACAGGGCTGGGCCTACTCGCAGAACGCGCTGGACGCCGCCGGAGTGAAGACGGGCGGCAGCGTGACGTCCGACGGCATCGCCTATCCCTGGCCGGCCGGCAGCGGCAAGCCGGACAACATCGCGGCGGCGGGCCAGACCATCCCGGTCGCCGCCCCGGCGAACGCCACCGCGATCGGCTTCCTGGGAGCCGCGATCAACGCCCCCTCGACCGGGACCAGCGGCGCCGTGACCGTCACCTACACCGACGGCTCCACGGAGAAGGTCACGCTGGCCATGTCCGACTGGACGCTGAACGCCGGGGGGAGCACACCGCTCCCGGGGACCACCACGGTCGTCAGGACCCCGTACCGGAACGTCGGCGACGGATCCAAGGACACCGTCGGAACGTACCTCTTCAGCAGCAAGCTCCCGCTGACCGGAGGCAAGCAGATCGCCAGCGTCACCCTGCCGGTGACGGCCGACGGCACACTGCACCTGTTCGGGATCGGCTTCGCCGGCTGACCGGGCCGGAGCGAACGACCTGAGGAGGGGCGGACGGCGAGCACTCTCGCCGTCCGCCCCTCCTCACTTCCCGTTGATCGACTCCCAGCAACGCACATCGATCTACCAACTCGAACACACATGTGTTAGAACTGTCGGCATGAGTACTGCGAACCGCCTCGACGTCACGCTGCGCCTCGTCCAGGGGGCCGAGCGGATGGGGGTCGCCGAGCTGGCCCGGCGGCTGGGCGTGTCGGAGATGACCGTGCGCCGGGACCTGGACGAGCTGGAACGCCAGGGGATGGTGCGGCGGGTGCACGGCGGCGCGGTCGCGGTGGGTCTGCCCGAGCAGGGTTCCGGCTTCGCGGCGCGCGAGCCCTGGCAGGCCGCCACCAAGGACCGCCTGGGTGCGGCCGTGGCCGAGCTGGTGGAACCCGGGCAGACCGTACTGCTCGACGCGGGCACCACCACCGTGCACGTCGCCGGACATCTGATCGCGCGCGCACCGCTGACGGTCGCGGTCCTCAGTCTGCAGGCGGCCGTACGGCTGGCGGACCAGCCCGGTATCCGGCTGCTCGTGCTGGGCGGGGAGTCACGTCCCGGCGAGCGGTCCCTGATCGGACCGCTGGCGCTGCGGGCCGTGGACGGACTGGCCTTCGACTGCTTCATCATGTCGATCGGCGGCGTGCACGCCGATCACGGCTGGTCGGAGTTCTCCCTGGACGACTGCGCGGTCAAACAGACCGCGCTGGCCCGCGCCAGCCGCACCGTCGTGGTGGCCGACGCCACCAAGCTCGGAGTGCAGGCGTTCAGCCGGGTCGCCCCGCTGAACGCCGTGGACACCTTCGTCACGGACGCGGCCGGCGACGACCCGGACACCCACCCCGCCGGACCCGCCACCCTCGCCGCCCTGAGCGACGCCGGCGTCCGCACCCGCCTGGTCTGACCGGGCCGAACCGACCAGGTCCGACCGAACCGACCAGGTCCGACCGGTCCGACCAGGCCCGATCCGACCGGGTCCGCCGCTCGCCCCTGCCACCCAACGGCCGCCGCACCGCCCCTGCCGTGGCAAACGCACCCCACGCACCACACGCACGGACCGCACGCACCGACGAAAGGCGCCCGATGCCCGCCCCGTTCCACCCCTTGATGATCCTGGTCGCCGGCCCCTACCGATCCGGCACGGGAGACGACCCGGCGAAGCTCGCCGCCAACGTCGACGCCATGAACCAGGCCGCCCTGACGTTGTTCCGGGCCGGCCACCTGCCCGTCACCGGTGAGGCGCTGGCGCTGCCGCTGATCGAGACCGCGGGTTCCGCCGGGATCGGCGACCCGGCGTTCGACGAGATCTTCCATCCCGTCGCGGAGCGCCTGCTGGCCCGGTGCGACGCGGTCTGGCGCATCGGCGGGCCTTCGGCGGGAGCGGATCTGATGACCAGTCAGGCCGAAGCGCTGGGCAAGCAGGTCTTCCACCACCTCGACGAGATCCCCGCGGCCCGATGACGGCCGGCATCGACGTCCCCGACCGCCGTGGCCGGACCCGGCTGGACCGGGACGGCCTCGACCTGACCGGCAATCCCCGGGTCGTGGTCCGTGACGTCACGCTGCTGTCCTGCCACTGGTACGTCCTGCGCACCACCACGTTCGACTACCGGCACTCGGACGGCCACTGGAGCACCGAACAGCGCGAGACCTACGACCGCGGCAACGGCGCGACCGTGCTGCTCTACGATCGCGACCGCGCCACGGTGCTGCTCACCCGCCAGTTCCGCTACCCCGCCTACGCGAACGGCCACCCGGACGGCATGCTCCTGGAGACCGCCGCCGGTCTGCTCGAGGAGGACGACCCCGAGACGGCGATCCGGCGCGAGGCCGCCGAGGAGACCGGTCACACCATCGGTGCCGTGGAGCATGTCTTCGACGTCTACATGAGCCCCGGATCGGTCACCGAACGGCTGCACTTCTACGCGGCGCCGTACAGTTCCGCGACGCGCGACACGGGCGGCGGCGGGCTCGCGGAGGAGGGCGAGGACATCGAGGTCGTCGAACTCCCTTTCACCCGGGCCCTCGGCCTGATCCGGTCCGGCGACATCGCCGACGCCAAAACCATCATGCTGCTTCAATGGGCCGCGCTGGACGGGCCATTCGCTCCGGACCAGCCGAAGGGAAGTTAATGCCAGGGTCGCCCGTCCGGCTGTCGCTCATTTCAAGAGGGCTTCTCCGGCGGGCTTCTCAGGAGGGCTTCGCGCCCTTGAGCTCGAACCAGACGGATTTGCCGCGGTCGGTGAGGTCCACACCCCAGTCGCTGGCGAGTTGGTCGACCAGGGCCAGGCCCCGCCCGAATTCGTCGTCGGGACGGGCGTTGTGCAGCCGGGGAAGCAGCCGGCTGCCGTCATCGATGTGACAGCGCAGCGCGTGGCCGCCCCGGGCGGTCAGATGGATGGGGCCCGGCGCGTAACGCACCGCATTGGTGACCAGTTCGCTGACGAGGAGTTCCGCGGTATCGGTGAAATGCTCCATCCCCCATTGCCGCAGCACCTGACGGAGCGCGGACCGGGCCTGGCGACACGCCGTCGGCGTACGCGGCAGCGGCCAGGGGCCGCCGGTCAGGAGATCCTGCCTCGGCACCATCGGCAGGGACTGGTCCCGGTGCAGGGCTGGACCTTCATACTGCCGCCCGCTACCCAGCTGCCCCGGCAGATCTGCCTCGGCGGGGGCGCCCGTGAAAGGGCGAGGTCGGCGCATAGGGGCCTCCACTTGGCCCGGGTCACCCTCGCTCAAGGACGGCCGGGACACGGGATGGGGCCACTTCCCAAAGGGGAGTGGGTCGTGCCGAGTACGGGATACCTGTGCGCACTCGAATGATCTTGACGGCTTTACCGCACAGGGCAGCATTACCGCGAAGTAAAGCCTATGTCGACTTTACCGTGGAGTAAAGTGCCATTCATGATCGATGCGGGGAGCGCCACGCCATCACCTGAAGACCTCTCCGTAACCGGACGGCCACGCCCGCGCGCGGCGTCCCATTCCAGAGAAGCGCACATGCTGGACGCCGCATGCGCCATCTTCGCGGAGGCAGGCTATCTGGCCGCCACCATGGAGGCCATCGCCGCGCGCGCCCATTCCACCAAACCGACGCTGTACGCGCATTTCGGAAGCAAGGAAGACCTCTACAAG